>DUBH01000065.1:7639-18269 GCA_012960415.1 Henriciella sp. | reverse complement strand
AGCCGTCGGCTCGTTGATGATGCGCAGGACTTCAAGACCAGCGATCTTGCCTGCGTCCTTGGTGGCCTGACGCTGGGCGTCGTTGAAGTAAGCCGGAACCGTGATGACTGCCTGGGTCACCGTCTCGCCAAGATAGTTCTCAGCGGTTTCCTTCATCTTGGTCAGGATGAAAGCGGAGATTTCCTGCGGCGCGTATTCCTTGTCGCGGCCCTTCACCCAGGCGTCGCCGCCCTTGCCTTTGACGATCTCGAACGGCGAAATCGCCTTGTCCTTCTGCGCGGTCGGGTCGTCGAACTGACGGCCGATCAGGCGCTTGATCGCATAGAAGGTGAAATCAGGGTTGGTGACGGCCTGACGGCGCGCCGGCATACCGATGAGGCGTTCGCCGCCTTCGGTGAAAGCAACCACGGACGGCGTCGTGCGTGCGCCTTCTGCATTCTCAATGACCTTGGCTTCCTTGCCATCCATGACGGCAACACAGCTGTTCGTGGTGCCGAGGTCGATACCGATAATCTTTCCCATTTCTACTCCCTCTTCTTTCAGCCGCCGCCATTTCGTTTTTCAGGGCCTGTCGAGGCAGCACCCCGAAACAGCGGCTCTACGGGTTGAGATGTGTGCCTGCCATCATTGGCAAACACGTCCTACCGCTGCGATATGGGAAGGCCTTTTTCTGGCTCAAGAGGCTGGATCACATTTGAGTGAGACAGCCACTGTTACTTATTGAAAATCTCTATGCTTATAATTCCAACCATAGACTGGAACTTGGGTCCGCGCCGCCTATTTCCCTTCGCATGTCCAGCCTGTTGCCTCGCCTGCCACGCAGCGTCGTGAAGACCATGACCTACAGCGTCATGCACCTGACTGTTGCTGTCTCGGTGGCGTATGCACTGACAGGCAATATCGCGATCGCCCTTGGCATTGGCCTGATCGAACCTGCAGTCCAGACGGTGGCCTACATGCTCCATGAGAATGCCTGGAGGCGCGTCGGAAGCCGGGACAAGCCCCGTGAGGGCGACGAGCCCAGCCCCTACAATCCCTAGTTCGAAGGGCCTGCGCTAACCGCGACAATCGCCGCACGCAGCGTCCGCTCACCGATCTTCCAGCCCGACTGGAAGGTTTCAGCAATCGTGCCGGACGGATGTTGCGACGGGATCTGGCTGACAGCCTCGTGCTTGTTCGGATCGAAGGTCGCGCCGGGTTCTGCGTCAATCGCAGTCACGCCATGCTTGGCGAGCTTCGCGTGCAGCTCTTTCTGCGTCATCTCGATGCCGCCGAGCAGGTTCTGGCCCGCTTCGGTCAGGACCTCGCGCTCTTCGTCCGGCAGGGCTGCCAGTGCGCGGGCGAGATTGTCGGAGACGCTGAGAAGGTCGCCTGCGAACTTTTCCACCGCATAGGTGCGCGCATCGACGATTTCTTTCTGGGACCGCTTGCGGACATTTTCCATTTCCGCATGGGCGCGTAGCACCTGGTCCTTCAGGGCCGTGACCTCGCCTTCCAGCTCAGCAATTCGTGTTTCAGCATCCGGTTCACGGTTTTCGGCTTCTGCAGCCTCTTCCAGCACCTCGGACTCCGGAGAGCCTGCATCGAGGTTTTCAGTTTCTACCGCTTCTGGTGGACGCTTCTGATCTTCAGTCATGTTCGCTTCCGTTTGTTCTTCACTTCTGGCGCTCGCCGAGTATCTGGCTGACGATACGCGCGGTATAGTCAACCATCGGGATAACCCTTGCATAATTGAGCCGGGTCGGACCGATCACGCCGAGTGCGCCGATAACCTGTCTTGAGGCGTTCATATAGGGGGCAACAATCAGGCTTGAACCCGATAACGGAAAAAGCCTGTTTTCAGCACCGATGAAAAGACGAACCCCTTCGGCCTCTCGGGTGGAGTCGAGGACGTCCAGCAAGCCCTGCTGACGGTCAAGAATGTCGAAGAGCTGGCGGACCTGCTCCATATCCTCTGCCGCGCGCGAATCGGACAAGAGGTTCGCCCGCCCATGCACGATGAGGGCGCGCTCTTCGCCGGGAATTTCGCCTGCCCATTCGGCAAGACCTTTCTCGACCAGCGACGTCGCTGCCGCGTCCAGCTCCGCGCGGCGTTCTGCAATTTCTTCCCGGATGGCGGCGGCAGCTTCGCGAAGCGTGCGCCCCTTCATGCGGGCTGCGAGATAATTGCCAGCCTCGATCAGCGTAGTGACCGGCAGGCCCTTGGGAATAGGCACCAACCGGTTCTCGACCTCACCCAGCTCATCGACCAGGATGCAAAGCGCTTCACCCGTCGCGAGCGGCACGAACTCGACATGGCGGACCGGGCGTTCGCGCGTTGGTGAGGAAACCAGCCCAGCTCCGCCAGCAAGACCGGAGAGGATTGAGGACGCTTCCTTCAGGACGCCCTGAAGGTCGCGGCCACTGGCGCGGAGGCGATCCTCGATGGCGCCGCGATCATTCTCGACCGGCTCACCGATTTCGAGGAAGCCGTCGACGAACAGGCGCAGCCCGATATGGGTCGGCATGCGGCCAGCAGAGATGTGCGGGCTGTCGAGCAGGCCGAGCTCTGTAAGGTCTGCCATCACATTGCGGATAGACGCCGGCGACAGGCCGATCCCGCTTTTTGACAAGGTGCGCGAGCCGACGGGCTCACCGGTTTCCAGATAGGTCTCCACGATTTCCCGAAAGATGGAGCGGGAGCGCTCATCAAGGCTTTGAAGAAGGCCGACAGGTTTGAAATTCTCGGTCATGTGCGCGAATTTCCGAAGCTTGCAATCGAGAGTTTAGTCAGTCGTTTTTCTCTTGGACGCGGCGTGCAAATGGGTTTCAGTCTGATCCATGTCCAGTGTGCCAGCGAAACTGTCTACTTCACAAGTCATTGCTTACGGCTCAGTCGGGATCCCCTTCGGGGCGGTCGGACTGCCCATGGCGGTTTTCATTGCTCCCTTCTATGCAGACCAGATGGGCCTCGGAACGGCCACTGTCGGCGTGATCTTCATGATCCTGCGCTTCTGGGACCTGTTCTCCGACCCCGTCATGGGCTGGCTGGTCGACACAAAACCCACCCGGCACGGCAAGATCCGCCACTGGCTACTCATCGCGGTGCCTATCCTGCTGCCTACGGTCTACCTCCTCTACAATCCGATTGGGCCACCAGTCTCTCCGCTCTTTCTCGGCATCATCCTCTTCATTTTCTACATCGGCACGACGATGATCACGACGCCTCACCAGGCGTGGGCACCGTCCATTGCGCGGTCCTATGATGAGCGTTCGCGCCTCTTCATGTGGCGAGAGCTTTTCACCATCTCGACCATGCTGATGATGCTGGGCCTGCCGACACTTCTCGCCCAGACCGGCGACGTGGACCGCAGCCATCAGATCGCGATCATGGGCTGGATCCTCGTTATTGCCCTGCCGCTCACCGTTGGGGCAGCATGCCTGCTCGTGCCCGACCCAAGGCCAGACCCATCACAGCCAAAGGCGAGCTTTGCACCGAGCGCCATTATGGAAGCGCTCCGCCAGCAGACGCTCTGGCGCTTGCTCGCGACCGAGATCTTCATCGGCATCGCGATCGCGGGCACAGCCGGCACCTTCCTGTTCGCCGCGCAATGGGGATTTGGCGTCATCAATCTCGCGCCGCTCATCTTGATGGTGCACTTTATCGCCGGCTTCGTTGCCATGCCTTTCTGGGTCTGGCTCTCCAAGCGGACCGAGAAATACATCGCCATGCGCTATGTCTGCCTCTGGTCGGCGCTCACTTATATCTCCTATTTCCCGCTTTCGGTGATGGGCGGTGGGCCAGTCCTCCTCTTTATCGCCGCAATGATTTCAGGCCTTGGCTATGGCTCGCCCTTCATCCTTGTGCGCTCCATGATGGCAGACCTTGTCGAAGCCGAAGAAGTGCGCGGCGGATCGAACCGGTCGGGGCTGTTCTATTCGCTTATGTCCGGCGCCTATAAGACCGGGGCGAGCTTTGCGATTGGCATCCCGTACATCCTGCTCGGCGTCCTCGTCGGGTTTAACCCGTCAGGCGACAACTCCGCCGGCACAGTCACCGGCCTTATGGTGGTCTTCGTCGCGGTGCCGGTAATCTCCTACTTCCTCGCCGCCCTGCTCATCTGGAAGTATCCCATCACGCGCGCATCGCAGCAGGAAACCGCTGAAGCCATCAACAGGGGTGGACAAGCCAATCTTGAATCGCTTCACCCCCCGGTGAAAGAAGGAGATCTTTGATGGCTGACCTTATCCGCCCATCCGGCCGCGCCGCTGACCAGCTTCGCGATATCGTGCTTGAAACCAATGTGACCCGCTATGCCGAAGGCTCATGCCTTGCAAAGTTCGGCCACACCCATGTTCTCTGCACCGCGAGCTGGCAGGACAATGTCCCGCCATGGCTGCGCGGTCAGGGCAAGGGCTGGGTCACTGGCGAATACGGCATGCTGCCGCGCGCTACGCACACGCGCGGCCGCCGCGAAGCCGCCGCAGGCAAACAGTCTGGCCGCACGCAGGAAATCCAGCGCCTGATCGGCCGCTCACTGCGCTCTGTCGTAGACCTCACCGCGCTCGGCGAAAACCAGCTCACCATCGACTGTGATGTCATCCAGGCAGATGGCGGCACGCGTACTGCCTCCATCACGGGCGGCTTTGTCGCCATGGCACTCGCCATGAAGTATCTGCGTGAGGAAGGCGTCATCAAGACTGACCCGATCCAGAAGCAGGCAGCGGCCATTTCTGTCGGCCTGTTCAAGGACCACCCGGTCCTGGACCTCGATTACCCAGAAGACTCCGGCGGTGAAGGCGACATGAATGTCGTGATGAGCTCCGATGGCGGCTTCATCGAGATCCAGGGGACCGGCGAAGAGCGACCGATGACCCGCCCCGAAGTCGAGCGCCTTCTGGAGCTCGCCGAAAAGGGCTGCAACGAGCTCTTCGAGCACCAGCGCAAGGCGATCGGGTAGCATCAAGACCCCGCTCCGGCCCTCCCCATTTCGCGGGGAGGGACAGGGCGGGGCTCTAGCGCCGCTCCAGACTTTCCAGCCCGAACATGGCCAGCTGCAAGCTCTGCGCGATCCGTTCGGCGCGGACCATGAAATAATCCACGGTCTCGACACCCGGCGCGATATCCTCAAGCGTGCGCCTGAACAGGCCCAGCCATTCGCCGAAATCCTCGCGCCTGACGCCCTCAAGCTTCATATGAGCTGGCACGGGCTTGCCGGAATAGCGCCCCGCATTCATCGCCACCGAAGCCCAGAAGTCTTTCAGCTTTGAAAGGTGGTCAGGCCAGTCATCAATCTCTCCATTGAAGATCGGCCCGAGGCGGTCGTTTTCTCTCACGCGCCCATAGAAGGTTTCCACAAACGTCTCGATAAAGGCGTCATCGATACCAAGGCTCGCGGCATGGGCCTGAACATCGCGGCGTCGCTCCTCAGCAGAGCGTGTCTGATAAGTCATGACTTGCCCGTGCCACATTAGCGCCAAGCCCGTCCATACGCAGATGTACCGACGCCTTTTTCCGGCAGCAGCCTGCTCCTGCAAGTCGTCGGGCTTCAAAGTCACTCGGTAGGAAAGTCGAACCATTCGGGACGCGCGAAACGCCGCATCGCCAGCCACGTCACGGTTCTGCAGGATCGCTCTGGTTGCCGGGCGTACCGTATGAGCGAAGTTCGACCCTCCCGCGCTTTAGCGTTCCAGTCGCCCTGGCGGGTGATCCTGGCCTGCATACTTGCAGGACCACTTTCCCCGATGCTTCTGCTTTTCGGGTGCGGATGGTTGGCAGGCATCAGTTACGCAACCGCCTATTGGGCCGCAATCACTGTCTCAATTCCCGCTAGCATCGGGGTGCTCGCGGCTTTGATTTATCTTTCGCGCAAGTATCGCCTGACCGAGGCCACAATCTTGCGCGGGCTGGGCGTAGGCGTTTTAGCCGCCACTACGGTCTACTTCGTCTGGTATCTGGCCACCCTCTATGTTGGATCAGACGCCCAGACGACACTGACTGAAAAGCTCGTGATGCCGCTTGGCATCCTTGGCCCAGTTGCGATTGTCGGCTTGTGCTGGGGCAGCTTCACAGCTGCCGCATCCTATGTCCCCTTCAGGTTCATCGCCTTTAAACGCATACGCTGATACGCGGCCTACTCCACAACCGGCTTCCCCCGGCCCTCCCATGTAACGTCCGCGTCCCAGAGCGGCACGGTGGAGAGGCTCATCTTGGCAGATCCGTCGACCGGCTTGCGCGAGAATGAGACATACATCATCGACTCGCTTTCAGCGTCGTAGATGCGGCGCACAGCAAGCTGTTTGAAGATAAGCGACCGGCCCCTGTCCCAGACCTCCTCGCCCGACCGGTCGAGATCGATACGCCCGATGGTGACAGGCCCTGTCTTCACGCAGGAGATGGAAGAATTGGACGGGTCCTCGAACCAGTTGCCTTTGCCGATCCTGTCCCAGACGCCGCGGTCGAAATAGGCGACATGGCAGGTAATCCCCTGCACTTTCGGGTCAGCCAGCCGGTCGATCTTGATCTCGTTGCCGAGCCAGTCATTCTTGAACTCGCCGGCTTCGCGGTTGCCGCCACCGCATGCAGTGAGGGTGAGGGCCATGAGGCCTAGCGCAACTTGTTTTGATATTCGGACCATGTCTCTAGAACCGCCGTCAAAGGCAACTGGTTCCGCGCGAGCTACGCCGCCTCTTCATCCTCGTCTTCGGCAGCCCCGTCGCCCTCTTCGTCGAAGATGAGGATATCGCCGGGCTGACAGCCGAGCTCTCGGCAAAGCGCTTCGAGCGTAGAGAAACGCACCGCTTTTGCCTTGCCGGTCTTCAGGATCGACAAATTGGCGAGGGTCACGCCGACGCGGTCAGAAAGCTCTGTCAGGGACATGCGGCGCTCAAGGAGAACACGGTCAAGAGTTACGCGAATGGCCATATAGGGTCAGGCCCTCCTAAATCGTCATCTTCTCTTCCTCGCGCAGGCGGCTTCCTTCACGGAATACCTGCGCAAGAACGAAGAGCGCGATGACTGCCGCCCAGGCGGCAAGGTTGATGCTGAGCCTCAAAGGTTGGTCGCTGCCGAGGTCGACAAAGGCGTTGAGGAGAATAACGGTCAGATAGCGGGCAAGTTCGATGGCGCCGATTGCCACAGCAATACGGGTGAGGCGCGGCCCGTTTTCGGGCACGAATGGGTCGCCACTGGCGAGAGTCGAGAGGATGCTACGCAACTGGATGCAGACGTAGATAATGCCCGGCGCGAACACGGCGAGTCCGGCAAGGCCCGCGATGAACTGGCCCGGCGCCACACCTTCGACATAGGCTTCCATGCCCGGCACGCGCATGACGCCGCCATTGAGGCTGCCAATCAGTCCGACGCCGATCAGGATGAACGCGATGATACCGCTCAGGATCGCAATCCAGATCACGACCTGCATCAGTCCCGAAAGAAACGCAGCCATGGAGTTGTGCTGGCGGATTGTCATATCTCTTTCAAATCCTCAGATAGCTCTGAACCATAAACTTCTGGCAGTCAGACACGAATTTACCGTTAAACGATAATCGTGTTCCCACAGAAAGCAAGATCGGAGCCACATCCACGCATGACTCGCAAACTTGAGAAAGGCCGTCTCATCGCGGCGACGCATAACAAGGGTAAGGTCCGCGAACTAAAGGACCTTTTCGAACCTGTCGGAATGGAAGTTGTCTCCGCCATCGAGCTTGATCTCGACGAACCGGAAGAGACCGAGCAGACCTTTTCGGGCAATGCCCTCATCAAGGCGCGGGCGGCCTGCAAGGCAACCGGAGCGCCTGCCCTGTCAGACGATAGCGGCCTTGAAGTTGACGCCCTCGGCGGCATGCCGGGCGTGCACACCGCGCTCTGGGCCGGAGAGCCGCGCGATTTCTACGTCGCCATGGAGAAGGTCGAGACGCTGCTGAAGGAGAGCGGCGCAACGGACCGAACGGCTCGCTTTGTCTCGACGCTCGCTGTCGTGTGGCCGGACGGGCATGAGGAAGTCTTTGAAGGCACGGTGGAGGGCGAAATCGTCTGGCCGCCCCGCGGCGAGAAGGGCTTCGGCTTTGACCCGGTCTTTGTCGCAAAGGGCGAGACAGAGACATTCGGCGAAATGGATCCGGCAAAGAAGCACGCCATGAGCCACAGGGCCGATGCTTTCGCGAAGCTGAAAGCCGCCCTCCTTTAATGGCAGATGCCCCACCCTTCGGCCCGGCGCATGGCTTCGGGCTCTATATCCACTGGCCCTATTGCACGCGTATCTGCCCCTATTGCGACTTCAATGTCTATGCGGCCAAGGACCGGGACAATGGCCCGCTCAATGCGGCGCTGTTGGCTGACCTTGATCGTCATGCAGACTTGCTTGCGGGGCATCCGGCGTTGGGCTCTGTGTATCTGGGCGGAGGCACGCCATCGCTGATGGCGCCTGCCGATATAGCGGCCTTGATCGAAACGGCGGAGCAACGCTTCGGGCTTGAGGCGGATGCTGAAATCACGCTGGAGGCCAATCCGGTCGATATCAGCCGCGCGGCGCTGGATGGCTGGAGAACGGCAGGCGTCACTCGGCTTTCGCTTGGCATCCAGTCGCTGGAGGATGAGGCTCTCAATTTCCTCGGTCGGGACCATGATGCGGCCATGGCGAAGCAATCGGTCGCTGAAGCCCTCACCGTTTTCGACAATCTTTCGGTCGATCTCATCTATGCGCGCCCCGGCCAACCCCGGGCGAGTTGGAAATCGGAACTGACCGAGGCCCTGTCGCTCGGCGCGCCACATCTTTCCCTTTATGAGCTGACAATCGAAGAACGAACCGCCTTTGGCCAGCGCGCCCGGCGAGGTGAACTCGTGCCAATGGATGATGATGATCAGGCTGATCTCTATGAACTGACGCAGGAGGTCTGCGAAGCACGCGGCCTGCCAGCCTATGAAGTGTCAAATCACGCAGCATCGAAACAATACCAGTCGCGTCACAACATGACCTATTGGCGCGGCGGCGACTGGATCGGCATCGGCCCCGGCGCGCATGGCCGCCTGACCTTAGAAGGGACTCGCATTGCGACCCATGCCGCTGCACGACCAGCCGATTACCAGCTCAGCGCGCAAACGCCTCTCAAGCCCGCATCTTTCAGCGGACTTTCGCCGCTCGACAATGCGCGGGAACTGATCGCGCTGGGACTAAGAGCTGACGCGGGTTTCGATTTGGAACGGATTAGACAGGTCACAGGTAGCGAAGTCGACTTAGCCACGCTCAAAAGCTTCATCGAGACCGGTCTGATCCGTCAGAACGGCTCCACCGTATCGCTGACACGAGAAGGCCGCCTGCTTGCTGACAGGATTGCGGCAGAGCTTTCGCCTTAGTCTACCTTCCGGAAGCGTTTGCCCTGCTTCTTCATGATGGCCCGGCCGACAGGCTCAGGCAGGATCCGCGTCAGCGTCGCAACGCCCTTGTTCACCATGCCAGGCACGACGACTGGCTGACCGCGCGCGACGCCTTCCAGTCCGGCCTTCACGACGGGCGCCGCTTCCATCCACATCCACTCTGGCGACTCGTTCGTCATTTCTCGCGTCCCGTTCACGTCGTGGAATTCGGTCCATGTGAAGCCGGGGCAGAGCGCCGTGCAGTGAATGTCATGGCCGGCCGCTTCGGCTTCTGCATGCACGCTCTCAGAGAATTTGATCAGGCCTGCTTTCACGCTGGCATAGAGAGTGTGGCCACTCGACCCCGGCGCGTAACCCGCAAGGGATGCCACATTGATAATTCGGCCAAAATTGCGCTCTGCCATGCCGGGCAGGAGCTTGTGGGTCAGCTCGATCGGCACCGTGTAAAGCACGCGGATAAAGTCTGCCTGCTCTTTCCAGCTCGTATTGAAGAAGGTGCCCGGCAGGCCGTATCCCGCATTGTTCACCAGCGCATCGACATGGCGGCCTGCTTCTTTCAACTCATGCAGGATCGTGTCGGCGGCGCCGTCGCGGGCAAGGTCCTGCGAGATGGTCATCGCGGAGACCTTGTATTTCTCCTCGACCTCGCGGGCGAGGCCGTCCAGCCTGTCGAGGCGGCGCGCCGTCAGCGCGACATCCCACCCCTTGGCGGCATACTGACGCGCAAATTCAGCGCCGATGCCTGCCGACGCGCCTGTGATGAGTGCGAGCCTGTTGCCTGCCATACTGCCTATCCTTCCGTCTTGCGCCAGACATTCACCTTGGTGAGGAATGCAAGCTCTGTCCGTTCCAGTTTGAAACCCGCTGCCTCCATGGCAGGCGTAAAGTCCCATGCGAGATAGGCATTGTAATAGGGTTCGTGGAAACCTTCAGGGAAATATTCTAGGATCCCGTCGAGGCCTTCATTGTCGCCGAACTGGAGGCTGTCGGCCACGATAAAGGCGCTGCCGGGTTTGAGAACACGCGCGGCGTCAGCGATGGCCTTCGCGCGGACCTCCTCTGGCAGCTCATGGAAAAGATAGATCGACACGATCATGTCGAGGCTCTCATCCTCAAGCGGCAGCACCTCTGCCTGCCCCTCGATGATCTCGACTTGCGGCCAGGGCGCGACCAGCTGGCGTGCCCGTTCCGCATAGTTTGGCGAAAGGTCCAGACCGGTTGCCTGCAGCCTCGGAAAGGCGCGCATTGTCTCACGCAGGAAACGGCCGGTGCCGC
>DUBH01000065.1:0-7629 GCA_012960415.1 Henriciella sp. | reverse complement strand
GACCGCCGCGGCCGACTGATCGCTCGCGTACACATACGCGAACGGATGCCGTCGCGCGAGCCAGGCGCCCACGATGCCGGTGCCGCAGGCGAGATCGAGCAGCTTCACCTCTCTCTGGTCGCGGCCTTTCATCTCGCGCGCAATCTCTGCCAGCGCCCCGCGCCGCATGGCATCTGCCGCGCCGGTGAACAGTGCCTCGACCTGATGGTCGTAGAGCTTTGCACTGTCATCAGACAGCCAGCCATCGGTCTGGTAGTGGAAGTTCTGCTGGTAATATTCCGGGTAGCGGTTGCTGCCCTCGAACTGTTCTCTCACCTCGTCGCCTTCGCGCGCAACGCGCCTGCGATCCACATCCGCGACATCTCGCATGAAATAGCGCGCCCGGCTGACAGCCTTTGGCAGGTCCGCGAGGCGAACATCTTCAGGGGATGGATAAAGCCCCGCCTCTATATTGGCGCGGTCCTTCGCGAACAGACCCAGATAGGCCCGGCGAAGCTCTTTCGTATCGACCGGATTGATCGGCTTGAACTCTGGCTCACCCGGCCGGTTAAAGCCTGCAGAGCGGCGTTTCGCGATCGTGTACTGCGCGCCGTACCACGCCGCGCGCATTGCCTGCGCTGCGCCGTATCGCGCCCGGGCAAGCGTCTTTCCCGTTTCTTGCATGATAGCCATAAAGGAAAAATGGGGCAATAAGCCCGCTTCGTCCAGCCAAGAGGTTAGAAGGTTGTATTAATTGTAATTTACCCTTCAGCCTGCGTTCAGGCTCAAATGTTAATGTGGCAGGTGAAGAAACGGGGGCGATGTACGCCCCGGCAAAGGAGACCAGATGTTCAAGATGCGTACAGCAATTCTGGGCAGCGCCGCAGCGCTCGCAATCGCGCTGCCGGCTGGCGCCCAGAACTACGGCTATTCCGACTATGACAGCTACAGCTATGGCCAGTCCGGCTATGGCCAATCGGCCAACAGCAACGCTGCCTACCTCAACTGTGAGCGGGAGCGCCGCCAGCGCCAGCAGACGGCAGGTGTCGTCGGCGCGATCGCAGGCGGCCTGCTCGGCGCAACCATAGCCGACGACGACGATGACAACCGCTATCGCAACCGCCACCGCGGCTATGACCGGTATGACCGCCGCGACCGCTATGGACGGTATGACCGTTATGATCGCCGCGGCTATAATCGCCACCACCGCAATAATGATGGCGGTGACCAGGTTGCAGGCGCCGTGATCGGTGCGATCGTCGGCGGCGTCGCCGGCTCTGCCCTTGGCGGCAGCGACAGCGATGACTGTGCCCGCCGGGCGCAAACCCAGCCGACCTATCAGTATGACAACCGGACCAATCCGCCGTCGCGCGTCACCTATGACAATCGCTACGATCCGAACGCGTACAATCGCGGCAGCTATAGCAACGACACCTATAACCGGACCTATAGCCAGGATGAGCTTTACGGCGGTGAGCGGACCTACCGGACCAGCACCACCTACAGCAATGGCGCAACGACGACCGGCTATAATACCGGCTACCAGACCCAGGGCTATGACAGCGGCGAATGCCGCATCGTCTATCAGGGCAATCGCGAGCGCACCGCCTGTAATGTTGGCGGCGACCGCTGGGAGTTCGTTGACTAGACTGGCGCCACAATAAAACTAATCGGCCTCGCCCTCGACATGCAGGGTGAGGCCGTTTTGTATTCAGCCGCTAGAAAATAGAATGCGCCTCATCCTGAGCCTGTCGAAGGATGAAGCAGCAAAGCGCTACATCCCAATAGCGCCTAGAATTAAACGTGCCCCATCATCCGGCGACACATCATCCGTCGAGACTTCGAGATCATAGTCCCGGCCCGCATGCACACGAGAGAACTGCCAGCGCGCCATGCCAATATCCCGGTCGCCTCTCTCCCGCTCACGCTGTTCTGCCGTCTCCAGCGCACAGCGCACCGCGACGAAAGCTACGGCGTGCCCGGCCAGCACTTCGCGGTAATGGGCCTGATCGCCTGCCCCAAGCATGACATCGTCAACCACCAGATCGAGGTCCTGATCGGCAAGCGCCGCCACAGAGGCCCGCATGCCGCGCATCAGCGCTCCCCCGTACGAGCCGGTCCCGATCTCGACCTCAGCAGGCGCGGCATCCGGAACCAGCCGGAAGCTGAATGCCTCGTCGTCATTGGCAAAGCGCGGCGGCATCATCTCAAGGAAGTCGTCCATGCTGACGCGCAGCACGGGCCCTTCGGCGAGACGCTGGATCGCGCGCGCCAGAGACGTCTTCCCCGAACTGCTCGTCCCGTTGAGAATGACGATTTTCGCCATGCTCGCTCCTGATCAGCCCGGCACGATGGCCGCGATCAGCTTCGGTCCGCTGGACTTCATCGCCTTCTCGAAGGCCTCATCGAAATCCTCAGCCGTCGTGACAGCCGTCGCCTCGACGCCCATGGACTCAGCAAGGCTGACCCAGTCGATATCCGGCTCACCAATGGCGAGCATATCCTTGGCTGTCGGCCCAGGATTGCCTGCGCCCGTGCGATGCAGCTCGATATTCAGGATGCGATAGGTGTGGTTGACGAAGACAATCGTGGTCACGTCCGCGCCTTCGCGCACCATGCTCCACAGCGCCTGATTGGTGTACATGCCAGCCCCGTCGCCTGTCAGCGCGATGACCTTGCGGTCTGGCGCAGCGACAGCAGCGCCCAGCGCTAGCGGCAGGCCCTGCCCGATGGCGCCGCCCGTCAGCATCATCCAGTCATGCGGCTCTGCCGTCATGGTCGACAGGAAGACAGGAAGCGAGTTGGAGACGCCGTCATCGGAGACAATCGCATTCTCCGGCATATGGCGCGCGACACTAGCGCCAACCGCCGCCGCGTTGAGATCACCCTTAGGCGCGTCCGGTTTGCGAAGCGGCATCGGGTCGGCAATATCGGCAGCGCCCATGGCGTCGGCGAGCGCGAGCAGCGTCTTCGCGCTATCGGTATCGGCCCCGCCAAGATCCAGCGTCTCGCAGCCTTCAGGCACGAGCAGGCTTGGCTTGCCTGGATAGGCGAAGAAGGCTGCAGGCAGGCTGGTGCCCGCAACCAGCATGAGGTCTGCGCCCTCAAGGTCTGACATTGCGCCTTCAGCGAAATACTGCATGCGGTCCGGCGCGAAGACGCCAGCGCCCCGGCGCATCTTCCAGTAGAAAGTGTCAGTGATGACCCGCAGACCCGCCGCCTTGAGGCGGGCCGCCGCAGCAAGCCCCTGTTCGGTCAGAGCGGTGCCGTTGATCAGGATCACAGGCGCTTTCGCCTTGCTGATGGCCGCCTTGGCCTCAGCGATGAGTTCAGCCGATGTCTGGCGCATCATGGGCAGCTGCGCTTTGCCGCCCTTCTCGCCGCCTTCGAGCCAAGCCGTATCCGCAGGCAGGATCAGTGACACAGGGCCGGAGACAGGGCCAAAGCTCGCCGCGAAGGCTTCTGCGGCCAGCTTGCCGGTCGCTTTCACATTGTCGGCCGACTTGATCCAGACCGAATTCGGGCCCGCAAGGCCCATAATGTCAGAGTTCAGCGGCGCATCATATTTGCGGTGATCGACGGCATGATCGCCGATCACATTGATCATCGGCGTATGCGCGCGCTTGGCATTGTGGATGTTCGCGCCGCCATTGAGGTAACCCGCACCAAGGTGCAGCAGGGTCATGGCAGGCTTTCCAGCGACACGCGCATACCCATCGGCTGCACCCGTCGCGACGCCTTCGAACAGGCAGAGCACTGACTTGATCCGCGTCTCACGGTCGAGCGCGGTGACAAGGTGCATTTCCGATGTGCCGGGGTTCGCGAAACAGGCATCCAGCCCATTGTCGGCCAGCGTTGAGACCAATGCGTCTGCGCCCGTCATCTTCTGTTCCGCCATGGCGTCCTCCTGATACTTTCCAGCCGCGCTGATCGCCGCCTGTTGATATAGCTTTGTCTTCTAACCGACGACGATCACACCGTCGTCATAGGGCGCCTTGTAGAGCCGCTCGACCTCACCGGCGCGAAGCGTCTGAACACGTCCCTGATTGATATAGCCCTTTTCGGTGATCTCACCGGCGTCGGCCTTGGGCTCGTCCCGTTGCAGCAGGATGCGCGCAATACGCTTGGCCGCATTCGGGTTCGCCTCGTTGTAGCGCTCAATACCTTCGAGCACCGCCCCGCGCACCTGATCATCCTGCGCCAGCTCATCGAGGGCCACGTTCCGCCCTGTCTTGCGGCGGCACCAGGCCTCATTGAGGAAGCCGATCAAGGCGATGTCATCCTGATTGAGGCCGCAGACCACAACATCCGACAGCGCGCCATCCACCGCTTCGACGACTTTCACGCGGACCGTGCCCGCGGATACCCAAGTGCCATTGGCGAGCTTGAATTCCTCGGCCAGCCGTCCGTCAAAAGCGAGGCCTTCCTCGGGTTTGGCCGGGTCCTTGAACTTCACCGCATCGCCCAGCTTGTAGAAGCCTTCCTCGTCGAAAGCCTCTGCGGTCTTTTCGCGGTTCTTCAGATAGCCCTGCGTGATGCCCTGCCCGCGCACGCGCAGCTCCATCTTCTCGCCCGCTGGCACCATCTTCATCTCGACGCCCGGCAGCGGCAGGCCAAGCAGGCCCATCGTATCGCTCGGCCAGTGGACGTTTGAAATGGTCGGGGACGTCTCGGTTGCGCCATAGCCTGCCGACAGGCTGATCCGCTCACCCGTCACAGCCACGGCGACTTTCTGGATGCGCTCATAGATGTCCTGGCCCATGCTCGCTCCGCCATAGGCCATCACCATGATGCGCGAGAAGAAAGTCTCTGCCAGCGCACGGTCCTGCTCCAGCTCGGTCGCGATCGCGGCCCAAGCGGCCGGCACGGTTGTGTGCTGCGTCGGCGCGATTTCCTTCAGATTGCGGAGCATCTCGGGCAGACGCGCAGGCGTCGGCGCACCCCAGTCGATATAGAGTGTGCCGCCCCAGTCGAGCATGGAGTGAAGGATGGAGTTGGCCCCATAAGTATGGCTCCACGGCAGGAAGCTCACCATGACCTGCGGGCCATCTGCCATCTCTTCAAGCTTCTCCACATCCCAGACAGAGCGGATCATCTTCACCATGGACGCGATATTGCCATGCGTATTGATGACGGCCTTCGGCTCTCCGGTAGACCCGGACGTCAGCATGTATTTGGCGACCGCGTCTTCGGACAGACGGTCATAAGCGAGGTCCACCTTGCTTGTCGGTTTTTTCGCGAAGTCGCGAAGCGAGATGGTGTTGTGCACGTCCGGCGCGCTCTTTCGGTAGATAACGAGCCGATTTCCCACGCCCATGCCTTTCAGGCCGCGCTGGAACTGGATGCCGTCCTCGACATAGACGAAGGCTGGCTCTGTCAGCTGGTCGACATGTTTCAGCCGTGCAAAGTCCTCGCTCAGCGTTGCATAGGCCGGGGTGACCGGCACGACGGGGCTGCCTGCCCACATGGCGGCATACATAACGAGCGCATGTTCGATCGCATTGCGCGACAGGATCATCAGCGGCTTGTCCGGACCGGCGCCCGCATCGATGAAGCCCTGCGCCAGCGCGCGCACCTGGTACAGCGCCTCGGCATAGGTGACCGTCTTCCAGCCGGGCTTGGACGGGTCATCCGGGTCACGCTGGGCAAGGAAGACCTGATCCGGCCGCGCGCTCGCCCAATAGACGAGCGGTGCAAGCATGTGAGGCGGGTGAGGCCGCTTTGGCTGGCCATTGCGCAGAATGATCGAGCCATCGCTGCGGCGCTCCACCTCAAGCTTTTGCGGCAGGTAGGGGATCTCGCGAAAAGGAATATCAGCGGTCATGAAATACCTTCGGTCTTGATCTTGATGGGCGCACCACAGTGCTTGCAATGGACGGCGTCACGGTCATGGCGAAGCAGCCCGCACGTCTCACATTCGCAGTCCACCCGGTTCTCAGGTTCGACAATGGCGCGCAACAGCTGAAAGAAAAGCGACAGGCCGAGCACCATGGTGAAGATCGCAAGCCAGCGCCCGAATTCATCCTCCATGATGATGTCGCCAAAGCCGGTCGTCGTCAGCACGGTCACTGTGAAATAGACCGCATCCGTATAGGCGTTGATGTCCTCATTCCGGCCAACCT
Source organism: Henriciella sp. (assembly GCA_012960415.1). Taxonomy (GTDB): domain Bacteria; phylum Pseudomonadota; class Alphaproteobacteria; order Caulobacterales; family Hyphomonadaceae; genus Henriciella. Next base: position 1,528 of record DUBH01000065.1, on the reverse strand, counting down.
GCGTGGCATAGGTGATGGCCGACATTACAAAGACAAAGACGACCAGATTGGTGACCTTGTCGATGATACGCTCATGGCGCTGGAAGAAAGGCGTCAGCACCTTCACGCGGCGAATAAAAGTGAAAGCCCTGACGGCCCTCACCGCGCGCAGGATTCGCAGGAATGCGAAGTTCGATACGAGCAGCGGCGCGAACATCGTCACCACGACGACCATGTCGGCCCAGTTGATCCACTTCAGAAAAAACCGGTGCCGGGGTCCCGCAATGTACAGGCGGGCCATCAGGTCGACTAGGATAACCCCGCCAATCACATAATCGATGACATGATGGCCGCGCTCGCGTTGATCGAAAGGTGCCCAGAGAAAATACGCAATTGTGACAAAATCGAAGGCAAGCAGCGCCCAGCGGAACCAGAAGGAAGCCCTGCCCGTGCCCTCGTAAAGCCAGAAAAGCTGGCGATTCAAACCCGTCCGTTTGCTCATCGCTTTGGGGTGTCACACGCGCCCGGCGCCAGATCAATAGAAAGAGAAAAAGCGCGGCCTCGAGCCACACTGGTGCGCGCTAGGCGAACCCTGTACGCAGCATCACAACGTTTCACTCTTTAAACATTCAGAGACTTCTATATATCTGTGGCTAGCGAAGGGCACACTTCGCAAAATCACAACGGGAGAGAGTAGACTTTTGTTCGATTTCGGATTGCCCGCCTTTTTCGACGTTCTGGCTGAACCACAGCGCGCTGTACTCAAATCCATGGCGCGCCAGAAAACCTATCGTGACGGTGAGACGCTGCACCAGCCTGGCGAGCCTACCAATACGATGGGATGGATCGAGAGCGGCACACTTCTGTTCGGCAAATATCTGGAAAACGATGGCTTTCACGCGCTCGTCAAGCTTGGCCCGGGTCACCACTTCGGCGAGTTCGGCGCCCTGCCAAGCCTCAACCAGGAAATTGCGCCGAGACGGCTCGCGGCTGTCGCAGAAGGGCGCACCGTCGTGAATGAGATACCGAACGCAGAGCTGCGCGAGTTATTTTCGAGCGACCCTGAATACCTGCGCGCGTTTCACCTCGTGACGACAACACGCCTGGCCCTGGTTCTCGAACTTTACGATGACGCCCGCAGACTGCCCGCACGCCAGCGCATCATCAATTTTCTCTCGATCGTCGAACGGATGATCAAGGAAGAGCGGCTGATCAGCTGCACGCAGGCGGACATCTCCAAGATGCTTGGCCTGTCCAAGGTGACCGTCAACCAGACCTTGAGATCGCTGACCGAGCGCGGCGTCCTCGCCATCGGCTATGGCACAGAGAGCGGGAAAGATTATTGGCTTGTGAAGAATTCATGGGGACCTGAATGGGGTGAAAATGGATATATCCGTATCCAGAGAAATACAGCAACAAAGTCTGGATTATGTGGTATAACATCCCAACCAACTATACCACTATTATAATGATAACAGTATAATTTTTAATAACAATTCATACCTATATCGGAATGATGCCAGTATAATTATTTACAGTTTTTTTTTTT
>DUBH01000064.1:3017-14305 GCA_012960415.1 Henriciella sp. | reverse complement strand
ACAGAAGGAGAAACAAGAGTTTTTAAAACCCTTTTAAAAATCCTTTTGCCTCGGGCCCGGAAGTGGAAGAATTGCCAACCTTAAATTCTTTAAGCCCTGGTGGAGAGTCAATTTTCGGGAAATCCAGCATCATATTTTTTTCGCGTAAAACGTTCTTCCTGCGCTGCCGCGACGATCTTGCCGTCCTGAACCAGGCAGGCCGCACTATCGTGGTAGTAGGCTGAAATTCCGAGAATATTCACCGTGAGTCCCTTTTCGCTAGCGCCGAGCAAGAATCGGTTTCGAGATTACCGTCATCGGCAACACGCACCCCCAACGGCAGCCGCTGGACCAACCATTTTCCGCCAATCTCGCCCGCCAGACAAGTCCGGGCGAGCGTCGACGCGAAAGCCGACGAGATCAATTTTGTGCTGGTTGCTGGCGAAGGCTTCGGCAAGCGCAATCAGGGCATGAGCCCATCTGAGAGCGCCGACATGCTGATGCAGTGCGCGCCGCTCATCCATGAGGCGGGCATTCCGCTGTCGGCCACGATCTCGGTGGCGTTTGGCGATCCATACGATGGCGAAGTCGATCCGCTTGTTGTCGGCAACCTCGCGGCCCGCGCGCAACGAGCTGGCGTCGGCGAACTCGCCCTTGGCGACACGATCGGGGTCGCAACGCCCTGGCAGGTGAGATCGCTGATCGAGCGTGTCAGCATGGAAGCGCCGGATGTCTTCCTGCGCATGCACTTCCATGACACGCGCGGCGCGGCTCTCGCCAATGTGGCGGCAGCTGTCGATGCAGGTGTCGATGTTATTGATGCAAGCTGCGGCGGGATTGGCGGCTGCCCATTCGCACCGGCAGCGACCGGAAATGTCGCCACCGAAGATGTCGTCTATATGCTGGAGCGCGCAGGGTTCGAGACAGGTCTGGACCTCGGCAAGCTGATCGAGACAGCGAAATGGCTGGAGACGGTGCTCGGCCATGAGGTGAGTTCCAGCCTGTCCAAGGCGGGTGGATTTCCGAGCTGATACGACCGGCCGCTACCGCTGCGTCAGACTTGCGGCGCGCCGCATTCGCTGAACAGACTTCCCTCCAAGCCGCTTCATGAAACGCGGCAGACGAGGGAGAAACATGATGGCAAACAGGTTCGAGGGCCGTGTGGTCTGCATCACCGGAGCGGCGAAAGGGATTGGCCGTCAGGCGGCGCTGAGCTTTGCGGAAGAAGGCGCGATCATCGTCGCCACGGATATCGAGGCCGAAGACGGCAAGGCGCTCGTCGCCGAGATCGAAGAATCAGGCGGCAAGGCGAGCTTCATCGAACATGATGTGACCAATGAAGACGCCTGGGTCGATGTCATCGCCGCCGTGCGCTCCAGCCACGGGAAACTCGATGTCCTGATCAACAATGCGGGTATCGGCATGACGGGGCTTGTTCATGAGATGGACCTCGACCTCTGGCGCAAGATGATGGCCGTGAATGTCGATGGCGTCTTTCTTGGCGTGAAGCACGCCTTGCCGCTTATGCGCGAAGCGGGCAGCGGCAACATCATCAATGTCTCATCTGTGGCAGGCATCCGCTCGACGGCGAATTTCTCCTGCTATTGCGCGACGAAGGCCGCGGTGAAGAGCTTCACCAAATCGGTCGCGCTTGAGTGCTCCGAAGCCAAGGACGGTATTCGCGTGAATTCCATCCATCCCGGCATCATCTCGACCGCGATCTGGGACACGCTGATCGGGACCGAGGAGAGCACGTCGAGCAATATGCCGCGCGATGCGACGCTGGCTGGCATGACCGGCGAGGCCGTCCCTTTCGGGCGCACCGGCACCATCCAGGAAATCGTCAACGGCATGCTGTTCCTCGCCTCCGACGAGAGCAGCTACATGCACGGCGCTGAGCTGGTTCTGGATGGCGGCCTGACAGCCGGGTGAAGCCTAGACCTTTGGCCGCCAGTTTTCCGGCGCCATTTCGAAGCCTGCAAAGTCAAACCCCGGCGCGACAAAACAACTGACCAGCGTCCACGCGCCAAGGGTTTCCGCGGTCTGCCAGTGATCCTTTGGTACGACGAGTTGGGGGCGCTGGCCCGCGCGAAGGTCAGGACCGAGCTTGTGAGGCGTCGCCCCGACACCGTCGGGCGGTGAGAGCGTCAGCGCAAGCGGGCCGCCCGCATGCCAAGCCCAGACCTCGTCTGCATCGACGCGGTGCCAGGCTGAGACTTCGTCCGCCTGCAGCAGGTAATAGATCGTGGTGCAGGCGGCGCGTCCCTCGCCCTCAGAGCGATACATCTCAACATAGTGGCCGCCCTCAGGATGGGGTTTCAGGCCGAGGAGCCGGATGATCTCATTGGCGCCAAGGTCGCCGGACAGGGCCGACATGGTCAGAAACTGTCCTTGCGCGCGCGGATCTCGGCAAAGGTCGCGACGGCGTCGCCCGCATGCCCCATGGCGGCCTGAAGCGCAGCGTCGTCTGCCCGCAGGAACGGATTGGCCTCAAGCTCGCGCGATAGCACGGTCGGCACGGTCCACTCGCCGCGCTGGCGCTTCATCTCGACTTCCTGCGCATAGGAGACCAACGCTGGATTGGACGGATCGACACTCAAGGCAAAGCGGGCATTCGCCTGGGTATACTCGTGTGCGCAATAGATGACGGTCTCGGCTGGCAGCGATTTCAGGCGCGACAGGCTACCCCACATCATCTTCGCATCGCCCTCAAAGACGCGCCCACAGCCAAGCGCGAACAGCGCATCACCGACAAAGGCGGTCCGCGCCTCTGGGATGTGGTAGGCAATGTGGCCAAGCGTGTGGCCGGGTACGTCGACGATCACGACTTCCATGTCGCCGAGACGGGCCTTGTCGCCGCCGGAGAGGGGCTGGTCGATGCCGGGGATCTTTTCCGCCTCACCGGCCGGGCCAAGGATGCGGCAGCCAGTCGCCTTCTTGATCAGCTCATTGCCGCCAGCATGATCTGGATGCCAGTGCGTGTTCCAGATCTCGTCAATGGTCCAGCCAAGGCTCTCAGCCTCGGCTAGGTATTTCTCTCCGTCCGGGGTGTCGATAGCGACGGTCATGCCGGATTTGGTGTCGTGCGCAAGAAAGCCGTAATTGTCTTTCAGGCATGGAAACTGGTGAATTTCGATCATGCCCCCATTTAAGACCGAAGGCAGATTGTGAAACAAGGCCTGTATGAGACAACGCGCGAGCGATCTTGAGAATTTCTACGCCTCCAGCCTTGGGGAGACGGCCTGCTATCTGTTGCTCCGACGGCTGAACGACCTCTGGGGCGACTGCGCAAATCAGACCGTTCTGGGCATGGGATATGCCCACCCGCTGCTCGCAGGGCTGTCACTGACGGCGAAGGCGGCTGTCGCGGTGACCCCGCATCTTGGCGCGTCGAGCTATTGGGCCGGAACAGACCGGGGCGTTTCCACCTGTATTTCAGAAGAAGACCGGCTGCCCTTTGCCGATGGCTCATTCGACCGGGTCATCCTGCTGCATGCCGTCGAAGAGGCCGAAAGCCCCCGCGCCGTCATGCGCGAAGCCTGGCGTGTGCTGGCACCAGAGGGCCGCGCGCTCATCATCGTCGCGAACCGCAAGGGGCTCTGGTCGCTTAGCGAAGGCACACCTTTCGGGCATGGCCGCCCCTGGACACGCCGCCAGTTGATTCAGTGGCTGAACGATCATCTCTTTCAGGTGACAGCCAGCACGACGGCGCTGCACCTGCCGCCCATCAATTGGCGTTTCCTGACCCATGCCGCTGATGGATTTGAGAATTTCGGCAGCCTTGCCGTGCCCGGTCTCGGCGGCGCGGTGATGGTCGAAGCGATCAAGCATCTCTACGCAAAACCCGGCAGCGGGGCAGCTGCGCCGGTGACAGGGCTGGCAACCGGGCGCAAAGGTGTGGCACAGTTGCCTAGAAATGAGGCAGCACGTTCCGAGGGCCAGAAAGTCGAAATTTCTCACGTTGACCGGCCCGTCACGGCACGCTTTCATCATCAGTATTGAACAATGGGAGGCTCTGGGGCCATGAAACTTATTACCGCGATCTTCAAACCAAGCAGGCTCGACGCTGTTATCGACGCGCTGAGCGAAGCTGGCGTTGCCGGTCTGACAGTCTCCGAGGTGCGGGGCTACGGTCGCCAGCAAGGCAAGACCGAAGTCTATCGCGGCGCCGAGTACGAAGTCCGTCTCCTGCCAAAGGTCAAAGTCGAAGTGGCCTGCGCGACCGGCGACGTCGACCGTCTGGTCGAAGCTGTCATCAGCGCAGCAAACACCGGCACGATCGGTGACGGCAAGATTTTCGTCTCCGGCCTCGACAGCGTCACACGCATCCGCACCGGCGAGAAAAACGAACAGGCGCTCAGCGGCTAGCGCTTGCCTCCCAATCCTTGTTGAACGACCGGCAGCACAGAACGTGTCTGCCGGTTTTTCATATCCGCTTCAGATGCAGGATGACTTCGTCCGCGCCCCAGTTGAGGCGTTTGAGACCCTTATTACGGAACTCACCAACTGCGCTCCCGCGCACAGGCGCCATTGCGACGCAGGCAAGGCCAAGGCGGCTTGCAAGCTCAATCATGTCGAGCGCGGTCACCGGCAGCAGCACGCCCTCTTCGTGCGCGAGACCCGGCGCAGGCATCCGCCCCTGACGGATCAGGGTCAGGCGTCGGCTCCACAGGCCGTAATTGCGGAACGACACGATGACTTCGGGCGCGATGCGGGCAAGTTCTCCCAGCACGCGGGCCGGGCGGCGCATCTGCTGGACGGCCTGGGACAGGATCGCAACCTCGAAACTGTCATCAGGGAAAAGCTCCAGATCGCTGTCGGCGTCCCCCTGAATGACCGATAGCCCCCGGGCAAGCGCAATGCCCACAGTCTCACTCGAAAGCTCCAGCCCGCGCGCATCAACGCCGCGAGTCGACTTCAGAAGATCGAGAAGCGCGCCGTCACCGCAGCCAACATCCAGCACACGCGCACCCTGATGCACGCGCCGCGCAATGGCCTCATGGTCCGGGCGGACTGTCCGTTGCTCCACCACTAGATGCCCCTCAACTCAGCACTCGCCGACAGGAAACCGGCCAGCGCTTTCTCATAGATGGGCTCTTCCAGCAGGAAAGCGTCGTGGCCCTTATCTGACTGAATATCGAGATAGCTGACCTCCGCGCCCGCCGCGATGAGGGCGCGGGTAATCTCGCGGTTTGCCTCTGGCGGATAGTGCCAGTCTGACGAGAATGAGAAGACGCAGAAGCGGACCGGCGTGTCCCTGAAGACGTCCGCCAGCCGCCCGTCACTGCGCGATGACAGGTCGAAATAGTCCATGGCGCGCGTCACATAGAGATATGAGTTGGCATCGAACCGGTCGACGAAGGAATGACCCTGATAGCGCAGATAGGATTCGACCTGGAAATCCGCATCAAAGCTGAAGCTGGTCTTCTCGCGGTCCTGCAGGCCGCGGTCGAATTTCCGCTTCAGCGCGCTCTCGGAAACATAGGTGATATGCGCCGCCATGCGGGCGATGGCGAGCCCGCGCGAGGGTCGCTTGCCGTCCGCGAGATAGTTGCCTTCGCACCAGTCCGGATCCGCCATGATGGCCTGACGCCCGACCTCATAGAAGGCGATATTCTGGGCAGAATGGCGAGCCGAAGTTGCGATCGGCACAGAGGTGAAAACCTGCTCCGGCGCCTGCGCGGCCCATTCCAGCGCCTGCATGCCGCCCATGGAGCCGCCGATCACAGAGAACAGGCTATCGATACCAAGCGCGGCAATGAAGGCCCGCTGGGCGCGCACCATGTCGCCAATCGTGATGACCGGGAAGCGCGTCCCATATGGCTGGCCGTCCGGCGCCTTTGAAGCAGGCCCCGTCGTGCCCATACAGCCGCCGAGAACATTGGTGGCGATGACATAATAGCGGGACGTATCGATGGCGAGACCGGGCCCGATAAGGCGTGGCCACCAGGCAGGCCTTCCCGTTACAGGGTTCTTCGAGGCCGCGAACTGGTCGCCTGTCAACGCATGACAGATCAGGATGACATTGGAGCGGTCTGCATTCGGCTCGCCCCAGCTTTCATAAGCGATCTCGACATGATCGAGCGTCTCGCCGCAATCGAGCTTGAGAGGTTCTGGCAAAGTAAGCACGCGCAAGGCGCTGGTCTGGGGCGGGGCGTTGTCCGGCATGGCGCTTGAGGTGTCGGCAGGATGCCTGCCTGTCAAGCTTGATTGGCTTCAGCCTCCGATGAGCCGGAACGGCGCGCATTTGCAGACGTTGCGTGCCCGACATCTAAATTCGAACAGACGAGGACTTCTATGCCATATATTCAGGGTGCTGATAAAACCGAGATTTATGTAAAGGATTGGGGCGAAGGCCGCCCCGTTATCCTGATCCATGGCTGGCCGCTTAATGCCGACAGCTGGGAATATCAGGCCGTGAAACTGGCTGAGGCCGGTTACCGTGTGATTTCCTATGACCGCCGCGGCTTCGGCCGGTCTGAACAGCCTTGGAGCGGCTATGATTACGACACGATGTCGGACGATCTCGCCGCCATTATCAAAGAGCTGGGGCTGAAGGATGCAACGCTCGCCGGATTCTCCATGGCGGGCGGCGAAGTCTGCCGGTACATGTCACGCCACGACGGCAAGGGCATCAAGCAGGCGGCGCTCATCTCTTCAATCGCGCCCTTCATGCTGCAGACGGACGACAATCCGGACGGAGCGCCAGCGGATGTCTTCGAAGGTATCAAGTCAGAACTTCGCAAGGACCGCCAGCAATTCCTCGCGGGCTTTTTCAAGGACTTCTACGGAAACGGCACCGAAGCTGGCGGCGTATCGGATGAAGTACTTCATTGGTCATGGCAGATGGCCATGCTTGCGTCTCCGAAGGCGACGCTCGATTGTGTGGATGCATTCGGCAAGACTGATCTTCGGCCCGACTTTGACGCGATGGATGTCCCGCTGCTGGTGGTCCACGGCACAGGTGACCAGACCGTGCCCATTGATGCCACCGGTCGACAGGCGGCGAAACTCGCCAAGAACGCCGAGCTCAAGGAATATGAAGGTGCCCCACACGGCCTGACGGCCACCCATGCAGATCAGCTGACAGGCGACCTTCTGGCTTTCCTGAAAGGCTAGACCTGAAGGGTCTTGGCCCGGTCATTCACAGGCTCTCACTTGATTTTCGGCCCATCCTTGGCCACGAGGATCAGCTTGAAACAGGGAGCAGTCTCATGACCGGGCCAAAGCCACTTTCGAACATTCTCGCGATCACCCCATACAAGGGTGGCCAGAAGCTCGACCATGGCTGGAAACTATCCTCTAATGAGAACCCGCTCGGCTGCAGCGACAAGGCTGTCGAGGCCCTGACCAAGGCAGCCCAGCATCTTGAGCTTTACCCGGATGGCTCTGCCTTCGCGCTTCGTCAGGCGATTGGTGCGAAATATGACATTGATCCTGACCGCATTGTCTGCGGTGCAGGCTCTGACGAGATTTTCCAGCTGCTTGGCCGTGCTTATCTCCAGCCGGGCGACGAAGTCCTGCAATCGGCACACGGCTTCCTTGTCTACAGCCTCGTGGCACAGCAGGCGGGCGCCACACTGATCAGCGCACCGGAAAAGGACCTGCGCACGGATGTCGATGCCATGCTGGAGCGCGTGACCGACAAGACGAAGATCGTCTTCCTTGCCAACCCGAACAATCCGACCGGCAGCTATATCCCTTATAGCGAAGTCAAACGCCTTCACGCTGGACTTCGCGAGGACATCCTCCTCGTCCTGGACGGCGCCTATGCAGAATATGTCCAGCAGGACGATTATGATGACGGCATGAAGATGGCGCGCGACTATCCAAACGTGCTGATGACGCGCACCTTCTCCAAGATTCACGGCCTTGCAGGCCTTCGCCTCGGCTGGGCCTATGGGCCGGAAAGCATCATCGATGCGGTGCACCGCGTACGCGGGCCATTCAACGTAACGTCAGTCGCGCAGGCCGCATGCCTTGCCGCGCTTAATGACGACGCCTTCGTCGCCAAGTCCGTGGCCCATAATAATGGGGAGCTGGACCGCCTGAAGCCTGCCGTCGAAGAGATGGGCTTCAAGGTCTTCCCGAGTGTTGCGAACTTCCTGCTGATCGATTTTGGCAGCGAAAAGCGCGCCGAGGAGGCCGACGTCTTCCTGCGCTCCAAGGGCATCGTGATCCGCGACATGAAGGCTTATGGCCTCGCCCATTGCATGCGCCTCTCGATCGGTACGACCGAAGCGAATGACGATGTGCTGGCCGCGTTCAACGACTTCGCGAAGGCCAGCTAGGCGATGATCAGACCCGTTTTTGACCGGATTGCCATTATCGGGGCCGGGCTGATCGGGTCCTCGATCGCCTTGGCTGCGCGCGAGAATGGCGCGGCCGGCAAGATCGCCATCTATGACGCCAATGAAGATGTACGCCGCCGCGCGGGCCAGCTCGGTCTTGGCGAGGTCTGCGACACGCCAGCCGCTGCCTGTAGCGATGCTGACTGCGTTATCCTCTGCGTTCCGGTTGGTGCGATTGAATCGGCCTGCGAGGCGCTTGCGCCCTCGCTGAAGCCCGGCGCTATCCTCAGTGATGTCGGCTCAGTAAAGGAAAAGGCGCTCTCCGCCATGCAGGCGCATTGCCCTGAGGGCGTGCACCTCATTCCGGGGCACCCGATCGCAGGCACCGAAAAGTCCGGCCCGGAAGCAGGGTTTTCAACCCTGTTCAAGAATGCCTGGTACATTCTGACCCCGCTCCCGCAGCAGGAAGAAGCGTATAATTCCGCGCTCGACCGGCTTGCCGCCTTCTGGGAGATGCTGGGGTCGAAAGTGGAAATCATGGAGGCCGGCCGCCACGACCGCGTCCTCGCCATCACCTCTCACCTGCCGCACCTGATCGCCTACAATATCGTCTCGACGGCATATGACATGGAAAGCGTCGGCGAAGGCGAGGTCGTGAAATATTCCGCAGGCGGCTTCCGTGACTTTACACGGATTGCCGCGTCTGACCCCACCATGTGGCGCGACGTCTTCCTGAACAATCGCGAAGCCGTGCTCGAAACACTCGGCCGGTTCAGCGAAGACCTTGCCGCGCTTCAACGGGCGATCCGCTGGGGCGATGGCGAAACGCTGATGAAGGAATTCGAGCGCGCCCGCGGCATCCGCAAGGCCATCATTGATGCTGGACAGGACACGTCCGACGTCAACTTCGGGCGCAACACGTCGGACAAGCCAAAATACTAAGGCCACAGCACGCGCTGCGGAACTTTCGTCTTCCGGAGCGTTCATTCTGTCAGGGCCGACGCTATACTGGCCCAGCGAAAGGCAGGATCCGACATGAAAAGAACCTATCTTGCAGCCGGCATGGCCGCACTCCTTTTGGGCGCGTGCACCACAGCGCAGCCTTATGGCCCGGCGACATCAGCGAGCGCGCAAGGCTTTACCGTCCAGCCCATCGAATCTGACCGCTACCGCGTCAGCTACACCGCCCTTTCACCTGAAGAAGCGCGCAGCTATGTGCTGCGCCGCGCAGCGGAAGTAACGCTGGAGAATAATGCCGACTGGTTCCGCATTGTCGGTGGCTATGTCGACAGCGATGAGAGCAGCCGCCCGCGACCCTCACTCTCCATCGGTGGCGGCAGCTCGTCTGGCCGTTACGGCTCCGGGGTCGGGGTTGGCGTTGGTTTCGGTGTCCCGCTTGGCGGCTCCAGCCAGAAGACGACCGAGAGCATCGAAATCCTGATCGGCCGCGGCCCGCGCCCGGATGCGCCGCAGGCCTATAATGCCCGCTCCGTGCTCGAAAACACACCTATCCGATAGCCACCGTCCGTGCTCTCAGGGCTCGATGGCCTCGCCCTGCCAGTCAAAGACCTTGCCTGTATCGGCGGGCGTCAGCTTGCCAATCACGTCGAGCAGATATCCCGCAGACTGTTGCGGCGTGAAAAGCTGCTTGTCGGGCACATTTCCCTGAAACGGCTTCGAAAGTCCGGTGTCGACCGTGCCCGGATGAAGCCCGACGCAGATGCTCTCTTCAGACTTGCGGGTCCATTCGATCGCGAAGTTGCGGATCAGCATGTTGAGCGCAGCTTTCGAGGCCCGATAGGCATGCCAGCCACCAAAGCCATTGTCGCCAATAGACCCGACCCGCGCCGATAGCGCTGCAAAAACAGCCCGCTCGCCGCGCGGCATCAATGGCAGGAAATGCTTGGCCACGAGGGCCGGCCCGAACGTGTTGAGGCGGAAGACGCGCTCATAGGCCTCCATCGATTGGTGACGCCAGGATTTTTCGGGCTGCAGCGCATCACCATCGGACAGGATGCCGGCTGCAATGATGCAAAGCTCCACCGGGCCATCCTCTTTCACGCGCGCGGCGGCCGCTTCGATGCTTTCCTCATCAAGAATATCGATCTTTCCGGCTGTTACACCGTCCGGCCAGTCGCCGCCGCCTGAACGTGACAGCGCATGGATCGACTGGAACCAGCCCCGCGCATGCAGCTCCTCGACCAGCGCGCGGCCGATACCACCTGTGGCTCCAACGATGACAGCTGACATGAGCGGCTCCCTTCTGAGATGGGAGGGGAGGTAGTGCATGCAGAGTGGGAGGAAATGGGAATTGAGGTCGCAGCATTTGGCGACTAATCCGGCAGCCCTGAGCGCGGCCCATTTGAGGCGCGCAGCGCCGATACGGGGTCAGAACCAACACGACCCTGCCGGGGCATTCATTTCGTAAAATCAGTCCACTGGACTGATTTTTGATCTTCGATCACCCGAAATGAATGGTGCCCCGGGCCGGACTTGAACCGGCACTCTGTTGCCAGAAGCGGATTTTGAGTCCGCCGCGTCTACCAATTCCACCACCGGGGCTGGGCTGGATTGCGTGCTTCGCTCTGCCTCATGGTCCTCGCGGCGTCAATCATCTCGACCAGTGCGTCAAAGCGCGCTAACAGCCGCCACATGACGCAAGAGCTTTCCCCCCGGACTTTCCTGCAATCCATCGAGTCGATGGCCCAAGAGGCGCCGGAAGACGGCTTTTCGCTTCGTGAGATCTTTGACCGGCTGCATGAGCGCGCCTTCGGGGCGGCGCTCTTCATCCTCGCCCTGCCCTGCTGCATTCCGTTTCTCTATGGCGTGCCACAGATCGTGTCGCTGCCCATGATGGTGCTGGCCGCGCAGATGGCGATGGGCCGGCGCGAGCCCTGGCTGCCAGAGAAGTTCGCGAGCCGGAAGATCGACAAAAAGGGCCTGACCCGCACGGCAAATGGCGGGCGCAAATGGTTTGGCTGGCTCGAAAAGATTGCCCGCCCGCGTCTCACTTTCTTG
>DUBH01000064.1:0-3007 GCA_012960415.1 Henriciella sp. | reverse complement strand
CGTCCAGATCTAGCTTGCGGATCCCGGTCCCGGGCCACTTTCTTGATGGCGCCGGTGGGTGAGCGGGTCATCGGCTTCTTTCTGGTCTTCTTCTGCGCATCCATCCTCGTGCCGCTGCCATCGACCAATACGGTGCCCGGCATCGGCGTAGCCATTGTCGCTTTCGGCCTGATGGCGCGTGATGGCATTCTTGTTATTCTAGGCTCGATTATCGGCACAGCATGGATCGCGACCCTGATAGCGCTCGTTGCGCTGGGCGTGCGAACCGTAAGCGGCTAACACCCTGGCAACTGCATCTGCGCGCGATGTCGCATTGCAGGCCCTTGCACAGGGCTCCATTCTACGTTTCGCAAAAGACCCCTCTGGCGAACGGCACAGACTATGGACGCGGCTCTTTCCCCACTCCTTCGCACCTGGCGCTGGCCGGTCATCGCATTGGTGATTTCGCTCGTCATGCTGGCGACGGCGCACGCATTTGAGCGCCTCGCTTACCTTCTGCCCTGCCAGCTCTGCCTGCGTCAGCGCGAGGTTTACTGGGCTGCCGCTGGGATGGCGGTGACAGGTGTCATCCTCTGGAACATTCGCAACAATCGCCGCTTCCTCGTCGCCTTCAACGTGATGCTCGGCCTCGTCTTCACGACAGGCGCGGTCGTCGCCGCCTACCATGCCGGCGTGGAGTGGAGCTGGTGGCCGGCCCCTTCAGGCTGCACAGGCGAAGCGGTGGACGTCATGGGGCTCTCGCTCGATGGCCTCAATGACCGCACGGCCGTTGCTTCCTGCACAGACGCGCCGTGGCGCATGCTGGGCCTCTCCATGGCAGGCTGGAATGCACTTGTCTCTGTCGGTCTCGCTGCGATCAGTTTCGTGGCTGCGGGCCTTGCCTTCCCAAGCAGCTATGGTGAGCTGGAGCCTGCCTAGAATAGGTATGCCTGCACGGCCCACGCGCCAATCAGCGACGCGATCACGACTAGGCTGACACCAAGACGTAGCGGCTTGAAGCTGGACGGCACCTCGCTTGAGCGCAAGTCCCAGATAAGCTGCAGCGCAAACAGCCCGGCATAGGCGAGAAACCAGACCGGCCCCGGCGCAATGATGATCGCCGGCGGCAGGATCGCCCAGCCCGCAAGAGACGGACAGACAGACAGCACGAATGTGCCGGGCTTCGACTTCCGGCTCGCCAGCGCCAGCCCCCATCTGATCCCGCCAAGGAATGACAAGATGACCGCGCTATAGGTCTGCAGCCACAGCGCCGCGGTCGAATTGGTCGGTGCGTCCAGAAAAGCCATGGCGATCGCAAGGCCCACAAAAGGGATGGCGCCTGTCGCGGTCAGCAGAAAGACGGCTATGCGCGGGAAGGAAGTCTGTTCGGTCATGCCAGCATATATGAGACGCGCCGCGCCCATGACGAGTGGCACGCCAGAAATCGTGAAGAGAGGCTTTCCAACCTGTGGCCAATTCGAACGCCAAATTCATGCAGCATCAATTGCGCCCGGGTTATTCAGGGCCTCATGTCACGCCGCCTCATTTCCTTCCTGATTGCGCTGGTTGCGATCTTCTTTGCCTTCGCCTGTCTGACGGCAATCAGATGGCCGAGTATCATGATGGTACTGGTCATGTTCTTTCATCCAGACCCTTCTCTCGGACTGGAAAACGTGAACTGGCGTGAGCTCGGCTTTGTTTATGGCGCGCCATACTTTCTGGGCTCGCTCTGCTTCTATGCGGCGGCTGCATCGCTGGCCCGCCGTCAGGGCAGCCTTCTCTGGTATGGAATGGGCTGCGCAGCGGTCTCGCCCAGCCTCCTCATGCTGCATTTCTCCGGCCCATGGTGGATGGACCCAAGCGGCCTGCAAGGCGTTCTGGTCGGCGGCGCGCTCATCCTTCTGATGCTCGGCCTCGCTGCTATCCTGCTCGAAGATGAGCACAATGACGGCCCGCGCATTGTCACGGCGGACGGCGAGCAAGGCGTGCATCTCTCACGCGAACAATTTGAGCAACTCATGGCGCAGCGAAACGCCCCCGCGAAACAGGAAGCCGCACCAGCGCGCCGCCGCGGCCCGGTCCCTGCCGCCATTGCGCGCCAGCGCGCACAGTTCGCAGCAGATGGCCGGCGCATGCTGGCCCGTCAGGGACGTCTCTAGCTACCTACCGCCAAATTGATCGATTGCCGCCCTTGGCGTTGCCCGACCTGCCCGCTATGTGACAGGAAAGCAGGCTTCGGGGAGGAAGATCATGCTGGTCAGACGGATTGCCGGACTTGCCGGGGCGGGCGTTGCAGCCTGGATGCTATGGGAAACCATCACCCCAATCATGCGCCAGATTTCGCTTGGTAGTGATCTTGCGACGGAGCTTCTGAACCCACCGGTTTCCCTGCTGCGCGTGGTGGCGACGTCCCTGCTGATCATAGGCGGCCTGCTCGCTCTCGCTGCTGTTCGCGGTGCAGTATGGGTCTTTTCCGCAGGCGCGCTCGTCTTCGCCCTGATGACCGGCGCGATGATCTCGCTCGGCGCCGACTATACAGTCTGGGCGGATGAGGCGATCCTTGCGCCATTCCTGCTCGTTATCTGCGGCGTCCTGCTTTTCTGTCCGCGCAAGTGAGCCTTGCGCTGAGGCCGCATTGATTTCGCCCCACCAGTGCTTAGGTTCGCGGGCAAGCAAACCTTGTTCAGACACACAGGCAATATTCCATGTCAGACACTTACGACGTAGTCATCATCGGCGGTGGCCCGGGCGGCTTCCCGCAGGCGCAGGAGGCTGAGGAGATCATCGAGAAGGGAGTGGATATAAATGCGAAGGGTCTTTTTGGCGATACTCCTTTGCACATTGCAGCTCAATTTGGTCACACGGAAATCGCCGAAC
Source organism: Henriciella sp. (assembly GCA_012960415.1). GTDB lineage: Bacteria > Pseudomonadota > Alphaproteobacteria > Caulobacterales > Hyphomonadaceae > Henriciella. The sequence goes on along the minus strand of DUBH01000064.1, from coordinate 151 downwards.
TACTAATCGCCAAAGGTGCGGATGTGAATGCAGATAACGCTAAAGAAACACCTTTGCACCGTGCGGCTACTAACGGTCACTATGCAATTGCTGAACTGCTAATCGCTGCTGGTGTGGATGTGAATGCGAAGAATGTTGGTGGTGTGCGCCT
>DUBH01000063.1 GCA_012960415.1 Henriciella sp. | reverse complement strand
GAGCTCGGCGATGGAGCGCGACAGCACCGTGGTGGCGTCAAGATGGGCAAAGGCTGTAGCAGGCGCCGGGTCTGTTAGGTCGTCGGCTGGGACGTAGATGGCCTGAACCGAGGTGATCGAGCCCTTGTTGGTCGAAGCAATACGCTCCTGCATGACGCCCATGTCGGTCGCCAGTGTCGGCTGGTAGCCCACAGCGGAAGGAATACGGCCCAGCAGAGCGGACACTTCGGAACCGGCCTGCGTGAAGCGGAAGATGTTGTCGACGAAGAACAGAACGTCGGAACCGGATTCGTCGCGGAACTGCTCGGCCAGTGTCAGGCCGGTCAGGGCGATCCGCATCCGCGCACCGGGAGGTTCGTTCATCTGACCGTAGACCAGTGCAATTTTCGAATCGACGAGGTTGTCAGGAACGATAACGCCGGATTCGATCATCTCGTGGTAGAGGTCGTTGCCCTCACGGGTCCGCTCGCCCACGCCCGCGAACACCGACAGACCGGAGTGCACTTTGGCGATGTTGTTGATCAGTTCCATGATGAGAACCGTCTTGCCCACGCCGGCACCGCCGAAGAGACCAATTTTACCACCCTTGGTGTAAGGCGCCAGAAGGTCGATGACCTTGATGCCTGTCACGAGGATTTGTGTCTCGGTGGACTGCTCAGCGAACTCAGGCGCTTCGCCGTGAATGGCGCGTGTCGCGTCAGAGTTTACCGGACCCTGTTCGTCAACCGCGTCGCCGGTGACGTTCATGATACGGCCCAGTGTGGCGTTGCCCACGGGCACGCGGATCTGGTCGCCTGTGTCTGTCACGGCCTGACCGCGCACCAGACCTTCGGTCGCGTCCATGGCGATGGCACGGACTGTGTTTTCGCCAAGGTGCTGCGCCACTTCGAGAACCAGCGTTTTGCCCTGGTTTTCGGTGTGGAGCGCGTTGAGAATCTCCGGCAGGTCGCCTTCGAATTGAACGTCAACGACAGCGCCGATGACCTGTGTGATTTTACCGACAGCATTTGCCATGTCGTTTCTCCGATTTGCTTACAGCGCTTCCGCGCCGGAAATGATTTCGATCAGCTCGTTGGTGATGACAGCCTGACGCGAGCGGTTGTATTGGATGGTCAGTTTGTCGATCATCTCACCCGCGTTGCGTGTGGCGTTGTCCATCGCCGACATCCGCGCACCCTGCTCGGACGCGCCATTCTCCAGCAGAGCCGAGAAGATCGCCGTGGCGACCCCGCGCGGCAGAAGATCGGCCAAGACCGCCTCTTCGCTGGGTTCATAGTCGAACAATGTGGACGCACCACTGTCTTCGTCCGCGTCTGCTTCGAATTTGGCGGGGATGATCTGCTGCGCCGTCGGCGTCTGCATCACCACGTTCACGAACTTCGCATAGAAGATCGTCGCCACGTCAAATTCGCCCGCGTCAAAGCGGTTCAGCACGTCCTGCGCGATGTTTTGCGCATCACCATAGCCGATCTTTTTGACTTCGCTGAGGTCAACGTGACCGACCAGATGGTCGCCCAAGTCACGCCGCAGCGCATCACGGCCTTTTTTGCCAACGGTGAGGATTTTCACCTCTTTGCCCTGGGCCAGCAGTTCACGCGCATGGGCTTTCGCCTTCTTCGCGATGTTGCTGTTGAAGCCGCCGCACAGCCCGCGTTCGGCGGTCATGACCACCAGCAGATGCACTTTGTCTTCACCCGTGCCGCTGAGCAGCTTAGGCGCGCTGTCGGAACCGCCAACGCTGGCCGCGAGCCCTGCCATCACGGCATTGAACCGCTCAGTATAGGGACGCGAAGCCTCGGCAGCCTCCTGCGCGCGGCGAAGTTTCGCCGCGGCAACCATTTGCATGGCCTTGGTGATCTTGCGGGTCGATTTGACCGACGCGATCCTGTTCTTCAGGTCCTTGAGATTTGGCATTGCCTTATCTCCCGTTTAAGCGAAGTCGGCGGCGAAACCGTCAATGGCGGCTTTGATCTTCTCTTCCAACTCGCCTTTGACCTTGCGGTCATTGTTGGTGATGTCCTTGAGAAGGTCGTCGTGCTTGCTACGGAAATGCGCCAGCATGCCTGCCTCAAAACGGCCGACATCTGCCAGAGCGACCTTGTCGAGATAGCCGTGTGTACCAGCGTAGATCACGCAGACGATTTCCGAGTTGGTCAGCGGCGCGTACTGCGGCTGCTTCATCAGTTCGGTCAAACGCGCACCACGGTTCAGCAGCTGCTGAGTTGCGGCGTCAAGGTCGGAGCCGAACTGAGCAAAGGCCGCCATTTCGCGGTACTGAGCCAGCGACAGTTTCACCGGGCCAGCCACGCTCGACATCGCCTTGGTCTGAGCCGAGGAGCCAACGCGCGAAACCGACAGACCGGTGTTCACGGCGGGGCGGATGCCCTGATAGAACAGTTCGGTCTCAAGGAAAATCTGGCCGTCGGTGATCGAGATCACGTTGGTCGGAATA
>DUBH01000062.1:42274-76892 GCA_012960415.1 Henriciella sp. | reverse complement strand
CAAACCAGGCGGCCGGATCGAAAGACCACCGGTCACTTTACAAGCCAGAGAGGATGACATGGCTAAGAAATTGCTGGGGCAGCTCAAGCTCCAGATCCCGGCCGGTTCGGCCAACCCGTCTCCACCAGTTGGTCCAGCGCTCGGTCAGCGCGGCATCAATATCATGGAGTTCTGCAAGGCCTTCAACGCGAAGACCGAAAGCATGGAAAAGGGCCTGCCGATCCCAGTCGTGATCGACTACTATCAGGACAAGTCCTTTACCTTCACCACGAAGACGCCACCTGCGAGCGTTCTTCTGAAGAAAGCTGCAGGCCTGAAGATCGGCAAGCCGAACTCAGGTGCAAAGCAGCCGGGCAAAGACGTTGCCGGTAAGGTGACAGTTGCCCAGTGCCGCGAGATCGCTCAAGCCAAGATGGTCGATCTCAATGCAACGGACCTCGACGCCGCTACAGAGATCATCAAAGGCTCTGCGCGCTCGATGGGCCTGAACGTGGTGGAATAAGAATATGGCTAAGCACGGAAAAAGATATCGCGCCGCTCACGGCACTGTCGACATCGAGAAAGTGTATGGCGTTTCTGAAGCCATCTCGCTCGTGAAGTCCAACGCAACGTCCAAGTTCGACGAGACCATCGAAGTCGCCGTCAATCTGGGTGTTGACCCGAAATATGCTGACCAGATGGTCCGCGGCATGGTTTCCATGCCCGCCGGTACCGGTAAAGACGTTCGCGTCGCTGTGTTCGCACGTGATGCCAAGGCTGAAGAAGCCCAGAAGGCTGGCGCTGACTTCGTCGGTGCCGAAGACCTGATGGAGCAGATCCAGGGCGGTATGATGGACTTCGACCGCGTCATCGCAACGCCAGACATGATGGCCGTTGTCGGCCGTCTCGGTAAGGTGCTCGGTCCGCGCGGCCTGATGCCGAACCCGAAAGTCGGCACCGTCACGCCAAACGTTGCGAAGGCTGTCGCCGACGCAAAGGGCGGCTCGGTTGAGTTCCGCGTCGAGAAGCAGGGCATCATTCATGCCGGCATCGGCAAGGCCAGCTTCTCCGAGGCTGATCTTGAAAAGAACTTCAAGGCGTTCGTCGACGCTTTGGTCAAGGCACGTCCGTCGGGCGCCAAGGGGACCTATGTCCGGAAGATCGCTCTTTCCTCGACAATGGGCCCAGGTGTCAGTGTTGATACCGCCGAGGCAATTGCTGCTGGCTAAGGCCTGACACTACGCCAAATCAGACAGGCGCCCGGGCTTTGCAGCCCGGGCGTTTTTCGTTCTCCGCGGCGCCGCAGTTTCAGCGCATACCGGTTACTTGACCGTTGTGAGTTTTTGTGCGGGCGGGGGGTTGCGGCAGAAATGTTTACACGTTAACAGACCCCTCTTGACGGGAGACCACCGACCTAAATCGGGGGCCTCCCGTTTTCCTGTCCAAGACCATGGGTCGTGCCCTTTGGGCCCAGAAATCCCATGATAGACGGGGTGAGGCGAGTATTAGAGGCTGTCGGAATTCGCGTTTCGGCCAGTCTGGTATCGCCAGGCCCTGGGCAGGCGCTGGACGCGGAGTGATCCGTTGAAGGCGAATTCCCGGGCGCCCGGATGGGCCGGACGCCTTAACTGGAGAACCGTAATGGATAAAGCTGGAAAGCAGGCGGCGCTCGCGGAACTCGAAGAAGTTTTCGAGAATTCCGGTGCAGTGGTCGTCACGCATTATACCGGTTTGAGCGTTGCGGAACTGACGAAGCTGCGTACCACGCTCAGAGAGCAGGGTGGGCGGCTTAAAGTGGTCAAGAACCGGATTGCCAAGATTGCCCTCAAGGGCAAAGGCGGCGATGCGGCTCAAGGCCTCTTCACTGGCCAGGTGGCAATTGCCTATGCAGAAGACCCAACGGTCCCTGCCAAAGCAACTGCCGATTTTGCCAAAGACAATGATAAGCTGAAGCTCGTCGGAGGCGTCATGGGCGCCGAAGTGATGGACGGTGCGGGTGTCGAAGCCCTCGCCAAGATGCCATCGCGCGAAGAGATGATTGCAACCATTGTTGCCCGCCTGACAGGTCAGGCCAGCCAGATCATCCAGCGCGTCAATGCGCCGGGCCAAGGTCTTGCTGGAGCGATCAAGGTCATCGGCGAGCAGGCAGCGGCATAGCGTCAGCTAGACAACGCGAAACCAGAACACCTCTAAATTTGAACAAGAAAGTCGATCAGACAAATGGCAGATATTGCAAAACTTGGTGACGAACTTCTCGGCCTCACCATCCTCGAAGCAAAAGAGCTCAACGACTATCTCGAAGAGCGCGGCATCAAAGCAGCAGCGGCTGTTGCTATGGCCGGTCCAGCAGCTGGCGGCGGCGACGCAGCAGCAGCTGAAGAGAAAACCGAATTCGACGTTATCCTGACCGATGGCGGCGACAAGAAAATCAACGTCATTAAGGTCGTGCGCGAAGTCGTGTCCGGTCTTGGCCTGAAAGAAGCCAAGGAGCTCGTCGAAGGCGCTCCGAAGCCGATCAAGGAAGGCGTTTCCAAGGACGAAGCAGAAGAACTCAAGAAGAAGTTCGAAGAAGCCGGTGCCAAGGTTGAAATCAAGTAAGCCGGTTTCGGCTTACAATTAAGGGGTGGTGTCTGCGCGAGGCATCATCTCTGTAGAGTAAATAGCGCGGCGGAGCCCTGTATGGGTTCCGCCGCGTGCTCGCGTTTCAGGTGGCAAGCCGCCGCCGGATCTGCATGCTGCAGGACGGAGTGGCCGGCAAGAAACGGAACTAAAGATGGCTCTTTCTTTCACGGAAAAAAAACGTATCCGCAAATCCTTCGGTCGTATTCCCGAAGCCATCGACATGCCAAACCTCATCGAAGTGCAGCGCTCCTCCTACGAGCAGTTCCTGCAGATGCATACCGCTCTCGCTGAGCGCACCGATGACGGCCTTGGTGGTGTCTTTAAAAGCGTTTTCCCAATCATCGACTTCAATGAGCGCGCGACGCTTGAATACGTTTCATACGAATTCGAGCCGCCGAAGTTCGACATGCAGGAGTGCATGCAGCGCGACATGACCTACGCAGCGCCGCTGAAAGTGCGGCTGCAGCTGGTCGTCTTCGATATCGACGAAGATACGGGCGCCAAGTCGATCAAAGAGGTCAAGGAACAGGAAGTCTATCTCGGCGACATCCCGCTGATGACGGACAAGGGTACGTTCATCGTGAACGGTACCGAGCGCGTGATCGTCTCGCAGATGCACCGTTCGCCTGGCGTGTTCTTCGACCACGACCGCGGCAAGACCCACTCTTCGGGCAAGCTGCTCTTCGCGGCCCGCATCATTCCTTACCGTGGTTCCTGGCTCGACTTCGAGTTCGACGCCAAGGACATCCTCAACATCCGCATCGACCGCAAGCGCAAGCTTCCGGCGACCACGATGCTGTATGCGCTCGGTTATGACACTGACGAGATCATCGATCTCTTCTACACCCGCTCTGTTTTCCGCCTCGACAAGAAGGGCTGGATTGCGGGTTTCCGTCCAGAAAGCTGGAAGGGCCAGAAGCCAGACTACGATCTCGTCGACGCAAAGACCGGCAAGGTTGTCGCGCCAGCAGGCCGCAAGATTACGGCGCTCGCAGCAAAGCGTATCGCTGAAGGCGGCACCGACGAGCTTCTCGTTCCCTCGACGGCGCTTGAGGGCAAGTTCCTCGGCCGCGACATCGTCAACCGCGAAACCGGTGAGATCTTTGGTGAGGCTGGCGACGTTCTGACCGAGGAGCTCGTCGCAGAGCTTCGCGAGCTTGGCCAGAAGTCGGTCGAGATTCTCAACATCGACGGCGCTGACCGCGGCCCATGGCTGCGCAACACGCTGAAGGCTGACAAGAACGAGACGCGCTTTGAGGCGCTGTCCGACATCTACCGCGTGATGCGCCCTGGTGAGCCACCGACCCAGGAAGCAGCTGACGCGCTGTTCAACCAGCTCTTCTTCGATGGCGAGCGCTATGACCTTTCCGCGGTTGGCCGCGTGAAGATGAATATGCGCCTCAACATGGCCCTCGACGATTACGAGCTGGCTGAAGACAGCATGCGCACCCTGCGCAAGGAAGACATTGTTGGCGTCATGAAGGTCATCCTCGACCTGAAAGACGGCAAGGGCGAAGTCGACGACATCGACAACCTCGGCAACCGCCGTGTCCGTTCGGTCGGCGAGCTGATGGAAAACAACTACCGCATCGGTCTCGTCCGCATGGAGCGCGCCATCAAGGAGCGTATGTCCTCGGTCGATATCGACACGGTCATGCCGCACGACCTGATCAATGCGAAGCCAGTCGTGGCTTCTGTCCGCGAATTCTTCGGCTCCTCGCAGCTGTCGCAGTTCATGGACCAGACCAACCCGCTGTCGGAAATCACCCACAAGCGTCGTCTTTCGGCACTTGGCCCAGGTGGTCTCACCCGTGAGCGCGCAGGTTTCGAAGTCCGCGACGTTCACCCGACCCACTATGGCCGTATCTGCCCGATTGAGACGCCGGAAGGCCCGAACATCGGTCTGATCAACTCGCTCGCAACCCATGCGCGCGTGAACAAGTATGGCTTTATCGAAAGCCCGTACCGCAAGGTCGAGAATGGCAAGCTGACCAGCGAAGTCGTGTACCTCTCCGCAATGGAAGAGCACCGCTTTGCGATCGCGCAGGCCAATGCGACCGTCAACGACAAGGGTGAGCTCGACAATGAGTTCGTCAACGCCCGCGTCAACGGCGAAGCCACGCTCGTGCCACGCGAGGAAGTGGAATATATGGACGTGTCGCCGAAACAGGTTGTTTCGGTTGCTGCGGCCCTCATTCCATTCCTTGAAAACGATGACGCCAACCGCGCCCTCATGGGCTCGAACATGCAGCGCCAGGCTGTGCCACTGGTCAAATCGGAAGCCCCCTTTGTCGGCACCGGCATGGAAGCCGTCGTCGCCCGTGACAGCCGCGCTGCCGTGGTTGCACGCCGCGCCGGTGTGATCGAGCAGGTCGACGGCACGCGTATCGTTGTGCGCGCGACAGAAGACATCGACTCTGCGAAATCAGGCGTCGACATCTATCGCCTCGCAAAGTTCCGCCGGTCGAACCAGAACTCCTGTATCAACCAGCGCCCGATCGTGCGCGTGGGTGACCTGGTCAACTCCGGCGACATCATTGCGGACGGCCCGTCCACCGATCTCGGTGAACTGGCACTCGGCCGCAACGTGCTCGTCGCGTTCATGCCGTGGAATGGCTACAACTTCGAGGACTCCATCCTGATCTCCGAGCGGATCGTGAAAGACGACGTCTTCACCTCGATCCACCTGGAAGAGTATGAGATCGCAGCCCGCGACACCAAGCTCGGCCCGGAAGAAATCACGCGCGACATTCCGAACGTCGGCGAGGAAGCCCTGCGTAACCTCGACGAAGCCGGTATCGTTGCTGTTGGTGCTGAAGTGAAAGCTGGCGACATTCTTGTCGGTAAGGTCACGCCGAAGGGCGAAAGCCCGATGACGCCGGAAGAAAAGCTTCTGCGCGCCATCTTCGGTGAGAAGGCGTCTGACGTTCGCGACACCTCCCTGCGCGTGCCTCCGGGCGGCTCGGGTACGGTCGTTGAGGTCCGTGTCTTCAACCGTCACGGCATCGACAAGGACCAGCGCGCGCTCCAGATCGAGCGTGAGCAGATCGAACAGCTGCAGGAAGACAAAGAAGACGAACAGAACATCCTGGAGCGCAACACCTATACGCGCCTGCGTGAGCTGCTCGTCGGAAACGAAGCTGCTGCAGGCCCGAAAGGCTTCAAGACCGGCAAGATCACCAGTGAGGCACTCGACGAACTTCGCGAGAGCCAGTGGTGGGAAATCGCCCTGAAGTCTGAAAAGGCCCAAGGCGAGCTCGATCAGCTCCAGAGCCGCTTCAACGAGTCTCTGCGTGAGCTCGAGGCCCGCTTCAACGATAAGGTCGACAAGGTCCAGTCGGGCGACGACCTGCCTCCGGGCGTGATGAAAGTCGTGAAGGTCTTCCTCGCTGTGAAGCGCAAGCTGCAGCCAGGCGACAAGATGGCTGGCCGTCACGGCAACAAGGGTGTGATCTCCAAGATCAACCCGGCCGAGGACATGCCGTTCACTGAAGATGGGACGCCTGTCGATATCGTTCTCAACCCGCTCGGCGTGCCGTCGCGGATGAACGTCGGTCAGATTCTGGAAACCCATATGGGCTGGGCCTCTAATGGTCTTGGTCGTCTGGTCCAGAACGCGCTCGATGAGTGGAACGAGAACAAGGACAACAAGGCCCTCCGCGACACGGTTCAGATGGTCTATGGCAAGGAGCAGGAGCTTCCGGAGACGGACGAAGAGATCGTCGAACTTGCTTCCAACCTCGGCAATGGTGTCCCGATCGCAACGCCGGTGTTTGATGGCGCACGCGAAGCTGACATCGTCGAGATGCTGGAGCGGGCAGGGCTGGATGCGTCCGGTCAGGTCACACTGTTCGACGGCCGTACCGGCGAAGCCTTCAAGCGCAAGGTTACGGTTGGCTACAAGTACCTTCTCAAGCTTCACCACCTGGTGGACGAGAAGATCCACGCCCGTTCAACCGGTCCATACTCGCTCGTTACCCAGCAGCCGCTGGGCGGCAAGGCGCAGTTCGGTGGCCAGCGCTTCGGCGAGATGGAGGTCTGGGCCCTGGAAGCGTATGGCGCTGCCTACACGCTGCAGGAAATGCTCACCGTGAAGTCCGATGACACGGCAGGTCGTGCCAAGGTGTACGAAGCTATTGTCCGCGGTGATGATACGTTCGAAGCCGGTATCCCGGAATCGTTCAACGTTCTCATCAAGGAAATGCGCTCGCTTGGCCTCAATGTCGAACTGATCGAAGCCAATGAGGATGATGATGACTCGCCGGTGGCGGCCGAATAGGCCGCCGCATGGTATTCGTGTCGAATAGAGACTAGGTTTTTCTAAAGGCCAGACATCAAGTCTGGCCGCCCCCTCCCGAGGAGCGGAATTAAATGCGCCAAGACGTCACAAACCCCTTCAATAACGCCAACGCCCCAGCCCCGAGCTTTGAGGCGATCAAGATCTCTATTGCCAGCCCGGAGAAGATCCGGTCCTGGTCGTCCGGTGAGATCAAGAAGCCGGAAACCATCAACTACCGGACCTTCAAGCCAGAGCGCGAAGGCCTGTTCTGTGCCCGTATCTTCGGTCCAATCAAGGACTATGAGTGCCTTTGCGGTAAGTACAAGCGCATCAAGTATCGCGGCATCGTCTGTGAGAAGTGCGGCGTCGAAGTTACCCTCGCCAAGGTTCGCCGTGAGCGCATGGGCCACATCGAGCTCGCTGCACCTGTTGCGCACATCTGGTTCCTGAAATCGCTTCCTTCGCGCATCTCCACGCTGCTGGACATGGCGCTGAAAGACGTTGAGCGCGTTCTCTACTTTGAGAGCTATGTGGTCATCGAGCCGGGTCTCACCCCGCTCGAGCCGAACCAGCTGCTCACCGAAGAAGAGTATATGGACGCTCAGGACGAGCACGGTGAAGACGCCTTCACGGCGATGATCGGTGCTGAAGCTGTCCGCGAACTCCTGCGCGCGCTCGACCTTGAGTCGCTCGCAGACCAGCTGCGTGAAGACCTCGCAGAGTCCACCAGCGAACTGAAGACGAAGAAATATTCCAAGCGTCTCAAGGTCGTGGAAGCATTCCTTGCATCCGGCGCGAAGCCGGAATGGATGATCATGACGATCGTTCCGGTGATCCCGCCGGACCTTCGCCCGCTCGTCCCACTGGACGGTGGCCGCTTTGCGACCTCCGATCTCAACGACCTCTATCGCCGTGTGATCAACCGGAACAACCGCCTGAAGCGCCTTATGGAGCTTCGTGCGCCGGACATCATCATTCGTAACGAAAAGCGGATGCTGCAGGAGTCTGTCGACGCCCTGTTCGACAATGGTCGCCGCGGCCGCGTCATCACGGGCACCAACAAGCGTCCGCTGAAGTCGCTCTCGGACATGCTGAAAGGCAAGCACGGTCGTTTCCGTCAGAACCTGCTCGGCAAGCGCGTCGACTATTCCGGCCGTTCGGTCATCGTGGTTGGCCCGAACATGAAGCTGCATGAGTGCGGGCTGCCGAAGAAGATGGCGCTCGAGCTGTTCAAGCCGTTCATCTATGCGCGTCTCGACGCGAAGGGCCTCGCCGGCACCGTCAAGGCCGCCAAGAAGCTCGTTGAAAAGGAAAAGCCGGAAGTCTGGGATATCCTCGAAGAGGTCATCCGTGAGCACCCCGTCCTGCTCAACCGTGCACCGACGCTTCACCGTCTCGGCATCCAGGCGTTCGAGCCAAAGCTGATCGAAGGCAAGGCTATCCAGCTTCACCCGCTGGTCTGTGCTGCCTTCAACGCCGACTTTGACGGCGACCAGATGGCTGTTCACGTCCCGCTCTCGCTGGAAGCCCAGCTGGAAGCGCGCGTACTGATGATGTCGACGAACAACATCCTGTCGCCAGCAAACGGAAAGCCAATCATCGTTCCGTCGCAGGACATCATTCTCGGCCTCTACTACCTGTCACTCGACAAGGACGAAGAGCCAGGCTCGTACAAGACCGACAAGGAAGGGCGCCCGCTTCAGGGCATCTATTCCGACATGGCGGAAATCGAGCACGCCCTGCACGCAGGCAAGCTGTCGCTACACGCCAAGATCAAGGCACGCTTTGAAGGCGTTGATGAAGAGGGCAATGAAGAAGTCCGCATCATCGACACCACGCCGGGCCGCTACATGATTGCTTCCCTGCTGCCGAAGATGAAAGGCATGCGCGCCGAGCTGGTCAACGATCTGATGACCAAGAAGGCGATCTCCAAGCTGATCGACGAGGTCTACCGGAACTGCGGTCAGAAGGCGACGGTCATCTTCTGTGACCAGGTGATGGCACTCGGCTTCCGCGAGGCCTGCAAGGCGGGCATTTCGTTCGGTAAGGACGACATGAAGATCCCGGCAGCCAAGGCCAAGCTGGTCGAAGATACCCGCGCGCAAGTGTCGGAGTATGAGCGCCAGTACGCTGAAGGCCTCATCACCCGCGGTGAGAAGTACAACAAGGTGGTCGACGCCTGGTCGACCTGTACGGACAAAGTCGCTGACGCGATGATGGACGCCGCAGGCGAAGCTGAAATCAACGCCGAAACCGGCCGCCAGGAAGAGACCAACTCGGTCTTCATGATGGCCCACTCCGGTGCACGTGGTTCCAAGAACCAGATGAAGCAGCTGGCTGGTATGCGCGGCCTGATGGCCAAGCCGTCGGGTGAGATCATCGAGACGCCAATTGTGTCGAACTTCAAGGAAGGCCTGACCGTTCTTGAATACTTCAACTCAACCCACGGTGCCCGTAAGGGTCTTGCCGATACGGCTCTGAAAACGGCGAACTCGGGTTACCTGACGCGCCGCCTCGTCGACGTGGCTCAGGACTGTATCGTCAACGAGGACGATTGCGGCACCGACAAGGGCATCATGCTTGCCCCGGTCATGGAAGGCGCAGACATCACCGTCTCGATCTCCGAGCGTATTCTCGGCCGGACAACCGGTTGGGACGTCAACGATCCGAAGACGGGCGAGCTTATCTGCCCGGCCAACACCTATGTTGATGAAGCGCTTGCCGCGACCATCGAGGCGGCCGGTGTCGATGAGATCAAGGTGCGTTCGCCGCTGACCTGCGAAACGAAGACCGGTGTTTGCGTGGCCTGCTATGGCCGTGACCTCGCACGTGGTACGATCGTCAACCGCGGCGAAGCGATCGGCGTTATCGCAGCACAGTCCATCGGTGAGCCGGGTACCCAGCTGACCATGCGTACCTTCCACATCGGCGGCGCGGCCTCCGTCGCGGAAGAAAGCTCAGTGGAAGCAGCGTTTGAAGGTACGATCAGCTTCGAGGAAGCCGACACGGTTACCCGTGCGGACAAGACCCTCGTCGTGGTTGGCCGCCAGATGTCGGTCTCAATCATCGACAGCGATGGCCGTACCCGCCAGACCTTCAAGCCTGGCTATGGTACGCGCGTCTACACCAAAGACGGTGCGAAGGTGAAACCAGGCGACAAGCTTGCCGACTGGGATCCGTTCGCACAGCCGCTGATCTCGGAAATCTCGGGCGTCGCCAAGCTCGTTGACGTTGTCGACGGCATGTCGGCCCGCGAAGAGACAGACGAAGCTACCGGCATCTCGTCGCGTGTCATCGTCGATTATCGCGGCAGCAAGGGTAATGAGCTTCGTCCGTCGATCGTGATCACGGATGCGAATGGCGAAGCCAAGACCCTGCCGAACGGCACCGAGGCCCGCTACCTGCTTTCGCCAGGTGCGATCCTGTCGGTCAACGACGGCGACGAAGTCGGCTCAGGCGACAGCCTTGCACGTACCTCGAAGACCAAGGACATCACCGGTGGTCTGCCGCGTGTGGCCGAGCTGTTTGAAGCACGTCGTCCGAAGGACAATGCGGTCATCGCCGATATCGACGGCCGCGTGTCGTATCTTCGCGACTACAAGAACAAGCGCAAGATCGGCATCATCCCGGAAGAAGAGGGCGTCGAGCCTGTTGAATACCTCGTTCCAAAGAACAAGCGTATTTCCTTCCAGGACGGTGACTTCATCCGCCGGGGTGAATACCTGGTCGATGGTAACCCAGCGCCGCAGGATATCCTCGGTTCGCTCGGTATCGCTGCGCTGGCTGACTACCTCGTCGACGAAGTCCAGAAGGTCTATCGTCTGCAGGGCGTGCCGATCAACGACAAGCACATCGAGGTGATCGTTCGCCAGATGCTGCAGAAGATCGAGATCACCGACCCGGGTACGACGACGCTCCTCAAGGGCGAACATGTCGACCTGCTCGAGCTGGAAGAAGCAAACGCATCGGTTCGCCGGTCGCGCAAGCAGGACCAGCGCGAGGCATCGGGTGTTCCGGTTCTCCTCGGTATCACCAAGGCATCGCTGCAGACCCGCAGCTTCATCTCCGCGGCGTCCTTCCAGGAAACAACGCGCGTGCTGACCGAAGCTGCCCTGCAGGGCAAGGTCGATACGCTCGAAGGCCTGAAGGAAAACGTCATCGTCGGGCGCCTGATTCCTGCTGGTACGGGCGGCGGCATGCGCAACTTCCGCCGCATTGCCGGTCAGCGTGACCAGAAGCTCAAGGCAAAGCGCCGCGAAGCAGCCGAACAGGCCGCAGCGGCCCTGCCGGCACCAGACGCTGCAGAGTAGTTGCAGCTGAAACCGACCCTATCGCAGCGCGTCCCGTCCCAAACACTTGACGGGACGCCTGCAGGGTCTTAACACGCGCCGAACGCTGGCTGAGGCGGTAGGTTTTATTGCCTCCAGCGGCCCGTAAGGGCGCTGTCAGGTCGGCATAGTACGGAATTGATTGTCCGGTGGGTCAGTAATGGCCCAGCCGGGCTATCTTGGTTTGGACTGGTCCGATGGGGCCAAGTTAGAAAGTAATCAAAAAGGCCCTCATGCCCACGATTCAGCAACTGATCCGCAATCCGCGCAAGCCAAAGCCTGCGCGTTCGAAGACACCGGCCCTCAAGGGCAACCCACAGCGTCGCGGCGTCTGCACGCGCGTCTACACGACCACGCCGAAGAAGCCGAACTCGGCGCTTCGTAAGGTCGCCAAGGTCCGTCTGACCACGGGTTTTGAATCGCTTTGCTATATTCCAGGCGAAGGCCACAACCTTCAGGAGCACTCTGTTGTCCTGATCCGCGGCGGCCGCGTGAAAGACCTTCCGGGTGTGCGTTACCACATCCTCCGCGGTGTCCTCGATACGCAGGGCGTCAAGAACCGTAAGCAACGCCGCTCGCATTACGGCGTCAAGAAACCGAAATAAGGGTCATAGAGCATGTCACGTCGTCACCGCGCCGAAAAACGCCAGGTTCTTCCTGATCCGAAGTTCAAGGACATCGTTATCTCGAAGTTCATGAACCAGATCATGCAGGACGGTAAGAAATCCACCGCTGAGCGCATCGTTTACGGTGCCTTCGATCTGGTTGAGTCGAAAGCGAAGAAGGACCCTGTCGAGGTGTTCCACTCTGCGCTCGAAGCGATCTCGCCAGCCGTCGAAGTGCGTTCGCGCCGCGTTGGTGGTGCGACCTATCAGGTCCCGGTCGAAGTTCGTCCGGAGCGCCGTCAGGCCCTCGCGATTCGCTGGCTCGCTTCTGCTGCCAGCTCGCGCAACGAAAACACCATGCGCGAGCGCCTTGCAGGTGAACTGCTTGACGCATCGCAAGGACGCGGCACGGCTGTGAAGAAGCGGGAAGATACCCACCGCATGGCCGAAGCCAACCGCGCCTTCTCCCACTACCGCTGGTAAAACGCTCGATACGTTCCTCCCGGAACTAGACAAAAAGGTAATCCCATGGCCCGCGAATACTCGTTGGATCGCTACCGTAATTTTGGCATCATGGCTCACATTGATGCCGGCAAGACGACGACTACGGAGCGCATCCTTTTCTATACCGGCCGTTCGCACAAGATCGGCGAAGTCCATGACGGCGCGGCCACCATGGACTGGATGGAACAGGAGCAGGAGCGCGGCATCACGATTACGTCTGCTGCGACCACGACCTTCTGGTTCCGTACCGAAGACGGCAAGAACCCGACCGGTATCTACGGCGATACCCCGGATGAAGCGAAATTCCGCTTCAACATCATCGACACGCCAGGCCACGTTGACTTCACGATCGAAGTCGAGCGTTCGCTGGCCGTGCTCGACGGCGCTGTCTGCGTCCTCGACGCAAACGCTGGTGTTGAGCCGCAGACCGAAACCGTCTGGCGTCAGGCTGACCGCTACAAGGTTCCGCGCATCGTGTTCGTCAACAAGATGGACAAGACCGGCGCAGACTTCTTCAACTGCGTTCACATGATCAAGGACCGTACCGGTGCCCAGCCGGCTCCGATCCAGTTCCCGATTGGTGCGGAAAACGAGCTTGAGGGCATCGTTGACCTGATCACCATGAAAGAATGGGTCTGGGAAGGCGAAGACCTTGGTGCGTCCTGGGTTGTCCGCGATATACGCGACAGCCTGAAGGCGAAAGCCGAAGAAATGCGCGCCGAGCTCGTCGAGCTTGCTGTTGAGCAGGACGAAGCGGCTATGGAGGCCTATCTCGAAGGCACGGAGCCAACCGAGTCCGAGCTTCGCGTCCTTATCCGCAAGGGTACGCTGTCCATGGCATTCGTGCCTGTGCTGGCTGGCTCTGCGTTCAAGAACAAAGGCGTCCAGCCAATGCTGAACGCTGTCATCGACTATCTTCCAGGTCCGCTCGACGTTCCAGCCTATATGGGCTTCAAACCGGGCGATGAAGAGGAAGTCCGTAACATCGCGCGTCACGCCGATGACAACGAGCCGTTCTCCGGTCTTGCATTCAAGATCATGAATGACCCGTTCGTTGGTTCGCTGACCTTTGTGCGTATCTATTCCGGCCAGCTCTCCAAGGGCGGTGCGGTGCTGAACTCGACCAAGGGCAGACAAGAGCGCGTCGGTCGTATGATGATGATGCACTCGAACAACCGCGAGGAAATCGAGGAAGCGTTTGCTGGCGACATCATCGCTCTGGCAGGCCTCAAGGAAACCACGACGGGCGACACGCTTTGCGACAAGTCCGATCCGGTTGTCCTCGAAACCATGACCTTCCCGGATCCGGTTATCGAGATTGCGGTTGAGCCGAAGTCGAAGGCTGACCAGGAAAAGATGTCCATCGGCCTGCAGCGTCTTGCTGCCGAAGACCCGTCTTTCCGCGTCGAGACCGATATCGAGTCCGGCCAGACGATCATGAAGGGCATGGGCGAGCTTCACCTCGACATTCTGGTCGACCGTCTGAAGCGCGAGTTCAAGGTCGAAGCGAACATCGGTCAGCCGCAGGTGGCTTACCGTGAAGCGCTCGGTCGTCCGACCGAAATCAACTACACGCACAAGAAGCAGTCTGGCGGTTCCGGTCAGTTCGCTGAGGTCAAGATCCAGTTCGAGCCGCTCGAGCCAGGTTCCGGCTTCGTGTTCGAGAGCGCGATCGTCGGTGGTTCGGTGCCAAAGGAATATGTCCCGGGCGTCGAGAAGGGCCTCAACCAGGCCAAGGAAAACGGTCTTCTGGCCGGCTATCCTGTCACCGACTTCAAGGCTGTTCTCGTCGATGGTAAGTTCCACGACGTGGACTCCTCGGTCCTCGCCTTCGAAATCGCCTCGCGCGCTGCTTTCCGTGAGCTTCGCACCAAGGCTGATCCGAAGCTGATGGAGCCGATGATGAAGGTCGAGGTCGTGACGCCTGAAGACTATATGGGCGACATCATTGGCGACCTGAACTCTCGCCGCGGTCAAATCCAGGGTTCCAACCCACGCGGCAATGTCGTTGCGATCAACGCATTCGTGCCGCTGGTGAACATGTTCGGTTATGTCGGCAACCTTCGCGGTATGTCGCAGGGCCGTGCGCAGTTCACCATGGTGTTCGACCACTATGCAGAAGTGCCAAAGGCCGAAGCCCAGAAGATCGTTCAGGATCTCGCAGGCTAAAAAGCTACCGTTCCGCGCAGCACAGTCCTCAGGGGCGCTGCGCGGGGCTTTCACATAACTGACTGACGTTGGAAATGAAGGAGAGGCCCGATGGCCAAAGAGAAGTTTGCGCGGAACAAGCCGCACGTAAACATCGGCACGATCGGCCATGTTGACCATGGCAAGACGACGCTTACGGCAGCGATCACGCTGACGCTTGCAGAAGTTTATGGCGGTGCAGCGAAGTCCTATGCGGACATCGACAACGCACCGGAAGAGAAGGCACGCGGTATCACCATCAACACCGCGCACGTCGAGTATGAGACCGGTGAGCGTCACTACGCTCACGTCGACTGCCCGGGCCACGCTGACTATGTGAAGAACATGATCACGGGTGCGGCGCAGATGGACGGCGCGATCCTGGTTGTGAACGCAGCTGACGGCCCGATGCCGCAGACCCGCGAGCACATCCTGCTGGCTCGCCAGGTTGGCGTTCCTGCGCTGGTCGTGTTCCTCAACAAGGTTGACCAGGTCGACGACGAAGAGCTCCTCGAGCTCGTCGAGATGGAAGTGCGTGAGCTTCTGTCGTCCTACGACTTCCCGGGCGACGACATTCCGATCGTTTCCGGTTCTGCACTCGCAGCTGTCGAAGGCCGCGACGAGAACATCGGCAAGGAGAAGATCCTTGAGCTGATGAAGGCTGTCGACGACTACATCCCGACCCCAGAGCGTCCGCTGGACAAGCCGTTCCTGATGCCGGTGGAAGACGTGTTCTCCATCTCCGGCCGTGGTACGGTTGTGACCGGCCGCGTCGAGAGCGGTATCGTGAAGGTTGGCGAGGAAGTCGAGATTGTCGGCATCCGCGACACGCAGAAGACGACCGTCACGGGCGTTGAGATGTTCCGCAAGCTGCTCGACCAGGGCCAGGCTGGCGACAATATCGGCGCACTGATCCGCGGTATCGACCGTGAGGGCGTTGAGCGCGGCCAGGTTCTCTGTAAGCCAGGTTCGATCACCCCGCACACGACGTTCGAGGCAGAAGCCTACATCCTGACCAAGGAAGAGGGTGGCCGTCACACGCCATTCTTCACCAACTACCGTCCACAGTTCTACTTCCGTACGACGGACGTGACGGGTGTTGTGAAGCTTCCAGCGGACAAGGAAATGGTCCTGCCGGGCGATAATGTGAAAATGGAAGTCGAGCTCATCGCGCCGATCGCCATGGACCAGGGTCTTCGCTTCGCGATCCGCGAAGGCGGCCGCACCGTCGGTGCAGGCGTCGTCTCCAGCGTCTCCAAGTAAGACTGTTCAGCCTCTCAACAGGCTGAAAAGCAGATAAGAGGGCCGTCTCACAAGAGACGGCCCTTTTTGTATTCGAGGTTTGCCGACCCAAAATAAAAGGCCGCCCCTGATGAGGCGGCCTTTTTGCGTCATGTGACCAAGCAGGGAAGGGCTGTCTGCCCTTGTTCTACTGGCAGATGCTGGCGCTGGTATTGCTTCCCTTCATGACGCAGTGAGCGTAGCGGTATTTCTCACGTGTCTGTGCGGCGGCGTCGGCGGAACTGAGCACACTACCGCTTGGGGCAGGTGCCTGTTCAATTGGCCGGTAGGTTGAGTTCGACCGGGCCGCATTGAACCGCTGATTGGCAGAGCGGATCGTCTGCATGTCGCGTTCCCAGGAATTGTCTTCTCCGGAAATAGCAAGGCCGCGGCCGCGCATCTCCGAACGCACGAGGGAGCCGACCTGACCGCTCTGGAACCAGTGTTCCAGCACCTTCAGGTCGTAATCGTCGATACTGGACATGCGTCCGGCCGAGGCCGCAGCGAGCACAGCCTCCTCGGCATAGACGGTCGAGCGGTAGACCGAGACCGCCGTCCCGACAGCGCCATTATAGTCGCCGGCATTCAGCATGGACGCCATTTCCGTACGGCGCGCCTCCTCGTTGGCATTCCAGGCGGCGACCTCATCGACATAGCGGCGCAGGTCCTTGGCGGTGTCGCAGACCTTCTCATTTCCAAGTTCACAGGACTTCTCATAGTAACCGACGGCCAGGTCAAAGGCCTCGATCTCATAATATATCCGCCCCAGGTTTCCGCAGGATTCCTTGACGTTCGCGGTACAGTTAATGTCCGTCAGTTCGAGTGCGCGGGTAGCATCAAAGGTTGGCGAAGAGGGGTTGGCATACATGTTTTCGGCGACAGAGCAGTGGAACCCAGACCCCGTCGTCTTACAGGCTTTGTAGGATAGCGGCGCGCCGCGAACGGCATCGACGACACCGGGATAGTCGCCGTCCCAGCCATCATAGAAGAACTTGCTCCCCCAATCGCAGGCCTTCAGAGACTCGTTTGCACAGCCTTCCTCGAATGCCGACAGAAGGCGGGGAACATCATTTTCTTCTTCTTTGCCGCGTGCGAGGATTGCAAAGCTCGCCTCGCAGGAGTCCTCGTGCCCCATCTTGCAAGCCGTCTCATAGAGCTCGATGCCTCTGGCCGGATCGGCCGCGATACCGTCTACGCCAAAGCGGTACCATTTAGCCGGGTAGAAACAGCCATCTGGCACGCCAAGCTCGCAAGCTTTGATAAAAAGCTCTGAGGCTTTCGGTAAGCTGGCAGCAAGGCCATTTGCGCCACTGGCATAGTCTGCTGCCGCAAAGAAGCAGGCTTCCGCGCCGCCCTTGGAGCAGGCGATCTCATTAGTGGACACCGGCTCCGCGCTCACGGACGGCGCGGTCAGAAGCGTCAGTGCGGCAAGCCCGAGCCCGGGCAGGATAGATCGATGCATTGGGTGTGGCCCTCTCGATAGTCTTGTTATGGTCGGTGAAATTTATTGCGTCAGGCTGGCGCTCAGCGTGCAGGCGTCCGGCCAGCCAAGCGTGCATCCCTTCTGCGCATAATGCAGCGCCAGGGCGGCGTCCTTTTCCCCTGCGGTGCCATTTGAATAGAGCGTCGCACGGCGGTGGCAGGCATAGGCGTCCGGATAGGTCGCGTCACAGCCGCCCTTGAGGCCGGTCAGAAGAGAGCGTCGGTCATACTGATTGTTGTTGAAGTCTCCGAGGAAGGTGCAGGCAAAGCCAGACCCTTGGCTACACAAATTCAACAGGGAATCGAGGCCGTCCGCTTTTTCGCCAAAGTTTCCGGCGAGCACATGGGTGCGGGCGACGATGCCTTCACTCAGCAGGTCCTGTTCGCGCGCGCCGGCATCGCTGCGTTCCAGCGCCTGCCCCGTAGACCGCCTGCAGGCCTCAAGGCTTGGATAGACGGCCTCACAGCCCCAGCCATGCAGGTTTCTGGTCGCTTGAGGCTCCATGCTTTCAAACACTATGGCGAGTGCGAAGCAGGCGGTTCCGATTTCGGACGTTCGGCACGCTTTGATAAGCGAATTCAGACTGTCCGCATGCTTGGTTGCATCCGTCTGCGTGAGAAGATCGTCGTAAAGGATCAACGTCAGAATGCTCATCTCTCGTTCGATCAGGTCGCTGAATGGCTGGATTGAGGACAGGCGGCTCTCTTGCTGGGCCGACGCCGTGATACCCGGACCAAACGCTACGCAAACCATTGCCGCCACAGCCGCGACTTCTTTCGCAAAGTGGACACCTGCGCTGTAAACACGATCAATCTGAAACATCGGTTTCGCCTTCATCTCTGGCCGGATCCCCACCCAGCCTGCGGTGTAGGAATGGTCGATAAGGTCTCTCTTGCGGCCCGGCATTACCCCCAGGGGGTATGCCGGGCCAATTTCTGCTCTATGTTGGCGAGGCTGTTCTGTTGTAGAATTTACAGAACCAAGCGTGGTCGCGACAAAATCAAGCTGGGCGCAGATGTCCCATTCCAAACGATATTTCGAGATGCTGGGCGCCGCTTATGACGTGCCGTCCGGGACAGATCGTTTTGACGCGTTCCTCTCAGCGGCCATGGCCTATTTCTTCGCTGACGATGAAACAGGGCAATTGGCGCCAGATGTCCCACGCTACAACGAGGGAGATGACGCGCTCGACGCGCATGGAAGCCGTATCGGTGCGCTTGTCAGCGCCGCTGCAGCTGAAGAAGCTGAGCCAGCGGCCATGTTTCATGCGGTGCTCGAGATTACAGTGGCCACCGAAAGGGTGACCGGTAATCAGGCCGCGTCACAACTCATGAACCATGTTTTTCCATGCCAGCTCGAGGAGCTTCCGCTCGATTTCTCTGCGCTCGCCGATATCCGCCGGGCGATGAAACCGGAAGCGGCGAAAGCGCAAGACAGGATCATCCTCGCCAATGTGGTGGCTGGTCAGCAGCTTCGCGCCTGCCTCGCCCTGATCCAGCGACCAGTCGACCGGAAAGGCAGGGTCGTCGTCTCGTTATCCTATATTGACTGGTCCGAAGCGCTGATAGCCAGGCTTGGTGAAGCCTTTGGTCTCACCTCAAGCGAGACGGAGGTGCTTGAAGGCTATCTTGGTAATCTGACACAGAAGCAGATCGCCGCTGATCGTGATCGCGCGCTGGAGACAATCAAGGTCCAGTCCAAGAGTATTCTACGCAAAACCGGATGCGGGCGGATGAGCGATGTGGTGCAGCTTTGCGCAAGTATTGCCTTTCTGCTTCGTCAGCTTCCGGATGAGCCGTTGCCGTCTGAAGCGCTCAGCTGGGTGACCCCGCGTGTTGGCCTCTCGATGCTTCATCTTGGAAAGGGGCGCGAGCTTGCCTGGTACAAGATCGGGAATGGGACGAAGCCGGTTCTATTTATTCACGGCTACCTCCAGGGGCCTTTCTTTACGCCTCGATTCGTTCAGGCCCTGAATCGCGCCGATATTCATTTCATTGCACCCTCGCGCCCAGGGTTTGGCTATTCCAGCCCTAGCAAGTCACGCCGCGATTTTGATGCGACTGTTGTTGCCGATACGATGACGCTTTTGGATTCCCTTGGACTTCGGACGATCAGTCTTTGTGTTCACCAGGGCGGCGCCTCACACGGGTTTCGCATCGCCAGGGCCTTGGGTGGCAGGCTTGGCGATATGCTGCTCATCGGGGCAGGTGTTCCGATCGATGAGAATGTACACCTGTCGCACATGGATCCCCAGACCCGGTTTGCCGCTGTTGCGACGCGCCATGCGCCATCGGTGATGAAGATGGTCATGTCGGTTGGTCTTCCGGTCTACAAGAAGCGAGGCCCGCGCGCTTTCCTCGAAAAGCAATTCTCCCGGGCGCCGGGAGACCTTGAAACACTCGCGACACCGTCACTCCTCAAGGTGCAGAGCGAGGGCCTGTACCATGCGGTTGAACAGGGGGGTGAGGCCTGGGTTCGCGACGGCGCATCCGCCATGGCTAACTGGAGCGAAGACTTTGAAGCCGTGACCTCGCCGCAGACATGGCTGCAGGCTGGGCAGGATTCAATCATATCCTGTTCGCATGTTGCAGCATTTCTAGAAGGGCGCAGCCATATTCGATTTCGGGCGCTGGAGGCCCATGGGATCAATATCCTTCACACGGCCATCCCTGAAATCATGCGCGAATTAAGCAAGCTTCGGTGAATCAGCCGCTATCACTCGATCACGAACTGAGAGGCGCTGAACGATGCTGGCAACAGCTCGGCCATGGTCATGACTTTCACCACACCCTTCGGGCCGGCGAGTGTGACTTTGACGTCTGGTCCGGCAAACTCTGACAGCTTCTGGCGGCAGCCACCGCATGGAGCAACAAGCGAATCGGATTCGGCATAGACAAGGACTTCGAGAATCGCCTTGTCTCCTGCCGCGACCATCGACGTGATCGCGCCGCCCTCCGCGCAGATACCTTCAGGAAAAGCTGCGTTCTCTACGTTGCAGCCGACATGGATGCCGGACGCTGAACGGATCGCGGCGCCGACCTTGAAACTGGAATAGGGTGCATGCGCATTCTCGCGAACAGCGCGGGCTTTGTGGTAAAGGTCATCAGTCACGGGGCGTTGGTCCTTTCCGGGCCTGTGGACAAGCCGGAGGTAGAGCTTCGGCGAGGCCTGTCACTACTGCAATATCGCAGCGGACTGAACTGGCCTCACTGCGGCTGCAAAGATTCCGTCATGAACTGTTGACGGGTCTCTGCAAATCCCATACACCGCGCCCTTCGAAGGGTCGGCAGTGCCAGTTTCAGGCAAACGCTTCCCACCGAAACGAAACAATTCGAGCCGATTGCGTCCGGGCGCTTCCAAGCGTGCGCCTTGGCGCAACATTCATGTTGACGGGATACCGTACGATGGAAAAACAGAATATCCGGATCCGGCTGAAAGCCTTCGATCACCGCGCCCTCGACATGTCGGCGAAAGAGATCGTGTCCACCGCCAAGCGCACCGGCGCTGATGTGCGTGGTCCGATCCCGCTGCCGACACGTATCGAGCGCTTCACGGTGAACCGCTCGCCGCACATCGACAAGAAGTCCCGCGACCAGTTCGAGATCCGCACGCACAAACGTATTCTCGACATTGTCGACCCAACTCCGCAGACCGTCGATGCTCTTATGAAGCTCGACCTCTCGGCTGGCGTTGGCATCGAGATCAAACTTGAGGGAGCGCGCTAAGATGGCACTTCCGGCGTCACGTACCGGGGTTGTTGCCCGTAAGCTGGGTATGACCCGAATCTTCAACGAGCAGGGCCGTCACGTCCCTGTGACCGTTCTGTCGCTCGACGGCTGTCAGGTCGTCGGTCACCGCACCGGTGCTGACCGTGAAGTCAGCGTCAATCGCGGCAAGAAGAAAGAAAAAGTCACCGTCACCCGCAATGATGGCTACAATGCTGTCGTGATGGGCGCAGGCGAGGCGAAAGCCAAGCGCACGACGAAAGCCCAGCGCGAAGCATTCGCCAAGGCTGGCGTTGCGCCAAAGCGCAAGCTTGTCGAATTCCGCGTGACCTCGAACGAGCTGCCTGAGCTCGGCGCAGAAGTGGTTGCTGATCACTTCGCTGCTGGTCAGCGCGTCGATATCGCAGGCATCACGCTCGGTAAGGGCTTTTCCGGTGCCATGAAGCGCTGGAACTTCGGTGGTCTTCGCGCCTCTCACGGTGTGTCCATCTCTCACCGTGCCCACGGTTCGACTGGCCAGTGCCAGGATCCGGGCAAGGTGTTCAAGGGCAAGAAGATGGCCGGTCACTACGGCACTGAGCGCGTGACCATCCAGAATCTCGAAATCATCCGCACCGACGCTGAGCGCGGCCTGATCCTCGTGAAGGGTTCGATCCCGGGTCATGACGGTTCGTACGTCGAAGTTCGCGACGCGGTGAAGAAGGCGATCCACGAAGATGCGCCTGCTCAAGGTTCTTTCCGTGGCAAGGGCGCTGCAGCTCAGTCTGCTGAAGCTGACAATGCGGAGGCTGGTGAATAATGGAACTCGACGTCAAAAATCTCGACGGCAAGTCAGCTGGCAAGGCAAATGTCGATGAGGCTATTTTCGGCCTGACCGATATCCGTGCCGACCTGCTGCATCGCACCGTCCGCTGGCAGCTGGCAAAGCGCCAGGCAGGCACGCACAAGACCCAGGAGCGTGGTGAAGTCTCGGTTACGACCAAGAAATTCATCCGTCAGAAGGGTTCGGGCGGCGCACGTCACGGCTCGCGCAATGCGAACATCTTCGTTGGCGGCGCTGTTGCGCACGGCCCGCGCGTTCGCAGCCACGCACACGATCTTCCAAAGAAGGTCCGCAAGCTGGCGCTCGCACATGCGCTTTCTTCTAAAGTGAAAGACGGCTCTCTCATCGTTCTGGACGAGGCAAAGCTGTCCGAAGCGAAGACGAAAGAGCTTTCGGCAAAGTTCAAGGCGCTCGGCGTCGAGAACGCGCTGATCATCGGTGGCTCCGAAGTCGACCAGAACTTCGCGAAAGCGGCCCGCAACATCCCGAACATCGACGTTCTGCCGGTCGCCGGCCTCAACGTTTATGACGTGATGCGCCGCCGCCAGCTGGTTGTGACCAAGGATGCGCTCGAAGGTATCGGTGCGCGTTTCGAAACGAAGGCCAAGGAAGGGAAATAAGCCATGGCTGACGTGAAAGCACACCACTACGACGCGCTGCTTGCTCCGCACATCACGGAAAAGGCAACGCTGCTCGCTGAAGAAAACAAGATCGTCTTCCAGGTTCCTGTCACGGCCAACAAGGCCGAGATCAAGGACGCCGTGGAAAACCTGTTCAAGGTCGACGTGACCAAGGTCAACGTGATCGTCCAGAAGGGCAAGACCAAGCGTTTCCGCGGAAAGCTCGGTCAGCGTTCTGATACGAAAAAGGCGATCGTCACGCTGAAAGACGGCCAGTCCGTCGATATCACGACCGGACTGTAGGAGAGCGATATGGCACTCAAGACATTCAATCCAACGTCGCCCGGTCAGCGCCAGCTTGTCATCGTTGACAAGTCGGAGCTGTACAAGGGCCGTCCAGTCAAATCGCTGACCGAGGGTCTGTCGAAGTCTGGTGGTCGTAACAACCGTGGCCGCGTTACCGTTCGCGGTATCGGTGGCGGCGCAAAGCGTCTTTACCGCAAGATCGACTTCAAGCGTCAGCGCTGGGACATCGAGGCGACCGTAGAGCGTCTGGAATACGATCCGAACCGGACCGCATTCATCGCGCTTATCCGCTACACCGATGGCGAGCAGTCCTACATCATCGCGCCGCAGCGTCTGGCTGTCGGTGACAAGGTGATGACGTCCAAGACGGCTGACATCAAACCAGGCAACGTTCTTCCGCTGAAGAACATCCCGGTTGGTACCATTGTCCACAATGTCGAGATGAAGCCGCTCAAGGGCGCTCAGATTGCACGTTCGGCCGGTACATATGTCCAGATCGTTGGCCGTGACGCAGGCTATGCCCAGATCAAGCTTTCCTCTGGTGAGCTTCGCATGGTTCCAGATAGCTGCCTTGCTGCCATCGGCGCTGTGTCCAACCCGGACAACATGAACACCGTGCTGTCGAAAGCTGGCCGCGCCCGTCACTTCGGCAAGCGTCCGAAGGTCCGCGGTGTTGCTATGAACCCGGTCGACCACCCGCACGGCGGTGGTGAGGGCAAGACTTCGGGCGGCCGTCACCCGGTCACTCCGTGGGGCAAGAAAACCCGCGGTCCGAAAACCCGCAAGACCAAGGCTTCGGATCGTCTGATCATCCGTCGCCGTAACGCGAAACGCTAGGGAGCGAGAGAGATATGCCACGTTCCGTATGGAAAGGTCCGTTTGTCGACGGCTATCTGCTCAAGAAGGCAGAGTCTGCACAAGCTTCAGAGCGCCGCGAAGTCATCAAGACCTGGTCGCGCCGCTCGACCATCATGCCGCAATTCGTGGGCCTGAACTTCCAGGTTCACAACGGCAACAAGTTCGTTCCCGTTCTCGTCACCGAGGAAATGGTGGGTCACAAGTTCGGCGAGTTCGCGCCGTCCCGCACCTATCATGGCCACGGCGCCGACAAGAAAGCCAAGAGGAAGTAAGCCATGGGTAAGGCAAAGAATCCTCCGAAACAGGCGTCCAACGAGTCACGCGCGGTCCTGCGCATGTACCGTTCGAGCCCGCAGAAGCTGAACCTTCTGGCTCAGCAGATCCGCGGTCTTCCGGTGCAGAAGGCGATGGACCAGATGCAGTTCTCGCGGAAGCGCGCTGCAAAGGATGTCTACAAGGTCCTGTATTCGGCCATGTCGAACGCCGAGAACAATCACGGTCTCGACATCGATAGCCTCGTCGTCGCTGAAGCGCATGTCGG
This sequence comes from Henriciella sp., assembly GCA_012960415.1. Taxonomy (GTDB): domain Bacteria; phylum Pseudomonadota; class Alphaproteobacteria; order Caulobacterales; family Hyphomonadaceae; genus Henriciella. The sequence continues at coordinate 52,751 of DUBH01000062.1, read as the reverse complement.
CAAGAACCTGGTCATGAAGCGCATCCGTGCCCGTGCCCGTGGCCGCGCCGCGCGCATCGTGAAACCTTTCTCGCAGCTCACCGTCGTGCTGCGCGACACATCAGCTGAAGCGGAGGCCGCGTAATGGGTCAGAAGATCAATCCCGTCGGGTTTCGTCTGGGTGTCAACCGGACCTGGGACAGCCGCTGGTATGCCGACACGGCAGACTATGGCCGTCTGGTTCATGAAGACCTGAAAATCCGCAACACGATCAAGCAGGAGCTCAAGCAGGCGGGTATTTCCCGCATTGTGATCGAGCGCCCGCACAAGAAATGCATCGTCACGATTCACACGGCCCGTCCGGGTCTGGTGATCGGTAAGAAGGGTGCTGACATCGAAGTGCTTCGCAAGAAGCTCGGCAAGATGACCGAAGACGAGGTTCGCGTGAACCTGGTCGAGATCCGCAAGCCGGAAATCGACGCCACGCTCGTCGCTGAGGACATTGCTCGCCAGCTTGAGCGCCGCGGCTCGTTCCGCCGTGCTATGAAACGCGCGATCCAGAACTCGATGCGTCTTGGCGCGCTGGGTGTGCGTATCATGGTTTCCGGCCGTCTCGGCGGCGCAGAAATCGCGCGTACCGAGCAGTATGCAGAGGGCTCCGTGCCACTGCACACGCTTCGCGCCGATATCGACTATGGCACCGCCGAAGCAGAGACGACCTACGGTATCATCGGCATCAAGGTCTGGATCTACAAAGGCGAGATCATGGAGCACGATCCGATGGCGCAAGACCGCAAGGCCGAAGATTCTGGCCAGGCGCGTGCGCGTTCGACCAATCAGCGCGGTCCGGCTTCGGGTCCGCAAGGCGCAGGAGCGTAAAACATGCTGCAGCCAAAACGTACGAAATACCGCAAGGCGTTCAAAGGCCGTATCAGCGGGACCGCGAAGGGTGGCTATAGCCTGAACTTCGGCTCGTTCGGCCTGAAAGCGCTTGAGCCTGAGCGGGTTACCGCCCGTCAGATCGAAGCGACCCGCCGTGCCGTGACGCGCGAAATGAAGCGTCAGGGCAAAGTGTGGATCCGCGTATTCCCGGACACGCCTGTGTCGGCAAAGCCGATCGAGGTTCGTATGGGTAAGGGTAAGGGCTCCATCGACCGTTGGGTCGCTCGTGTTGCGCCTGGCCGTATCCTGTTCGAGATCGACGGTGTTCCAGACGAAGTCGCGATCCAGGCTCTGAAGCTCGGCGCCGCGAAGCTGCCGATCAAGACCAAGATCATCAAACGCATTGAAGGGATCTAGTCATGAAAACCGCTGATTTGCGTTCGAAGAGTGCCGACCAGCTGCAAGCCCAGCTTGTTCAGCTGAAGAAGGAACAGTTCAACCTCCGCTTCCAGCAGGCAACCGGCCAGCTGGAGAAGACGGCCCGGGTGAAGGAAGTCCGCCGCGATATCGCGCGTGTGAAGACCCTTGTCGCCCAACAGGCCAAAGCGGAAGCAGAGGCGTAGGAGAAGAGACATGCCAAAGCGCGTAATGGAAGGCGTTGTGGTGTCCACGAAACAGGACAAGACGGCTGTGGTCCGCATCGACCGCACCTTTCTTCACCCTGTTCTGAAGAAGATCGTGCGCCGCTCCAAAAAGTATCACGCCCATGATGAGGGCAACGTCGCTGTCGAGGGCGAGCGCATCACGATCCGTGAATGCCCGCCGCGCTCGAAGCTGAAGACGTGGGAAGTTGTTGCAAGCGAAGGAGCTGACTCATGATTCAGATGCAGTCCAACCTTCGCGTGGCTGACAATTCCGGCGCACGCCGCGTCCAGTGCATCAAGGTGCTGGGTGGTGCAGGCCGCCGCTATGCGTCCGTCGGTGACATCATCGTGGTGTCGATCAAGGAAGCAATTCCGACCGGCCGCGTGAAGAAGGGTGACGTTCGCCGCGCTGTCGTGGTTCGCGTTGCCAAGGACATCAAGCGCCGTGACGGCTCTGTCATCCGTTTTGACACGAACGCCGCCGTGCTTGTGAACAATAATGGCGAACCAATCGGGACCCGTATCTTCGGCCCGGTTCCGCGCGAGCTTCGCGCCAAGAACCACATGAAGATCGTCTCGCTGGCTCCGGAGGTGCTGTAGTCATGGCTGCCAAAGTGAAAAAAGGTGATCGCGTCATCGTCACGGCAGGCCGTAACAAGGGTGCCAAGGGCGAAGTGCTCAAGGTAATCCCGGCCGAAGACCGTGTCGTTGTCCAGGGCGTGAACGTGGTGAAGCGTCACCAGCGCCCGTCGCAAATGGATCCGGGTGGCATCAAGACCTTCGAAGCGCCGATCCACATCTCCAACGTGGCGATTGTGGACCCGCGTGACGGCAAGGCTACCCGTGTTGGCTTCAAGACTGACGAGCATGGCCGCAAGACGCGCTATGCCAAGCGTTCAGGGGAATCGATCGATGTCTGAGAATTACGAACCCCGTCTCAAGACCAAGTACCGTGACCAGATTCGCGCCAAGCTTCAGGAGGAGTTCAACTACTCCAACCAGATGATGGTGCCGAAGCTCGACAAGGTCGTGATCAACATGGGTGTTGGCGAAGCTGTCGCTGACTCCAAGAAGATCAAGACCGCACTTGCCGAACTCGAGAAGATCTCTGGCCAGAAGCCAGTGCCGACCAAAGCTCGTAAGTCGATTGCCGGCTTCAAGCTTCGTGAAGGCATGATCATCGGTGCAAAGGTCACGCTCCGCCGCGACCGTATGTACGAGTTCCTGGACCGTCTGACCAACATGGCCCTTCCACGTGTGAAGGACTTCCGTGGTCTGAACGGCAAGAGCTTCGATGGCCGTGGCAACTACGCCATGGGTCTCAAGGAACAGATTGTGTTCCCGGAGATCAACTATGACGACATCGAGGACATTCGCGGTATGGACATCATTGTCTGCACCACCGCCAAGACGAACGAAGAAGCCAAGGCGCTGCTCGCGCATTGCGGCTTCCCGTTCCGTAACTAGCGCTTGAGGACGAAACGATATGGCTAAGAAAAGCGCAATCGAGAAGAACGAGAAGCGTCGCAAGATGGTCGCCCAGTACGCGGCACGTCGTGCGAAGCTGAAAGCAATGGCGATGGATGAGGATCTGCCGCTGGAAGACCGCTTCAAGGCTCGCCTGAAGCTGGCTGAACTTCCGCGCAACTCCGCACCGAGCCGCGTTCGCAACCGTTGCCAGGTCACCGGCCGTCCGCGCGGTTATTATCGCAAGATGAAAATGTCCCGTATCGCGCTGCGTGAGCTTGGCTCACTCGGCATGGTCCCGGGCCTGGTCAAGTCAAGCTGGTAGGAAAGGAGGAACCAAGATGAATATTTCCGATCCCCTTGGCGATCTCCTGACCCGCATCCGCAATGCGCAGATGCGTGGCATGACGAAGGTTGTCTCTCCGTCTTCCAAGCTCCGTCTTCGCGTCCTCGACGTGCTGCAGAGCGAAGGTTACATCCGTGGTTACACGGAAGTGGAGAAAGACGGTCATCGCAATGTCGAGATCGAGCTTAAGTATTTCGATGGCGCGCCTGTCATCTCCGAGATCCGTCGGGTCTCGAAGCCTGGTCGCCGCGTCTATTCTTCGGTGAATGATCTGCCGCTGGTCCGTAACGGACTGGGCATCTCCATTCTCTCCACGTCGAAGGGTGTCATATCTGACGCCGTCGCACGTAACGAGAATGTTGGTGGCGAGATCCTTTGCCGGGTCTTCTAGGACGAGGATGAACTGATATGTCCCGTATTGGAAAACTCCCCATTCCCGTCCCGAACGGCACGACCGTTACGGTGAATGGCAACAAGATCGAAGCCAAGGGCCCGAAAGGTCACCTGGCGTTCACGGTGTCCGAACTGGTCTCCGCAGAGCTGAAAGACGGTGAGCTGTCGATCATGCCGCGCGAAGACTATGTCACCGAAGCCAATGAGCGCATCAAGGCGAACGACGCCAAGGGCAAGAAGAAGATGACCTTTGCTGAGGCGCTGGACCCGAAAGTCCGCACTCAGTGGGGCACGGCGCGCGCAAATGCTGCGAACGTCGTCCACGGCGCAGCCGAGGGCTTCTCCAAGTCGCTGGAACTCGTCGGCGTTGGTTACCGTGCACAGATGCAGGGCAATGACCTGAAACTGTCGCTCGGCTACTCGCACGACGTGATCTTCAAGGCACCAGACGGCATCAAGCTGGAAGCACCAAAACCGACCGAGGTCATCGTGTCGGGTGCAGACAAGCAGGCCGTTGGTCAGGCTGCCGCCGAGATCCGTCAGTTCCGCAAGCCAGAGCCATTCAAAGGCAAGGGCGTGCGCTACGCAGGCGAATACGTCCGCCGCAAAGAAGGCAAGAAGAAGTAACGCCATGAAGACGACACGCGAAAAGACACTCCGCCGCGCCCAGCGCGTCCGTGCCAAGCTCCGCAAGGTTGCAGAAGGCAAGCCGCGTCTGTCGGTTGCCCGCTCGCACAAGAATATCTCTGCCCAGATCATCGACGATGAAAAGGGTCTGACGGTTGCAGCGGCTTCCACGCTCGAGAAAGACCTGCGTGAGCAGCTCAAGGCTACGAGCGACGTCGCAGCGGCACAGAAAATCGGTGAGCTCATCGCTGAGCGCGCCAAGCAGGCCGGTGTTGAAGACGTCGTCTTCGATCGCGGCGGCTATATGTTCCACGGCCGGGTGAAAGCCCTGGCAGATGCCGCCCGTGAGGGCGGCCTGAAGTTCTAGGAGGCCATTATGGCAGAAGAACGAGGACGCGGCCGCGGACGCGGGCGCAGAGACGACCGCCAGGAAGAGCAGAGCGAGCTTACTGACAAGCTTGTTGGCATCAACCGTGTCGCAAAGACGGTTAAAGGCGGTAAGAATTTCGGTTTCGCAGCCCTGGTTGTCGTTGGCGACCAGAAAGGCCGCGCAGGCTTCGGCAAGGGCAAGGCCCGCGAAGTGCCGGAAGCAATCCGCAAGGCAACCGAGGAAGCCAAGCGCAACCTCGTTCGCATTCCGCTTCGTGAAGGCCGCACTCTGCACCATGACGGCAAAGGCCGCTGGGGCGCGGGCAAGGTGATCCTTCGTGCAGCCCCTCCAGGTACCGGCGTGATCGCTGGTGGCCCGATGCGCGCTGTCATGGAAGTTCTCGGCATCCAGGACGTGGTTGCCAAGTCCAACGGTTCGTCGAACCCATACAACATGGTTCGCGCGACCTTCCAGGCGCTCAAAGAGCAGGCAAGCCCGCGTTCGGTCGCATCGAAGCGTGGCCTGAAGGTTCAGGACATTGTTGGCCGCCGCACCGATGGTGCGTCTGAAGCCGGCGTTTCCGAAACCGCCTGATTTAGAGAAGGAATCTGATGATGGCCAAGAAACAAGCTGACACGATCAAGGTCCGCCAGACCGGTAGCCCGATCCGCCGCAAGCCAGAGCAGCGCGCAACGCTGATCGGCCTCGGCCTGAACAAGATCGGCCGCGAGCGCGAGCTCGCAAATACGCCGGCCGTTCAGGGCATGATCACCAAGGTGTCACACCTTATTGAAGTCGTAGAAGAGTAGGCGTATAGGGGCGACCCTTTCAAACGCCAGTCAGGAATAGAGCGATGAAACTCAACGAACTCTCTCCAAATGCGGGCTCCACCCACAGCCGCCATCGTGTTGGCCGCGGCGTCGGCTCCGGCAAGGGCAAGACTGGCGGACGTGGTGTCAAAGGTCAGAAGGCACGCTCCGGTGTTGCCCTCAATGGCTTTGAAGGCGGCCAGATGCCGATCTATATGCGTCTGCCAAAGCGCGGCTTCACAGCCCGCAGCTCCAAGACGCATGCCTGGGTCAACCTCGGTCGTCTGACCAAGGCGATCGAAGCCGGCAAGCTGAAAGCCAATGACATTACCGAAGAGACGCTGGTTGCGTCCGGTGTTGTCCGCCGCACGAAGGACGGTGTCCGTCTTCTTGCAAAGGGTGATGCACCCAAGAATGCAAAGATCACGGTGACCGGCGCCAGCAAGGCCGCAATTGAAGCGGTGGAAAAAGCAGGTGGCTCCGTAACGGTAACCGGGGCTGTAGCTGCTGAAAAAGCTGAGTAAGACGGGTCTTTTTCGTCTATACACCTTCACAAACACGATCTCGCCGCCAATGTTGGCGGCGATTTCATTTCGGGTAGGAGGGTCCTTTGGCCACAGCCGCAGAGCAAATGGCGCGCAATATGAACTTCGGTACCTTTGCCAAGGCAAAGGACCTTCAGGCGCGTATCCTGTTCACGCTTTTCATCCTGGTCCTCTATCGCCTCGGCACGTACATTCCGGTGCCGGGCGTCGACCCTTCCCAGTTTGAGCAACTCTTCCAGAGACAGTCGGGCGGCATGCTCGGCTCGCTCAACATGTTTGCGGGCGGTGCTGTTGAGCGGATGAGTGTGTTTGCGCTCAATGTGATGCCCTACATTACCGCGTCCATCATCGTGCAGATGATGACATCCGCCATTCCTTCGCTTGAAAAGCTCAAGAAGGAAGGCGAGGCGGGCCGCAAGCAGATCAACCAGTATACCCGCTATCTGACGGTCGGCTTTGCGTTCTTCCAGGGCTTCGGCATTGCGATGGGTCTTTCCAGCGTTGCCTATGAAGGCATCGCCCAGTGGTTCTTCATTCTTACCGCTGTATCGACCTTTGTCGGTGGCACCATGTTCCTGATGTGGATGGGTGAGCAGATTACCGCACGCGGTATCGGTAATGGTATCTCGCTCATCATCTTCGCGGGCATTATCGCAGAGATGCCAAAGGCGATCTTCAACCTGTTCTCAGGCGGCCGCGAGCAGGGAATCAATGTCGTCTTCGTTCTCGGCATTCTCGTGCTGGTTATCGCACTCGTTCTGTTCATCGTGTTCATTGAGCGTTCGCAGCGCCGGATCCTGATCCAGTATCCAAAGCGCCAGCAGGGCAACAAGATGAGCCAGGGCCAATCCTCGTTCATGCCGCTGAAGCTCAACACGTCGGGCGTCATTCCGCCGATCTTTGCGATCGCGATCCTGATGCTTCCGATGACGGCTGTCGGTCTCGTTGGCGGCAATACCGGTGTCGGCCCTGACGGCCAGATGGTTGCAGCAGGCGACCCGGGCATCCTCCAGTGGCTGGCGATCAACTTCTCGCCAGGCAGCTGGACCTACATCATCACCTATGGTGTGCTCGTCGCATTCTTCTGCTTCTTCTACACGTCCATCATGTTCAATCCGCAGGAGACGGCAGACAATCTTCGCAAGTATGGCGGCTTTGTTCCGGGGATTCGCCCAGGCAAGAACACGGCAGCCTACTTCGATTATGTGCTGACCCGCCTGACCACGATTGGTGCGATCTATCTCGTCTTCGTCTGTCTGCTGCCGGAAGTTCTTCGCCGATATATGCCGGAAATTCCTTTCTACATCGGTGGCACGTCGCTACTGATCGTTGTATCGGTGACGATGGATACAGTGACACAGATACAGTCGCACCTGATCGCGCACCAATATGAGGGGCTGATCAAGAAATCGCGGCTGGGAGGCAAACGCAGACGATGAATCTCATTCTTTTCGGACCACCCGCTGCGGGTAAGGGTACACAGGCCAAGCGTCTCGTTGAGGAACATGTCTATGTACAACTTTCCACTGGCGACATGCTTCGCGCCGCACGCGCGTCGGGCTCCGAGCTTGGCAACCGGGTTGCAAAAATCATGGACGAGGGCGGGCTGGTTTCCGATGAGATCGTCATCGACTTGATCGATGATCAGCTGAATCAGAACAAGGGTGCCGCAGGCTTCATCTTTGATGGCTTCCCGCGCACGCTTGGCCAGGCCAAGGCTCTGGATCAGCTTCTAGAGTCGCGTGGCACCAAGCTCGACCGCGTGATCCGCCTTGTGGTCGACGAGGACCAGCTCATGGCCCGCGTGACCAAGCGGTTCGAAGAGCAGGGCCGCAAGGATGACAACCCGGCGACATTTGCCGCCAGGCTGGAGAAATACAATCAGGATACGGCCCCGCTTCTGCCATTCTATGCAGAGCGCGGAATCCTTCGCGAAGTCGACGGAATGGCCAGTATAGAGACGGTTACGGAAGGCGTTGAAAAGGCGCTGAAAGAGACCGCATAAAGCCGCAATTCCCCAGTTGACGCGGGGAATTGCACGTCTATAACGACGCACTTCGTTAAGAGGTCGGGTTCGCGCGCGCGGAGCGTTGTTTTTCGTTTCGCGCCGGACCCGCTTTCGGCAGTTCAGGAGAGAGGCCCAATGGCCCGTATTGCAGGCGTAAACATTCCGACGAATAAGCGTGTCGAAATCGCGCTTCGTTACATTCACGGCATCGGTCCGGCGAAGGCACGCGAGATCACCGACAAGATCGGTATCGAATCGCATCGCCGTGTCGCCGATCTTACCGACGCAGAAGTCATCCAGATTCGCGAGACGATCGATGCTGATTACCTCGTCGAAGGTGACCTTCGTCGTGAAGTTTCGATGAACATCAAGCGCCTGATGGATCTTGGCTGCTATCGTGGCCTGCGCCACCGCAAACGCCTTCCGGTCCGCGGCCAGCGCACTCATACCAACGCCCGCACCCGCAAGGGCCCGGCAAAGCCGATTGCCGGCAAGAAGAAATAGGACAGGACCGATATGGCTCGTGATACGACCCGCGTTCGCCGCCGCGCCCGTAAGAACATTTCTTCGGGCGTCGTGCATGTGAACTCCAGCTTCAACAACACGATGGTCACCATCAGCGACGCTCAGGGAAACACCATTTCCTGGTCTTCCGCTGGTACGATGGGCTTCAAGGGTTCGCGTAAGTCGACCCCTTATGCTGCTCAGGTCGCCGCTGAAGATGCCGCCAAGAAGGCGCAAGAGCACGGCCTCCAGACTGTCGAAGTAAACGTGCGTGGCCCTGGTTCCGGTCGTGAGAGCGCACTTCGCGCGCTTCAGGCTGCCGGTCTGACCATCACGTCTATCCGCGATACGACCCCAATTCCGCACAATGGCTGCCGCCCGCCGAAACGCCGCCGCGTCTAGGCCCTAGCGACTGTCCTGTAGCAAGACCAAGGAGGCCATGAATGGCCGATACTGCGACCAGTGTGAATGACCGTAACTGGAAAGAACTGATCCGCCCGAACCGCCCGAAGGTTGAGGCAGGCCGCGACCCGCGCCGCCACGCCAAACTGGTGATCGAGCCTCTCGAGCGTGGCTTCGGCACGACGCTCGGCAATGCGCTTCGCCGCGTTCTTCTTTCTTCGCTTCAGGGTGCCGCCATAACCGGCGTCCAGATCGATGGCGTCGTCCACGAGTTCTCGTCCATTCCGGGCGTGCGCGAAGACGTCACGACGATCGTTCTCAACCTCAAGCAAATCGCCATCGACATGGTTTCGGACACGCCGAAGCGCATGATCCTGAAGGCTGATGGCAAGGGTGAAGTGAAGGCCGGTCAGATCGAAACGTCGGGCGACGTGAAGATCCTCAACCCGGATCTCGTCATCTGTACGCTTGATGATGGTGCTTCTGTTCGCATGGAATTCACGGTTGCGACCGGCAAGGGCTATGTGCCTGCCGATCAGAGCCGTCCGGAAGATGCGCCGATCGGCTTCATCCCGGTCGATGCGATCTATTCGCCGGTTCGGCGCGTTGGCTACAGCGTCGAAGACACCCGTGAGGGTACGGTCCTCGACTATGACAAGCTCACGCTTTCTGTCGAAACCGATGGCGCGATCACGCCAGAAGACGCCGTTGCATACGCAGCGCGCATTCTTCAGGACCAGCTCCAGCTCTTCATCACCTTCGATGAGCCGGAGACCGAGAGCTCGTCGTCGAGCGAGGAAACCGACCTCGGCTTCAATCCAGTCCTTCTCAAGAAGGTCGACGAGCTCGAGCTGTCCGTGCGTTCGGCAAACTGCCTGAAGAACGACAACATTGTTTACATTGGCGATCTTATCCAGAAGTCGGAAGCCGAAATGCTTCGCACCCCGAACTTCGGCCGCAAGTCGCTGAACGAAATCAAGGAAGTCCTCGCTGGTATGGGGCTGCATCTGGGCATGGAAGTGCCGGACTGGCCACCAGAAGACATCGAGGCACTTGCCAAGAAATACGACGATCACCTCTAAACGTCCGCCCGGGAGGGCGCGCAGGAGACCAAGCAAATGGCCCACGCAATTGCACACCGCAAGCTGAACCGCACCAGCGCGCATCGTAAGGCGATGTTCGCGAACATGGCGGCTTCGCTGATCCAGCATGAGCAGATTGTGACGACGCTCCCGAAGGCAAAGGAGCTGAAGCCGATCATGGACAAGCTCGTGACGCTTGCCAAGAAAGGCGATCTTGCTTCGCGCCGCCGGGCAATTGCCCAGGTCCGCAGCAAGGATGCCGTCGCAAAGCTCTTCGAAGTTTTCGGTGAGCGCTACAAGGACCGTAATGGCGGTTACACCCGCGTGCTGAAAGCCGGCTTCCGCCATGGCGATAACGCACCGGTTGCTGTGATCGAGCTCGTCGACCGCGACGAGGAAGCCAAGGGCAAGGAAGATCG
>DUBH01000062.1:35075-42250 GCA_012960415.1 Henriciella sp. | reverse complement strand
ACGAAGCTGAACTCGAGGCGATGGAAGACTACGAATAGGTCTTTTTGATCCTGTAGAATTCAAAGCCCCGCTGGTTCGCCCGGCGGGGCTTTTTTGTTTGCGTTTCAAGTGATGTGGGCTAGAGGCCGAGCTGTGCCTTGGAGAGGATATTTCGCTGGATCTCGTTGGAGCCGGCATAGATCGATCCGGCACGGTCATTGAGATATTTCGCCGAGACGGTGACGAGGCTTTCTGGCCCCACCAATCCCTGATTGGAAGGGGCATGGGTCACGACAGGCCCGCCTGTCTCTGTATGCTCTGGCTGGAACGGCTGGGTGTGTATGCCAGCCAGGTCTAGGCCGATTTCGGTCAGGCGCTGGCTGAGTTCGGTTCCGCGCACTTTCATCATGGACGCCTTCAGGCCCGGCGTTCCACCGCCTGCCAGTTCCGCCATCATCATCAGCTCGGCAGCCTCAAGTGTTGACGCATCGATTTCGGCCTGTGTCAGGTGCGCATCAAGGTCCGGCGTCATGCGGTCCAGCGCGTAGGCGGCGCGGCGTAGCCCGGCGATTCTCTGCAGCAGGCGCGGCCCATAGGAGGAGCCGCCGCGCTCAAACTCCAGAAGGTATTTGGCGACTGTCCAGCCCTTGTTTATCTCACCCACCACATTGGCCTTCGGGACGCGGACATTGTCGAAGAAGACGGCATTCTGGATATGCTCGCCCGACAGCATGATGATCGGGTCGACGGTGACGCCCGGAGCCTTCATGTCGATCAGGACAAAGGTTATTCCCGTCTGAGGCTTGCCCGTCGCATCGGTGCGAACGAGGCAGAACATCATGTTCGCTTCATGGGCGTGGGTGGTCCAGATTTTCGAACCCGAACAGATAAAAGCGTCGCCATCATCTTCTGCGCTCATTGTCAGGGCTGCCAGGTCGGAGCCGGCATGGGGTTCTGAATAACCCTGGCACCAGAAATCCTCACCGGAAAGAATTCGGGGCAGGTAATAGTCCTTTTGCTCTTTCGAGCCATGACCGATGAGCGCCGGCCCGCACATGCCAATACCCATAGGCGACAGAGGCGGCGCACCTGCACGCGCCATTTCGATGTCGAAGATATAATGCTGGGCGACGCTCCAGTCGCAGCCGCCATACTCGACCGGCCAGGACGGGGCAGCCCAGCCCTGTTCAACAAGGATTGCCTGCCAGGCGAGTGCGGTTTCCTTATCGGCATAGACGCTGGTCATGCGCGATGCGTAGCGTCTCAGCTCTGGCGTCAGCTTATCAGAAAGGAAGTCGCGGACCTCCTGCCGGAACGCTTCTTCTTCTCGGCTGAATGTAAGCTGCATCTGGGCCTCCGATGATGGACAACATCCATCATCGCTCGCCCAACCCTGCGTGCAAGCCGTGACCGCGCGTCAGCTTTTCCAGTGAGCCTTGAGGAGGGTCGCAAACTCTGGCGCCTTCTCGACCACCGACCAATGACCTGTATTGGCGTTGCGGTGCAGCGGCGTGTCGGTTTCGGCGCAGAAGCGCTCTGCGGTTTCGACGGGGACGAAGGGGTCGTCATCACCCCAGAAGACGAGGCCTCTATCCGGCAGTTTGTCCAGATCGCGCGTCCATTCTTCAGCTATGTTCTTGGCTGACCGGTATAGGCGCAGGATGGCTTTGCGCATGTGAGGTGACCAGTGACGAGCTTCGTGTTCGGCTAGTCCCGGTGGCATGCCTGCCGAGGCAAGCGCCCCTGCAAGCCTGTCCTTTCCGGTCAGCGCCATGAAAAGCTCTCCCAGCAGCGGGGTTTGCCAGATCCGTGCGGTGCGATGCCATTTGTAACTGCGCTCAGGTAGGGCGTTGGCGACTGCCCAGCTGCGAACGAGATCCGGGCGAAGCGATGCAGCGCGGACCACGAGCAAGGCGCCCCAATCATGGCCGACAAGGTTTACCGGCTCGCCAGCTGCTTCCATCTGAGCGACAAGCCAGCCGACATACGCCTCCTTGGTGCAGTCAAAGCCAGCCGGGGCGGGCGACGTGAAGCCGGGAAGGGCGGGGGCAGAGAGGTCTGTATGTCCGTGCTCGGCGAGTGCGTCGATCAAGGGCTGCCACATCTGCGGCGTATCGGGCACGCCGTGAACAAGAATCGTCTTCATCATCATCTCCCCCGCAGCTGCGCTGCTTTGAGTTCAATCGATACGCGCTCATGCCGCCGCCCACAATGAGGGCGTGATTGACTGATTTCTGGGCAAAGCGTCGTTTCCATTCTTAAACCGGCCAGATTCATTGACGGAATTTAATGCTGCCGAACAACGTATCCCCATCTCGTGAGTGTGAGGAGAGAGAGTATGAGCCTTGTTCGTCATAGAACAGAAGCAAGTTTCCAGCGCCTGTTGCTGTCTGGTGTCGCCGCGACAACGGTATTCGCCTTTGCCGGTCCGGCAGCATTCGCGCAGGATGCTGTCGAAACAATTCCTGAGGTCGAGGAAGAGGCAGCTGTCCAGCAGACAGTGACTGTCACAGGGTCGCGCATCCCGTCGGACCCGAACCTCATTTCATCGGTGCCGGTCCAGTCGATTGACGAAAGCGCGATCAAGCTTTCTGGTGAGCTCAACCTCGCTGATATCGTAAACGATATTCCGGCACTGGTTTCCTCGCTGACCGCTGAGCAGTCCGATACCGGCGCAAACGCGCTGAACCTGCGCGGTCTTGGGCAGGAGCGGACACTGACCCTCGTCAATGGACGCCGCCACGTGGCTGGCTTCCGCGGCACGCAGGCTGTTGATGTCGGAACCATTCCGCGTTCACTCGTAGAACGCGTTGAAGTCACGACCGGCGGTGCATCGGCCGTCTATGGTGCCGACGCTGTGACCGGCGTTGTGAACTTCGTGCTCAAGGATGACTTCGAAGGCCTTCAGCTTGACCTTCGCGGCGGCGTGGCTGGCGAAGGCGATGCTGAAAACTTCACCTTCGACCTTCTGGCCGGTCAGAACTTCGACAATGGCAAGGGTAATGTCGTTCTCGCCCTGACCTATGAAGACGATTCGGCTATCACCTATGGCGACCGTGACTGGTCGCGCGACAATGGCATCGCCAGCGTCGAGCCACGCGCAAACCCGGATCGGCTGACCGACCCAAATGCGCCGCCACGGGCTGTGATCAACAACCCGACGTTCTGGCTGACATCGCAGGAAGGCTCTATTGCGCCAACCTTTGGCGGCCGGAACACGCTTTACGTCGACATCAACGGCAACGGCACGCCGGACTGTCAGGAGTCTGAGGGCGGCCGGGTTGGCTTCCTTGCAGGTTGCTGGCTGACCAATCCAGATGGTTCGATCCGCGTGAACCAGGACGGTATCGTCCTCAACGGTCTCTGGGGCATTGGCGGCGATGGTGGTGCAATCAGCTTCAACCGCGATACGCTTTATCCGGAAACTGACAAAGTCGTTCTGAACCTCAACGCCAACTATGAGCTGGCGCCAACCTTCTCTGTCTTCTTCGAAGGCAAGTATGTGAACGCTGAATCGACGACGTTCGCTGAGCAGGACAGCTTTTACGACACGCTGTTCATCCAGCCGGACAACCCGTTCATTCCATCTCAGCTGGACCCCGTCGTTGCTGTCACAGGTGGCCTCCTGCTTACGCAGGACCCGCTGGACTGGAGCGATGATAACCCATCGACCTATGAGCGCGAGACGCTTCGCTTCGTTGCTGGCTTCGAGTGGGAGCCTGCCGATGGCCACCTGATCGAAGGCTCGATCAACCGCGGTGAGTTCAAGCGGACCGATGAGTATACCGGCCTCTATCTCGACCGTGTATTTGCTTCGATCGACGCCGTCGAAGATGGCAATGGTAACATTGTCTGTCGTTCTGACCTCGACCCGAACGCCTTCTACGAAATCGACTATTTCGCAGGCGGCAACGGCTATGCCGACGGTTTCTACTCGTCGAACGCCTATTACTCGTTCACGCCGGGCGACGGTTCGTGTGCGCCGCTCAACCCGTTCGGCACCTACTCGACGAGCCAGGCCGCGCGTGACTTCGTTACGTCAAACCTGCGGGATGAGCTGAAGCTTGAGCAGACAGTTGTCTCGCTCGTCGCGACGGGTAACTTCGATGTCATGGACTTCGTCCTCGACGGTCCGCTCGGTTACGCAGCCGGTCTCGAATACCGCGACGAGCGCAGCTCCAGCACGCTCGACCCGCTGACCCTCGGCATCCTGCCTCCAACGACGTCCTTCACGCCAGGGGCGCAGGTCAGCCAGATCAGCCCGTGGCTGTTCTCGTTCACCAGCATCGACAACACCCAGCAGTTCAACACGGGCGGCGGCTATGACGTCTACGACGCCTTTGCCGAAGTCCGTCTGCCGATCTTCGAAGACCGGCCTTTCGCGAAAGAGCTGACACTGGATGGTGCTGTTCGCCTCGCCAGCTATTCGACGCTTGGCGAAGCGACCACCTGGAAAGTTGGTGGTACCTGGGCACCGATCGAAGACATCAGCTTCCGCGGTACTGTCTCTGAAGCTGTGCGCGCGCCGAACATCTCCGAATTGTTCGACCCGCGCCTACCTATCACGGTTTCGGCAACCGCCGACCCTTGTGACCCGGGTAATGTGGGGGCTGGTTCCAGCGTACGTCAGGCGAACTGTGTGGCTGATCTTCTGGCCGCTGGCGTCCCGCAAAGCCAGATCCTTGATGGATCGGGCAACTATATCTGGGTGAACCCGCTCACGGGTCGCTTCTCCGGCGTGTCTGGTGGTAATCCGGATCTCGATGTGGAGACGGCGGAAACCTTCACGATAGGTGCGGTGTTCCAACCTCGCTTCCTGCCAGGCTTCTCCATGACTGTCGATTATTGGGATGTGTCCATTGAGGATGCGATCTCGGCTGTCGCATCTGGCGATATCCTCGATGGCTGTCTCGACTCCACCAACTATCCGGGTCTGGACTTCTGTAGCCTGTACACTCGCCGTGCAGATGGTGGCCTGAATGGTCTCGAAACCGGACAGATCAACTTCGCCCAAGTTGAAGCGAGCGGTGTCGACTTCTCCGCAAACTATACCTTCGAAGTTGGCGAAAACACGTTCGGTGCGACGCTGGTTGGTTCCTATCAGGAGAAGCTGGACCGTTACTTCAACCCGCTCGACCCTGACGATGTCGACCCGGAAATTGAAGAACTGTTCCTGCCTGAGCTTTCTGGCAATCTGAACCTCACCTGGGCACGCGGTCCTCTGGCCGTTGGATTCCAGACCCAGTATCTCAGCCGTCAGGCAGTTGACGAGATCGAAGACGTACTCGGCCTTAACGGCAATCAGGCGCTCTACGGCAATGCCGGCTTCTTTGATGAGAGCTACATCTTCGACGTGAACGCATCCTATGAGTTCAGCGAACAGTTCACCTTCTATGGCGGCGTGAACAATATCGCTGACAAGGAGCCATTCTCGACGCAGACGGCATGGCCGGTCGGTCCACGTGGCCGCTTCTTCTTCCTCGGCCTGACCTACACCCACTAGGGCTCAACTCAGATCTGAAGATAAATGGGAATGCGGAGGCGAAAGCCTCCGCATTTCTTGCTATTCGGGGTGCCATGCCTGAATCGACTGAAGCAATTCTGGAAATCGTCGACCGGCTTGCCAGTGCAGGGCAGGGCGGAGAGGCGATAGCCCAGCTCAAGGCTGCTCTCGCAAGCCAGCCGCGGGCCTTTGCGCTCTGGTTGCGCCTCTCAAAGCTTCTTTACGATGCCGGTGAATATGCCGCTGCCGTTGCCGCCATGCGTGAGGCGGAGCGGGTAGACCCAATGCCAGACGGCTTTGCGCGTATCCAGCAGGCAATCCAGTCGCGCCGCTACGAAGACGCGCGCGCTATGGCAGAAACCATGCTGGCCGAGATGCCAGGCCATCCGCGGGCCGTTTTTACGCTGGCCCATCTCGCCCGTGCGCGCGGCGACCATGAGGGGGCGGCAAGTCACCTTGCGGATAGCTTTCAGGATGCGCCTGCAAACCCCGTCCTACGCGAGCTTTACATCAGCGCTCTGGAAGATGCGGGCGACTATGCGGGGGCTATTGAGGCGGCGCGCGAACTCGCCCGTCTCGACAATGGATTTGCCGCGCTTCAACGGCTGCTGACCGTTCTCCTGCGCTATGGTCAGAACGAGGAGGCGCTCGACGTCGCCGGGCGTGCTGAGGCCCTGACGGGGAACGACCGCCGAAAGCTGAGCGAAATCAAGCTCGTGCAGGGTCAGCTTCACAGGATACTTGGTGACAAGGAAGCGTCTATTGAGGCGTTCCGGCAAAGCCTCAATCTCGATCCGGGCCAGTCTGCTGCATGGTGGGGTTTGGCAGACCTGAAAACCTACCAGTTCAGCGACGTGGAGACAGCTGCAATAAATGAACTGCTCGCCTCACCGAGCGCGACCCAGCAGCAAAAGGCGCAGGCTGCCTTTGCCCTCGCGCAGGCAAGCGACGCTAAGCGAGAGCCTGACCGCACAATGGAGCTGTACAGCAGGGCCAACAGTCTCCAGGCGGCCTTTATCCGGAATGAAGGCCGCGCTCTGGGGCTCGGTTTTGACCGGGCGCAATTTTCAAAAGCGATTGAGCGTTTGAAGCGCGGCTTCAGTGAGGCGGCTGCGCAGACGCAGGCTAGCCAACCAGCGACCGGGCCGACGCCGATTTTCATCCTCGGCCTGCCGCGCTCCGGGTCGACCCTGCTTGAGCAGATCCTCGCGAGCCACTCCATGGTCGAGGGGACGATGGAGCTCCCCGTCCTGCCATCTATCAAGCGACGGGCGCACAAGCTTTGTGCTGATACGCTTGGCGGAGACTATCTCGACAAGGTGGGCGACATTTCCGCTACCGCTCTCGCCGCGCTTGGCCAGCAATATATCGACGACAGCGCAATCTTCCGCAGCGAGGGAGCCGCTTACTTCACCGACAAACTGCCTCACAATTTCGAGCATATCGGCCTGATCCATAAAATCCTGCCACATGCAGTCATCCTCGACATCCGGCGCAATCCGCTCGACTGCGGACTCAGCCTCTACCGGCAGTATTTCGCGGCCGGTGTCGGCTATAGCTACGACCTTCGCGATATCGGGGCCCACTATAATGGCTATCTGGCCTTGATGGACCATTGGGACGAGGTGGTGCCAGGGCGGGTGCACCGCGTGATTTATGAAGACCTGGTCGCCGAGCCGGAGCGGATCATCAC
>DUBH01000062.1:30612-35065 GCA_012960415.1 Henriciella sp. | reverse complement strand
AAGATATCGGTCTTGGCTTTGAGCCATCCTGTCTCTCTTTCCACAAAACTGAGCGGGCTGTTCGCACCGCCAGCAGCGAGCAGGTGCGCCAACCCCTCAACAGTGCAGGCATTGGTCAATGGCGTGCCGTCGATAGCCAGCTTGCGCCGCTGAAAGAAAGACTCGGGCAGGAAACACTGGCGCGGTTCAGTAACATCCTCTGAATATAATGGGTGCTCACCAGCGTCTTTCCCCGTCGGCAGGCTTGCCGCGGTCGGTGCTTCTTTGGCAAGTTGGGTCCAACTGATTTTGCCGGAGGAAAATTCCATGAAGACAGCGATCACCGAAATGTTCGGCATCGAACATCCCATCATCCAGGGCGGGATGCACTATGTCGGTTTCGCCGAGATGGCTGCGGCCGTGTCCAATGCCGGCGGCCTCGGCATCATTACGGCGCTGACGCAGAAAACGCCTGCCGATCTCGCCAATGAAATCGCGCGCTGCAAGGACATGACCGACAAGCCGTTCGGCGTGAACCTCACCTTCCTGCCGTCGGTGAACCCGCCGGATTACCCGGGCTACATCAAGGCCATCATTGAGGGCGGCGTGAAGGCGGTCGAGACGGCGGGCAACAACCCGGCGCAGGTCCTGCCAATCCTCAAGGACAATGGCATCAAGGTCATCCACAAATGCACCGCGGTCC
Organism: Henriciella sp.; assembly: GCA_012960415.1. GTDB lineage: Bacteria > Pseudomonadota > Alphaproteobacteria > Caulobacterales > Hyphomonadaceae > Henriciella. The sequence continues at coordinate 34,383 of DUBH01000062.1, read as the reverse complement.
GTCATGCACTGAAGGCGCAGTCGATTGGTTGTGATGCGGTTTCCGTTGACGGCTTCGAGTGTGGCGGCCACCCCGGCGAAGATGATGTGCCGAACATGATCCTCCTGCCGCGCGCCGCCGATGAGCTGGAAATTCCGTTCGTTTCTTCTGGTGGTCAGGCTGACGGCCGCTCACTGGTTGCTTCGCTCGCCATGGGCGCGCAGGGCATGAATATGGGCACCCGCTTCATCGCGACGAAAGAAGCGCCTGTGCATGAGAATGTGAAGCAGGCCATCGTAGCTGCGACCGAACTCGACACCCGCCTCGTCATGCGCCCGCTACGCAACACAGAGCGCGTGCTGAACAATGCTGGCGTTGAGCGCCTCCTCGAAAAGGAAAAACGCCTCGGCTCCGACATCAAGTTCGAGGACATCATCGAGGAAGTCGCTGGCGTCTATCCGAAGATCATGAAGGAAGGCGACATGGATGCCGGCGCATGGTCATGCGGCATGGTTGCCGGCCTGATCTACGACATCCCGACCTGTAAGGAGCTGATCGACCGGATCATGAAAGAGGCTCACGACATCATTGAGGACCGTCTGCGCGGCTTCCTCGGCACAAAGGCGTCGGCGAACGCCTGATCGCCCTGACAGCCGATAGGTTGGAGGCGGTGCCGATATCGGTGCCGCCTCTTCTTTTTTGGCGCATTAAAGCGCTGATGCATCTTTCTTCTGGCGCGCCGCAAGGCGGGCCAGTTCATCTGCGCGCTCATTTCCCTCGTCGCCGGCATGACCCTTTACCCAGATCCATTCGATCTCATGGGGCTTGCAGGCTGTCTCAAGAGCCTGCCAGAGGTCCTTGTTCTTGACGGGCTTTTTCGAAGCCGTCTTCCAGCCATTGCGCTTCCAGCCATGGATCCATTTGGTCAGGCCGTCTTTTACATAGGTCGAATCAGTGTGCAGGCGGACCTTGGACGGACGCTTCAGCGCGTTGAGCCCTTCAATGGCGGCCATGAGCTCCATCCGGTTATTGGTGGTCTCATATTCGCCGCCCATCAGCTCTTTTTCATGGTCGCCAGATTTCAGCAGAGCGCCCCAACCGCCAGGTCCGGGATTGCCGCTGCAGGCACCGTCTGTCCAGATTTCAACGAGCTTTGACATGGGGCTCTGCGTTGCGTGTTTCGAAGGCGCGGTCAATCCGCCAGTTCCGCTAGAATACATCCGCCGTCGTGTCAGCAAGCTGGCGCGCGGGCCGGACGATCATGATGAACAGCCACCCGCAGACGATACCGGCCAGCGCGCCGACCGCCCCGCCTGTGATCAACCCGCCAAACCATGCGATGAATGAGATGTTGAGCGTGAATAGGCTGGAGATGCCGCCCGCAAGCAGCGCGCCCCAGATGGCGCTCCATCGCAGATAGGCAGCGGGCGAACCAATCCCTCGCCGTGGAAACCGGCCTATGGAAAAGCCGAGCACAAGCCAGGTGACGGGCACGACCGCGTAGAAGACGAACCAGTTGAAGGCGCAAAACATGAGGGCGAGGAAAGCACCTGCGAAGAAACCGTCTCCTGTCGTCAGGCCGGAAGTTGTGGACCCAGTCACGCCTGCGGTGACGGTGATGGCGAAGAGAATGAGCCCTGCGATCAGGGCAACGAGAAGGCTCGCGGCGATCCCGCAAAGAAGGACGCTAAGGGCGACGCGTTTGATCCTGGTCGGCGCAGTCGTGCCATAGTCGCGGGTCGCGGATGCGAGAGGTTTTGCTCTTGAAGAGAGGTCATAACCCGCGCTTTTCATTTTGCGTGCGCTCTATCGGGGCGAGCGATAATAAAGAGCATTATGGCGGATACAGCGCCTGCCATCGCCCCGGGCGCAACGACCCCCCCGAGCAAGTAGTAGATTTCCGAAAAAATCCAGGTCCACATTTCTGGGTCTTGGATATAGCCGAAGGCGAAGCTGGCGATAACTCCGGTCACGGCGCCGAAACTCGCATAATAAGCCAAGGCTGTTCGGCGCGTCGAAACCATCCATAGATGCGCAGGAAGGCCGACAAGTAACATTGCTGGTACTCCCACCAACGTCCCGAGAGTAACGCCCAGAAGTCCTATGAAGCCAAGCGTTTCGAAGATCTCGAAAGGCGTAGCGGGCCGGTAAGTGACCGAGTCGCTTAGCAGCACGAAAAAAATCTCCTTGGGGAAGAAGATCATCGCGACAAGTTCTGCTGCGACCAAGCCGCCAAGCACGGGTGATATTAGAACTGCGGCCACGAGACGCCCGCTGATCGCTCTCTGCACACCGTTGGACGGTGAATTTTCAGCCATGCCTCAAGACCCGAAATTCATCGACTTCACACTCAGCCGCCATAATCGGCGACCGATTTCGCCTGACGGTGGAAGGCCAGCCGGTCGGCGTATTCAAGCGGATTCTTGGGACGCACCAGCGCGTCGGCGGGCGTGTCGGTCCAGTCGACGAGGCGGGTCATGAAGAAACGGAGCGCCGCACCCCGGCAAAGAAGGGGCAGAACTGTACGCTCTGCATCCTCCAGCGGGCGGACGCTTTCATAGCCTGCGATCATCGCTGCGCCCTTGGAGTAGTTATACTCACGCCCATCCTCGAAGGCCCATGAGTTGAGGCAGACCGCCAGATCATAAGCGAGGGCATCCGTGCACGCGAAATAGAAGTCGATGGCACCCGAAAACTTTTCGTCGAGGAAGAAGGCATTGTCCGGGAATAGGTCGGCATGGATGGTGCCGCGCGGCAGATGCGGGCTCTGCGGCCGTGCCTTTGCCGTCTCTGCAAGGTCGTCCTCAATCAGCGCGGCAAGACCGGGCTGTAGCTCTTCAGCAGTCTGGCTGCGGCCTTCCCAGAGAAGTGGCCAGCTTGCGGGACCAAGCGCGTTCTCGCGCACCTGGTCGAAATCAGAGAGGGTCGCATGCATACGCGCAAGTGCCTCGCCCATGGACCGGCATTGTGCGGCATTCGGGCGTTTGGGCGACAGGCCGTCAAGAAAGGTAACGACAAGGGCAGGGCGCCCTTCCAGCGTCTGAAGCGGCTCACCATCACTTGCTGCTACTGGCGCCGGGCATGGAAAGCCACGCGCGGCGAGGTGCTGCTTCAGGGCAACGAAATAGGGCAGGTCCTTGGGGTCTGCCCGTCTCTCAAACAGGGTCAGGATGAACCGGCCCTGATCTGTCTCGAGATAGTAGTTCGAGTTCTCCACCCCTTCCGCGATACCCTTGAAGCTTCGTGGACGGCCAATGTGATAGCCGTCCAGGAAAGCCTCAAGCGCATCATCGGAGACCTGGGTGTAAACCGCCATGGCAGGCTGGCTAGAGCTCCTTAGCCATCATGTCACGCACGAGCGTCTTGCCCGCGAGCAGATAGTGGATCGCTGCCCATCCATAGAGCGAACAGAACGCGATGATCGACCAGCGCAGGCCCTCACTGTTTGCGTAGGCACAGGTCGCGACAGCATCAGCAGAAAGCTCTGTGACCACTTTGCAGGTTTCAAGTGTCATGCCGAGATCGTTACCGGACAGGAACATGCTTTTGAGGAAGGTGGACAGGATGCCGATCAGCGGCGGTCCGAGACCATAGCCAAGCAGGTTGACGATGAAGAGTGTAATCGCAACCGACGTCGCCCGCATCCGGCTGTCCACGACACCGCCAACGATGGCGTACATTGGGCCGAGATAGAAATAATGGAGTGTGGCAGCAGCCATCAGGGGTGGCAGGGCCAGGATCGAGACACCGACCCCGGTCGATGCGAAGCCCGAGGCCAGGCCCCGCCGTTTT
>DUBH01000062.1:11672-30602 GCA_012960415.1 Henriciella sp. | reverse complement strand
CAGACCGTCGGGGCAAGATACCCCATGGCATAAAGCGGCACCGAAAGGCCCATGCCGAGCGCAGGCATCCAGCAGAGTGCACGCGGGTGGCGCACAGCCATCTGGTCAGCGAGATAGCCTGACAGGAAGACGCCGATTGCCGCCATTAGACCGATGATCACACCGAACAGGATTGCGGCGGTCTCCAGGCTCAGGCCGTGGGTGCGAACCAGGAAGGACGTGGTGAACTGTGCCACGCCATAGCCGACGAATGAGGCGATCGTTGCCCCGGCAACGATGTGCCAGAAGGTCGGCTTGTCGGAGAGGATCTTGAAGACGTCCTTCATGCTGGCTTTTTCAAGCTTCTGCACAGACGCCGGATCCGTATAGCCGCGCGGCGGCTCCTGGATCGTCAGCTTCACGACGAAGGCGAGGATGATGCCTGGAATACCTACGAGGATGAATGCCACGCGCCAGCCTTCGACAGACTCCCAGTCGAGAAGGCCAAGCATCCAGTTCCATCCCCAGCCTTCGAACAGGGCAGCGAGAGATGGGCCATCGAGATTGCCGACGATGAAGCCCGCGAAAACAGCCGCGAACATGCCGCCAAGCGGCACGCCGAGAGCGTAGATCGATACGGCAGTCGCGCGGCTCTTGGGCACGAAATAGTCTGCGATGAGCGATTGTGCGGGCGGCGTACAACCCGCCTCACCTACACTGACGCCGACGCGGAAAAGGAAGAGAACGAGGAATGAGGTCGCCACGCCGCAAAGCGCGGTCATCAGGCTCCAGACGAACACGGCGATTGCGATGATCCAGACCCGGTGAAAGCGCTCTGCAAAGCGGGCAATCGGAATACCAAGCATGGTGTAGAGAATCGCGAACGCAGGGCCGCCAAGCAGACCCATCTGCCAGTCTTCAACGCCAAAGGATGCCTTGATTGGCTCCGTCAGGATGTTGATGATCGAGCGGTCGATGAAGTTGAAAACGTAGACAAGCAGCAGGGACCCGAGGACAAAGGATCGGTATCCCTTTGTACCAAAACCGGAATTAGGCACACCTACTGTGGCGGCCGTCTGGTCGACTGTCGACATTGTCTTCTCCCTCATGGCTGATCTCTGCTCCACAGCTTCTGGTGGGCAGGTCGGCATTCAATCGTTGGCAGGATTGCAAAACGAGCGTGCGGATTCCAGAAAATTCGGAGGAGTTTCTGAAGAAATTTCACATGTGAAGCATTTTAGGGCCGCCAGCTTACAAGTCCGGCGGCCCCAAAAGGTGTCCTGACGATCAGGTATGCATGCCTGCAGCAGGTGCGACCGGATTGTATCGGTCGCGTCCGAAGTAGCGCGCTGCCATAAAGTAGCAGACCGCAGCAAGCGCCATGAAACAGGCTGTGGCTGCCATCGAATAGCGAAGACCATCTGCGTAGGCCTGACAGAGTGCCGGACCGTTTTCACCGAGTGAAGCAGGGTCCGTGCCGCAAAGGCGCGGATTGAAATCAGCGGCGGCATCAGCAAGGCCCGCAGCAGCGATCTGGCCTGACATGAAGAAGTCGGACATGGCGCCGACAAAGAGAGGGCCAATGCCATTGCCGATCAGGCTGACGATAAGCAGTAGAACGGAAATCGTCGTAGCGCGGGATTTCGGGCTCACAATGCCGGTACCAACGGTGTATTGCGCGCCGAGATAGGCGTAGTGCGCGATCGCCGCGACGATCCAGAGGGCGAAAGCCAACCCGATCGTCGGCGCGAAGAAAGCGCCGACATAGGTCGGAACGGAAATCAGGAGGCCGACACCCGGGACCCAGGCGGCAGCGCTCGGGAAACGACCTTCGAGCTTTTCTGAAAGGAAACCGCCAAGGAAGGTACCGCCAGCTGCGACAGCGGCTAGTGGCGCCCCGTAAAGTACCGCAGCATCACGCACGCCGATGCCGTGCACACGCTGGAAGAAGGGAGCCTGGAAGCTGATCAGGCCATAACCCACAAAGGCGACAAGCGCCGCACCCATCGACAGCCACCAGAAGGTCGGCTTCGGCGAAAACTCACGAAACGCATCGAAGAAGCCGACTTTCTTCGTGGTGTCGACCTCGGTTGGCGGGTCGGAATAGCCACGCGGTGGCTCCTTGATGGTGAAAAGAAGGATTAGCGCAATCAGAACACCCGGCAGGCCGACTACGACAAAAGCGATGCGCCATCCACCTACAGTAGACCAGTCAATTCCGGAGAATAGGCCGCCAAGACCGAGAGAGCCGAGCCAGGCGCCAAAGTCTTCACCCTGGATACCGGCGATCGTGCCGCCAAAGAGTTGTGCGAGAACGCCGCCGATTGTGACACCCATCGAATAGATGCCCAAGGCACCCGCGCGGCTTTTCGGGGGATAGTAATCGGTGATGATGGAGTTGGCTGGAGGCGTACACCCGGCTTCACCGACGGCCACACCAACGCGGAAGATGAGCAGCCAGATAAAGCCCGAGGCAACGCCGCAGAGGGCCGTCATCACTGACCATATGACAATACATAGCGAAATGATGAGGACGCGGTTCGCTCGGTCGGCCCACATGGCGATCGGGATACCCATCAGGGCATAGAAAAGCGCGAATGGCGGTCCAGACAGAAGACCCCATTGTGTATCAGAAAGCTGAAATTCGTTGATGATCGGCTGCGCGACGACTGTGATCAGCGTGCGGTCGATGAAGTTCAACGTATAGACCAGCATCAGGGAAATCAGGACGAATGACCTGTAACCCTTGGTGCCAAATCCGGTGATGTGCCCCTGACCAGCTGTTGCTGCTGTATCACTCATGACTGCCTCCCTTACCGTCTCTGTCCGGACGATTGCCCGTTCTTGTCGTGCAGTTCAGCCGTGCATGCAAGTCCGATCCCGCCATGAACTAAAATCATGGCGGGATAAGTCAGCATTGCAAACGCTCATGGCCTAGCGAATTGCGACCGGGTTGATCATGGCCTGAACGGTCCCATTGAGGCGCGGAATACCGAGCGAAAAGAAGAACTCGGTCGTCCCATCCGCGGCCAGTTCACTGGTGACCATGTTCTCGAGGATATAAACGCCGCGCTTTGCCAGAAGCGTCTGATGAACTTCGAACGGACGCGCCGGGTTTTCGAACGGGATGGCTTCAAGCGCCGTGGAATCAGCACCGATGGCGACGACGCCAAGATCCGCGAGATAGTTCGCGCCTTCAACGCCAAGGCCGGGATGGGTCGCCATCAGTTCCGTCGAGTCGCCATGTGCTTCCAGGGCGCCTGTATGGAAAAGCACAACGTCGCCTTTTTCTATGGTTACGCCGGCGCGCTCGGCGGCCTGCTCGATTTCGGCGCGATTGAAGGCGGTGCCATCCGGGACCGGGCTTTCTCCGAAGACGGCGGTCATGTCGAGAAGAATGCCGCGCGTGACGATCGGCGGGATATCCTGCGTCCCCATTTGCGTAAGGCCAGCGGGGGTGACGAACTCTGAAACGTGCACGCCATTATAGTAGCGGTGATCGATACCCATATGGCCGAGGCCATCGATCTGGCTGCCGATACCGACAAAGGTCTGGACAAGGTCGTCATTGCCGACGGCCTTGTTTTCACCCAGCGGGGTGCCCGACCCGTCAGACGGCTGCATCACATAGACGTCGTAGCGGCGCGGCGCATAGGCAGGCGTCTCACGGCTGGTGATCTGGCCGAGGGCATAGGTCTTGCCAGTCTGAATGAGCCTGGCGGCGGCCGCCGTCTTTTCCTCGCTGAGATTGGCGACAGCACCAAGCCGGTCATCAGCGCCATATTCTGAAGGATACCAATCCGCATCAGCGGCGGCCTCCTGCGCGAACGAAGGCGCCGCAGACAGGGCGACGGCGCCAAGAGCCAGACAAATCGATTTCATGAGAACCTCCCGAAAGATTATAGTTATCTGTCCGGAAGTGTGGCGACTGCCCTTGGCGCTGTCCAGCTGGACGCGGCGTCAGCGACGCCCGTGGGGCTCTTCCCAATCGACGTCCGGCCCTGCAGGCACGACCTGTGTCGGGTTCACCATGTCGTGGCTCTCATAATAATGCCGTTGAGCGTGCATCGGGTTCACCGTTTCGGCGATGCCTGGCCACTGATAGAGGTCGCGCGCATAGGCCCAGAGACTGGGATAGTCGACGATACGCCGGATATTGCATTTGAAGTGCCCGTGATAAACAAGGTCAAAGCGATAGAGCGTCGTCCAGAGACGCCAATCAGCCTCGGTCGGCGTGTCGCCCGTCAGGAAGCGCGACTTGCCAAGCTTCTCCTCCAGCCAGTCGAGCGACTCAAACAGCGGAAAGACAGCCTCTTCGTAGGCGTCCTGCGCCGTCGCGAATCCTGACTTGTAAACACCATTGTTTACAGTGTGGTAGACGCGTTCATTGATCTCATCGATTTCGGCCCTTTTGCCTTCAGGGTAATAATCGCCTTCAGCTGCGCCAACGCCGTCAAAGGCCGAGTTGAACATGCGGATGATGTCCGCGGACTCATTGCTCACGATGGTGTTCTGCTGCTTGTCCCAAAGCGTCGGGACGGTCACGCGGCCAGTATAGTGGGGGTCCGCCTTGATGTAGAGCTCATACATGAAGTCAGATCCAAACAGCTTGTCGCCGACAATGCCGTCCGGGTCGTCTTTGAACGTCCAGCCATTCTCGCCCATGAACCAGTGCGTGTAGGACACGTCGATCATGTCCTCCAGGCCCTTGAGCTTGCGGAAGATCAGCGCCCGGTGCGCCCATGGGCAGGCATAGGACACATAGAGGTGGTAGCGCCCGGGCTCGGCCTTGAAGCCCGCCTTGCCGTCAGGGCCAGCAGATCCATCGGGCGTAATCCAGTTGCGAAACTGACTCTCATGGCGTTCAAAGCGCCCGCCTGTGCTGTCAGTGTCATACCACTTGTCTTGCCAGATGCCGTTATTCAGCAGGCCCATAAGTCGCTCCTGTCATCGATATGGCGCGCTATTCTGCGCGGTTCGTTCAGGAAAGTATGGGGCAGGGAACAGATTTCCAGCGCGGCTTCAGTCGCTTCTGCCCTTCAGCGTGCGAATGTCTGCGTCGAGACCAAACAGCCAGGCGCTCACCTGCCAGAGGACCGCAAAGACGGCGCTCCCGACAAGCACGTCCCAAGGCCATGCGGCACCTGCCTCGCCCCAGCGAAGGATGACAGCAGCGGCGGCGATGAAGACATAAGCAAGCGCAAGAACGCTCAGGAACCGAGACAGCCAGTTAGAGCGAAACCGCATGACCCCGCCGCCAAGCCAGGCCGCGCCGAGAGCGGCGACATAGAGCATGTTCGCATCATTCTCAGACCCGCCGATAATGCCGACCGCCCCGGTCACGAGGATCAGTAGCACACTAGTAACGATGAACAGGAAAAGCCCGGCCCTGTAGGCGCGGCTGCGCTGAAGGCGTAGGAGAAGAAAGACCGCGAGGGCTAGCGCGGCCAGAAGAAAGCCCGCTAAAACAAAGTCGAACAGCGTCCAGTTCATGAGCCAATCCCCGTCTGCATCATCCGGCCCTGTGTGAACCGGTTCGTCTTATCCTGCCACGAAAAAGGCGGCGCCATCCAGATGGATAGCGCCGCCTTCATGGATGCGGGGCATGGCCCGGCGTTGGGGGTGTGTCCGGGGTTTCACCGGATGGCTGCAGACGTTCAGCGTTCACCACTTACCCCTTCACACAGACGACCTGGCGCAGGGTGTGCTCCACCTCCACCAGAGAGGCCTGCGCGGCCATCACTGCGTCGATGTCCTTATAGGCCATCGGCGTTTCGTCCACGACGCCAGCATCCTTGCGGCACTCGACGCCTTCGGTGGCGGCCACGTGGTCATCCACGGTGAAACGCCGCTTGGCCTCGGTACGAGACATCGCCCGCCCGGCCCCGTGAGAGCAGGAGCAGAAGCTGTTCACATTCCCTTTCCCGCGCACGATGAAGGACTTTGCCCCCATTGAGCCCGGGATGATGCCAAGCTCTCCAGCGCCTGCCCGCACGGCGCCCTTGCGGGTCACCCAGACATCGGCACCGAAGTGGCGTTCCTTCTCCACATAATTGTGGTGGCAGTTCACCGCGTGCTTGTCGGTCGTGAAGCTCTCGAAGGTTTCCCGAAGTGCCATAAGCACGCGGGCCATCATCACTTCACGGTTCAGACGCGCATAGTCCTGCGCCCAGCCCACAGCTTCGACATAATCGTCGAACAGCGGCTCACCTTCCATAAAGAAGGCAAGGTCGCGGTCCGGCACATGATAGCCGAGCACACGGGTCTCGAGCGCGCGCCGGGCCTCTTCGATGAAGTAGGTCCCGATGCGGTTACCTGTCCCGCGTGAGCCGGAGTGCAGCATCACCCACACGGTATCCGCTTCATCGAGGCAGAGCTCGATAAAGTGATTGCCCCCGCCCAGCGTCCCAAGCTGGGTGGTGTAGGTCTTCGACGCGATCTTGGCGTGGCGCTCACGGATCCGGTCGAACCGGTCCATGAGGTTGGATGCCTTGAGACGCGATTCCACGGTGGCGGGCACGTATTTGTGGCTGCCAGCGCGCCCGTTCCCAACCGGCACAGCGCGTTCGATCGCCAGGCGGATGCCCTTGAGGCTATCCGGCAGGTGGTCTGCGCGCAGGCTGGTTCGGATCGCCATCATGCCGCATCCGATATCCACCCCGACCGCAGCCGGGATGATGGCACCCTTGGTCGGGATCACCGATCCCACAGTGGCGCCGCGCCCGAAATGTACGTCTGGCATGACGGCGAGGTGGGAATGGACGAAGGGAAGCCCCGCCACATTCTCCAGCTGCTCGCGCGCCTTGTCCTCGACTGGCACGCCCTTGACCCAGGCCTTGATCGCTCCGCCGCGTGCGGTTTCGATCACTTCAAAATCACTCATTGTACTGTGCTCGTCAGACGAGCCCTCCTTTTCTTAGAGAGCCCTCCACACGGCAGCCTGTCGGATCGAGAGAAAGAAAAACCCTCCAGGCTGAAGCGCGTGGAGGGTGCGTGTAATCCGGTTTCCCGGTGGGCTGACGGTCAGCCCCTCACTCAACATCCTCCATAGGCATACCTTCGCCGACCTGGTGCCAGGCGACGGGCAATGCTTTGAAATTGAATGGCCGATAGGTCATCGGGCACTCCATGGCGTTGATTGAGGCGCGGCAGATGTCAGCTCTCGTTCCCGGCGTCAATGTCGGGGCGCTAAGAATTTAATCTGAGGGCGCGCGCCTGTGTCCCGAAGGTCACAGGCGTCGTTTGGCCGGTCCGACTAGTTCGGCTTTGGCTTGCGGCGCTTTGGCGGCTTTTCGGCCGTCGGATCAAAGCGGCGGGGCTTTGGTTTTCCGGGCTTTTTCGACTTTGGCCGCTCAGGCGCGCGATCTTCCAGTTGCGACGGCGGGACAGGCCGCGGCTTGCGGTCTGGCTTACCTTCGCTGCGCGGCTTGCCCTCGGCGCGAGGTTTTCCCTCGGCGCGCGGCTTTCCGGCAAACTTGCCGGGGCGCTTGTCAGAGCGCGGGCCGGATGGCGGGCCAGAGCGCTTCTTCGCCGGACGGTCTGAATCGCGGTCGTCACGGCGTTCCCGGCGGGCAGGTGCAGAGCCTTCCGTCCAGCCGGCTGGTTTCTCGCCCTCGCGCCAGGCAGAGATCGATTCCTCAAGCCGGCCATCAGGCCCGACACGTTCCAGGAAACCTTGCGCGCTTTCAGCTTTCAGCTCGACGCGCGTATGCGCGTCCTCAATGCGGATGGCGCCCACATCGGTCCGGTGAAGGCCGCCAGCCTTGCAGAGCATTGGCAGCAGCCAGCGCGGGTCAGCGCCTGATTTGCGGCCAACGGAAAGATTGATCCAGACGCTGTCTTCAAAATCATTGCGTTCGGCGCGCGGTTCGCGGCGCTCTGTGCGCTCACGGCGCGGTCCTTCACCGCGTGGGCCGTCGCCGCGCGGCGGGCGATCGCGCTTGTCGGCCGGGCGGTACTCGGGCACGTCCATCAGTTCTTCAGGCGCTGAGCGCCGTGCGCGATGATGCGCAACGAACGCGGCAGCGACCTGTTCGGCGCCGTGAATGTCAATCAGCATGCGCGCCATCTCATGGTCGCTGGCGCTCGCCGTTTCGGTCAGGGTCGGGTGGTTGAGCAGGCGTTCGTCATCTCGCTTGCGGATATCGTCGGCGCCGGGTGCGTCGGTCCAGCTTGCCTCGACGCGGGCCTCCTGCAGCAGGCGCTCGATGCGGCGGCGGGCCTTGAACGGCACGATCAGGACACTTACGCCCTTCCGGCCGGCGCGGCCCGTGCGCCCGGAACGGTGCAGCAGGGCTTCGCGGTTGGTTGGCAGGTCAGCATGGATGACGAGATCGAGGTCTGGGAGGTCGAGACCGCGTGCGGCGACATCGGTGGCGACGCAGACATTGGCACGTCCGTCGCGCAGCGCCTGCAGCGCATGCGTGCGCTCGCTCTGGCTGAGCTCACCCGACAGGGCCACAACGCTCAGGCCGCGATTGTGAAAGCGCGCGAGCAGATGGTTCACATTCGCGCGGGTCTTGCAGAAGACGAGCGCATTCTTGGCTTCATGGAAGCGCAGGACGTTGATGATCGCGTTCTCGACGTCAGCCGGCGCGATCGAATGGGCACGGTAATCAATGTCAGCGTGCTGGTCTGAGTCTGAAATCGTATTGATGCGAATGGCGTCGCGCTGAAACGTCTCCGCCAGGCGCGCGATCGGCTTCGACACGGTAGCAGAGAAGAGAAGCGTGCGGCGGTCTTCCGGCGCGGCGCTGAGAAGGGTCTCCAGCTCCTCGCGAAAGCCAAGGTCCAGCATTTCATCGGCTTCATCCATGGCGACGACGCGAATGTCGTCGAGCACAAGGCTGCCGCGATTGAGGTGATCGACAAGGCGGCCCGGCGTGCCAACAACGATATGGGCGCCCTTCATCAGGTCGGAACGCTCTTCGCGCGGGTCCATACCGCCCACACAAGAGACGACGCGCGCGCCCGCTTCAGCGTAAAGCCAGTTAAGTTCGCGGTGTACCTGCACAGCAAGCTCTCGTGTCGGCGCAACGACCAGCGCAAGCGGTGAGCCCGGACGTTGGAGCTTTTCAGAGCCCATCAGCAGGGAGGGGGCCATCGCAATGCCGAAAGCCACTGTCTTGCCCGAACCCGTCTGCGCAGAAACAAGCAGGTCTGACGCCGCAATCTCAGGGTCGAGCATGGCAGATTGCACAGGGGTAAGCTGGTCATATCCACGCGCAGCAAGAGCTTGGCCCAGTGCAGGGACAATTGCGGATTGGTCGGTCATTTAAGGAGGCTTTCGGTCAATGTCGTCGGCCGCAACCAAATCGCGGCCCGGCCGCAGTCGAGTGTGCCTTATGTGCACATCATGGGCCGAAGCGGGGCTCATAGCGGTTTTTGAGGCTGACAGCCATCCCTTCCAGCAGCAAAGATGCAAGCGCGCTAGATGAGGCCCTGGGCCTTGAAGCTCGTCACCCCGCCACGCGCAGCGATGAGGTGGTCATGCACGGTGATTTCCAGCGCATCGAGCGCATCCATGATCGCGCGGGTCATGTCGATATCCGCGCGAGAGGGTGTCGGGTCGCCTGAGGGATGGTTGTGAACGAGGATCAGGCTGGACGCCTGAAGTTCCAGCGCTCGCCGCGCAATCTCGCGTGGATAGACCGGGGCGTGATCGACTGTGCCGCGCCCCATGATTTCGTCAGCGATGAGCTGGTTCTTGCGGTCGAGAAAGAGGACTCGAAACTGCTCGCGGCCCTCATGCTGAAGCTCGCGTTTTACATAGTCGGTCAAGGCCGACCAGCTCGAAATCACGGTGCGCGAGGCCAGCGTCTCACGGGTTGCGCGCGCGCCGATCTCTGCAGTGGCTTTGAGATAGGCCGCGACAGTCTCACCAACGCCAGCGACCTTGATAAGGTCTGCCGGGCGTGCAGATAGAACGGCGCTCAGCGATCCAAAGCGCGCGAGCAGTGCTTTAGATATCGGTTTGACGTCCCGGCGGGGGATGAAGGCAAACAGCAGCGTCTCCAGAAGCTCATAATCCTCAAGCGCAATCGCCCCGCGCTCAATCAGCTTCGTCCGCAGCCTATCACGATGCCCTTGCCAGTGGGGCTTTGCTGTAACTGCAACTGGTTTTGAGTGAGAAAGTCCAAACAGCGGAGCTTCTTCGACAGCGCGCATCATGGGTCTCCGTCATTCCTCTTGTTCTCATAATGTTCCGGTCGCGCCCTCTCGTCAAGCTTGTCTGGTTTCGAAAGGCCGATAAAAAACGTGTGCAGCATAGAGAAGGGGGGGGGAGTTATGGTCAGGATCATCCTGGGGGGCGTGCTTGCTATTGGGGCCGCCATGTCCGCGGCAGCGCAGGACCATAGTGCGCATGCTCAGCATCAGGCGCATAGCGAGCATTCGGGGCACGCCGCCCATCACCCACATCATCACACGGACAAGCTTGTGCTTGCTGAGACAGGCGCGGCGGTAGAGAACCCGTTCCATCCGGTACGCCTCCTTCTGTCATCTGAAGAGAACATGGGCGAGGTGAGTATTTACGAGTTCATCCTGCCGCCACAGAGCCCCGGGTCGCCGCCTCACACGCATTTGCGGGAAGACGAGTATTTCTACGTGCTTCAGGGCACGCTCGATATTCTCTCCGAAGGCTCAGTCAAACGCATCTCGGAAGGCGATTTTGCGGCCCTGAAACGCGGCAACGCGCATATGTTCTGGAACGGCTCTGACACTGAAACCCGGCTTCTGATGATGACGACCGGGGCGTCGTTCGAGCAGTTTCTTGAAAGCGTGAGCCCACGCCTTGCGGAAGCAAAGCCAGCCTCGCCTGAGGCGGCCGGCGCTGTCATAGGCCAACTTGCCGCTGCGCACGGCATCGAAATTTCGATGGAGATGATGCCAGCTGCGGCAGCGCCTTATTACGTGCCGCCTACGGCCGAGTAAGAGGCTAGAGCTCTACCGTGTGAGGGGTGTGCCAGCCTTTTGGCGAACTCGTGAAGATCTCGACGCCGTCTTCGGTGACGCCGACCGAGTGCTCGAACTGGGCCGAAAGCTGACGGTCGCGGGTCACGGCGGTCCAGCCATCAGGCAAAATTGCCGCGTCCTTGCGGCCGATATTGAGCATCGGCTCAATCGTGAAGAACATGCCGGGCTTCAGTTCCGGACCCGTTCCGGCGCGAGCCGAATGGACGACATTCGGCTCATCATGGAAGAGCTGGCCAAGGCCGTGGCCGCAGAAGTCCTCAACCACCGACAGGCGGTTCTTGGCCGCGATCTTCGAAATGGCTGCGCCGATGTCGCCAAAGCGGTTGCCCGGCTTCACCGCTGCGATTCCTGCCATTAGCGATTCATAGGTGACGTCCATCAGGCGCTCGGCTTTGCGCTTCGGCGTGCCAGCGGCGTACATCCGCGAATGGTCACCATGCCAGCCGTCGACGATGACGGTCACGTCGATATTGGCGATGTCGCCATCCTTCAGAGGACGGTCGCCCGGTATGCCATGACAGATCACGTGGTTGAGAGAGATGCAGGAGGCATGGCGATAGCCGCGATAACCGATCGTCGCAGACTGGGCACCGTGATCGTAGACAAATTCGCGGATTAGATCGTCCAGATGGGCAGTGGTGACGCCGGGCTTCACCTCAGTCACCAGCATGTCGAGGCATTCGGCGACCAATCTGCCAGCCTTGCGCATGCCTTCAAAACCCGCCTCGTCATGGATGCGGATTTCGCCGTTGCGCACGGGCATGATCAGATTGGCTTCGGACATGGGATGGCCTCAGAACTAGCTAGTCCCGCAATATGGCAGCACTCGGCGCGAGTTTCCACCTCGACCAAGCGCCAGAATGCAGCGGCATTGGCGTATTGCTTTCGCGGCGCGCGCTTTCGGCGTAGATTGGCCAGAAAATAAGATCTGGAGGAAGCGGAATGAACATACATGTCGGAGCAGAAGCGTTTGCGCGTTTTGAAGCGCGGCGCCTGTCGCCAGCAATTGGCGCGGTACTTCACGGCGTGGACCTGTCGGAGCCCATGGATGACGCGCTGGTCGCCGAGATCCGCAAGGCGTTGCTGCGCTACAAGGTGATTTTCTTCCGCGATCAGGACATCACGCGAGAGCAGCATATCGCCTTCGCCCGCAAGTTCGGTGAGCTGGAAATCCACCCCGCGACGCCGAAAGATCAGGAGAATCCCGAGGTTCTGCGGATCGTCCACAATGCCAGCAACAAGGGCCAGGAAAACTCGTGGCATTCTGATGTGACATGGCGAACAGAGCCCTCGCTTGGCTCAGTGCTGCGGGCGATCGAGCTGCCGCAAGTGGGCGGCGACACGCTCTTTTCCGACATGGTGATGGCCTATGAAGGCCTCTCGGAGAAGATGAAGGAGTTTTGCTGCGGGCTGACGGCGGTGCATGACATCGCCCGTGTTTTCGCAAAGCGCCTGGGCAAGGACCCTAAGGAGCTGCACGCCAAATTCCCGCCGCAGGAGCATCCGGTGATCCGCACGCACCCTGAAACGGGTGAGCGGCTGATCTATGTGAACACCGCTTTCACCAGCCATATCAAGGACTTGTCGAAAGAAGAGAGCGACTGGCTTCTGCAGCAACTTTATAGCCAAGCCGCGGTGCCAGAGTATCAGTGCCGTTTCCGTTGGGAGGTCGGCTCTATTGCCTTCTGGGACAACCGGGCCTGCCAGCACTATGCGGCGAGCGACTATTTCCCGGACGTGCGCATCATGGAGCGCGTGACGATTGCGGGCGACCGGCCATACTTCGAGGCGTAAGAAAGCGGGGCCGCAAAGGGCCCCGCTTTCCGCTGTACTATCCCTGAATGGATCAGGCGAGCTTGGCGTCGAGCGTCACCTTGATCGCGCCAAGTGCCTTGGACAGTGGGCATTCTTCCTTGGCCTTATTGGCAAGTTCCTGGAACTTCGCCTCGTCGATCCCCGGCACTTTCCCGGTGAGGGTCAGGGCGGATGACTTCACCTCGAAGCCGCCATCGACTTCTTCCACCGTGATCACGGATTTCGCCTCGAGATCTTCGGCAGGGGTGTCATTCATGGCGAGGAAGGCCGAAAGCTGCATGGCGAAGCAGCCGGCATGCGCTGCGCCCAGAAGCTCTTCCGGGTTCGTTCCGGCCTTGCCGCTTTCGTCTTCGAAGCGGGCCTTGAAGGAGTAGCCGTGGCCTGAGAGGGCGCCGCTCTGGGTGTCGATAGTGCCTTTACCGTCCTTGAGGGGGCCTGACCAATGGGCTGTGGCGTGACGTTTCATGTTGAAGTCCTTTCCTTTGGGGAAGCTGTTGATACCTCTCACTTTGAGCGGCGAGGTGGCAGGTCAAGGCAGAAACGTTGAGGCCTAGGCAGAGGTTGCCTGCAGGCGGAAACTAGCGCTTGGTACAGTCGGAAAATCCCAGGGAGGAATTCGTCGTGAAAAACGAAATCATGGTGCAGTCACGGTGCATTGGCGGTGTACTGGCGGTGTTTCTGGCGGCCGCTTGCACAAATGCAGCTGATCCGGCTGAAAACGCAGCTACCCCCTCGTCGAAAAGCGCAGAAGCAGTCACCGAAACGCGGGCTGCCTTCAGCGAGGAAGGCCTGGCCGCGCTGGATGACCTGCTCGCGGGTTATGTCGAAGCAGGGCAGGTGGCCGGCATCGAGGCCATGCTCGTCAAGGATGGTGAGGTTGTCTATTCGGCTAGGCACGGACTGCGCGACGTAGAAGACCAGACCCCGCTCGGCGAGGACACAATCTGGCGCATCTATTCCATGACGAAGCCGATTACCGGCGTCGCGCTGATGCAGCTCTATGAAGATGGCAAGTTCGACCTCGACGATCCGCTGAGCGACTACATCCCAGAGTTTGAAGACCTGCAGGTACTGGCAGGTGAGAATGAGGAGGGCACGCCCATCCTTGAGCCGCTGGACCGCGAACCGACCATCCGGGACGCGCTGCGCCACACGGCTGGCTTTGCCTATGGCCTGTTCGGGGAGGATTATTCGAACCGGCAGTTCCGGGGACAGGGCATATTGCGTTCACAAGGCCTCGACATGCTGGTCGACAAGGTCGCCGAAGTGCCGCTTCTGTTTCAGCCGGGCGAGCGTTGGTCCTATTCGGTGGGTGTCGATATCCAGGGCTATCTGATCGAGCAGTTTTCCGGGATGAGCCTTGGTGAATATCTCGACGCCAATGTCTTCACGCCGCTTGGAATGGATGACACCGGCTTCTACGTACCGGACGCCGATTATGACCGCTTCGCGGATCTGATGGTCTGGTCACCAGAAGCAGGCCGGTTCGTGCCTGTTCCAGAGACCCGTGAGAGTCCAGCGGCGCTGCCCTATCTCTACCGGCAGGATACGGTGCCATTTGAGTCCGGTGGTCACGGTCTGGCGTCGACTATCAGCGATTACGCCCGGTTCAGCCAGATGATGCTGAACGAGGGAAGCCTCGATGGCGCCGAAATCCTCTCGCCAGAGACGGTTGAGCTGATGACAAGCGACCAGTTGCCGGAAGGTCTGGGCATTGGCTTCGACGGTACGGTAAGAGCCACCATGACGGCCGAGCCGCACAAATTCGGTCTCGGCTGGGGTGTGATTACAGATCCGGAAGCCATGGCGAGCCCGGCCGGGGCGGGCACATATTACTGGGGCGGTGCAGCCGGGACATGGTTCTGGATCGACCCGGTGAACGATCTGTACTTCATCGCCATGATCCAGCGCTTCGGCAATAATCCGGACATGCCGTTCGAGCCACGTGCCCAGTCGATGGCGCTGGTCTATGAGGCTTTGCAGGAATAATGAGATAATTCAGCTGCTTCTCTCGCCGCTGCCACGCGGCGAGGGGAGGGCGTAGCGTTCGCAGGACATATCCATGACAGCACCAACCGCCGCCATCTGCCTTATCGGGGACGAGCTTCTCTCCGGGCGCACGCGGGACATCAATGTCCAGCAGATTGCAGCCTATCTGCGGCCGCTCGGCATTCCGGTCGAGGAGGTACGGATCGTACCTGACGTGCAGGCGCGCATCGTCGAAGCGGTCAATGCGCTGCGCGAACGATACTCCTATGTCTTCACGACGGGAGGTATCGGGCCGACCCATGACGACATCACGGCAGACGCTATTGCCGCTGCTTTCGGTGTCGGCATCGACAAGCACCCAGAGGTGATGGCGATGCTACAGGCGCGCTATGACGAGATCGGCACCGAATTCACAGAAGCCCGCCAGCGCATGGCGCGCATACCGGATGGCGCGAGCCTGATCGAGAACCCCGTATCGGGTGCGCCGGGCTTCCAGACCGGCAACGTCTTCACGCTGGCAGGCGTGCCTTCCATCGTTCAGGGTATGCTGCAGGACATCGGACACAGGCTCGAGCATGGCCGGGTGGTGCATGCGAGGACCGTCCGCGTGCCGGGTCTTCGTGAAGGTGATATCGCCGAAGCCCTCAGTGAGCTCGACAAGTCATACGAAGAAGTGAGTTTCGGCTCCTATCCATGGTTTAGGTCTGTGAGCGATCATGGCGTGTCACTGATTGCCCGCTCAGCAGACGAGGATGCGTTGACCACGGCGGCGCAGAAGCTTGTCGCACTGGCCGCGTCCGTTGGCGGCGAGAGCGAAGTGATTGAGGGAGAAGCAAGTTGACCCGGCCTTATCTCGCCAAGACGCCCATGATCATCCTGTCCGGTCTGGCGATGGTCGCCATCGGGTTCTGCTTCAGCCTTGTGGCGCCAGCCGTGGACGGGAAGCTTCTCGACATGATCTGGACAGGGCCAGCCGCTGAGTCACGGCTCGCGGAGATGGATGGAAGCGCCCGCACAGCTCATTTCTGGGCGACGCTGATCATCGATACCGCTTACCCGCTCGCCTATGGTGCATTCCTGGCCGGGCTGGCTGCGCGGTTCGCACCTATGCGCTTTTCAAGACTCGCCATGGTGCCAGCATTCCTGATCGTCATTCTGGATCTTGCCGAGAACACGGTGCAGATGATCGCGCTTCAGGGGGCGGGCAATTACCTCTGGCTGAAGACGTATCTGACGCCAGCGAAATTCGGCATGTTCGGCTTTGCCGCGCTGCTCGCAGGTGTGCGTGGCCTTTTTGCTCTGGCGAGATTCGCCCTCAGGAACCGCTAGGCGTCGTTTCGGCGAGCGCCCTGTGAATGTCGCTGACGACGACGGAGCCTTCGCCGACGCTGGAAGCGACGCGTTTCACCGACCCGATCCGCACATCGCCGACGGCGTAGACGCGTGGCCATGAGGTTTCATAGCGGGTCGGCATTCGGTCGAGTGTCCAGCCGGCGCGCACAAGGTCGAGATTCGAGAGGTCCGGGCCCGTTTTCACAAAACCCTTCTCATCGCAGCTCATATGCTGGGGCAGCCAGTCGGTGAAAGGCTGGGCGCCAATGAAGAGGAAGACGAAGCCGATATCGTGTTCGCTCACTTCCTTCGTCGCGCGGTGGCGCAGGCTAAGCCGGGTCAGACGATCATTGAGCTGATCCTCGCTGCCGGTGCCATGAAGCGTGCCGATTTCGGTCTCGGGGTGGAGATGGATGTTGGGCGTCTCTTCGAGGCGCCGCACCAGATATTCCGACATGGTGTCTCGAATGTTTGGCCGCCTGAACAGGACGTGGACGTTGCGCGCGGTCTGGCTGAGGAAGACCGCACCCTGGCCGGCAGAATTGCCTGCGCCGACGATGCAGACATCCTGGCCGCCGCACAGCTGCGCCTCCATGGGCGTTGCGCCGTAATAGATGCCGCGCCCTTCAAACCGTTCGAGGTTTTCGATCGGCAGGCGGCTGTACTGCGCGCCGGTGGCGATGACGACGGCGCGGGCCTTCAGGCGGCGGCCATCCTTGAGGGAGATGCAATAATTGTCGCCGTCGCGGGCAAGATCAACCGCGCTGGCAGGCGAGGCGATACGCGCGCCGAATTTCTGCGCCTGTATGGAGGCGCGCGATGCAAGCTCACGGCCCGAAACACCCATAGGGAAGCCGAGATAGTTCTCGATCTTGGACGATGTGCCCGCCTGACCACCGGGGCCGTCACTGTCGAGCGTAACGACGGTGAGGCCTTCAGAGGCCGCATAGACCGATGCGGCGAGCCCGGCAGGGCCCGCGCCAACGACGACGACATCGGTGCAGCTATTGTCGGGTACGAGGTCGAGCCCGAAGGCTTCAGACAGTTCGCTGACATCAGGACGTGACATGATGCGTGAGCGCCCGCGGATGACCACGGGCAGGTCATCGGCTTCAATTTCGCGCGCCTCCATGATGCGCTTTGCCAGCGGGTCCTTGTCTGGATCCAGCCAGCGATGGGCGATCATATGTTTGGAGAGGGTATCGCGGGCGACGAACACGTCGCGGTCATGCGCATCGCCGATCACGATGACGGCACCATGCGATGCGTTATGCGAGAAGATACGCCGCGCTGTCAGCGTGCGAACAAAGATGTCGGAGAAATGCGAGTTCTCGACGAGCATACGCTGGAAATTGTCATGCGAGATGTGGAGCACCTCGCCGGCCTCTCCCATCACGACGCGCGAGAGCGACGCCTGACCGGTCAGAATGGAGATGTCGCCAGCAAACTGGCCCCGTTCCATCCAGCCGAGGCGTTTTTCGCCCTCCGGTGTTTCCACCAGAATGTCGGTATGACCCGAAAGGGTGATGAGGCAATCCACGTTGGCGTCGCCCTCATCGATGAGCGGTGCACCCGCCGCGTGGGCGCGTACATCGCCAAAAGGCTTCAGGGCCTCAAGTTCTTCGTCGGAGAAGGTGAAGTTCACATCTGCGGGGGGCTTACCCATGGTCTGGCCTTGGCGTTTCCGGATGGTCCAGTTTAAGTCTCTAGCGACGAAGCAGAACAAAGACCATGGAGAGGAAGCCAGATGTCCGAGAATATCGTGCGCGTGGAAAGAGACGGCCCAGTTGCAATCGTGACGCTGAACCGGCCGGATGCGCTGAACGCGCTTAGCCGGGCCCTGCGTGCCGAGCTTGTGAAAGTGTTCACTGAGCTGGCGAAGGACGACACGGTCCGTGCCGCGGTGCTGACGGGCGAGGGCCGGGCATTCACCGCTGGTGTCGACCTGAAAGAAGCAGGGCAGACCGGCTTTGCGCTTGGTGCTGATGGCGGCGAGATCGACCTTTCCAAGGGGCTTGCCGCTTTTCCCTGGCCGATCATCGGCGCGATCAACGGCTTTGCGATCACGGGCGGCTTTGAGCTTGCACTTATGTGTGACGTTCTGCTGGCATCGGAGAATGCAAAGTTCGCTGACACGCATGCGCGCGTCGGCATCGTGCCAGGCTGGGGGCTTAGCCAGAAGCTGCCGCGCATGATCGGGATGAGCCGCGCCAAGGAGCTGTCTTTCACCGGCAACTTCCTTGATGCGGAGACCGCAGAGCGCTGGGGCCTCGTCAACCGCGTCTACAAGGCCGATGCGCTGATGCCGGCCGCGATCAAGATGGCGCATGAGATGGCAAGCTGTGACGCTGTGCTGCTGCGCAAGTACAAGGCGCTGATCGATGATGGTTTTGCGACCACATTTGGCGATGCGATGAAGATGGAAGTGAAACGCTCTGCCGAGCATGCCCAGTCGGTCACGGCTGACAGTGTCGAGCAGGCGCGCAAGGCGGTGACAGAACGCGGGCGCGGGCAGAACGGATAGGCGTCAGAGGCCAAATTTGCTGGCTTTGTCTTGGAAAGTGCTGCAAATGCTCCAGTTCCTGCGTGAAGGTTGTTATTCGGAGTTTCAGATGCTCACCCGTGTTCTTGTCCTCGCTTCACTTCCGCTCGCCCTCTCTCTGACGGCGGCCGGACAGATTGCGACCAGCAATGAGAAAGGCGCGACGGGCGCTTATTCGAACGACATCGACTCTTCCTTCACGTCGGAAAGCCGCTTTGGGCCGCGCAGCTCGCTGGATGACCTGCGCGCCGATGTCGACCGTGACCGCGAGGCCGATGAGCGGCTTCGCCAGCGCTGGC
>DUBH01000062.1:0-11643 GCA_012960415.1 Henriciella sp. | reverse complement strand
GAAGAGAGCGCTGAAGAAACCGGAACGCTGATCGATACCGGCATCCCGGAACCTGTCAGCGAAGAAGACCTCGCCG
Organism: Henriciella sp.; assembly: GCA_012960415.1. Taxonomy (GTDB): domain Bacteria; phylum Pseudomonadota; class Alphaproteobacteria; order Caulobacterales; family Hyphomonadaceae; genus Henriciella. The sequence goes on along the minus strand of DUBH01000062.1, from coordinate 11,567 downwards.
AGAGCGAGATCGAACGCGTCGAAGACTAGCGGGAACCGAATCTGCGGGCATGCCGTTGATCCGGCATGTCTGTACCGCGTTCCCGTTTCACCAAAATCACGCTGGCGCTTATTGCCGGTTTCACGTTTACCGCTCCGGTCCTGGCCCAGAACGCGCAGACCTATGTCGCGAATGGTCGCTATGCCACCGACTATGAGGTTGGCAGCTGGCCTGACAGTGACCGGGCGCGTCAGACAGATTATCTCGAACAGCAGTATATGGCCTCTGACGAATTGCTCGGCGGACCCGTCGCCAAGCCAGGTGAGCCGCGTTTCGGCAGGGCTGCGGTCGCAGAGGTCGGCAAGATCCGTCCCGAGCTGCGACTTGCCAGTGCTGGCGGCGATTTCGGCGGAGGCACCGCTGCGCCTGTCCAGCCAAGCGAGCCAACAGCTGGTATGCGCGTCGAGAGCATCTACGGCGAGGATATAGGCTCTGTGGCAATGGTACAGTCGGACGATGGTGACGTTGACGCTGTCTGGGTGCGCATCACGACCGGTGCGACCACAGATCTTGTTCAGGTGACCCGAGAGCGCTTCGACGTTGAAGCGGGCCGCATTATTGTTTCCGGTTGAAGTCTAGGCCGCTCAGCCGCGCATTTCTCCACGGTATGGGTTGCACGCAGGGCCGAGATTGGCTGTATGGCGTGGACCAGTTTCGGGAGGAAATACCATGCGTGATGTCGTCATCTGTTCACCGCTTCGTCTGCCTGTGGGCGGCTTTGGTGGCAGTCTCAAATCCGGGCAGGCGCATGACCTTGCTTCCTTCCTCGTTCGCGAACTGATGAGCCGCAATGATGTACCGGCTGAAGCGGTCGATGATTGTGTGTTCGCCCAGTGCTATCCGTCCATGGAAGCGCCTGCGCTTGGTCGTGTGGTCGCTCTGGACGCGGGCCTCACCACCGGAACCGGCGGCATCCAGATCGACCGTCGCTGCGGATCAGGCCTGCAGGGCGTCATCTATGCGATCATGCAGATTGCGACGGGTGCTAGCGATGTGATGATCGCAGGCGGCGCAGAGAGCATGTCGAACGCGCCGTTCTTCTCCACGCATATGCGCTGGCAGATCAAGGGCGACGGCCTGACGCTCCATGACGGCCTGACGCGCGGGCGCTACACCGCTGGCGGCAAGTTCTACCCGGTTGAGGGCGGCATGATCGAGACGGCGGAGAACCTCCGCCGAGACTATGGCATCACCCGCGAGGCGCAGGATGAGTTCGCCTACAACTCCCACATGAAGGCAGCCGCAGCGCAGAAGTCCGGCAAGTTCGACCAGGAGATCGTTCCGTTCACCGTGAAGGGCCGCAAGGGCGACACTGTCGTCGACAAGGATGAGCATATCCGCGCTGACTCCTCACTCGAAAAGCTGTCGACCCTGCGCGCGCTGCGCGGCAAGGTCGATCCGGACGCAACCGTCACGGCGGGCAATGCGTCGGGCCAGAATGATGGCGCGGCGGCCTGTATCGTCTGTACGCGCGAAGCAGCTGAGAAGTATGGCCTGAAGCCTCTGGCGCGCCTTACCTCATGGTCGGTGGCGGGCGTCGGTCCTGAAGTCATGGGCATCGGCCCCGTGCCATCGACCCAGAAGGCGCTGGACCGGGCTGGCCTCAAGCTCTCCGACCTCGACGTGATAGAGCTCAATGAGGCGTTCGCGTCGCAGGTTCTCGCCTGCACCAAAGCGCTTGGCTTTGAGAAAGAGGACTATGAGCGCCTCAACCCGAACGGCTCGGGCATTTCGCTCGGCCACCCTGTCGGCGCGACGGGCGTTCGTATCCTGACGACGATGCTCTATGAGATGGAGCGCCGCGAGGCACGGTACGGTCTTGAGACGATGTGTATCGGCGGGGGGCAGGGCCTTGCCGCGATCTTTGAGCGCGTCGCCGACTAGAACTGCTGCGAACGGGCAAGCATGCTTGCCTGAAACAGGCGGTGCAAACTAGACAAGTCTGGTGCGCCTTGCGGGCGTGGCGAAATTGGTAAACGCAAGGGACTTAAAATCCCTCGACCATATGGTCTTGCCGGTTCAAGCCCGGCCGCCCGCACCACACTTCATTGTCGGGATCTCTAGGAAAGCGCCGTGTGGCGCGTCGGGCGCTCTGGCAGGAAGTCTGCCTGCTCAACACGCGCGCGGCATTCCGGAAGCGCGTCGAGCGCTTGCTTGTCAAGGATGAGGGCTGAGTTGAACTCGCCGGACTCGCCCTTCAGCGGAAGCGCATACTGACCGGTTTCAATACCTGTATCGACTTCGACCGGTATCAGCGGCAGTCCAGAGCGGCATGCGGTCTCGGCGTCAGACATCTGGCTGGCCGTCAGATGGACGCGCTCAGCAATCGCGGGCGCTGCGAAAAGCGATGCGGCCGTGACGATTGCAAGTGATCTGATGGAGCTGCGCATGGGTTCGGTCTGGACTCTCTTCTGATGAAGAGAAAACGCCGATGCCTGAAAGCGGTTCCGCGCATGCTGTGCGAGCGCGTCATCGGCCAGACTGCAGCTGAACTGCGATCAGCCCGTATTCACCAGAATGAAGACGAAGAGCGAGTAGAGCGTTGACAGGATGGCGAACTTGCCAATAGCGGCAAGGACGAATGGGCGAAGATCCTGCCAGCTGGTCTGGCGGGCAATGTTTGCGACTTCGGATGCGATTTCCCGCGTCATGTCATCCATCTTGTGGCCTGACAGCGAGAGTATGATCTGTGTGGTGCGGCCAGCGTCGAAGGCGTCGGCTTCTTCAAGGACCTGTTCGAAGACGAGCGCGGCGACTGTTTCACCCAGCGCTTGCTTCGGGCGCCAGCGATGCTCGTGCAGCTTGCTGAGGACAAGCTTGGCCGTAGGGAAGATAACGATCGCATCTCGCAGGATGAACGCTGCGAGCAGGATGACCGTCGCCACCGACATGACCGCATGAGAGTAGAGGCCGATACGAAAGCCGAGCCATGCAAGGACAAGCAGGCACGCCTTGATGAAGACTGACTGCACGAAGTGGATCAGGTTTTCCTGAAAGAAGACGACCGCGTGGCTTCTGATTCGCTCACGCGCCTCAATCGCGGCCTGGTGAATGATCTTCTGCTTCTTGCGATTTACTGCATCGCCAATCGCCTTGCGGCCGAGGCTGACGCCTGTCGTCAGTGCCGATACAACGAGAAAAGCCGTCCTCAACATGTGAGGACGGACCCGATTTGCAGCCTGATTGTCTTATCGCGAGGACGGGCCATAGGCCGCTAGATCAGTTGATCGAACAGTTTTTGCAAGCCTTTCGAGGCGCTGTCGGGGCTGGATATGAGGAAGTATCCAGCTGCAAGCGCTGCCGTTGCCGCCACGATCGGCCGCTTTTCGACGAGGGCTTCGATGGCGTCAAATGGCAGATCCGCCAGCATATCTGCTGTCGCGTTCTCAAACTGGTCGAGTTCTTCCTCAGTCGATTTTCCCGGCTTCAGGAAGACGACGGTGCAGACGCATGCGACGAACAGGAAAAGACTGGCGACGCACACAGTTGCCCATAGAAGGCCGATCACCGGCATCAGCGCGACCACGACCGCTACAGTCAACGTCGTGACGCCGGCGAAGCCAAAAAAGACCGCGCCAGCGCCAGCGATAATTCTCAGTTTTGCTACATCCATGAAGGTAAGCTGTTACTTACGCTTCAGCATGGCAAGCAGGACACCAGTACCAAAAGCGATACCGATCGAGGCGAGCGGATTTTCGCGTACCTTATCCTCGATGTAGTCGCGCGCCTTTTCAGCTTCGCCACCTGCCTTGTTGGCATAGTCTTTCGAGACTTTCACGCCGCGATCGTATTCTTTCGACGTACGCTCACGAATATATTTGCCCGAATTGGAGGCGAGGGACTGTAGATCCTTCTGAAGTTGAGCGATGTCGCCCTTCAGGGACTCAAAGTCAGAGCCAGCTGCCTTTGCAGCAGCTTCTGCCGTCACGTCTTTCACGCCATTTGCCTTGGTTGCAGTTCTTCCAGCCATAAGTAACTCCCGGCATTGCTAAATAATCACGCCGAAACAACGTCAACGCCTTGCAAACGTTCCAAATGACATAGAATTTAGGCGCACAGGTGTCTGAAATTCGCGACGGGTAGGAGGAGGGCTGTCTCAATGAGTGTTTTCAAGAAGCGGCTTGGTCAATATGTGACCCTCGGCGAGGATGAGTGGCTGCCGTTCGACGAGCTCGACCATCAGGAGCAGGTTTTCCTGGCCGGTGATGACCTGGTTCAGGCGGGCGATGAAATCCGACACGTGTTCATCGTGAAGGAAGGCTGGGCAATCCGTTACAGGCTTCTCGAGGACGGGCGCCGGCAGATCGTCAATTTCATGTTGCCGGGCGACGTGTTCGATCTGCAATCGCTGGCCGACCTGAAGGCTGATCATTCGCTGACCGCCATCACCGAGTGTAAGGTCCTCGTTATCGCGTCAAATGTGTTCGTTGACATGCTGCAGTCCTCGGCGAGCCTGGCGTCGGCCTTCTGGTGGTCCGCGGTTCAGGAAGAATCCATCCTGCGCGAACAGATCGTGAGGATCGGGCGGCGTTCGGCCCGCGAGCGTATCGGGCATTTGCTTCTGGAGCTTCACCGCCGGTTTGTTGGCGCTACGGGTATGGATGTCGAAAGGCTGACCGTGCCGCTGACGCGCGCTGACATCGCGGATGCGCTCGGGCTTACGCCGGTACATGTATCTCGGACGATGTCTGCCATGCGGCGCGCCGACCTGATTACCGAAGGGCGGGGCGGCGAGATCACGATCGTGGACCGCGACAAGCTCGCGCGTCTGTCACATTTCGACACCGATTACCTCCACCTGAAGAAGCTGCACATTGCGTCAGACCGCCGGGCACAGCAGATCGGTGAATCGCACAGAGGACTTGCTGACTAGCAGGTCCGCGAGGCATTCAACTTTCGAAAAGTCCCTGGCCGATGGCGACGGCGTTCAGGTCTCTCAACGCATAGAGCAGGGCGGCGTCACGCCAGCTGCCGCCGCATTCATGTACCGTCGAGGAGACCGAGCCAGCCGCTGCCGATAGCCTGTCTTCCCACATGGCCCGGATGTCGCCGAGCTTTTCCTCACCGCCTTTTCGGAAGGCGAGCCATTCAAGATGCGACGCGGCGACACCGCCTGAGTTAAAAAGGATATCAGGGCCGACGATGATACCTTTACGCGCCAACGCTTCGTCGGCGTCTGCCGATATCGCTGCATTGGCGATCTCAACGATCATCCTGCAGGACAGCTCATCTACGCCGTCGGCCTGAATGACATCGGACAGAGCCGCGAGGCAAAGTATATCGGCATCGATCTTCAGGACCTCGTCCGAGCTCGCATTGTAGTTGAGCTTTCCGGCAGCTTTCTGTTTGGCCACCTTCTCGATATCGAGGCCATCGGCGTTCGATACCGTGCCGCTGCTGTCAGACATGGCGATGATGAGAGCGCCCGCGTCTGCGGCATCTTGTGCGAATTGAAGCCCTGCCTTGCCCATGCCCTGGACGGCGATGCGTGCGCTGGACAGGTCGATCCCCAGATCTTCGCCAAGCGTGCGGAGCAGGAAGACTGCGCCGCGGCCAGTCGCGCCCTCGCGGATGGATAGGCCGCCCTTGTCTATGGGTTTGCCCGTTACGGCGCCCGCGGACCCGCTATTGTGGGCAGGCTCCAGCCCTTTGACGATATTCTCCATATCGTCAGGCGTCGTCGCCACATCAGGTGCGGCGATATCATTGTCGGCCCGCAGCGTGTCGGAATACAGCTCTCCATATGCAATGGCGAGCTGGCGCCGCTCATCGTCTGACAAAGTGTCAGGATCGACGCGGACAGCGCCTTTCGCGCCGCCAAAAGGCAGATCGAGTAGCGCGCATTTCAATGTCATCAGAAAGCCGAGGCGATTGACCTCATCGGGAGAAGCGCTCGCCGAGAAACGGACGCCGCCCTTGGTTGGACCTTTCAGCGTATTGTATCGGCAGCGCCAGGCCCGCATGAAACTTGTCTTGCCGTCGTCGCGGCTGATCGACAGCTCCCGCTCAATCAGTTCTGCAGGAAGTTTGAGGAGCCGGCAGACATCCGCCAGCTCCTCATCAATTTCGATAATCCTTTCAAATCGGCGTACAGACTGTTCCAGCAAGTCAGACATAACCTTCCTCTACTGAAACAACCGGCTGCCGAGAGCCTGCCGGGATTATTCTGCCGCGACGGATTCCGACGACGGATGGAAGAAGAGGGCTTGGCCGATAGCCGCCTTCACCGTGTTTTCCTGAAATGGTTTCGGGATCAGGTAGGTCGGCTCTGGACGCTCACCCGTCAGCAGCCGCTCTGGGAAAGCGGTGATGAAGATGATTGGCACGTCGAGTTCCTCGAGGATCTCATGCGCCGCCTCAATACCAGATGAATTGTCGGCCAGCTGAATGTCGCAGAGTATCAGGCCCGGCGGATTGGCGCGGGCCATTGCAACAGCCTCCGTGTGCGTGGTGGCGTTACCGGTAACTTCGTGGCCAAGCTCTTCGACGAGACTTTCAAGGTCGGCGGCAATGACCGGTTCGTCTTCAATAATGAGAACCTTTGTGGACAGTGTCTCTTCGATATCGGTATGAGCCTTTGCGATCAGCTCTTCGACCTGCTGGACGGTCTTGCCCAGAATGGTCGCAGCTTCGCTGACCTGAAATCCTTCCAGTGCGGTAAGAAGGAATGCCTGACGCTCAATCGGCGCAAGCGCCTGTAGGCGCGTCTCTGGCGTCATGCTGCCGCCCGGGCGCTCAAGGCGTGCGCCGGTGGAGCCCCAGATGACATGGAAAAACCTGTACAGTGCCTGACGTGCCGGCAGCTCGTCACTGACCTGACTTGGATCCTCTGCCAAGGCGGTCAGAGAGGCGCGGATATAGGAATCACCGCTTTCCTGACTACCGGTCAGCGCCCGCGCATACCGGCGCAGAAACGGCAGATGTGGACCAAATTGTTCAACAAGACTCATGCTAACCCTCGCACGTTACGTTCGGTCTATAACTTGTGCTCGACGTGAAAGTTGCAACCCGGATGAAAAAAAGTTTGTAGGCCGTGGAACTTTGCGTTCTGGCAGGCTTTACACGTGTTCAGATAAGCACCGGGGACTTATGAGCGAAAAAGCGAGTCATACACCGATGGAACATCAATCTTCCGGGAGCGGCGACGACGACCGTTCACGCAAATTGCGGCAGAAACGGATCGGCGATCAGCTCCGCCGCCTCTATGATGAGGTCACTGAAGAGGCTGTTCCTGTAGAATTCTTGAATCTTCTTGAGCAGGCCGACAAATCCAAGAACCAGAAATAGAGACTGTTTTGACAAAGCCGAAACTCGATGATGAGGCGTTCAAAGCAGAACTTGCCGGACTCATTCCACACTTGCGTGCGTTCGCGCGCAGTCTTTCCGGAAATGCCACTGCTGCTGACGACCTCGCGCAAGAGGCCATGCTGAAAGCATGGAAAGCGCGCGAGAGTTATCAGCAGGGTACCAATTTGAAGGCCTGGACCTTCACGATCCTCCGCAATCTATTCTATTCCGAAAAGCGCCGGAGCTGGCGCCGCCAGCAACTTGATCCCGAAGTGGCAGAGGCAACGCTGGTGGCAAACGACGATCCATCTTCCGCGATGGATCTACTGGCGCTGCGGACCGGCCTGACCGTTCTTCCGGAAGATCAGCGCGAAGCTCTGATCCTGGTCGGGGCAGGCGGTCTGTCTTATGAGGAAACCGCAGAAATCTGCGGCTGCGCCGTGGGCACGATCAAGAGCCGGGTAAGCCGTGCGCGCAAGGCACTTGCTGAAATCATCGAAAACTCCCAAGGCGGGTTCTCCGGTGATGGCAAGTTGCGGGCATCGGAAGCCTTCGACGACATCATGAAACAGGCCGACGAGCTCTCAAGTGGATCAACAGCCGACGCCAGGAACTAGTCGGGCACCTTCCAGAAGGGGCTCACTGAGGCTGCGATTGTTGATCACGATCGCAGCCGCTTTGACTCCCATTCTTATTTTCGCGGGCTTCCGTTCGTATCTGAATGCGCAGGATGCCCGCGCGGAGCGGCGCAATAATCTGGTCGAAATTTCTGACCGGGCTATCGATGAAGTCGAGCAGGTCCTTTCGACCGTCGATACGCTACAGCAGATTTACGAAGCGGACATCGTGAATGGAGACTGCCGCGGTGTCTTTGCCACGCTGTCGCCGCGCGTGCCGCAGCTTTCGAACATCGCATTCTTTAATTCGGACGGCATTTCGGAGTGTTCTGCGCTTCAGGAACCTGGAACGCCGATTGCCCAGCCTGAAGCTTTTGAATTGCTGCGGCAGGGGCAGACCAAGGTCCGCACCGATGCTTTCTTCGGGCCGCAGAGCCAAGCTTGGCTGTTTTCTGTTCTGCGCCGCGTAGAAGGCCCGGACGGTGAGTTTCGCGGGGCGATGGCTTTTCCGCTTCGTACTGATGAGCTGATCCGGACGATCCGGCTGACGAACCTCCCTGAAGATGTTGAGCTGGCGCTCTCCGATAGCGGCGGTCAGGTGTTCGGCAGTGCGCGTATTGCCAATGTAGATCCGGCCTGGATTGAGAGCGCGACGGGCGATGATGATGGCGAGCTGTTTGTCCTACGGCAGAACGGTGAGGGCTCGGTTGACGTCGTCGTGCGTGCGATCGTCGACAACCGGATTTACGGGATCATTTCCAGCCCATCTCCCGGCCTGTTCAGCGAGTTTACGCTGCAGCCGCTGGAGTCGATCGGCATTCCGCTTTTGTCCTTCACGCTTGCGCTGATTGCGGCCTGGCTGGCAGTGGACGGCCTTGTCCTCAAATGGCTCGCACGTCTTCGCCGGCTCGCGCTCATCTACGGTGAGGGCCATTACAATTTCCGGATCGGCAATGAGTTCGATAATGCGCCGGATGAGATCCAGGCCTTCGCGCGCACCTTTGACCGCATGGCAAACCGGATCGCTGAACGCGACAGTTCTCTGCGCTCTGCGATCGCGACGCGGGACTCTGCGGTGAAGGAAATTCACCACCGGGTGAAGAACAATCTCCAGATCGTGGCGAGCTTTCTGAACCTTCAGCGGCGTCAGGTGTCCGACCCGGCGGCGAGGAATGTGATTTCGGCGGCGCGTCACAGAATCGATGCGCTCTCCATCGTTCACCAGACGCTCTACCAGCATGAGCGGCTGGAAACGGTGCACATGCAGCCCTTCCTCGATGCGCTTCTGTCTCACTTGGCGGGCGCGCTCGGCATGGATGAGATCCATGTGACGATCAAGCAGGACATTGCCGATATTGACCGGCCGGCCGATGATGCCATCCCGATTGCGCTATTCCTGCTTGAGGCGGTGACCAATGCGATGAAGTACGCGTTCGACGATGAAGGCGGCATCATTCTGGTGAAACTGAAAGAGGACGGCGACGACATCCTTCTGTCCGTCATTGATGACGGCATGGGCATGACCGAGCAGGAAGACGCACCAAAGTCCACCGGTCTTGGCTCCAGGCTGATGACCGCTTTCGCCAAGCAGCTGCGCGCAGACATGACCTCACATTCCGAACCCGGCAAAGGCTACACAGTTGAGCTGCGAATGCCGGCGACAGAACGCGTCATGAAAGCGACTGACTTCTAGTCAGCGCTGAGGTGCGTTTCTTTCATCTCGAAGTCTGGGGTCAGGACGTGCGGTTTCAGGGGCACGAACCGGTCACCGTGCAGATTGAAAATCGTGACGGCGCAGTTCTCGCCAGAGATATCGATCAGGTTGAAGCTCGCCGGGTTGGCCCGAAGACGGGTCGACAGCGTGCCTGCTGAGACGGCTATGTAGGCGTCGTCCTCATGGTCCACCACGGTGACTGATGGCACGTGGACGTGGCCTGTTAGGAGGTACCGGAAACCGCTTTTCGCAAGACGTCTGCTGGCGCGCCTGCCGCGCCGTGTGGAGGTGCGCATCGGGGCGTCAGGCGGCGACAGGAAAGGATGGTGGCAGATCAGGAAGGCCGTCTTCCCAGGCGTTTCGTCACCCGCTGAGATTGCACCATCAAGATCATCCAGATTCACCGAGCCTTCAGCCCAGTTCTTGCGGGTCTGCCAGCCGCGCGCCGTGTTGATACCGGTAAGGACCGCATTGTCGAGGTGAACAGGCTCGCTGAACTCGTCGAAGAAACGATCATGTCGATCAAATGGTGAGACGACGCGTTCATAAAGGTTAAGCAGGGGTGTGTCGTGATTGCCGGCCACGACAAGCTTCGGGATTGAGAAAGTGTCGAGCCACTCACGGGCCGCCTCAAACTCCTCGCGCTTTCCGCGTTGGGTGAGATCCCCGCATACGGCGATTGCATCGGGCTCAAGTGCGTCCAGAGTTGCCTCGAATGCGGCAATGGCGCGCGGGTTCTCGGTCCCGAAATGAATATCTGCGACCTGAATAATCTTTGACATTATAAATTGGCGCTGAGGGCCCGCCCCGCTTTTGCGATCCTTGTGAACCTGGTGCCCGATGTAAGGCGCACCGGCTCGCCATCCAGCGTGACGCGCAGGTCTAGCCCGCGCTCATGCTCCAGTTTACCGGAACGAATATGCTCAGAGGTGACACCGGACGCGTTGCGCCAATCGTCAAAAAGGGCGCCAAAGCCAGCAGCGGCAAGCTCAAGCGGGTTGTCTGGATCGATATAGGCAAATTCGAGCATCTCGTCCTGCTGGGTGCCGACGAAAACAGATACTGCCGTCGCAAAACCATTTGCCGACGTGCCATCTGACTTTTCCACGTCGAACGTCATATTTGTCCGAAGATCGAGAACATCGCTGCCGCTGAGGGTCTCCAGCGCCTCCAGGAGATGACCCTTTCGAATGGCCTCGCGCGGGCCTGTCAGGTCGGTGAGATTGCCCGCCATCGCAGCGACATAAAATGTCCGATCGCCAGCCTTGCCAGCAGGGACGTCGATCTCCTTGCCACTTTCGAGCGCGCGCTCAAGGCAGTCCTGCCATTCGCAGGCCTCGCCATGTATCTGCTTGTGAAAAAGGTTCATCGTGCCACCGGGCAGGGGCAGGATGAGAGGACCGTCAGGCCCTGCATGTTCAAACGCGCAGGCAATTGTCCCGTCACCGCTCCAAACAATCAGGATGTCGGGCGCATCGGCGATAGCGTTCTTAATCTGGTCGACGAGCTGATCGATTTCGATTTCGATGACCTCGGCAGTGTGGCCCATCCCTTCAAGCACATTGCGAAGTTCGGCTGCACCGTCTTCCGGCACGCTTCCGGAATGCGGATTGACCAGCGCACAAATCCTGCTCATCGGCTCTCCCGCAGTGCCTTGATCAACTCGTCCTTACCCATGTTCGAGCGACCCTCGATTTCCAGTTCTTGGGCACGGTCATACAGCTCGTTCTTCGTCCAGTCTTCATAAGATGGAGACTTGCCGCCCTTTTTGGACGGGCGCTGATCCGGGTTGGCCTTGGCATTCGCAATACGGGCTGCAGTGGATTTCGAATAGCCGTCATCCAGCAGTGCCTCATAGGAGTCATCATCCTTGATGGATGGTCCGTGATCTTTGGCCATGATGCCCTCAA
>DUBH01000061.1 GCA_012960415.1 Henriciella sp. | reverse complement strand
CCAGTAAAAAACACTGTTTAAGACCGCTTTGGCTAGCCGCTTGGCGAACCTCAATGTGCTCATTTCGCTTCCTTTCAAAATCAGTCCCGATTTACAGTGATGTACGAACATCGAAGCCCAAGCCGGTGGATTGCTTCTTCTCACGAGCACGATTACCGCTCAGCTACGCGATCTGGACAACTCAAGAAATAAAGTACGAAATTCTCGCCACGTGGCCCTTCCCGATTTCGTAAGGCAAACTGTTGCGAGACCGAACATTGCAACGGAAGCGGTTCGACCGATCAATTCCGGCCAACCCCCTCCCGTCAAGATTGGCGTCAACGTTGGTAAAGCGCTTAGCGCAAACGTGAATAAAACGGCACCAACGCTGGCAAGCGCGGGGAAGGCGGTTGCCTCGAAAAAGTTCAGCACTCGAACTTCAGTTCCCCAATAGGCGACCTTGAGGCTTGGGAATAAGATAAGATATGTCGTAATCACAAATGAATAGGCGACTCCGTGTACGCCCCACAAACTACCTAGTAAAAATCCTATGCTATAGATCGCTGCGTTGAACACGCCGAGTCTAAAGTAAATGCGTGACTTCCCTCGGCTCAGTAACACCATTCCAAGCGCGCTAAGACAGGGTTGGATGAAGGCGACCAAAGCTAGAATTTGAAAGATTGTTGCAACTTCACGCCACTGCGAACCAAGCGCGATCAGGACTAATGGTGTCGCTATTAAGTAGGCCCAAGCCGCGAAGGGCATGGTCATGGATGCAAGCACTTTGATGCTCTTGAGGTGGTATGATTTCCACTTCTGTTCGTTTTGCTGCAGTCTGCTCAGAGCGGGATAAGTGACGGCGTTCATCGGACCAAGCAGGTTTTGAACCGGAAAAAGCATTAGTTGGTAGGCGCGACCATATACACCAAGCGCATCGGCGCCGAAAAATTTGCCAATTAGAACGTTGTCGAGATTGCGGCTGAAGTAATTCGCGAAGTTGAATCCCGTTACGTTCGCTCCGAAACGGATCATTTCCATGGTGCCGACGCCTCGCTTCCAACCGCTTGGGTGGAAGGGCGATAGTGTCCATGTTAACCCAGTGCGGGCGATGGCCCCGGCGACATATCCCCATCCGAGCGCCCAGTAGCCATAGCCGAGGCCAGCAAGTAAGAATGATGTGACAAAGGTCGTCGATATACTGGCGACGTTGACAATCGCTTGTCGGCCGAAGTGCAGCTTTCGGACCATCATCGCATTATGCTGTGCGCTGATGCCAGTGAGGAAGAAGGTGATTGACAGTACCCACGTCATGCCCAAGAGTTCGGGGCGGCCGAAAAACCAAGCAACCAGAGGCGCCGCCGCGGCAAATAGTAGGGTAAGCGCCAAGCCAAACAGGGCGTTGACCCATAATAGGTTCGACTGTTGCGCGAAAGTAAGGCTCTCTTTTTGGATCGCTGCGCTCGAAAGGCCAAGATCTTTGAATAGCGCCGCGAGTGCTACAAAGCTCAACACCATGCCCATGACTCCATAGTCATCTGGCGTGAGCATGCGGGCGAGTATGATAGTAGAAGCGAGCTGCAAAATTACGGATGCAGCTTGCGAAACAAGCGTAATCGCTCCGCCTCTAACACTCGACTTTTTCAGTTTTGAAAGGTCAAAAGCCTCACTCATATTGTGCGCTCTAGCCAGAGGGATGTGACAACCTGAGTAGTAATTGTATCGATCAAGTAAGTTAGCCTAATGTGACGATCTACTGACCGCCAAACAACTGCTTAGCAATGGTGGTTTAATGGCTAGTCGTGTCCTCGAGGTTTCCCGCTGTTTGGCATAGCCAAAATTCTGCGTACGAAACCAATATTCCTAGCCAGCCGCGTGCAGCTCTCTGAAATAAGCGATGGTCTTCTCAAGCCCGTCGCGGAGTTTCACCTGCGGCTCCCAGCCGAGGGTATTGCGGGCGCGGGTAATGTCCGGCTTTCGCTTGCGCGGGTCATCCTGAGGCAGCGGCTTCTGGACCAGCTTTGACGACGTGCCGGTCATCTCGATGACAAGCTCGGCTAGTTCCTTGATGGTGAACTCGCCCGGATTGCCGAGATTGATCGGGCCGGTAACCCCGGTGTCCGTGTTCATCAGGCCGATCAGCCCATCGACAAGGTCATCGACGAAGCAGAAACTCCGGGTCTGGCTGCCATCGCCATAGATGGTGATGTCCTCGCCGCGCAGCGCCTGCATGATGAAGTTGGAAACGACGCGCCCGTCATTCGGATGCATGCGCGGACCATAGGTGTTGAAGATGCGCGCGACCTTGATCTCCACCCCGTGCTGGCGGTGATAGTCAAAGCACAGCGTCTCGGCGCAGCGCTTGCCTTCGTCGTAGCAGCTCCGCGGGCCGATCGGGTTCACATTGCCCCAATAGCTTTCTTCCTGCGGATGGATTTCCGGGTCGCCATAGACTTCAGACGTTGAGGCCTGGAGGATCCTCGCTTTGGTCCGCTTGGCGAGGCCCAG
>DUBH01000060.1:55057-79056 GCA_012960415.1 Henriciella sp. | reverse complement strand
GCTTATGCTCATGACACAAAAGGCGAGGACCGACTTTGTCGTTGAGAAGGCTTGTGAGCTTGGCGTGCGGCGAATCCAGCCCGTGATGACTGAACGTACCCAATCGAGCCGCGTACGGCGTGACAGGCTTCAATCAGTCGTGATCGAAGCGGCCGAGCAGACAGAGCGGATGGATGTGCCTGAAGTCTTCGACGATGTGTCGCTTCAGTCCGCGCTAGAGAACTGGCCAGCCGATAGGCCGCTTTATTATTGCGATGAGGCTGGCGATGCGCGCCCGATGCGTGAGGTTCTTTCGGGCGCGGGTCGCGGCGATGCAGCGGGAATTCTTATCGGGCCAGAGGGCGGCTTTTCTCCAAAGGAACGCGAATGGCTCCGGAAAATCGAGCATATTCAACCGGTAACGCTCGGTCCTCGTATTCTCAGGGCTGAGACGGCGGTGGTCGCTGCGCTCACACTATGGCAATCTTGTGTTGGCGACTGGCAGGAACATCCCTATCTGCCTGAAACCGAAAACGGCTAGAGGGGCCGGGCATGACGACACCTACGTCAGACATCGACGAGAACGCCCCGCGTATCGAGTCAAAATCAGAGCTCGTCGAATGGATGGAGCAGGGCTGCGCGCCCAAATCCGACTGGCGGATTGGCACCGAACACGAGAAGTTCGGCTTCATTCGCGACGGATTGAAACCGCTTCCCTACGACGGCGACGTCTCTATCCGTGCCATGCTTGAAGGCCTGGCCGACAAGTTCGGCTGGGAGCCGATATCCGAATCGGGCCTACTGATCGGTCTCAAGAAGGACGGCGCCAGCGTCAGCCTGGAGCCGGGCGGACAGTTTGAGCTTTCCGGTGCGCCGCTGGAGCACATCCACCAGACCTGTAACGAGGTCGGCGACCATTTGAAAGAAGTGCGAGAGATCGCAGACCCGCTCGGTATCGGTTTCCTCGGCATGGGCTCGTCGCCGCTGTGGACGATGGCCGAGACGCCCATGATGCCGAAGGGACGCTACGCCATCATGCGGGACTATATGCTCAAAGTCGGGCGTTTGGGCCGTGAGATGATGTTCCGCACTTGCACCGTTCAGGTGAACCTCGATTTCGCCTCTGAAGCCGACATGCTGAAGAAATTCCGTGTATCGCTGGCGCTGCAGCCGCTTGGCACAGCGCTTTTCGCCAATTCGCCTTTTACTGAAGGCCGTACCAACGGCTTCCTGTCCTACCGCTCACACATCTGGACTGATACCGACCCCGACCGGTCCGGCATGCTGCCTTTCATGTTTGAGGATGGTGCAGGGTTTGAGAGGTATGTGGACTACGCCCTTGATGTACCGATGTATTTTGTCCGCCGCGGTGGCAAGTATCTCGACGCATCCGGTAAGAGTTTCCGCGACTTCATGCATGGCAAGCTCGACCTGCTGCCCGGCGAGAAGCCCGCGATTGACGACTTTGTCGATCATCTCTCGACCATTTTCCCGGAAGTGCGCCTGAAACGCTTCCTTGAGATGCGCGGGTCTGATTCCGGCCCTTGGAGCCGGCTCTGTGCGTTCTCCGGCTTCTGGACGGGCATCCTCTATGAGCAGAGCTCTCTTGATGCGGCATGGGACCTAGTGAAGGACTGGACCGCCGCAGAGCGCGAAGCCATGCGCCAGTCGGTTAGGGTTCTCGGCCTTCGCACACCGATTCCGGGCGGCGGAACGCTTCAGGACCTTGCCAAGCAGGTGCTGACGATCAGCCGGAATGGTCTCAAAGCGCGTGCGAAGTACAACAGCTCCGGCGACGACGAGACCGGTTTCATCGCCGAGCTCGACGAGATTGCAGAAAGCGGGCTGACGCCAGCTGACCGGCTGCTCGAGCTCTATCATGGTGAATGGGGCAGGCGGGTCGAACCGGCCTTCGAAACGCTGGCCTACTAGAGGGCCTTTGCGTCTTTCTGATTACAAATGGCACATCATTGCTTGAGCCAGACCAAACTGCGTGATCAAAGTGTGCGCTGACGAGGCGTGCGATCACGCGTGGAGAGGTTGAGGGTCTAGCTGATGTTTTCTGTTCTATTGTCGCTTCTGGCAGTGCCGCCACTCGGTTTCACGATGTGGCAGCTCAGGAAACATCCCAAGGGTCTCTACATCCTGTTCTTCGCCGAGATGTGGGAGCGTTTTTCCTATTACGGGATGCGCGCGCTCCTCATCTTTTATCTCACTTGGCATTTCCTGTTCGAAAGCAGCTTCTCGCTGACGCTCTATGGCGCCTATGTGGCGCTGGTCTATCTCGGGCCTCTCTTGGGCGGCTGGCTTGCTGACAAGTATATCGGTTTCAGAAAGGCTGTGACGTTCGGCGCCATCCTGCTTGTGGCGGGTCACGGCCTGATGGGCCTGCACGGTCCGGCAGCAACGGAGACGCTGAATGTCGACGGCACTGTCTATGAGCTCGAGCGCCCTGAATACAGCGAAACGCGCGATCGGTTCATCGTCATCGACGGTGAAGAAATCTCTATTGACGGTTTCGTCCAGCCGGAAGAGGGCTCGACGACTCGCGTTGTTACCTTCCAGCAGGACGGCGCCGAGACGACGCTGACCGGTACGCTTGAAGAAGAGCGTAACCCGCTTTTCGCAACCATCCTGTTCGCGGCGCTTGCTCTCATCGTGGCCGGTGTTGGCTTCCTCAAGCCGAACATCTCGACCTGCGTTGGTGCGCTTTATGACCAGGGCGACCGCCGGCGCGATTCGGGATTCACGCTCTACTATATGGGCATCAATCTCGGCTCGTTCCTGTCCGGTATCTTCTGTGCGCTTGCTGCCGCGACGCTCGGCTGGTGGGCGGGCTTTGGCCTTGCCGCCGTCGGTATGCTGGCTGGCCTCCTCGTCTTCGTCTGGGGCCAGGGCTGGCTGGAAGGCCGCGCCGATCCGCCGGCAGATGTTGACCTGAAGACGCCGGTCTTTGCGGGCCTCAACCGCGAGTGGCTGGTCTATGCGGCGGGTCTTGGCTTTGCGCTCGCAGCCTTCTTCCTGCTGCAGATCGCCAGCATCATGACGCTCGCCATGCACGGCGTCTTCGCTGTCGTGACGCTCGGCATCATCATCTATATGCTGACCAAACTCGAAGCCGATACGCGTAATGCGATGATCGGCCTTCTGATCCTTACCGTGTCGTCCGTGCTCTTCTGGGCGCTGTTCGACCAAGGGCCGACATCGCTCAACCTTTTCGCGGCAGCGCACGTTGACAATCAGGTCGGGGGCGAGCCTTTCCCGGCACCGGTCCTCCAATCAGCCAACCCGCTCTACATCATGTATTTCGCGCCGCTGATCGCGGTCCTCTGGACCTGGCTCGGCAATCGCGGGATTGAGCCGAACAGCTTCATCAAGTTCGGCCTCGCCATGGTCCAAATCGGTGCAGGCTTCTTCGTGCTCAACCTGGGTATCCAGACCGCTGTTCCAGACGCCGACGGTGCGCTTCGCATCTCGGTGCTGTTCATCATGCTGATGTACCTGCTTCACACGACGGGTGAGATCTTCCTGTCGCCGGTTGGCCTCTCGGCTGTTACCAAGCTGTCGGCCAAGCAGATTGTTGGCTTCATGATGGGCTACTGGTTCCTCGCTTCGTCCTACGCGAACGTGATCGCAGCAGGTATCGCCCAAGCAACGCAGGTGCCTGAAGGTGCACCGGCTGAAGAAAGCCTCGCGGCATATAACGCGGTTTACCTTCAACTCGGCGGCGCGGCCGTCGGTCTCGGTGTTGTACTGATCCTGCTCAGCCCATGGCTTCGCAACCTGACCAAACATGCAGAGCGCAGCCACGGCCCCGGCGACAAGGAACGCCGCGCTGAAGTAGACCCGTCCGGTGTTTCAATGGATCGGACGCAAAGCTAGGCTTTCCTGACACTGAAAAAGATTGTCCCCGCAAGGCCCCCCTTGCGGGGCTTTTCTTATGGGGACGGGATGCTTCAAGGTTGCGGCCTCAACGACAGCGCGATAGCGTCACAGCGGCGTTGTTGGGTGGGGGGTAGATTGATGAGGCGATTGGTATTGAGTGCGGCGTTGGTCGCTACAGCGGGTATTGCTGCGGCTACACCAGAAGACCGGGATGCGCAGCCGATCAATCCACCTGTGCCGAGCTATCCGCTGGAAGCCGCAATGATGGATTTGCCGGGGGCCTGTTTTGTGCGCTTTGACGTCGACGTTGAGGGGCTCCCGGTGAACATCACAGCGACCTGCACCGACGAGATCTTCTGCTCAGAATCGAAGCGGGCAATCAGCAGGGTCTTCTTTGCGCCGAAGATTGTCGATGGTGAGCCCGTTATGCGAACCGATGTCGTGTATCCGCTGGAATATCAATTAGAGGTCTGGGATTCGGAGCTTCAGCGAAACGTGCCGAAAGCGGTCAAAGCCGACGCTGAACAGCTGCCATGTGAGCCGGTGGCGGTCTCGTGATGGGTATCGCGCGTTGCCGACTTGGTTTTTCAGCCAAAGGCGCAGCTCGCCCATTGCTTACATCAATCTCACTTTTGGCAACCGCATGTGTCTTGCCGGCCTACGCTCAGGACCGAGACGTCGAGGTGCTCGCGCCGCCTGTGCCGGAGTTTCCGAGGGACGCAGCGGCTCGCGGTGTGCAGGGTCAATGCTATGTCCGTTTTTCTGTCGATGCAGAGGGCTATGCGTTCGATCTGCGGGCGTCATGTACAGAGCCAATCTTCTGCAATGAGGCAAAGCTCGCGGTGAGCCGTGCCCGCTTTTCGCCAAAGCTGATTGGCGGCGTGCCGACTATCCGGTCGAATATTGTCTATCCGATCGACTTCATTCTCAGCGAATGGAACTGGTTACTATTTAAGTTCGTGCCGGTGGAAGCCTATGAACCCGGACCGACCGAACCTTGCGACGAGATCGCTGTTTCCTAGCCCGCGCCGCCCACGGTAAGCGCGTCGACCTTCAGTGTAGGTTGGCCGACGCCGACCGGGACGCTCTGACCTGCCTTGCCGCAGGTGCCGACACCGTCATCCATCGCGAAGTCATTGCCGATCATCGACACTTTGTTGAGCGCTGTCGGGCCGTGGCCGATCAGGGTCGCGTTCTTCACCGGTGCGATCACCTCGCCATTCTCGACGAGATAGGCTTCTGTGCACTGGAAAACGAAATTGCCCGACGTGATATCGACCTGGCCGCCGCCGAAATCGACGGCCCAGATACCGCGCTTGATGGATTTGACGATCTCATCCGGATCATCCTTGCCGCCCAGCATAACCGTATTCGTCATGCGCGGCATGATGCCGGCGTCATAGCTTTCGCGCCGTCCATTGCCCGTCGGTGTCATGCCCATCAGGCGGGCATTCTGGCGGTCCTGCATATAACCTTTCAGGATGCCGTCCTCGATGAGGACGTTGCGCTGGGTCGGCGTGCCTTCATCATCAAAGGAAAGTGAGCCGCGGCGGGCATCCAGTGTGCCGTCATCGACAATAGTAACACCCTTGGCAGCGACCTGCTGGCCGATCTTACCGGAATAGACGCTGGTCTGCTTGCGGTTAAAGTCGCCTTCGAGGCCATGGCCGACCGCTTCATGAAGCAGGACCGCTGGCCAGCCTGGGCCGAGGACGACTTCCATCTCGCCCGCAGGAGCCGGGATTGAATCGAGGTTGATTTCCGCCTTGCGAAGAGCGCGTTCCGCCATTGCCTGCCAGCGTTCTGGCTTGATCCACTCTTCATATTCGGCGCGGCCGCCAGCACCTGAGGTGGCCGATTCGCGGCGGCCATTCTTTTCCAGCGTGACAGCAATGTTCAGGCGGACGAGGGGCCGAACGTCGTGGAAGGTTTCACCAGCAGGTCGCAGGATGTCGATTGCCTGGTGGCTGCCGGCGAGGGAGACCGAAACCTGAACGACGCGGGGGTCTTTCGCGCGAACCCAGGCGTCGATTTCAGCGAGCAGGCCGGTCTTTACCGTGAAGCCTGGTGCTTCGGTCGGGTCTATGGGCTGGTAGAGCTTCCGGTTCGTCGGTACCGGTCCAGCCGCGAGGGAGCCGGAATAGCCGCGTTTGGCGGCGGAGGCAGTGTGCGCAGCGCGGCGAATCGCGTCCAGCGTCAGTTCACCAGCATGGGCGTTACCGCTTGCTTCTCCTGCAACCACTCTCAGGCCGAAGCCTTGTGATGTGTCAAAGGCAGCAGATTTCAGCCTGCCATCGTCGAACATGAAGCTTTCAGAGCGGGCGCGTTGAACATAGATGTCACCGTCATCAGCCCCTTCGCAGGCCTCGGCCAGGATACGGGTCGCTTCTGAGCGGTCGAACGGAAGATCTGTTTCTAACATGAGAAGACAATGGCCATTCGCCGCTCAGCCTGCAAGCGGGCAGGGGGCTGTTACTGCTCTTGAACCTCAAAACGGCTCAGTTGGCGCTGTGCAAGGTCCCAGCCGGGTTTCAGCTCCAGCGATCGTTGAAAGTCGTAATACGCCCCAGGCACGTCGCCCGTGTTCTCCCTTGCGATCGCGCGATTGTAATAGGCCGCAAACAGATCGTTGGTGTCGAGTTCGATCGCGCGGTTTAACGAGACCAGGGCGTCGGTGAAGTTCCGTTGATAGATGTGTGCGGCCCCTGCATTCAGATAGGCTGCGCCCAGATCCGGAAGGATCGAAGTTGCGTTTGCATAGTCGCTCAGTGCCGCTTCATGAGCCCCTTCGCGCATGCGCATGACGCCGCGATTCACATACGTCGCCGCGCGGTTTTCCCGTGTCAACGTTTCCTCACGCAGGGCGCGTGAGCAGGTCTGTTCTGCGAGGCGGAACACATAGTTGCCGCTCTGGGCTTCGTCATAACATTCACGGGCGAGACCACCGCCTACGACGAAGACCTGTGCGCTTGCTGTCGCGGCTGCGAACATGGCGACTGAGCCGGTTAGAAAGATACGTAACATGCCGGATACCTCCCTTGTGATAGGAGGCAATATAGCGTTGAGGGAACACAAAGCGAAGCGGCTGCGACATATTTGATTTTGCTGAAGGGGCGGGTGGACGCAGCCCGACGCGACGGCTATTGCAAGGCTCGAATAATTACCAAGGAGTCGGGTTGTGCGTTTTCTCGTCGCTCTTCTTTCGATCCTTCCTTTCAGTGCTGCAGCCTACGCCGCTGTGCCTGAGGAAGGCGGAATAAATCTTCAGGCTGCCGCCACGCGAATCATGGAGCGTCTGCACTGGTTTCATAACTACCTGCTGGTGATCATCACGCTGATTACCCTGTTTGTGCTCGCCCTGATCGTCTGGGTCTGCATCAAGTACAACAAGCGCGCGAATCCGGTCGCCCGGAAGTTCAGCCACAATACGCCGATCGAGATCGTCTGGACTGTCGTTCCTGTGCTGATCCTCGTTGCGATTGCGGGCCCGTCCTTCTCGAACCTCTTCTATCAGGAGAACCAGCCGGACCTTGAAGCCATCGCGGCAGCAGAAGGTGATGACCCGAACATCTATCCTGATGCAGCTGCTCAGGGCTGGATCACCGTCAAGGCGCAGGGCAACCAGTGGAACTGGACCTACTCCTTCCCGGATGAGCTCGACGGTGGTGGTTATCCGGTAGAGTTCGTATCCAACCCGCTTCAGCGTGGCCTTTCCAGCGACAATCTCGATGAAGCGCGTGGTCCACGCAATCTCGCCGTCGACTATCCGCTGGTGCTGCCGGTAAACCGCTACATCCGTTATCAGACCGCCGCGTCCGACGTCATTCACTCCTGGACCGTTCCAGCTTTCGGCGTGAAAACCGATGCTGTTCCCGGTCGCCTCAATGAGGGCTGGTTCCTCGTCGAGGAAGAGGGCACCTATTACGGCCAGTGCTCCGAGCTTTGCGGCAAGGACCATGCCTACATGCCGATCGAGGTTCGCGTCGTTGATCAGGCGACCTATGACAGCTGGATTTCGACCCTTCGCTCTGGTGATTTCGAAGGCGCATTCGGTGCGCTCGACCAGGCTCAAGTTGCAAGCAATTCCGACCGAGCAGATGCTGAAACGCGTCTTGCCCGCGCCGAGTAGAACCCAAGAGGATTTCTGACATGGCAATGGATCAAGTTTCGACCGTCCATGACGATCATGCCCACGACCACAAGCCGGGCTTCTTTACCCGTTGGTTCCTGTCGACCAACCACAAGGACATCGGTACGCTCTACCTCGTCTTTGCGATCATCGCAGGCATCGTGGGCTACACCCTCTCCGGTATTATCCGTCTTGAGCTGGCGCAGCCGGGTATCGGCCCGCTCACCAGCCTGATGGAGTTCTTTGGCTACTCTGGCGATCAGGCCATTGAGCATGCCAAGCACTTCTACAATGTCGTGATCACCTATCACGGCCTCATCATGATCTTCTTCATGGTGATGCCTGCGCTAATTGGTGGCTTCGGCAACTGGTTCGTGCCGCTCATGATTGGTGCGCCGGACATGGCGTTCCCGCGCATGAACAACATCTCATTCTGGCTCACCGTTGCTGCCTTCATCATGGCGTGTATCTCCATGCTGATCCCGGGCACCGGCCAGTTTCTTGGTTTTGGTGGTGGCTGGGTACTGTACCCGCCGCTGTCGAGCGCGACCGGTCACCCTGGTCCGTCGATGGATCTTCTGATCCTGTCGCTTCACACGGCCGGTATTGCGTCCATCCTGGGTGCCATCAACTTCATCGTGACCATTCTGAACATGCGCGCGCCGGGCATGACCCTGCACAAGATGCCGCTGTTCGCATGGTCGATGCTGGTCACAGCTGTCCTGCTTCTGCTGGCTCTGCCGGTTCTCGCAGGCGCGCTGACCATGCTGCTTACTGACCGTAACTTCGGTTCGCAGTTCTTCGACCCTTCTGGCGGCGGCGACCCGATCATGTTCCAGCACCTGTTCTGGTTCTTCGGTCACCCGGAAGTGTACATCATGATCCTGCCGGCCTTCGGCATCATCAGTCACATCGTTTCGACTTTCTCGAACAAGCCGGTGTTCGGCTATCTCGGCATGGCCTACGCCATGGTTTCGATTGGTGCGATCGGCTTCATCGTATGGGCGCACCACATGTACACTGTCGGTATGCCGGTTGACATGAAGGCTTACTTCGTCGCGGCGACCATGGTTATCGCGGTGCCGACGGGTATCAAGATTTTCTCCTGGATTGCGACCATGTGGGGCGGCTCCATCGATTTCTCCGTACCTATGGTCTGGGCAATCGGCTTTATCTTCCTGTTCACCGTCGGCGGTGTGACGGGTGTGGTGCTCGCGAACGCAGGCATCGACCACATCCTGCACGACACCTATTACGTGGTAGCTCACTTCCACTACGTGCTGTCGCTCGGCGCAGTGTTCGGTCTCTTCGCAGGCTGGTACTACTGGTTCGAGAAGATGTTCGGCGTGAAGTATAATAAGGGTATCGGCTACGCGCACTTCTGGACCATGTTCATTGGCTCGAACCTGCTCTTTTTCCCGCAGCACTTCCTCGGCCTTAACGGTATGCCGCGCCGCTATATCGATTACGCAGACGCCTTCTCGACCTGGCACTTCTGGTCGTCCATGGGCTACGCCGTCACCCTGGTTGCAACGCTGATCTTCTTCGTCGGTGTGATTGAGGCCGCTGTCCGTCGCCGCAAAGGCGTCAGCAACCCGTGGGGCGAGGGCGCTACGACGCTGGAATGGACGCTGCCTTCGCCGCCACCATTCCACCAGTTCAACGAATTGCCAGAAGTGAAGCCGCAAGGTCACCACTAACGGGCCGTTGAACGACTGAAACAGAGCGGCCCTTCGCGTTCAGTGTCGCGAGGGGCCGTTTCCATCTTGATGGAGCACGTGAAACCTATGTCGCATGTCGATGCAGCTGATATGACCCCAGGAGCGCCGCGCTACGCGACCGCGGGTGATTATGTGCAGCTGATGAAGCCGCGCATCATGATGCTTGTGGTCTTTACCGGACTTGCTGGTCTCGTCAGCGCGGTTGGCGTCACGGGCGAAGCAATCAATCCGTTCATGGCTGCCATCGCAACCCTTGCCATTGCGCTTGGGTCCGGTGCCGCTGGCGCAATCAATATGTGGTACGACGCTGATATCGACGCCATCATGAAGCGGACGTCCACCCGTCCCATCCCGTCTGGTGCCGTTCCTCGCGAAGAGGCGATCGCGCTTGGACTGGTGATGAGCGGCGTATCCGTCCTTCTGATGTGGCTTGCGTCCAACGCGGTTGCGGCAGCCCTTCTTGCGCTTTCAATCGCCTATTATGGCTGGTTCTACACGATGCTGCTCAAGCGTCGCACGCCGCAGAACATCGTCATCGGCGGTGCTGCAGGGGCTTTCCCGCCTGTTATTGGCTGGGCAGTCGTGACGGGCAGCGCGCCGCTCGATGCCTGGCTACTGTTTGCAATCATCTTCTTCTGGACGCCACCACATTTCTGGGCGCTCAGCCTGCTTGCGCACGGTGAGTACAAGAAGGCCAATGTCCCTATGCTGCCTGTGACCCATGGTGCAAAGGTGACCCGCAACCAGATCATGGCATACACGCTGCTCTTGGCGCCGCTGGCCCTTGCGCCGGTGCTGACCGGGCTCGGTGGTCTTGTCTATGCTGTCGCAGCAGCGCTTTTGGGTGTTGTTTTCATCAAGCTGGCCGTCGATGTGTGGCGTAGTGATGCCGGGGCAGTGCCGGTGCAGCCAGAGGGTGCAAAAGCAGCCAAGCGGCTCTTTGCGTTCTCGATCCTCTATCTCTTCCTGCTCTTTGCCGCGCTGATTATTGAGCATGGGTTCGGGGCTTATATGGCGGTGCCGGGACTATCATGACCGAACCACAGCAAACTCCGCCACCACCGCTGGATGATGAGGCCCGTCAGGCGCAGAAACGCCGTAACTGGTGGCTAGCCCTCGCCCTGTTTGCTTTCGTCATTCTCGTAGGCGTGACCACGGTAGTACGCCTCGCGGACTCCGAGCTTGGCCCGGATGGCGGTTTTTACTGGAGCAATCCTCCGCAAAGCGACAGCCAGCCTATGCCTGATCTACCGGCTGCGGATGAAGCTCGCTCGGATGAAGAGGGGAGTGAACAATGAACAACCGGACAATCGCTCTCGGCGCTGGTGTGGCAGCGCTTGGCATGCTCGGCCTCGCCTTCGCGTCGAAGCCGCTTTACGACACGTTCTGCCGCGTGACAGGTTTTGGTGGAACGACGCAGATAGCTGAGGCCGCGCCCGAAGAAATCCTGGACCGGACAGTGAATGTGCGTTTCGATTCAAACGTGATGAATGCACCGGTCCTGTTCCGCCCGCTGCAGACCGGCATGGATGTGCACCTTGGTGAACATGGACTCGCGTTTTTCGAGGTCACAAACACGTCCGATCATGATGTAAGCCTGATGGCGTCCTACAATGTGACGCCGCATCGGGCCGGCATCTATTACAACAAGCTGGAATGTTTCTGCTTCGAGGAGCGCATCGTCAAAGCCGGTGAGACCAAGAAGCTGCCAGTCGTCTATTTCGTCTCGCCCGAAATGGACGCAGACTCAAATCTCGCAGATGTGCGGACAATTACCCTGTCCTATACCTTCTATGAGACGGATAATTTTCAGGGTGCGGCGAAATCGGCGGCACTTAACTAGACGGTTGCGACTCCGATAGCCTGCGGGCTAAAAGGCGCGAAGAATTGATGGATGATAGGGATTCCGGGCAATGGCACATGATGAAGTGAAACATGACTATCACCTCGTGAACCCATCTCCCTGGCCGCTGCTGGGGTCGATGGCGATGGTTGTGCTGGCGGTTGGTGCCGTCACCTATATGAAGGGCCTCTTCGGCATACCTGAAGGCTCTCCATGGCTCATGCTGATCGGCCTCGGCTTTGTCGGCTACGTCATGTTCGGCTGGTGGCGCGAAGTCATCAAGGAGAGCAAGGCCGGCGACCATACGCCTGTCGTTTCCATCGGTCTCAAATACGGCATGGTGCTCTTCATCGCGTCGGAGATCATGTTCTTCGTCGCATGGTTCTGGAGCTTCTTCGAGTTCGCCATTTTCCATGGCGCCCGGGTTGGTGAGACTTTTGATGTCGCCAACCCGCTTTATGCCGAAGCCCTTCAGGCAGTCGGCGGCCAGTGGCCACCAGCAGGCGTTGAGCTATTCGATCCGTTCCACCTGCCTCTGATGAACACGCTGGTTCTGCTGCTTTCGGGTACGACCGTCACGGCAGCTCACCACGCCCTCCAGCACGACAACCGCAAGACGGCTATCAACATGCTGGCAATTACGGTCCTGCTGGGAATCTTCTTCACGGGCCTTCAGGTCCTCGAATACTCTCATGCTGGATTCAGCTATGATGGCACGCTCTACGGCTCCGCCTTCTTCATGGCGACGGGTTTCCATGGTGCGCACGTTGTCATCGGGACAATCTTTCTTGCGGTCTGCCTCATTCGTCTGATGACGGGCGGCATGTCAGCCAAGAAGCACCTCGGCTTTGAGTTCGCGGCTTGGTATTGGCACTTCGTCGATGTGGTGTGGCTGTTCCTCTTCGCGTTCGTCTACGTCATTCCTTACCTGGTGCTCGGCCACTAGGAGGCTTGTTTGGCTGGCAAAGTTTCACCGATAAAGGCCGGGCTCGCCTGTCGATGTCCGGCTTGCGGTGAAGGCCCGGTTTTCAAGTCCTTTCTGGAAATAGCGCCGCGCTGCACTGCTTGCGGCGCAGACTTCTCGAAGGCCGATGCCGGTGACGGCCCGGCCTTCTTTGTCATGTTCATCCTGGCAATCATCATCATGCCGCCGGTCCTGCTTGTGCAGATTGTTTTTGCGCCGCCTGTCTGGGTCCACGCCATTCTCTGGACGCCGCTCATTGTCCTGCTTGGGGCCTGGCTCCTGCGGCCCTTCAAGTCGATCATGTTCGCATTGCAGTGGAAGCATAATGCAGCGGATGTCAGGTGGACCGGTTCTGATGGGCACTCTTCATGACCTTTCGACCCATGCCGCTCCTAACGGCCCTGACCATTGTGAGCCTTGTGATTCTGGTGCTGCTCGGGAACTGGCAGTATTCGCGCTACAGCGAGAAAAAGGCGCAAGGTGAGGTCGAGAACGATCCTTTCGAGACCATCAGCGTTGAAGTCGACACGGCCAATCCCGGCAACGCGCAACAGGTTTACGGCATCGTTGATGGCGAAGCGATCTGGCGCCGCTACGTACCCGGGCGCATTAACGGGGAGGGGCCTGTCGTCCTGCTGCTTTGGGACGCTGTCGCAGGCACGGACCCGGTGCCGCTTCAACTTGCCAATCTCGACAATTTTGAAGGCCGGGCGAATGCGTTCGAGCGCCCGGCCCAGACCCGTGGTCTAGCAGGATCTAGCAAGCCAGAGCGTGATCTCTGGTACGGCTTCAATGCGGCCGCGATGCTGACAAACCTCGGCTATTCTGAAAGCGATGCACGCGTGGTCGAACCTGACACGATGCGGGTCGTGCTCGCCACGGACATGTCGCGTGCGCGCACGACACAAAATCCATATGCCATGCTGACCGGGCGGGACCCATTGCCGCCTGAACGCCACTTCGGCTATGCGCTCACCTGGTGGGGAATGGCGATCGGCCTGATCGGGGTCTACATTGCTTTCCATCGCTCTCTGGGACGGCTGAAGTTTGGAGGCAAGTCGTGAAATTCATTTCCACGCGTGGACAGGCAGAGCCGGTGGGTTTTGTAGATGCATGCCTGTCAGGTCTCGCGCCTGATGGTGGTCTTTACGTGCCTGAGAGCTGGCCAGTCATCGAGCGCGCAACCGCCGACGAAAGTTATGTCTCCGTCGCCAGCCGGGTGACCGCTGCATTTGCAGGCGATGAACTTTCCAGAAAGACCATCGAAGGCATCTGCGAGCGGGCCTATTGTGGCTTTTCGCACAAGAGCGTCGCCCCGCTCGTTCAGTGGGGCGCAAACCGCTTCATCATGGAGCTTCATCACGGGCCCACGCTGGCGTTCAAGGATGTCGCCATGCAGCTGATAGCTCAGCTGTTCGACGAAGTTCTTTCTGCCCGCGGCCTTCGGATGAGCGTGACCTGCGCGACATCGGGCGATACGGGCGGTGCATCCGCTGCAGCCTTTGCTGGAGCGTCACAAGTCGACCTATTCATCCTGCATCCCTATGAGCGTGTCTCTCCGGTTCAGCGCCTGTTCATGACGACGACGGACGCGGACAATGTGCACAACATTGCCATCGACGATGATTTCGATGTCTGCCAGGCCATTGTTAAATCCCTGTTTTCTGACCGCGACTTCGTCAATCAGACCTATCTGTCTGGGGTGAATTCCATCAACTGGGCGCGGATCGCGGCGCAAGCGGTCTATTATGCGACAACACAGGCCGCGCTAGGCGCCGATCGCTCGCTGCGGTATGTCGTGCCTAGCGGCAATATGGGCGATGCTTTAGCTGGCTATGTGGCTGCACGTTGCGGCCTTCTTTCCGGGTTTGAGGCAGTCTGCGCCGTCAATGGCAACGACACGCTGCGTGTCCTGTTCGAAGAAGGGCGCATGCTGCGCAAGCCCGCACTCGCAACGCCAAGCCCGGCCATGGACATATCTGTGCCGAGCAATTTCGAGCGGCTTGCCTTTGAAGTGAGTGGACGTGATCCGGAGCTGGTGCGTGGGCTGTATGACAGCTTTGCCCAATCCGGGGCTGTTGACCTTCCCGAACGTATCTCCGGCCCGCTGGGCTGTAGCGGTCTCTCTGCGGCTGCTGTTTCGGACGCAGAGACGCTGAAAGAGATGAACATGGTCCATGATGAGACCGGTTGGCTCATCTGCCCGCACACGGCGGTCGGCACGCATGTCGCGCGGCGCAAGCCAGTCAGCGGCGACGTTGCGGATGTGGTTCTTGCGACAGCGCACCCGGCAAAATTCCCTGAGACCATCAAGGAGGCGGTGGGACGCGCATGCCCGCTACCGGATCGTGTTGCGGGCCTGGCTGACCGCGTCGAACGCTTTGAGCGTCTGCCGTCAGATGTCTCGGACGTCCGTCGTTACATCCTCGAAAATCGCCGCGCCTGACGCTCGCCAGCGTCTGCGAATGGGGCTAGGTTCCGTTCGATGTTGTCGGCTGACCCTCTTACGCTAGGCGAATGGTCATGGGATGCGCAGTCCTCGCGCCTCTCTATCGATGTCGATGCGTCTGCAGGGTATCAGGAAATAGATGGCGTCTGGACCCTTCAATCGGTTTCCAAAGTACTGGCCGGCCTTAGTCATCAGAGGCTTCATCAGCTTTTTTCTGACAGGCCACCTGGTGATGAACCAGTGTCCTGCCGCCTGAAGCTCTCTACGGGCAAGTCGCTGACCCTGACGGGCCGGTTCAGAGCGGATGGGTCGGCGTCAGGCGTACTCATGCGCCGGGGTGAAGCGGAAGAATGGCTGGCCGATCCGTCTGGCGCAGAGCTCGAGGCAGCTTTTCAGCCAATCGTATCGCTCCACACGGGAGAGATCGGCGGTTTCGAGGCGCTTGCACGTTGGCCGAAAGCGAGTGCTGGCCACCCTTACAGCCCTGAAGACAGAGGTCTCGCAACGTCCATGTTGATGCGCGCGAGCGAGGCGCTGTCGTCATGGATAAGGGAGAGCGGCCGGCAAGACCTGTTCGTGAACGTGAACGTGACGGCGCCAGATCTCGCTGAGGAATCACTTGTTGCACTCGTAGGTGATTTGATTGCGGGACATGACTTCTCGCCGGGTCAGTTGAGAATGGAGCTGACGGAACAGGCTGCACTGCGTGATCCGGAGACGGCGCTTCGAACGGTTGAGGCAATCAAGGAAGCCGGGGCAGGCGTCGTGCTTGATGATTTCGGGACCGGACATTCGTCTTTTGAATGGTTAGAAGCCTTGCCAGCGGATGGTCTCAAGGTGGATGCAGATCTTATCAGGAAGCTCGAGCGCCCGCGGATGCAGACCATCCTGAAATCCGTTACCGGACTTGCTCATGAGCTGGGCCTGAGCACGACGGCAGAGGGCGTCGAGAATCTGGAGACAGTCGGCCGTCTGAAGTCGCTCGGCTTCGATTTTGTCCAGGGCTTTGCCTTCTCAAGACCGCTTCCCGCGGCACAGGCCGGAAAACTGCTGAAAGCCTAGAAGATCACGCGTTACCCCCAGCGCTATGCAGCCGGGCGACGTCAATTCCGATCAGTTTGAGCGCGGTCGACCATTTGGAATCGTGGCTTGGGCCGAAGACAAGATCCGGGATCGGTTCGCTGACGATCCAGGCATTTTCCGCGATTTCGGTCTCCAGCTGGCCCGCACCCCAGCCGGAATAGCCAAGCGCCATGATCGATTCCCGTGGTGCATCATCCGAGGCAATTGCCACCAGCACGTCACGCGTCGCCGTCAGGCAGAAGTCATGATTGATGGCCAGTGTCGCGCCTTCACGGTGGAAGTCGTCCGTGTGAACGACAAAGCCTCGATCGGTGCCGACCGGGCCGCCATTCAACACTGCACTGTCAGGGATCTTGATATCCTGCTCAATGCCGAGTTGAGACAGGAGCTGGGGCAGGGTTAGGTCATCAATTGGCTTGTTGAGGACAATGCCCATCGCATATTCAGGTTCGTGCGCGCATACGAGCACAACCGACCTCGAAAATCGCGAATCTCCGATTGAGGGCATGGCAATCAGTAGCTTGCCAGTCAGATCGCTCATCATGATATGGTCACCTTTCCTTGTGTGAAAGCTGACTCAGGCCCGGTGATTTATCAAGGTTCGATTGAAAGCTTGCCCGCACTTGCATAAGAAGCGAGCAGTTTCGCAAGGAGAAATTCAATGACGATCAAGCAAGGCGACAAACTTCCGGACGCCGTCCTGATGGAAATGACGGGCAACGGCCCTGAACCCCGGAAGACCGACGATATCTTCAAGGGCAAGACCGTGGCGCTTTTCGCTGTTCCAGGGGCTTTCACGCCGACCTGTTCGGCCAAGCACCTGCCGGGTTTCGTCGAGAAGTCTGAAGAGCTGCACGGCAAGGGCGTCGACGACATTGTCTGCACGTCGGTGAACGACGTGTTCGTGATGAATGCCTGGGGCGAATCCGCCAAGACAGGCGGCAAGGTCCGTATGCTGGCGGACGGCAATGGCGCTTTCGCAAAGGCAATGGGCCTTGAGATGGATGCTAGCGGCTTTGGTATGGGTGAGCGGTCCAAGCGTTATTCCATGCTGGTGAAAGACGGCGTCGTGGAGCAGCTCAATGTCGAAGATGGCGGCGAGTTCAAAGTGTCTTCGGCCGACTACCTTCTCGGCCAGCTCTAAACCGAATTTAGATCAGCAAGACAGCTGACTCGGTCTATAAACGGCGCATACCTTCAAGGTGTGCGCCGTTTTTCAATTCATCCTTATTGAAAAACGACGAAAACGCCGCGATATCAGTCCTAGGTTAAGGAGGAAAGCCTGGATGGAACCATCTGTCATCGTCGTCATCGTCATTGCCGCCGTCGCGCTCATCGTGCTGGTCTCGGCCATCAAGGTCGTGCCGCAGGGATATAATTTCACGGTCGAGAATTTTGGCCGCTATACCAATACCTTATCGCCCGGCCTTCACTTCATCGTTCCGTTCTATCAGCGCGTTGGCCGCAAGATGAACATGATGGAAAGCGTGCTGGACATTCCGACCCAGGAAGTGATCACCAAGGACAATGCGATGGTGTCATGTGATGCTGTCGTCTTCATCCAGGTGATCGACCCGGTTTCGGCGGCCTATGAGGTCAACAATCTCCAGAACGCTATCCAGAACCTGTCTTTGACAAACATCCGGACAGTCGTCGGCTCGATGGATCTCGATGAAGTCCTG
This sequence comes from Henriciella sp., assembly GCA_012960415.1. Taxonomy (GTDB): domain Bacteria; phylum Pseudomonadota; class Alphaproteobacteria; order Caulobacterales; family Hyphomonadaceae; genus Henriciella. The sequence goes on along the minus strand of DUBH01000060.1, from coordinate 61,321 downwards.
TCGAACCGCGACGAGATCAATGCGCGGCTTCTTTCGGTTGTTGACGCGGCGACGAACCCGTGGGGCGTGAAGGTGACGCGGATCGAGATTGCCGATCTGACACCGCCCGCTGACATCACAGAGGCGATGGCCCGCCAGATGAAGGCCGAGCGCCTGAAGCGGGCGGAAATCCTCACCGCAGAAGGTGACAAGCAGTCGGCTATTCTGAAAGCTGAGGGCGCCAAGCAGTCACAGATTCTGGAAGCTGAAGGCCGCCGCGAAGCTGCATTCCGCGATGCTGAGGCTCGTGAACGCGAAGCCGAAGCCGAGGCGAAGGCAACCGCCATGGTGTCTGAAGCTATCGCCAAGGGCGATGTGAACGCGATCAATTACTTCCTCGGCCAGCAATACGTCATGGCCTTCGAGAAGCTCGCAACATCGCAGAGCAACAAGACCGTGATCATCCCAGCTGAGTTCAGCTCAATCCTCGGCACGATTGAAGGGATCCGTGGCCTTACAGAGAGCGCTGGCAAGTCGCTTGCCAGCAATTCAGGCGGCGCCGTTCCAACAACCCGCAGGCGGGAGGAGTAGTCGTGGACGCACTCATCGACCTTTTCTGGCCTCTCAGCGCCTGGCATTGGCTTGTTCTCGCGCTGGTCCTTCTCGCGATTGAGACGATGCTCGGCACGTTTGACCTGCTGTGGGTCTCGATTGCGGCCGGTGCCACGGCGGTGTTTTCAGCCTTTGCCATTATCGGCAGCCATAGCTGGCAGGGCCAATTCCTGTTCTTTGCTGTCGCGGCCGTTGGTCTCGTCGTGCTTGGACGAACCGTCTTCGCCGACATGCGCAAGAAGGTTGCGGAGCATCCAACGCTGAACCGTCTAATGACCCGCACGCTTGGTCAGCGCGCTACAGTGATCTCTGCTTTCGCGAACGGGCAGGGCAGGGTGCGGCTTGGTGACACCGAGTGGCCAGCCGAGACAACTGACGGCAGCAACCCGGACACGGGTGCGTCTGTCATCGTCGACGGTACTGAGGGCAACGGCCTCAAGGTGAAGCCAGCCAGCGCATAGAACCTAGAAGAGATCGCCCTGCGGTGGCTCATTAGTCGGCTTTGAGGGTGGTGGTGGAGGCTTCGGTTTGGCGGCGCTTGGCTCAGCCTTCCGGATTGGCTTTGCTTCGCCTTCGATAACCGAAGCGTCGACCAAACCGTCGCTCAGCGTGATGCTGAGATGATCGCCCGCCGAAACAGTTTTTGACGATCGCAGAATTGCACCGTCTGCATTCCTCACGACGGAAAACCCTCGAGCGAGCGTCGCTTGGTAGGAGAGCGCGTCCAGCAAATTCGCGCCAGCCGAGAGTCGTTGCTTTCGCGTATCGATCAGCCGCTCAAGAGCAGGGCGGGCGCGCTTAGCCATGTCCAGCAGACGTCGACGCGCATCGCGGGCATCCTTGCTGAGCGGATCGGTACGCAAGCGGCTTCCTGTACGTGCAAGTTCGATATGCTTTGACTTGATCGCGCTGGAGAGCCCACCGCGTAGACCCGCATCGAGGTAGTCGAGGCTCTGGCGCTTTTGAGCGATCAGGGTTTCAAGCCGCGGCAGGCGTGAAGCCCTTAACCGGTCAGCGTCATGGCGAACCCGGCGCGACAGGGCCCGGGTCAGGCTTTGCGCACGCTCTTCAATCGCCATCAACAGATCAGACCGAACCGGCACGGCAATCTCTGCCGCGCCCGTAGGGGTGGGCGCGCGTGCATCTGACACGAAGTCGATAAGAGTGGTATCGGTCTCATGGCCGACAGCGGAGATAAGCGGGATTTCGCTCTCGAATGCGGCGCGAATGACGTTTTCTTCGTTGAAGGGCCATAGGTCCTCGATGGAGCCGCCACCGCGTCCGACAATCAGCACGTCAGGGCGATCGCCCTCTTGCATGGCGTTGAAGCCTCGAATACCCGCTTCAATTTGCGCGGCGGCCCGGTCACCTTGCACCAGCGCCGGCCAGAGAATGACGCGCACCGGAAAGCGCTCACGGATACGGTGCAGAATATCGCGGATGACAGCGCCTGTCGGGCTGGTCACCACACCTACCGTTCTTGGCAGGAATGGAAGTGGCTTCTTGTGCCGCTCGTCGAACAGGCCTTCAGAGGCGAGCTTCTTCTTGCGCTCTTCCAACAGCGCCATGAGCGCGCCAGCGCCAGCGGGGCGCATGAATTCGGCGATGAGCTGATAGTTGGACCGTCCTGGATAGGTCGAGAGACGACCCTCTGCGACCACCTCAAGGCCTTCTTCCGGCTTGAAAGGTAGGCGTTGGACAGACCCCTTCCACATCACCGTGTTCAGCACCGCCTTGTCGTCCTTGATATCGGCATACATATGGCCCGACCGCGCAACCGTGACGCGCCCAAGCTCACCGCGTACGCGGACGTGATCATAAGTCGTTTCGATGGTGCGCTTCAGCGCCCCGGCGAGCTCGGAGACGGAGAGTTCAACAACGTTTGACGGGGGTGTTTCGCTCACGCCTGCTCAGTCCTCGGTATTGCGGCCGATCTGGCTCTCGCTGGCGGCTGCCGGCTGAATGGCAGCCTTCAGAGCGCCAGAAATGCGGGTCATCATGAACGTGCCGGAGCTTTCTGCCGGATCATCAAAGAACCATACGCCGCTGATGACGCAGCATTCGGGATCTGTATCGCCCTGATAGCGCAGCAGCTCCAGGCTTCCGTCCGGACCTGCCGTTTCGATCTTGGTGAAGCGGACGTCCAGACCGCGGCGCTCGCCGATGATTTCAGAAGTGCATTCACCGTCCGGTTCCGGGCTGGTAATGTCATCCTCAAGTACCGAGCCGGTGATGGTGCCCTCATCCTCGGAAATCCACGCCGTAAAAGGCACCGCGTCATCGGTGAGGTCATAGGCGTAGAAGCCGGTCCAGAGGCCGCTGAGATCGTGGCTGGGTGTGCGGGCGGAATAGGATTTGGTCATCTCGCCTGAGCTTGCCTTGCGATTGGCGCGGTCATCAAGGGCTGATCTCCAGTCAGCCCACAATTAATTGTCGCAGCTGTCCGGCTAGACATCGCGCTCAGCCTAGCAGGCAAGAAGCCTTGATCCATGGGGAAATCGCGTTCATCACCCCTGCCATGAAAATTCTCATTCTCGGTTCTGGCGGACGCGAACATGCGTTGGCCTGGAAAATCGCACAGTCGCCTCTCGTGGACGAAGTTTTCTCCGCGCCAGGAAACCCCGGCATGGACAAGATCGGCCCGTGTTTTGATCTCGATCCGACCGATCTCCACGCCGTTCAGGAGTTGGCGCTGCAAATCACGCCGGACCTGATCATAATCGGCCCTGAGGCGCCGCTAGCAGCAGGGGCGTCAGACGCGCTGCGGGCCCGCGGCTTTGATGTGTTCGGGCCAAGCCAGCAGGCCGCACAGCTTGAAAGCTCCAAAGGTTTCGCCAAAGACCTGATGCAGAAGTACGGCGTGCCTACAGCCGCCTATGGTCGCTTCAGCGACCTGACGGAGGCGCTCGATTATCTCGAGACTGTGGAAGGCCCCTATGTGATCAAGGCGGACGGGCTTGCGTCTGGCAAAGGCGTCGTCATCGTCGAGTCGCAGGAAGAGGCGGAGAATACGGTCGAGGAATTCATGACCGGCAAGTTTGGCGAAGCCTCTGCCGAAATCGTCATCGAAGAGTTCATGACAGGCGAAGAAGCCTCCATCTTCGTAATGACTGATGGGGAGGGCGCCATCTACCTTCCCGCCGCGCAGGACCATAAGCGGGTCGGCGACGGCGATGTTGGACCAAATACGGGCGGTATGGGGGCCTATGCGCCTGCACCTGTCGTCGATGCGCGCATCATGGAGCTCGTTCAGACGCTGATCGTCGAACCCATGCTGTCTGGCATGGCAGAAGACGGCATGCCGTATCAGGGCGTGCTCTATGTCGGCATCATGGTGACCGAGAGTGGTCCGAAAGTCGTCGAGTTCAATGCGCGCTTTGGCGATCCTGAATGTCAGGCGCTTATGGCGGGCCTGCCGGGTGATATCGTACCGGCGCTGCTCGTCTGCTCGACGGGCGGGCTCGTCGGCAGCCACGCGTCGCTTTGCGAGATGATGGGACTCTCTGACTTTACCCCCAGCGCGACTGTCGTGATGGCGGCTGAAGGCTACCCAGACAAGCCTGTGAAGGGCACTGTCATAAAAGGTGTCGATGCTGCGGATGCGATTGAAGGCGTCACCGTCTTCCACGCTGGCACCGACATCAACGAAAAGAACGAGATGATTGCGTCGGGCGGACGCGTGCTCGGCGTGACTGCAACCGGCGAAAGTCTCAAGGCTGCCATCGACAAGGCCTATGAGGGTGTCGCCGCCATTGAATGGCCCGGCGGCTTCTTCCGCAAGGACATTGGACACCGCGCACTCAGATAGCGGGTTTTTTTGCAGGGGCTGGGCAACTGCAGGTTGGCATCCATCGTTATTCTCCTGTTAGCTACAAAGGAGATGACAGAATGTCGAACCCGAACATTGAAGTACTGAATGACGTAACCAAAACCCTGATCGATAGCCAGAAAGGCTATGAGAAGGTTTGCGAGGTTGCAGACGAAAACCACGGTCTGCGCAACAAGTTCAAGACGCTCGCCTATGAGCGCAGCGAACTCGTGACGGCATTCCAGGCCAGGGTCCGTGAACTCGGTGGTGACCCGGAAACCGAAGGCGGAACTGCAGGTACGCTGCACCGCGGCTGGGCCGACTTCACGTCGCTATTCATGAGCGATGAGAAAGCAGCTCTCGAAGCGGTTGATGACGGTGAAGATTATCTTGGTGACCGTATCGATTCGAAGCTCGAGAAGGCTGACCTTGATCCTGAAACGGTCGAGCTGCTCAAGCGGGCAAAGAACTCCGCCCGTCAGGGTGAAAACTTCGCAGACGCCCTTACCTGATCCTATTAGGTGAGCACATACCTCACTTCTGGAGGGGCTGGCCATGCGCCGGCCCCTTTGCGTTGGACGGTGCAACTCACGTCGATATTACCCTGCGAGACGCTTGTTCAGCGCTCGTGTTTCGCTAGGTTGCCGCCAGACAATATGATCAGGGAGTAGAGCCATGGCTGAGGCCGATAATGCGCAGGATATGTTCAGCGGCACGAAAGAGGTCGCCGAATCTCACAAGTTCGACGAAGCCAATCTTGCCGCTTGGATGGAAGCCAATGTCGAAGGCTATGAGGGCCCGCTGACGGTCAAGCAGTTCAAGGGCGGCCAGTCCAACCCGACCTACAAGCTCTTCACGCCGAACAAGACCTATGTCATGCGGCGCAAGCCACCAGGCAAGCTCCTGCCGTCGGCACATGCGGTGGACCGTGAGTTCAAGGTGATCAATGCGCTCTATCCCACCGGCTTCCCGGTCGCCCGCCCGTATGGGCTCTGCATGGACGAAGATGTCATCGGCACGATCTTCTACATCATGGACAATGTCGACGGCCGCATCCTCTGGGACCAGACGCTGCCGGACTACGAGCCAGCACAGCGCCGCGCCATCTATGAGGCAAAGGTCAAGACCTTCGCTGACCTGCACAACACCGATTACAAGAAAGTCGGTCTGCAGGACTTCGGCAAGGAGGGCGACTATTGCGCCCGCCAGATCCATCGCTGGACGAAGCAGTACAAGGCATCGGAAACGATGCATATTCCGGAGATGGAGCAGCTGATCGACTGGCTGCCGAAGAACCTTCCGAAGAACGAGGACGTCACCATTGTCCACGGCGATTATCGCCTCGACAACATGGTCCTTCACCCGACCGAGCCGAAAGTCATTGCAGTGCTTGACTGGGAGCTCTCTACGCTCGGCGATCCGCTCGCAGACTTCTCATACCACTTGATGAACTGGGTGATGCCGGGCAATGACGAATCGCGCGGCTCGATCGCGAATATCAGGGACCTGGAAGCCCACGGCATTCCGACGCTTGAGGAATATGTGGACATGTACTGCCAGCATACTGGCCGCGATGGCATGCCGGACCTCAACTATTATTTCTCCTACAATGCCTTCCGTCTGGCCGGCATCCTTCAGGGCATCGTTGGCCGCGTTCGTGATGGCACGGCATCCAATGCCAATGCCGCCTCGAATGCTGAGCGCGTCGTACCTCTCGCCAGGTTCGCTGCGGAGCGTGCCCGCATGGCCGGGATGGAAGGGTAGGCGCGCTTATGACGAAGGTGTATATAGCGCCCCCGAAACAGCTAGGGGGGGGTAGGGTCATTTGGGGGGGGGGGGGGGGGGGTCCCCCCCGGCCGCTGGAC
>DUBH01000060.1:35491-55047 GCA_012960415.1 Henriciella sp. | reverse complement strand
GACGAAGGTGATCGAGGGACCGCTCCGCAAGCCAGCCCAGATGCTGGCAGAGCAATCCTATGATGGGCACAGCTCCATCCATGATGATGCTGAAGCTGAAAAGCTTGGCATCAGGGCTGGTCCGATTGAGGGGCCGACGCATTTCAGCCAGTTCTCGCCCTACCTCGTCGATCTGTTCGGCAAGGCTTGGTTTGAGCGTGGATGTTTCTCGACCCACTTCCAGAACATGGTCGTCGAGGGCGAAGAAGTGCGCGTCTTCATTGAGCCGAAGACGGACACCTATGCCTACTGCGGCGCCGAGAAGGCGGATGGTACGCCGGTGCTCGAAGCAAGCGCGACGCTTGGTCCCGATCACGGCGAAACACTGCTGGCTGCCCGGATGGCGAAACTGCGGCCTGCGGGCGATCTCGTCATCTTGGCCGATATGAAAACGGGCATGACCGGGCCGGACGATGAGCTGGTCAAGATGGATCCTGACCAGCATATGGGGGACCTTTATCCCTTCTCGTTGAACGAGAAGCTGGAGAAGATCACCGAACCTATGGACTGGTATAGTGATGCCTCTGCGTCTCCTTGGGGCAGGGCGATTGTGCCGACTGAGATGGTGTCGGTGCTAGGGAATTATACGGGCGGCATGGTGAAGTGGCCGGTCAAACGGCCTTCCATCGGCCTGTTTGCAGACCTCGAGATCAAGATGGTCAACGGTCCACTCTTTGTCGGAGAGACCTACCGGCTGAAGCGTGAAGTCGTTGCCCTCTCGCAGAGCCGCCGCGTTGAGAATTACTGGGTGCTGACGAGCTTCTACGATGAGGGCGGGTCAGATCTGAAAGCGCAGATGCTGCTCAACCATGGTGTCATGAAAGCCAGCTATCCCGATTATCCAAAGGAACTGCTCGCCTGAGGCGTCTTATTCGCAGGCGGTGTAGTCGGAATCAAAAATATAGGTCTGTGAGCCGATCGGCGTTGTAATGTCCTTGTAGATATTGTTCGCCGGATCGTCCCAGGACTGGATGAAGCGCTCCATATGCGTGATACGGTCGCCGAGATACTTCTTTAGGTGACCTGCGTCGATCATCCCCCAGTATTCATCTGGGTCGACGCGGCAGCCATGGGCTCTTGCGTCTTCGTACATCCTATCATGCACGGTCTGGATGTAGTCGCGGTCCACATTCTGCCCTTCGAGATGGGCGGTCATGTGATCTTTTCCGCTCCGATACATCGTGTACGGAAAGTTGTAGCCCATAGCCGCAGTCATTAGGTCGGTCTGGCCTGGCTCTTCACCATTTCGCTGCCATCCATACCATGCGGGAAAGCTAAGCATTACCATTCCGTGTACGGATATATGTGCAGTATTGTCGATGCGGAGGTCGTCGACGCCCGGCACGAGTACCATCGCGCAAGCCGACATGCACTGGCCGGCAATGGTCACAGGCTCGCCGCGCTCGTCCAGAATGCGGCTCATGATGCGGGCTGTCGCGACGTTGCCGCCGGGGCTTGAGATGATGATCTGATCGGCTGGCGGCAGCTCTGCCAAGGCGAGGAATTCAGCCGGAAATATAGCTGCATTATAGCAGATCGTCTCGCTGCCTTCGATGAAGCCAACGCCATCCATCCCGAGGCAAGCTTCAACGAGCTTGTCGAGGGCCGCATCATTTTCGTCAAAGGCCGGAGCCTCCGGCCCACTCTGCGCGTTTGCAACCAGACTGATGCAAACTGCACTGATGGAAAGCGCGATACTGCGTAGTTTGAAACTTGCCATAGCGTTCGGCGTCTTCCTATTTGCAGTGTGCCCGAAGCTGGGAGAGTAGACCAAATGCAGCGACCGACAATACGATTGAGCATGGCTTCTGGCATCGCCGCTATCGGGCTTGCCGCCTGTGATGGCGCGGTGATGGGGGAAGCTCGCGCGCCGCTCAACGCGCCGAGCGCCTGCGTGGAGCTTCCAGAAGGCACTTACCAGTTCGCGGACGGCCTGATCATTCCTGCTTCAGGCATTCCAGCAAGTGACAGCGCAGGCCAGGATCAGCGTACCTCTCCATTGCAATGGGCCGGTCGGCTGCAAGATGATTTGCGCCAGGGCGGCTATGACTGGATTACGATCCGCGAGCGTGAAGGCATCGCGCTCATTGAAGGCACTGCCTCTGATGAAGACGCAAAGCTGGAAGGGCTCGAAGCTGCCACATCAGCGATAGAGAATGACCAAATCGCTGAGGATGCCGTAGGCGTGATTGTCGATGCGGTGAGAATCGAAGGTGACACGGCGCCAGTTGGTGCCCCGGTTGCCAGCTTGCCCGCGTCGCCGTCCGCCGCAGCTTGTACAGCGGCTTTCGAGGGCGTTCTTAACGGCCGTACGCTCGAATTCTCGGCGAGCAATACCGCAATCTCTAATGAGACTTTGCCTGTGGCAGCGGCGCTCGCAGGGACGGCGCTGCTTTGCGATCAATATCAGATAGAGATTGGTGCGCACACTGATGCGCGCGGCGCTGAGTCCTTTAACCAGCGTCTCTCTCAGACAAGAGCGAACACTATTCGCGACTATTTGATAGAGGTCGGCGCAGCGTCAGCTTCGCTCAGCGCGGTCGGATATGGCGAAAGCCAGCCGATCGATACGTCCGAGACCACGGAGGCCTATGCCCGCAATCGACGGGTAGAGTTCAGCGTCAGCGACGCTGAACCCTTGGTCGGCGATGGAGACAACTAGAACTTGTAGCGCACCGGAATGGATTTCGGTCCACCGACAAAGTTCGCGCGAATGAAGCTTGGCTCCCCGGCGAGCTCAATCGATTTCACGCGGGAGAAGAGCTCTTCATAGATCGCCTGCATTTCAAGACGAGCGAGGTGCATGCCGAGGCACATATGGCCGCCATGCCCGAATGAGATGATCTTGTTCGGGCTGCGATCAACGCGAAATTCGAACGGGTCGTCGAACACATCCTCGTCGCGGTTGCCTGAGGGATAGCAAAGCAGCAGGCTCTCGCCCTTAAGGATCTTTCGTCCACGCAGCTCATAGTCGTCCTGAGCCGTGCGCATGAAGTGTTTCACCGGTGTCGTCCAGCGGATAGCTTCGTCGACGGCCGTACGGGACATGCCCTGCGGGTCGTCCATCATTTTCTTGAGCTGTGCCGGATTGTTCAGCATGCCCAATACGCCGCCACCCGTGGAGGCACTGGTCGTGTCGTGGCCGGCTGCCGCGACGATGATGTAATAGCTCATCGCTTCAAGCTGACCGATCGGTTCGCCATCGACGGTGCCGTTCGCGATGACGGTGGAGACATCGTCTTTCGGGTTCGCGCGGCGGTCCTGCGTGATGTTGGTGAAGTACATGAAGAACTGGGCCAGCGTCTCCTGAATGGAGGACAGACCTTTGTCTGCATCAGCGCCTTCCTCGGAAAGGCTCTTGTCCCGCATCAGGTCCGGGTCCTGCGCACCGAAGATTTCCTGTGTCAGCTTCAGCATCATGGGTTCATCTTCGACCGGGACGCCGAGGATCTGCATGATCACGCGAAGCGGGTAGTGGAGGGCGATGTCCTGCTGGAAGTCACACTCGCCACCCATATCCTCCATTCTGTCGACGAACTCTTTGGCAATCGTTCGGATAGCCTCCTCGCGCGTCTTCACCTTGTGCGGCATGAACCAGTCCTGCGTCAGGTGGCGCAGCTTGTAGTGCATCGGGTCGTCGAGCTGGACGAGCGTCTTGAGGAGGTGCGGTCCGCCGGTCTGGGCGTAGACGCGCTCCTCTGCCTGTTGGTACGAAAGCATCTCGCGTTCGCCATTTGTGAACAGCTTGTTCTGGCGGCTCACTTCCATGATGTCGGCGTGTTTTGTGACAGCCCAGAATGGACGGAAGGCCTCGGGCTCGCACCAGGCAACAGGGTCCTCTGCCCGAAGGCGCGCAAACGCCGCATCAAGCTGGTCCATATGAGCATAGACATCCGGGCTCACAATCAGGTCGCTTGTGGCGCGGGCCGCTTCACTCATCTGGCGAGACGGATCCTTTTTCGTCTCAGGCGGCTGGGCAACAGCAGTGTCGGACATGAGGGCCTCCCGTTCGGTATCTTGGTGAAGGCGCAGCATTATCCGACTAGCGTCGCCTGTTAAGGCCTTTCTTTGCGTCAGGTCGCTGCTTCTTTTGCTCTGGCTTGCGCCGAGAAGGCTGCGCCGGAAGCATCGGACCGAGCGATTCCATGAGCGTCTGGTAGGGCACTTCCTCTACTGCGCCCGGTGCGAGATCACCCAGCTCGAGCGGGCCGTATTCGGTGCGGATAAGACGGTTTACCTCCAGCCCGACTGATTCCAGAGCGCGGCGAACCTCACGTTTCTTGCCCTCGGTCAGTTCAACCTTGACCCAGTTATTCGTGCCGGTTTCGCGCTCCAGCTCTGCGATGATCGGCGCATAGGTGACGCCGTCTACGGTGACGCCGTCCTTCAGCGCTTCGATCTTGTCAGGCGTGACCCGGCCGTGCGCGCGGGCGCGGTATCGACGGCGAAAGGCATTGCGTGGCAGCTCTAGCGTACGTGCAAGCTCGCCATCATTTGTAAGAAGCAGGAGGCCTTCGGTCGTCAGGTCGAGCCTGCCAACAGTCACAGTCCTCGGAAGATGCTTCGGCAGCTCTTCGAAAATCGTGCGCCGACCGGCAGGGTCGTGGGTCGTCGTGATCAGGCCGGACGGCTTGTGATAGCGCCATAGCCTTGTGCTTTCCGGTGCCTTGACTGGTTTGCCGTTGACCTTGATGGACTCCTTGCCGGTCACCTTGAAGGCGGGGGATGTCAGCTTGCGGCCATTTACCGTGACTTTGCCTTCCTCGATCAGCGTTTCGCTCTCGCGGCGCGATGCAATGCCAGCGCGCGCAAGCCATTTCGCGATGCGCTCGCCGCCCGACCAGTCGGGGTCGACATGCGATGAGGTCTGGTCTGTTTTGGTCCGTCTGCCGGGCCGGGGCGTCTCTCGACGATCCGTCATGTGCTGTTCCTTTAGAAAGGCATCAGCCTAGGTGAAGAACCGGCGAGGCAATTGCAAGAGCCAGTGCGAACTCCACAGCAATCCATATCGGTATCATACCCGGTGCGCGGTTCTCTTTTGAATCGGCTAGATAGGAAACAAGACGGCCGAGACCTGCGCCAAACCAGCCCGCAGCGATTGGCATGATTGCAAGCAAAGTGACCGGGCTGTTTACGCGCAGCAAAATCACCAGCGCCGTGATGTGCAGCATGAAAAGCAGGCCGCCATAGGTCGCGCGGAACTCTGAAAAACCACCGGGGCGGTCGGGATGCGGGTCGGGAACGAGCCGCACGACGCCTTGCGCCCATTTCGGGGCGAAGAGCGCGCCAAGACCGATCAGGGCGCAGAAGATGAGCGCTGCCGCTGACAACAGAACGAGAGGTGACATGGGTTCTCCTTGGCGCCTTTCCGGCAAACTGAACGATCCGGCTATGTGAGCTAGCTAGACGCCCGCTTTTTTCCAGGCCGATTTCGGCCATCTTCTGTGTTGCCAGAACCACTGCTCTGGGTGAGCGCGTACCTGCGCTTCAATGAAGTCGGTTATTTGCTCGACGCAGTCGCGGACGGCGTTCTCGCCCTCGAGGCCGCCGCGAGGACGGATCGGTTCATGTATGGTGGTCTGAAAACGGGCAGGTCCCGTGCGCATCGTAGAAACGGGAATGATCGGCACGCCATACTTGAGCGCGAGCCTTGATGGGCCCGGAGCCGTCATCGCCTCATGGCCGAAGAAGGGAACGCTCAGCCCTTTGTTGAATTTTTGGTCGTTCATCAGCGCTACGGAGCGGCCAGCAGAAAGAGCCCGCATCAATTCCCGGGTGCCAAGGCCTTTCGGGGTTAGCACGCCAATGCCGTAATCATGACGGACCTTGTTGATCCGCTGATCGATATGAGGGTTGTTGAGCGCGCGATAGGTGACAAGGCAATCGACTGGGCGCCGGCAGATGACTGCGGCCATGACTTCCCAATTGGCGAAATGGCCAGAAATGAAGACCGCGCCGGTTTCGCTGGCTTCAACGGCATCGAGCCGTTCTGGATGAACGACATCGACCCGGTCACCCTCATAGGGGTGGATTTTCGGCAGATGCGGAAGCTCGCCAGCCGTGCGTCCCACGCTTTCCCAGCTCGCCTTCGCGACCTCTTCGATCTGTTCTTCGGTCCAGTCCGGGAAGGCCATGCGGAGGTTGCGTTTGACGGTCTTGTTCTGGCTGAGAAGCGGCGCAATCTGCTTCACGAGCCATCCGGCAAAATTCGAAGCACGATCTGGCCCCAGTGCTTTCATGGGCCACCAGTAGATGACGTCCCACGCGATCGCTTCCAGCCGCCAGGCAAGGCGCTGGCGCCATGTGGACCGGTTATCGATGTCCTTCGGTCTGATATATTGCGGGGCACTGTTACTCATGATCGTAGCGCGTCTGTAACAGGGCTGAGAAGTTTCGCCAGATCCTCGGGCTGTTCGAACTGAGCCGTCACAGGCAAGGTCATGATGCCTTCGCGTTGTTCAGGCGCAAGGCGTACGAAGTCCTTCTCTGTCGTGATGAGTCGGGCACCATGATCATCGGCGAGGGCTCTGAGATAGTTCAAATCGCCGTCGCTATAAGTATGGTGGTCGCCAAACGGAACCGCATCGAGGGGCGGCGTCCCGCAGGCCGTAAGTGTATCGAAGAACTTTTCGGGGCGGCCAATCCCGGCGAAGGCGACATAGGCGCCCGGCGGAGGCGTAGCAGCCGGTTGGATACTGGCGCGCACGACCGGGCCTTCGAAGCCATCGATACCAACAGGTGGATTACCATCGCCCATGAGAATGATGCCATCCGCCCGGACGAGGCCGGCCTCCACAGGTTCGCGCAGAGGACCTTTTGGAATGACATGGCCATTTCCAAAACCTGCAACGCTATCGACGACGATAATAGAGAGGGTCTTCGCGAGCGTAGGGTTCTGGAACCCATCATCCATGATGATGACGTCCACGCCGTCGGCTTCCATAGCCTGACCAGCGGCGACGCGGTCGGCCCCGATCCACGCCTCGCCCGACCGCGATAGCATGAGCGCTTCATCGCCAACGTGAGACGCATCATGAACGGCCGGGTCCACGCGAAGTGGACCTTTCTGCTTGCCGCCATATCCGCGCGACAGCGTGGCCGCCCGAACGTCGCCTGTCACGCGGGTGAGATACTCGCGTATGGCGGCAACGACAGGGCTTTTCCCGCTGCCACCTGCCGTGAGATTGCCGACACAGATGACAGGAATGCCCAGCGCCGCAGGGGTTGTATTCTTGATGCGTCGCGCGGTGACTGCAGCATAGATCGCAGCGAGCGGCGTCAAGAAGAGCCGCGTAACGGGCGCGCCCTCCCTGGACTTTGGATCGACGTCGCGGTCCCAGAAGCGTGGAGAGCGCATCATGCGGCGGGCTGCGCCAACAGGCCCTGGAGTGCGGCAAGTGTCACACGCATTGGTTCTTCAGCGCGTGCTTCGAGCGAATCCTTCAAAGCCCGCGAAGGCTTCAAAGCCCTCGAAGCCTTCAAAGCCCTCGAGCAAAGGAAACGCCCGCCGCAGCGCGTCGTAATCAGCGACAATCTGGAAGCCGGGGTCACCTTCCAGTGTCGCAGCAAGGTCGGAAAAATTGTGAATGTGCGGCCCAGTGAACACCGGACGGCCAATACGCAGGATTTCAACCGGGTTGTGGCCGCCAACGCCCTCTGCATGGCCACCGCCGAGATAGACGCTGTCGGCAACGCTGGCGAACAAGATCACTTCGCCAAGCGTGTCACAGAGAAGGACGTCATGTCCTGTCTCCGGCGTTTCTTCTCGCGAACGCACGGAATAGCTAACCCCGCGGGTTTCAAGCAGGTCGATGATTGCTTCGCGGCGTTCGGGGTGGCGCGGAATGATCACCAGGGCAGGGCGCGGTTCAAGTCCCTCCACTGCGTCGAGTATCCAGGCCTCCTCGTCCTCATGCGTAGACACGGCCACAAGACACCGGCGGCCCCCGACAAACGCGGATCGTATGGTCTGGGCATCGGCCTCGCTCACCTGGCTGACGGAGAGTGACAGTTTGAGGCTGCCAGGGCAGGGCACGGCGCTGTTGGTCAGCTTTCCCAGACCGTCGGCCGTTTGCCGGTCTGCAGCAATGATCGTGTTGAAGCTTGAAAATACTTCGTTGGCAAACCCTTGCCACGAATTCCAGCCTTTGAAAGATTTCGCCGTCATGCGGGCGTTGATCAGGGCCAGGGGTATCTGCCGGTTGCTGGCCTCCAGGACGATGTTTGGCCAGATTTCCCCCTCGGCAAAGACACAAAGGATCGGCTGCCAGATGTCAAGAAACCGGGCCGCGATATCAGGTGTGTCGAGCGGGGCCACCTGATAGCGGCTGCGTCCGGCAAGAACGTCTGAGGTTGCCATTCGCCGGTTGATGAGCTCTGCGGCGGTCTGGGTCTGGCTCGTGAAAAGAAAGTGCAGATCTGGATTCGAGGCGCCTAGATTCTCAGCAAGTTCCAGTAGAAGCCTCGTTTCGCCGATGCTGGCGCCATGCATCCAGACAAGGTGAGCGGGTGTAAGATCAACATCTGACCGGGCAAACCGCTCCGGGATACGATCAGCATTCTCCTTGCCGCGTTTGGCCCGGCGGCGTAGCAGCGACCCGAGAAGGGGCTGCGCAGCGCGCGTCGTCGTTCTGTAAAGGATGCGGCCCATGCTCATCTAGTGAAGATAATCTGCTCTACAGGCTTCGCCAGACGCTGAACTGCTAGCGTTTTGCGACGATGGCAGCTGCCCGCTCATGAGCTTCGCGCATCGCGGCTTCTATCTGGCGCAGTCTTTCTTCCTTGCCGACGTCCCGGTTCACGCTGATAGGCGACCCAAGGATCATGGCCCCTTTCGTAAAGGGAAGAGGGATCATGAATCTGTCCCAGGTGTCCAGTCTGAAGACCGGTTTGCAATCGAGCGCATAGGGAATGATGAGGGCATCGGTCCGTTGCGCCATGATGAGCGTGCCTGGCTGTACGGTTTCGGCGGGCCCGCGGGGACCATCTGGCGTAATACAGACCACGCTACCAGAGCGAAGGCGCCGACTCGTTTCCGAGACAGCCGCAGCGCCGCCCTTATTCTTGTTCTTTCTCTTGTGAGACGATGAGCCACGCACGGCCTCCAGACCGAGGTGCTCTATCGCCTTGGCGACCGCCTCGCCGTCTTTCGACAGAGAGATGAGCATGGAGGTCGGGTATTCCTTTGCGGGCAATTTGCGCGCGATCTTGCTCCAGATTACCGGAAGAAGCAGGACGCGTGAGTGCCAGCCAGCGACGAGAAGCCCGCTTTTGCCGGCCCATGCATGTTTGAAAGAATCTTCGCCCTCGACCGTCCAGCGGATCGTACGTGCGCAAAGAACCATATAAGCCCAGATAAGATAGCCGAGCATGGCGGAAACGACGGGGGAACGCAGCAACAACTTCATATGACAGGCTGTCTCCCGCTTCGGTCGCCTGGGATCAGGATGGTGGGCGATACTGGGTTCGAACCAGTGACCCCTGCCGTGTGAAGGCAGTGCTCTACCACTGAGCTAATCGCCCGAAAACAGGAAGCGCGGTCTTATATCGGGGACGTTGATGGGTCAACGCGCTAAGACATCAACCGCTCGGGAAGAACGTTTTTCAGAATAATTACGCAATTTAGGTATGCATAAATGCAATCAGCTCGGCTTGCGTCAGTTGGGTGCGACACATTGGTTCAAGGCCGGTTATGCAATTGACCAAGGTGAAATTTGCCTGCGTCCAAGCGATAAATGCCGTGAACCCGCAGATTAGTTTCATTTGAAATGGTTCAAGGGGCGCAATTTTGCGAGGGTCCCGCGAATATGAACAAGTGTTCAGTATGAACAGCCATTCATATTCAAAACTAAACCGAATTTCATAGTCCGAAAGGGTTGTGAATCGGCGCTCAAGTTGTCATTTAACCGACACGAACGGGGTCTGACATAGCGATGTCCCTCGTTGAATAAAACGAGCAACAAGAAGGACAGACGGGCTGGAGCTAAGCCTCCTAGCCTTTATAAATAGTCTGGAGAGATTGAAATGAAAGATTGGTGCAACAACGAAGGTGCAAAACGTCTTCGTGAAAAAATTCGTGAGTACTGGGCAGAGCGCGGCTATGAAGTCGACGTTGACCTGGTCGATGCCGGGTTCGTTCCTGCCATGCGCAGTGCACGTACCGACCTGCGCAGCAACATGGTGAATGGCATGCCACGCCGTCGCATCGCAAAGACGCAGGAAGAAGTTCGCACGACCTATCGTCCGAACGACGCTGTCGTCGAAGCTGCCTAAGGCATCGCGATCGACCGGATAGCGGACATTACCTCGCTATAGGATGACGCGCGAAATGCTGTGTTATCCCAGTTTTCGGGTGATGGGCCATATCCAAAAGTAACGTACACGAAGGGCAGTTCGGCATTCCGGGCTGCCCTTTCGTCTGTCTGGCTATCGCCAATCATCACGGCCTTCTCAGCAATGCCGTGGGCGCGAGCGACCGTATAGAGAATATGATCGCCGGACGGCTTTTTATCTGGAACGCTGTCAGCGCCGCAGATCGTCTCAAAGCGGCTCGACAGTCCGAGCTCTTCGATCAGCGTCTCAGCAAGATGCTGGGTCTTGTTCGTGCAGATTGCGAGCATTGCGCCCATTTCTTTTAGTGCGTCGAGCGAACCTATGACGTCTTTGAACGGCGCACTCCGTCGGCAAATATTTGCCTCGTAGTACTGCAGGAATGAACGCCAGAGTGGTTCAAGCTCTGCTTGCCCCTGGCTAACGTCCTGAAAGGCAAGTCCCTTTTCGATCATCGCTTTCGCGCCCTGACCGATCATGTGGCGAATGCTCTCGAAAGGTACGGTTTCGAATCCTGCTTCGGACAGGCAATGGTTCAGAGCGAGGTGAAGGTCGGGTGCGGTATCGACCAGCGTGCCATCGAGGTCAAAGACAATCGTCCAGCCGGAAAGTGTGTCGGAAGTCATGCTTGCTTGTTCTATCCTCTCGCATCGAGTCGTTTGATGGTTTAGGCGACAAGGCAAGGCAGAACGAGACTCTTTGATCATGAAAGACCGGGCGGCGCTCATCCTGGCTGCGGGCCAGGGCACACGAATGAAGTCAGACCTTCCAAAGGTGCTCCATCAGGTCGGCGGCCGCGCCATGCTGGACTGGTCGATAGATCTAGCGCGTCAGTCTGGCTGCAGCCGCATCATCGTCGTTGTCAGCGCGGGCTCGCAGGGTCTCCAGGATCATGTAACGAAAGTGCTGGGTGAAGGCGCCTTCGTCATTCAGGATCCGCCACTGGGAACCGGGCACGCAGTGCAGGCCGGCGAGCAGGCTCTCAAGGACTTTGAAGGCGACCTTATCGTGCTCTATGGCGATTGCCCTCTCATCCCTGAGACAGCCGTGAATGATCTGTTCGGCGAACTCGTGAACGGCGCTGATCTCGGCGTGCTTGGCTTTGAAGCCGAAGAGCCCGGCGCTTATGGTCGCTTGATTCAGGGTGCCGATGGCAGGTTGGAGGGCATCGTCGAAGCAAAGGAAGCGAGCGAGGAGCAGCTCGCCATAAAGCTTTGCAATTCAGGTGTCATGGCTGGGGCGAGCAAGTTCATGTTCGACCTGCTCTCGAAGGTCACCAATGATAACGCAAAGGGTGAGTACTACCTCACCGATATTGTCGGGCTGGCGAATGAGGCAGGACGTATTTGCCGCGCGGTGACCTGCGCCGAGGAAGATGTTCTGGGCGTAAATTCACGTGTCGAGCTGGCAGAGGCCGAAGCGGTCTTCCAGAAGAAGCGCCGCGACGCATTGCTGCAAGACGGGGTGACCATGACGGCGCCCCAAACCGTCTTCTTTTCCCACGATACGAAGATCGCAAACGATGTCGTGATCGAGCCAAACGTTGTTTTCGGCACTGGGGTCGAAGTGGAGACCGGGGCCCGCATCCGCGCGTTCTCCCATCTGGAGGGCGCCACCGTACGAACTGGCGCTGAAGTCGGGCCGTATGCGCGACTGCGCCCAGGCGCTGAAATTGGTGAAAAAGCCCGGATCGGCAACTTCGTCGAAGTGAAAAACACGAGCGTGGGAAAGGGTGCCAAGGCCAATCATCTCGCCTATCTCGGCGATGGAACTGTGGGCGCTGGCGCTAACATCGGCGCTGGCACGATTTTCTGCAATTACGACGGCTTCCTGAAATATCGCACCGAAATCGGCGCTGACGCCTTTATAGGTTCCAACAGTGCGCTGGTTGCGCCGGTGACAATCGGGGCGCGGGCTATCGTCGGCTCCGGGTCGGTCATCACTGAAAACGTGTCAGATGATGCGCTGGCGCTTGGCCGTGGCAAGCAGGTTCAGAAGCCCGGCTGGAGCAAAGGCTTCAGAGAGCAGAAGCAGCGCGAGAAATCCTCAAAGCGTTAGGAGACAGAAATTGGCGTTTGAACGCGAGAAGGAAAACGCGGCGACGGCTGCAATCGAGTTTGTCGAAGACGGCATGACGATCGGACTTGGCACGGGCTCAACAGCGAAGTTTTTCGTTGAGGCGCTGGCTGACGAGATTGCTGATGGTCTCGTCGTGCGCTGCGTGCCTACGAGTGAGGAAACGCGGCGTCTGGCTGAATCGCTTGGCGTGCCGCTTGTGCCTGTTGAACAGGTTGACCGCATTCATCTTACCGTAGACGGCGCCGATGAAGTCGATGAGCATGCCCAGCTGATCAAGGGTGGCGGTGCGGCGCTGTTGCGCGAAAAGATCATTGCGAACGCCAGCGATCTGATGATTGTCATTGCTGACCCTTCAAAGCAGGTCGAAGTGCTCGGCTCATTCCCGCTCCCGGTTGAGGTGACGCCGTTCGGGTTCACGATCACAGCCAAGAAGGTCTACGACGCGCTCAAGACATCTGGCGTTTCGCGGCCCCGCATTGATGCGCGCCGGGGCAGCGGCGACAAGCCGCTTGTGACCGATGGTGGCAACTATATTCTCGACTGCGCCTGCTCGGTCATTCCTGATCCAGCCTATGCAGCAGAACTCTTGTCCGTCATCCCCGGCGTCGTCGAGCATGGCCTGTTTATCGGTCTCGCCCGCACCGTGATCATCGGCAGCGACGAAGGTGCTTCAATATTTGAATATTGAGGCCACTGCCGCCACCTAGGCTGGCAGAGTTCAAGATACCAAAAGGAAATTCTCGATGGCTGAAGCTGAGTACGACTTCGATCTGTTCGTCATCGGCGCGGGATCTGGCGGCGTTCGCGCCGCGCGGATTGCTGCCCAGGCCGGTGCACGCGTGGCCATCGCTGAAGAGTACCGCGTTGGAGGCACCTGCGTCATCCGTGGCTGCGTTCCCAAGAAGTTCATGGTCTATGCAAGTGACTATGGCCGCAAGATTGAGGAAGCCCGCCAGTATGGCTGGCAAGTGGAAGAGAAGGGTTTCGATTTCCCCGCTTTCATGTCCGCGATGCACGCCGAGGTGGACCGCCTGTCCGGCATCTATCTGCGCAATCTGGCCAATGCTGGCGTCGATGTCTTCGAGGAACGCGCCGAACTGAAGGACGCCCACACAATCGTCCTGAACGAGAGCGGCAAGACATTTACGGTTGACAAGGTCCTCATCGCCACAGGCGGCACGCCCTGGCGCCCATCACCGGAAGAGCTCCCTGGTGTCGAGTATACGATGACGTCGAATGAAGTCTTCCTTCTGGATGAACTTCCGAAGCACATTGTCATCGCGGGCGGCGGCTACATCGCGTGTGAGTTCGCTCATATCTTCGCTGGCTTGGGTGTTGAAACCTGTCTGGTCTATCGCGGCGACACGGTCCTCAACGGGTTTGACTGGGACGTTCGCACCGCTGTCCATGAAGGCCTCAAGGAAGCGGGCGTGCGCGTTATCACCTCCGCTATCTTTGAAGAAATCCGTGAAGTCGAAGGCGAGGAATGCCCGTACTGCATCAAGCTCAGCAATGGGATGGAGATCAATGCCGATAAGATCGTCATGGCCGTGGGGCGCCGCGCCGCAACTGACGGACTTGGCTGCGACGCCGCTGGCGTAAAGCTGACTGACAAGGGCGCGGTCATCGTCGACGACACGTCGCGCACCAGTGTCCCGAATATATTCGCCGTCGGTGATGTGACCGACCGTATCCAGCTGACGCCCGTCGCCATTCGCGAGGGGCATGCCTTTGCCGACAGCATCTTCGGCGACAAGGACTGGCACTTCGAGCATGATAATGTCGCCTCGGCTGTCTTTACTCAGCCGGAAGTCGGCACGGTCGGCATGACGGAAGCCGAAGCCCGCAAGGCGCTCGACAAGGTCGATATCTACAAGACAAAATTCAGGCCGATGAAGACGATGCTGCTCGATGACCCGGAGAGGGTCATGATCAAGCTTGTTGTCGACGGCGACACTGATCGTGTCGTCGGTGTTCACATTGTCAGCCCGGACGCGGGTGAGATGATCCAGATGATCGGGGTCGCTGTGAAAATGGGGGCAACAAAGGCACAATTCGATGCGACCTGCGCTGTTCACCCGACCATTGCAGAAGAGATTGTCACGCTTCGGCAGAAATGGGTGCCGGAAACAGAGCCTGCCTGACCACGCGCGGTAAATTCTTGCTGGGGCTGGCCTGTGCTGACCCGATGACTGCAATGATTGCGATACAGCAGCCTCATCTGTGGTAAAACTTGCCCATTCGAACGGAGGCCGCTAATACGCCCCGCTCTGGAGATACGAATATGACCTGGACGCCAAACAGCTGGAGGGCACGCCCCGCCAACCACATCCCGGATGACTATCCGGACGCAGACGCTCTTGCGAGTGTAGAGGCACGCCTGAAGGCGTTCCCGCCGCTTGTGTTTGCGGGCGAAGTTCGCAGGCTGAAGCAACAGCTTGCGACGGTGTCGAAGGGCGAGGCATTCCTGCTTCAAGGCGGCGATTGCGCGGAAAGCTTCAAGGAATTCAGCGCTGACAATATCCGCGACACGCTGCGCGTCATGTTGCAAATGGCGGTCGTTCTGACCTTTGCAGCGTCCAAGCCTGTCGTGAAAGTTGGTCGGCTAGCTGGCCAGTTCGGCAAGCCGCGGTCATCACCCATTGAGACGATCGACGGCGTCACGCTGCCATCGTATCGCGGCGACAATATCAACGGCATGGACTTCACGCCGGAAGCCCGGATGCCGGACCCTGAGCGCCTGATCCAGAGCTACTCACAATCTGCGTCCACGCTGAACCTCGTTCGCGCCTTCTCGCACGGCGGTTATGCTGACCTTGCGAACGTGCACCGCTGGATGCTGGGCTTCGTCGACCGCTCGCCTCAGGCAGAGCGTTACAAGGCGCTCGCAGAACGTATCACCGATGCGCTTTCCTTCATGGAAGCATGCGGCGTCAGCTCCAAGACCGTGCCGCAAATGGCGCAGGTTGACGTTTACACCTCGCATGAGGCGCTTCTGCTCGGTTTTGAAGAGGCGATGACCCGTGTCGATTCGACCTCTGGCGACTGGTACGACACGTCCGCACATATGCTGTGGATCGGTCACCGCACTCGTCAGGTTGACCATGCGCATGTCGAGTTCTGCAAAGGCATCCATAACCCGCTTGGCATCAAATGTGGTCCGGGCATGGAAACCGATGAGCTTCTTCGCCTGATGGAGACACTGAATCCGAAGGATGAGGCCGGCCGCATCACGCTCATTTCGCGCTTTGGCTCTGAGGGTGTGAAGGAAGGTCTTCCGCCGCTTGTTCGCGCCGTCAAGAAAAGCGGTCGCAACGTCGTCTGGTCTTGCGATCCGATGCATGGGAATACGCTGAAGACCGAGAGCGGCTTCAAGACACGCCCGGTTGACCGTATCCTCTCTGAGGTCAGCCAGTTCATCGATATCGTCTCTGGTGAGGGCTGCTATCCGGGCGGCGTTCACTTCGAGATGACCGGTCAGGACGTCACCGAATGCATTGGCGGCGCGCAGGCAATCTCCGAAGCGGACCTGTCATCGCGATACCACACTCATTGCGATCCTCGCCTGAATGGCGAACAGGCGCTTGAACTTGCGTTCCTGATCGCAGAGAAGCTCCAGCTCATGAAAGAGGCGGTAAACGCCGAGGCTCGCCAAGCGAGCTGACTGGGGAGAAATCGCCATGCGTCGCAGGCGGGTTTGGCCCGCCTGGGCGCGGCCATCTGACATTGCAGACCTGTTGCGGCTATCAGGGCCGATTGCTGTCTCACGCGCGGCGATGATGTTGATGGGCCTGACGGACGTCATCGTCCTCGGCCAGAATGCACCGGAAGAAGTTCCCTTCGTCCTCAATTCCTGGCTGCCAATTGGTGTGTCTCTCGGCTTGACAATGGGCCTGTTGATGGGCGTCTCGGTTCTCACGGCAGAGCTCGCAGGTGTAGGGCAGGGCAAGGATACCGGCCGCATTTTCAGGCGTGGTATCCGGTTTTCGCTGTGGTTCGGCGCGATCCTGACTGTGGTGATCTTTCTGACGGCCGGGCCGATGTTCCGCTTGTTTGGCTTTGACGATCACGTTGCGGCCGGCACTGCCTCAGTAACGCGAATTCTCGCGCTAGGCCTGATTGGCCACATGCTGACCCATGTTGCCGGGTCCTATCTGGAGGCGCTCCGGCGACCGCTGATTGTCACGGCGATCATGTATGCGGGCGTGCTGGTCAATCTGGTCATTGATTTAGCCGTCGTCGCTGGATGGTGGGGTATGCCCAAACTTGGTGCCGACGGAGTTGCGATCGCCACCACGGGGACCCGCTGGTTTCTCGTCATCCTGTTTCTGGTCGCCGTCTGGAAAATGACGCCCGCCTTCAAGCCGTCCCGCGAGGCGCCCGCAGAGGAGGGTAAGCGCATGTTCTCCGTCGGTTACGGCACTGCCGTCTCGAATGTCGCTGAGTGGGGCGGCTTCAACTCCACCTTCATCATTGCCACTCTGATCAGCACCGCCGTGAACACGATTTATGGCATGGCCATCCATGTAATCGGGTTCTGCTTCATGGCGTTCCTCGGCCTAGGAACGGCGACAAGTGTGCGTGTGGCTGAAGCCTATGGACGAAAGAACGCTGATCAGGTGCGAGAAGCGTCTCGACTTGGCATCGTTGCGACAGTGCTGACTGGCTTGCTGTTGGGTCTGCTTGTCTGGACGTTCCGCGAACAGCTCGCGTCAATTCTGATACGGTCGGATGCAGAAGTTGCTGGTGTCGCGATCCATGCAGCGCTCGTGCCGATCATCGGTTTCACCTCGCTCGTGATTGTGTTCGACGGACTTCAGAATGTCGCTTCGATGGCGATGCGCGCACAGAATGTCATCTGGCCGCCGACCTTCATCCATCTCGGATCCTACTTCCTGCTTATGCTGCCGCTGACCTGGTACTTCGGCATGGAGCAGGGCGGCGGTGCGATGGGCATGATGCAAGCCGTCCTGATCGCTTCGGTGATTGCAGGTCTCGCACAGACAGCGCTGCTTGAATCAAAAGCGGCGCGCCAGCTGAAACCGACGCGCCGCTCGAAAAAGGTTCCTGACGGGACCTAGATGTCTTTCAGAGCCGAAGCAGGCTTGAAAGCACCGGACGTTTTTTCCGGGATCTGGATCGTCTCGCCGGTTGCCGGGTTACGGCCTTCACGAGCGCCGCGGGTCTTGGCGTGGAAGGTACCAAAACCAGCGATAGCGACCTGCTTGCGGTCTTTCACTGCGCCAGAGATTGTGTCGAAGACTGCGTCCACCGCTTTGCCGGCGTCTGCTTGTGACATGCCAGCAGATTCTGCGACGGCTTTCGTAAGTTCACCCTTATTCATTGGGCACTCCTCTTTGTTAACGGCGATTTTGTGCCGTGAGAGTTTTCTACACGATTCGAATGGGGTGGATATGCTGAAAACCCAATAACCACGGGCTATTTCAGCAGAATCCACCCCTCTTCGCCCTCAATCTGTGCAATTTCTTCGCTCGAAAGGGCATCGGGCGGACCAAACAGGGCGCCAAGCCGGCCTGCCTCGTCCAGACTGTAATAGTGACGGGCAAGTGCCTCGACCTGCGCTTGATCCATGACCTCGCCAGTACGCGGCTTTGCATCGACGAGCGACGGATACACCTCAGCGAAGACGACATCGACGCCGTCGAGCGCTTCTGCATCCATAGGCGCAAGACCGGTTTCAAACGGCCAGATCTTGCTATTGGGCAGGGAATGGCGAAGCGCGTGCACTGTTGGAATGCCAAGGAGTGACTGACTGCCAACGGACCCTGCGCCATAAAGCTGCCAGCTCGATTTCGGCTTTGCCTTGTAGTTCTCACGGACCCAGCTTTCGACGCGTCGGTATTCTTTCAGGGCGATATCGTCGAAATTGCCTTTGTTGGAGGTCAGCGTCGTCAGCCGGTCACGGGTGGGTGCGCCCCAGAAGGGCAGCGGGCCCTTGCTCATGGCGTAATTCAAGCTGGCCGCCACGGCAAAGCGGGTATTGCTGTTATCGTCAGTCTCTTTGACCTTCGATGCGAGATGGTCGTGCATGGCCTGCCAGGCTGGCTTATCTTTCGACAGGCCAGCCAGCTCAGCCGTTCCAACCGGATAGCCGAGGCTGAAATCGAAGCCGACAAGAACCTTGTCGCCGCGCTTCACGAACCGCTCGACTAGGCCCTGTATCAGCTCACGCGCCTTCTTCCGGGTGGACGGGTTCGCGGCCTGAAACTGGAATTTCAGGCGCGCGTCACGTGCAAGTGCGCCGATCCAGACGGAATTGGCCCCGAGCGCGGGTTTGCTTGCCGCGCTCCAGTCCACGATGATGTAAGCGTCGAAGAGACGCGCCATGACTTACCTCCATTGGGGGCATGCTCAGGCGAGTTTGACGAGCATCTTCCCTGTATTGCGACCCTGGAAAAGGCCGAGAAACGCTTCAGGCGCCATCTCGATACCTTCCATCACGGTTTCCTCGAACTTCATGTCGCCATTCTTGATCCAGGCGGCCATGTCTTTCACGAATTGCGGCTGCATATCTGCGTAGGTCGATACAATAAAGCCCTTGAGTGTCAGCTGTTTGCCAACGACCTGAATAATGTTGCTCGGGCCGGGCTGCACGTCGGTGGCGTTGTACTGGCTGATCATGCCGCAGATCGCAAAACGGCCCATCGGACGGGCGCATTCGATGGCCGCCTGAAGGTGATCGCCGCCAACATTGTCGAAGTACACATCAATGCCTCTAGGGGCCGCCTTCTTCAGGGCGCCGAGCAGGCCCTCATAGCTAGCGTGCGCCTTGTAATCGATCACATGATCGGCGCCGAGCTCCTTGACGAGATTGCATTTTTCAGCGCCGCCAGCGGAGCCAATGACCGTGCAGTTCTTGATCTTCGCGATCTGGACAACCGTGGAGCCAACCGCGCCCGCCGCGCCAGAAACGAAGACCGTGTCGCCTTCCTTGAGATCCGCCACGCGCAGGATCCCGGCATAGGCGGTGAGGCCCGGCATGCCAGCAACACCAAGTAGCGCAGAATCAGGAAGACCCGTCTGCGGGACCTTGTTGACCATCAGGTCTTCTGGCTTGCCGGTCCAGACATCTCGCCAGCCGGCCATGG
>DUBH01000060.1:18103-35384 GCA_012960415.1 Henriciella sp. | reverse complement strand
GCCATGGAGACGACAAGATCGCCTTCTGCATAGTCAGGGTGGGCTGATGCTTCGACGCGTCCGACAGCACTCCCGGTCAGCACTTCCCCAATCTGGAAGGGCGGCACATAGCTTTCGCGGTCATACATCCTGCCGCGCATATAAGGGTCGACGGACATCCAGCTATTGCGCACCTGTATCTCGCCATCCTTTGGCGCCGGGGCAGAGATATCGACCTTCTTGAAATCGTCCATCTTAGGCATCCCAACCGGACGCTTGGCCAGGGCCCAGCCCGTTCCGTTCATATCTGACATGTCGCGCTTCCTCACATTTTTGATAGGTTTGTGGCCGCAACATGGGTCATGCTGAGGTCGCTGTGAAGGCGAGAGCGAAAGAATTCGCAAGACTCTTTGACCCCTTCACCTGTGTCACCGGCTTGCGTGTGAGCGCGCCTAGGTGCGAAGGGGCAGCTAATCTGGAGTAAGTTATATGTCCCTCAAAACAGGCTTGATCGGCGCCGGTGTTTTCGGCGGCTATCATGCGGGCAAGATCGCAGAATCGCAGACCACTGACTTTGTCGGCGTGTTTGATCCCGATACCGCGCGCGCCGCTGAGCTTGCTGGCAAGCACGGCGTAAAAGCGTTCGCGTCGCAGGATGATCTATTCGCGGCTGCCGACGCTGTCCTCATCGCGTGCCCTGCAATCTATCATGCCGAGACGGTTGAGGCCGCACTGGCCGCAAGCTGCCATGTGCTGGTTGAGAAGCCGCTTGCTCTCACAGGCGAGATGGCAAAGACGCTCGCTGCGAAAGCAGATGCAGCCGGACTCGTTCTACAGGTTGGCCATCAGGAGCGTCTGGTCCTCAAGGAGATGGGCCTATTCGACCTGCCTGAGACGCCGGCCGAAATCGAAGCTTGGCGTGAGAGCCCACAAGCGCCTACGGGCCGGGCTGGCGACGTGTCAGTCATCTTCGACCTGATGATCCATGACCTCGACATGGTCGCCTGTCTGATGGGCCGCGCCGACTCAATCGAAGGGCAGGGGGCAATCATCCACTCTGGCCACATCGACGAAGCAACGGCGACGCTGTGCTTCGCGAATGATGGGCGCGCCGTCATCACTTCAAGCCGCGCCGCAGAAGAGCGCCGTCGCAAGATGCGTCTGGCCTTCAAGAGCGGCGAAATCGAAATCGACTTCCTGACGCGCGAAGTCCGGAACACTACCCCCTTTGAAGTCCACGCGGATGTCTCGCAGTCCCTGCCTGACCCACTCGGAGCGGCCGATCACGCCTTCTTCACTGCTTGCCTCGGAAAAGGCCCTGTCCTTGTGCCGGGGCGCGAAGCAGTCGAAGCTGTGCGCGTGGCCGAAGCCCTAGAAACAACAATAAAGACAAACACCGGAGCCTGACCCATGGCCGCTGCCGAAAAACTTACACCGACTGGCGATGCACCCATCCAGTTCTTCGACCTGAAGGCCCAACAGGCGTCGATCCGCGGCGCGCTCGAAGAACGCTGGACGACCATTCTGGATCACGGCCGCTATATTGGCGGGCCGGAAGTTGATGAATGCGAGCAGAAGCTCTGTGAGTTCACAGGTGCTGCTGACGCGGTCGTTGTTGGCTCTGGGACGCAGGCGCTCGTCATGCCGCTCATCGCGCTCGGCTATGGTCATGGCGACGCGGTCTTCATCCCTGGCTTCACCTACAAC
The DNA here is from genome assembly GCA_012960415.1 of Henriciella sp. Classification (GTDB taxonomy): domain Bacteria; phylum Pseudomonadota; class Alphaproteobacteria; order Caulobacterales; family Hyphomonadaceae; genus Henriciella. Next base: position 33,698 of record DUBH01000060.1, on the reverse strand, counting down.
GCCACAGCGAATGCGGTCCTGCTCGCGGGTGCGACGCCGGTCCTGGTCGATATCGACCCGAAGACGTTCAACATCGACGCTGAAGACCTTGAGCGGAAAATCCAGCGCGTGAAAGCCAACCGCAATCTTCGCGCCCGCGCCGTAATGCCGGTAGACCTTTACGGCCTGCCAGCTGACTATCCGGCCATTCAGGCTGTCGCTGACACACACAACCTTCGCATGGTCGCCGACGCCGCTCAGGCCTTTGGCGGTCGTCAGGATGGCAAGTGGATCGGCACGCTCGCGGAAATCACGGCGACCAGCTTCTATCCGACCAAGACCCTTGGCGGTTATGGCGACGGCGGTGCCATCCTCGTGCGTGACAAAGAAGTCGGCGACATCCTGCGGTCCATCCGCTGGCATGGCACAGGCGACAACCGCAAGGAGTCGATCCGAGTCGGCATCAATGGCCGCTGCGATTCGATCCAGTGCGCCGTCGTCTCCGAAAAACTCGGCATTTTCGAAAATGAGCGCCAGCGCCGCATCGCGTCAGCGAAAATCTATGATGAGCGCCTTGCGGGCAAGGTCGAAGGCCAGATCGGCGCGGCAAGCGACGAGTCAGCTTACGGTCTCTACACGGTGCGTGTTCCGGAGCGTGACGCCATCCGGGCCGCGCTGCAGGAAAAGGGCGTGCCGACGGCGATCTATTATGACACGCCAATCCACCAGATGCCCGCGTTCGAACAGTTCGCCCCTCCCGGCGGTCTGCCGGAATGTGAGCGTGCCTCGAAGGAGGTTCTCAGCCTGCCAATGCACCCATACCTTTCGGAAGATCAGATCCACCGGGTTTGTGACGCACTCCTTGGTGCTTTGCAGCGCTGACAGTTTCTCTTAAGTGGGCGCCATGACAGACGTGCTCAAAATACTGGCGGTCCAGTTCAACCCCGTTGTCGGTGATATCAACGGTAATGCGAAGCTTGCGCGCGAGGCGCTTGAAGCGGGTGCGCGTGATGGGGCTGACCTCGTTGTCTTCAGCGAGATGTTCGTCCTCGGCTATCCGCCGGAAGACCTCGTCCTGAAGCCGAGCGCGGTTGAGCTCTGTATGAACGCGGTCGCCGACCTCGCAAAGGAATCGGCAGACCTGCCAGCCTTCATCATCGGCTCACCCTGGGCTGAAGATGGCGAGCTCTATAATTCAGAGCTTTTTTGCCGCGATGGCGCCATTGAGGCGCGATACGACAAGCAGGAATTGCCCAATTACGGCGTCTTCGACGAGCAGCGTCTCTTCACAAAGGGCAAGTCGCCTGCGTGCATCGTCGAGGTTAAGGGCGTGAAGATTGGTCTCGCCATCTGTGAGGACGTCTGGTTCGACCGCGTGCCGAATGCTGCAAAGGCGGCTGGCGCCGAACTGCTCGTTATCCCGAATGGCTCACCCTGGCGCCGCAGCATCCACAGCGAGCGTGCCGAGGCGTTTGACTGCTGGAGCAGGCTGGGCATGCCCTACATCTTCGTCAATCAGGTCGGCGGGCAGGATGAGCTCGTTTTCGACGGGGCGTCATATGCCACCAACTCAATTCATTCTGAACGCTGCGGCCTCGTCGGCCAGTTCGACACTGGCATGTCCATAGTTGAGTTTGACCTCGAAACTCGCAAGCTGAAGCTTCCCGATGCGGGCTGTGAGCTGGATCCAGATGGCTGGCACATGGAATACCGCGCAGCGACGCTCGCGCTCGGCGACTATGTGAACAAGAACCGGTTTCCGGGCGTCGTCCTCGGCATGTCGGGTGGTATCGACAGCGCGCTGACAGCTGCTATCGCGGTCGATGCACTAGGGCCTGATCGGGTCTGGTGCGTGATGATGCCGTCGAAATACACCTCGTCGGAAAGTCTCGAGGACGCAAAGAAATGCGCAGAGCTGCTCGGCGTGCGCTATGACATCGTCAATATCGCGCCCGGTGTGGGCGCGATGGATGAAATGCTGGGTGAGCTGTTTGCTGGACGCGAAAGCGACACGACGGAAGAGAACATCCAGTCCCGTCTTCGTGGCCTGACCCTGATGGCGCTCTCCAACAAGTTCGGCCACATGGTCGTCACCACCGGCAACAAGTCCGAAATGGCGGTTGGCTACGCCACGCTCTATGGCGACATGTGCGGCGGCTACAATGCGCTGAAGGACTTCTACAAGACCGAAGTGTTCGAGCTGTCCCGGTGGCGCAATGCGAACCACCCAAAGGGCGCGCTTGGCCCATCGGGCGAGGTGATTCCCGAACGCATCATCACCAAGCCGCCATCGGCAGAACTGCGCGAGGACCAGAAGGATGAGGACTCGCTTCCATCCTATGATGACCTTGATGACATCCTGCGCGGTCTCGTTGATGAAGAGGCCGATATCGACGACATCCTCGCTCGCGGGCACGATGAGGCAACTGTAAGACGTATCGAGCATCTCTTGTACATTGCCGAGTACAAGCGTAGGCAAGCGCCGCCCGGCGTCAAAGTCGGCGGCAAGAATTTCGGCCGCGACCGTCGCTATCCGATTACCAACCGTTTCAGGGATGATTGATGACCGCACCTGTCGTCCGTTTCGCGCCTTCGCCAACTGGCAAGCTTCACGTCGGCAATGTCCGCACAGCTCTCATCAACTGGCTCTTCGCAAAGGGCCAGAAAGACGGCGAGCAGGGCAAATTCATCCTGCGTATCGATGACACCGATACCGAACGCTCGACGCAGGCCTATGAAGACGGCCTGAAGGCTGATCTGACTTGGCTCGGCCTGGTCTGGGACGACACGTTCAACCAGTCCAAACGGTTCGATCAGTATGATGCTGCTGCCGACAAACTGCGCGGCATGGGCCTTCTTTACGCCTGCTACGAGACTGCAGACGAGCTTGATCGCAAGCGCAAGATCGCGCTCTCACGCGGTCGTCCGCCGGTCTATGACAGATCGGCGCTAAACCTCACCGATGAGGACAAGGCAAAGCTGGAAGCTGAAGGCCGCAAGCCGCACTGGCGCTTCAAACTATCCGGTGACCGGGTTGAATGGAATGACCTCGTTCGCGGCCCACAAAGCATCGACACGTCCAGCGTTTCTGATCCGGTGTTGATCCGTGAGGACGGCTCGTACCTCTACACCCTGCCATCCGTTGTCGATGACATCGACGCGAAAATCACGCACGTCGTGCGCGGTGAGGATCACGTCACCAATTCCGGCGCCCAGATCGAAATCTTCAGGGCGCTTGGCGGCACCGCGCCCGACATGGCGCACACCCCGCTTCTGGTCGATGCCGAAGGCGGCGCATTCTCCAAGCGCCTCGGTTCGCTCAGCATGGATACGCTCGAAACGCGCGGTATCCTGCCGATGGCGATCCTGTCTCTGCTCGCCAAGCTCGGCACCAGCGACAATATCGAAGTGCGCAGCGATCTGGCGACGCTCGCGGCAGAGTTCGACTTCTCGAAAATCGGCCGCGCACCCGCAAAGTTCGACGAGAAAGACCTCCTCGCCCTGAACGCGGTCCTCGTGCACGACCTGCCATTCGAGGCGGTGCGTGAAGACCTTGAGCGCATTGCACCAGACGCGGCCAATGAAGCCTTCTGGCTGGCCGTCCGCGAAAATTGCGAGACCGTTCACGATGCAAAGCCGTTCGCTGACATCGCTTACGGCACGATTTCATCAGTTATCGATGACGAGGACGCCGACTTCATCGCAGAGGCGCGCAATCGTCTTCCTGAGGGTGAGCTCACCAGTGAAAGCTGGAAGGCCTGGACGACGGAGCTGAAAGAGGCGACCGGCCGCAAAGGCAAGGGGCTTTTCATGCCGCTTCGCAAGGCGCTGACCGGTCAGGAACACGGCCCGGATATGTCAGTGATCTTCCCGCTGATCGGGCGCGAGGCAGCCGAACGCCGGCTTTCCCGCGTCTGAAGCAGGGACTGATCAGGAAATCGCCACAACCCGGTCGCGCAGGGCAGAGATCGCAAGCTCAGGCGTGCTCTCGTGCACCAGTGCGCTGCGGAAGCTTTCCGGCGTGAACTTGCCATCAATGATGTGGTTCATCAGCTCGAAGAACGGCGCCCAGAAGCCATCCTCATCGAGGAAGGCCATAGGCTTTGCGTGAAGGCCAAGGCGCGCCCAGCTCAGCATCTCGACGGCTTCTTCCAGCGTGCCGATACCGCCGGGCAGCACGATAAAAGCGTCCGACTCGTCGAACATCATCTGCTTGCGCGTATGCATGTCATCAACGATGCGGTGCTCGACCTCATCGAAGACGCGTTCTTTCTGAAGCAGGAATTTCGGCATGATGCCCAGCACTTCGCCGCCCGCTTCGTGAGCCGCGCGCGCGCAGGCGCCCATCAGGCCGACACCGCCGCCGCCATAGACCAGCTTGAGGTCCTGATCCGCAAGCGCGCGGCCAAGATTGCGGGCAAGGGTCAGATAGCCGGGGCGTACATCGTCGGACGACCCGCAATAGACACAGATTGATTTCAGCTTCGCCATTTCAGTCTCATTCGTTTTCAAGCGCGTTTAGGCTACTGCGTGGATTCGTTCCAGCCTTGCCCTGTTCGCCGCGCACATTTCGTCCCATATGGCAGCCATGACCGCACCCACTTCTTCGCAGCCGGACCGCGACCGGATCGAGAGCGCCGATGGCGGTCTTGGTAGCGCGATCATCAAGATCCTGAAACTCCTCGCCCGTCCGGAGATGAAGAAGTGGCGCCCCATCATGGTCGTCGCCATCATCCTGACGCTTGGCGCCGCCGTACTGGAAGTTGTCTCGCCCATAATCCTTGGTGACGCGATCAACCGCGTAGCGGGCGAGGAGGGCGTGCAGGCTGCGCCGCTCGCAATTGCCATAGGCTGGATCGCGCTCGCGATTGGACTTCGCTTTCTGGCGGCCGCGTTACCCCAGGCACGTGATGCGCTTTTCAGCCCAGTAAGCCAGGATGCCCAGCGCATTGCCTGCGTCGACGCTTTCGGTCACGCGCAATCGCTATCGCTTGGCTTCCATCAGACACGCCGCTCTGGCGCGCTCAACCGCGTCATTGAGCGGGGCGCGAGCGCGATCGACTACCTGATCCGCTTTCTCGCTTTCAATATCGGCCCGACTTTCGTGCGCCTCGCGCTCGCCTCCATCGCGCTTGGGGCGGCATATGACTATCGGCTGGCGTTGATCGCTGTCGCCACGATCATTCTCTACGTGATCGCGACCGTCATCATCACTGAATGGCGCGTGCGCCAGCGTCGGCGCATGAACAAGGCCGACACCGAACTTCGTGCTGTCTCCATCGACACGCTGACGAACTTTGAGACGGTGAAAGCCTTCGCCGCCGAAAAGCGCGAGACGGGCCGCTATGACACCGCCATGCGCCGCTACAACAAGCGCTACGTTGAAGCGGTCCGCAGCATGTACCTGCTCAACGGCGTGCAGGCCTTCATCATGAATGCTGGCCTATTGGCCGTATTGGCGCTTTCAGCCTGGAATTACAGTCAGGGCACGATGCAGATCGGTGACCTCACGGCGGTCATGCTTGTCCTGCTTAGCCTCTACGCCCCGCTCAACATCCTTGGTTGGGCCTGGCGTGAAATCAAACAGGGCGCTGTCGATCTCGAAAAGCTCCACGGTCTCCTCGCCATGGTGCCTGAAGTGCAGGACAGGGCAGGGGCGATTGAACTCGACAATCCAGAAGGGGCTGTGAGCTTCGATAATGTCAGCTTCACGCACGATGCCCGTACCGTCGGCGTGGCCGACATCAGCTTTGACGTCGCGCCGGGGCGAAAAGTCGCCTTCGTCGGCACATCCGGGGCAGGAAAGTCGACGCTGCTGAAGCTCCTCTTCCGCTTCTATGATGTGCAGTCCGGCAGTGTACGCATCGACGGCACTGATATTCGCAATATGACGCAGACTTCTCTGCGACAGGCGCTCGGCCTCGTCCCGCAGGATGTCGTCCTGTTCAACGACACGATCGCTGCGAACATCGCCTACGCCAATCCGGATGCTTCCATCGAGGCCCTTGAGGATGCCGCGCGCCGCGCACAGCTTCTGCCCTTCATCGAAGCGCTGCCAGATGGCTGGCAGACAGAAGTTGGCGAACGCGGCCTCAAACTTTCAGGCGGTGAGAAGCAGCGCGTCGGCATCGCTCGCGTCATCCTCGCGGACCCCGCTGTGCTTGTCCTCGATGAGGCGACCTCCGCACTCGACAGCGCGACCGAGGCCGCCGTGCAGGATGCGCTCGACGAAGCCTCCCGCGGGCGCACGACGCTGATGGTCGCGCACCGCCTGTCGACCGTGCAGAACGCCGACGAAATCGTCGTTCTGGAGCAGGGACGGATACTGGAGCGCGGAACGCACGGCGAACTTTTGCGCTCTGATGGCAAGTATGCACAAATGTGGGCGCATCAGGTTGCGAGGGATCGCCTCGCAACTGCCGCCGAATAAGAGGAACTATCATGGCAGACCGCGACGCGTCACTTTCTCACAAAACCTTCCCTTGGTTCAGGAGCGGTTTTGACCTTGAGGGCGTCGTCGGATTTCTGGCGGCCTGGTTGCTCGGCATCCTGCTCGCCATGCTCTGGGAGCCCCTCTTCTGGCTCGGCTTCATTCCGGGCGTGATTATCCTCTTCGCCACACGTACGGCAGAACGGGTCACACCGCAGTCTACCGACCACGTGACGTCCCCTTGCGACGGTGTCGTCGTCTCGGTGGAAGAGACCGAAGCGCCTGAAGGTCTCCGCATGGCAGGACCAGCCGTCCGTATTCGGATCGCATCCTCGCCCGTTTCAACAAACAATGTTCACGCGCCAATCGCGGGCGCCATAGACCGTATTGAATGCACCGAGGGTGAGCCCAAGGCGTTTGTTGCCATGAAGGCGGAGTCCGAGGGGCTTGCGCGCCTCTCTGCGGTCTTCAGCAATGACAATATTCGCGCCGGTTTCGTGTTCTCTTCCGGCGGTCTGGGGCCGCGTCTTGTTACCAAGTCTGACGCAGGCGACCGGGTTGCCAAGGGCAAGACCGTCGCGACTCGCCGCCTCGGCGGTTGGTGTGATGTCTACATTCCGGCGCGTTCGCCGGGCAGCTGTATCGTTCATCCGGGCCGCACACTTACGGGCGGCGAAACCATCCTGTGGGATCTTTCGATGACGAGCGTCGTTTCAAAACCATATGAAGGCGACGCTGCGCAGCCAACCGCCAAAACCTATTCCGATAACACCGCGACCACGGCAGCCGCTGCTGCTGCTGCTGCGCCTGAAGTCATGCCAGAGCAAATTGCCGAGGCAGACCGCCCGGTAGATCAAGCGGATGTGGCTGAAGGTGAGGCGTACGCTGCAGACTCACAGCCGACGCCTGAAGTCATTCCGGCCCCGGTAGAGGCTGAAGCCGAAGCGGCAGTGGAAGCGAGTGAGGAAGACTGGGTCACCGAACCAACGCCTGAGACGCTACCGCCAGAAGTCGCAGAGGATGTATCGGAGACACCTGATTTCGAGCCAGAAGCTGACACGTCGTCAGATGCCGGGGGCGATGACAGCGAAGACCCCTCCACCATGTTCGAGCGGCTGCGCCAGCAGGCTCGTAGGCTGGCCGGTGAGGACGAGGACGAAGGTAACCGCTAGTCCTGACGAGGCTCTGCGCTGTTCATCCAGCGCAGGACAGGGCGGACAGGTAAGATCCAGGCGACGCCAGCGATAATGTAAAAAGGCAGCTGCGCCCAGAATGGCCACTCTGTGATGCGGCTGCCAATCGTCCCCACCAGAAAGATCCAGACTGCAATGATGGTGAGGATTGCAATGGCGGCGAGCGGCTTGCGCATGATGGTCTAGGTCCTGCTTTTTAACGTACCTGCGACCGCGTGACGGCTTGCGAATTTGCGGTGTACGCTCAGATAGGTCGCCATGACACAAATGGCAAAGTCCCCGTACGCAGAGAAATGGATCCGGCGCTGGCTCGTTGTGATCGCGCTGTTGGTCTACGCGATGATTCTGATCGGCGGCATGACGCGCCTCACAGATTCAGGTCTCTCGATCACGGAATGGGACGTTATCAGTGGGTCTATCCCGCCGCTCAATCAGCAGGACTGGGCGGAAGAGTTTGCAAAGTACCAGCAGACCGCCGAATTCCAGCAGCAGAACTACAACATGACGCCGGCTGAGTTCGAGTACATCTATTGGTGGGAATGGGGACACCGTCTTTTCGGGCGGTTCATTGGCTTGTTCGCTGTCGGGGGTCTCGTTTTCTTCCTCGCGCGAAAGTGGATTGGGCGAGCGCTCACAACGCGGCTCGTCATTCTGATTGCGCTCGGCGGCCTGCAGGGCGCGATCGGTTGGTGGATGGTGTCCAGCGGGATCGGGGAAACAGACCGTCTGGATGTTGCGCCTTACCGGCTAATGACGCACTTCGTTCTGGCGCTCATCATCATTGGTTACACCGTCTGGCTGTGGCTGGATCTTGGCCATAAAAGCCACGTCAGCGCTTCCCGACTTCTGTCTTCGCTGTCGATCGTGTTGCTCGCCTTGGTCTCTATCCAGATGGCATCAGGCGCCCTCGTGGCAGGCCTCGATGCCGGGCGGACCTATACCGACTGGCCGCTCATGGACGGTTCCTTCGTGCCAGCATCATATATTCAAGAAGGACTTGGCGTGCGCAGCCTGTTCGAAGGGCTGGCGGCGACCCAGTTCAATCACCGGGTGCTCGCCTATGTCCTCTGGGGCGCGGCGCTTGGCGGGGCAGTCCTTGCCTGGGGCAAGCCTGCCGCCAAACCTTTTGCCTTGCTTGCCACCCTGGCCACGGCTCAGGCCGCGTGGGGCATATATACCCTCGTCAGCGGCGCGCCGCTCAAGCTTGCCATTGTCCATCAGGCGCTCGGCGTGATTGTGTTCATCGCCGCCGTGCGCCTGGTCTGGATCACTCGGTCGGCGTCGGCACCTCAATCGGCGACATCGTAATACGGCTTGGGTCTATCATCACGACCCGGTGATCATCACCACTGACCGTACCGCCGACTATGATGACACCGCCGGGATAACCGCCGCCACGCGCATCGCCAGTTGCCGCCAGCGACGTGAACATGTTCGGCACTTCGACGGTGATGCCTTCACGGATGTCGAACGTGGCAGGCTCACTGTCACCTACGGCCAGTTTAAGACGTCCATTGCCTTCAGACAGGATGAGCGTTTCACGTCCCAGACGGCGAAGGCTCGCAGCTGCATCCACGGGCGCGGTGAAAGCTGTCGCCTCATCAGCGCTGATGACGCATGCCGTGATCGGGCCGCTCGCGGTTTGCTCATCTTCAATTTCAAAGACGAGCTCGCCGCCTGATTCCCGAATTGCGCCATTATAAAGCGTGTCCGGCTCCGTTTCCGTCCAGTAGGCAATCCGGTGGATGGAGTTGGCATCGTCCGCAGGCGGTGCGGCGCAGATACCCGCCGCTGGACCAGCTTGGTCACCTTGCAGGTCATATTGGATCGGGGCCGCCACGCCGCCGCCATAGATCCAGACTTTCAGGCTGCCCTCTGCATCAATGCCTGGGAAGATCGTCACCGGCGTGCCAGCCAGCATGGCGTAGCGCCCTTCCGCGAGCGCGCGCGTACCTTCTCCGGTCGTCTCAGTGATGCGTTCGCCATCGAAGTCGAAAATCTGGACGCTGCCATCATCATAGGCGACCGCGAAGGTCGATCCGGCACCGCCTGCAACGCCGATACTCGCGACTGGCGAATCGAGCTGACGGGTCGACCAGACGGCGGGCAACATATTTAGCGCTGCCGTGTCAGTGGCTTCAGACAAAGCGTCCTCTTCCTGAGGAGCTGCTTCTCCCGGTTCTGCTGGCTCTTGCGGGCCAGAGCAGGATGCAGCATAGAATAGCAGGAAACCGGCGATCCCTGCGTTGACAGGGAAGGTATGCGCGCTTAAACGCGGGCGCTTGAACATATTCCAACACTCCGAATGAGAGGCTCCCGAGGAGCAATGAAGACTTATAACGCACCAGCTGACGTGGAGAACAAGTGGATCGTTATCGACGCAACTGATGTTGTGGTCGGTCGCCTTGCTTCATATGTCGCCAAACGCCTGCGCGGCAAGCACCGCGCTGATTACACTCCGCACATCGATACGGGCGACCATATCGTTGTGATCAATGCGGAAAAGGCTCGGTTCACCGGCAATAAGCTGCGTGACAAGACCTATTACCGCCACACCGGATACCCAGGCGGCATCAAGCAGACCACGGCAGAGAAGATCCTCGGCGGTCGCTTCCCAGAGCGAGCCATTGAGCTCGCAGTGAAGCGCATGATGCCGGGCGAAAGCCCGCTCGCCCGCCAACAATTCTCCAAGCTTCGTGTCTATGCCGGGTCAGAGCACCCGCATGAGGCTCAGAAGCCGGAAACCGTCGATTTCGCATCGATGAACGTCAAGAATCTGAGAGACGACTGATCATATGTCCGATACCGCCAATTCTCTTGAAGACCTGAAAACCGTCACCAGCGGCGAAGCTGCAACCGAGACGGTTGTCACTGTAGAGCCGAAGATCGACGAATTCGGCCGCGCCTATGGTACAGGCCGCCGCAAGTCGGCAACGGCCCGCGTCTGGATCAAGCCGGGCACCGGCAAGATCACCGTCAACGGTAAGGACCAGGAGCAGTATTTTGCTCGTCCGGTTCTGCGCATGGTGATCGAGCAGCCGCTGGTCGAAACCGACCGCCGCACTGAATTCGACGTGATCTGCACGGTTAAGGGCTCTGGCCTTTCCGGTCAGGCCGGCGCTGTGCGTCACGGCATTGCCCGCGCCCTTGTCAACTACGAGCCGGGCCTGCGCGCCGTTCTGAAGCCGTTTGGCTTCATGACCCGCGATCCGCGTACGGTTGAGCGTAAGAAGTATGGCCGTGCGAAAGCACGCCGCAGCTTCCAGTTCTCGAAGCGCTAGGTTCGCATCCAGGATCTTTTCTCGAAAAGGGCGCTTCGAAACCGGAGCGCCCTTTTTCTTTGCCCGCTGACATGACAAAGAGGCGTCATGACCGATCAACCGTTGAAAGCCGCTATTCTTGGCGCGTCTGGCTACACCGGCGCCGAGACCGTCCGTATCCTTCGCAATCACCCGAAGGTGACGCCCGTCGCTGCCACGGGTAATGCGCTCGCTGGCAAGACACTGTCTGATATATTCCCGCACCTTCGCGGCAAGTACGACCTCGATGTAATCAAGGCGGAGGATGTCGACTGGAGCGGCGTTGATGTCGCGTTTGGTTGCCTGCCGCACGGCACGAGCCAGGACCTGATCGAGACTCTGCCGGCGCATGTAAAAGTCGTCGATCTCTCGTCAGACTACCGGTTTCGCGATGCGGTGACCTATTCGAAAGCGTATGGCCGCGAGCATATCGCACCTGAGCGGACGGCCAACGCAATCTACGGCCTTAGCGAACATGCCGCCGATGCTATGAAAGGCGCAGATCTTGTCGCCTGTCCGGGTTGCTATCCGACAGCGATTCTCATGGTTCTTCTGCCGCTCATGAAGCCCATGATTATTGATCGTGATGCGATCATCATTGATGCGAAATCAGGTGCGACCGGGGCAGGGCGGGGGCTCAAGGAAGGCAATCTCTTCAGCGAAGTTACTGAGGGCTTGCATGCGTATGGCGTTGGGACCCACCGTCACACACCGGAGATTGAGCAGGAGCTTAATCTGCGCGCGGGCCTCAATGATATTGAAGTGACCTTCACGCCTCACCTGATCCCGATGGCGCGCGGTGAGCACGTTACCTGCCATCTACGCGGCGACGTTGATTCGATCCATGCAGCGCTCTCGGCGGCCTATGCAGACCAGCCTTTTGTCAGCGTCTTGCCGCTGGGCTCACCGCCGCCGGATACGCGTCATGTGCGCGGGACGAATGATTGCCGGATTGCCGTTTTCCCTGACAGTGCAAAAGGCCGCGTAATTGTGATCGCCGTGATCGACAACCTCGTCAAAGGGTCGAGCGGTCAGGCCATCCAGAACCTAAACCTTATGATGGGTTGGGATCAGGCTTTGGGGCTCGACGCTCTTTTGCCACTCTTCCCCTGAGATGACGCTTTCTTCGCCGGCTTTTTAGCGGGCGCCTTTGACTTGGTCGAAGACGCAGTGCTGGTTTTAGCCTTAGCGGCAGGGGTCTTCGGCTTAGGCGCCGTTTCCTTTTTTGCCGCCGGTTTCGGCTTGGGTGCCGCCCTGGCAGGTTTTGAGGGCGTCGAATACTCAGTCGCCGGCATCTTGCCTTGCGCGATGTCAGAGAGGCGCATCTTTACATAGGTGCCGGGTGCATCGCCCAGTCCCTTGTCTTCAATCGGTTCAGCTGGTTTGAGAGCGCCCGCCTTGGGCTCAAGCCATTCCCACCAGGTCGGCCACCATGAGCCCTTGGTTTCTTCGGCGCCGGATAGCCACGCCTCTGGCGTTTTTGCGAGGCCCTCATTCGTCCAGTGCTGGTACTTTTCGGCGCTCGGATGGTTTATCACGCCAGCAATATGGCCAGACCCCGCCAGAATGAAATTGACGTCGCCGCCATATTTCTGGGCGCCGCGATAAATTGAGTGCCATGGGCAGATATGGTCCTCGCGGCTCGCCTGTATAGTTACGGGGATCGAGATATCGCTCATGGAGACGGGCTCACCGAAGACTTTGAAGCGTCCTTCGGCTAATTCGTTCTTTCCATACAGGTTCTTTAGATAGGTACGATGCGTTTCGCCCGGAATATTCGTTTGATCGGCATTCCAGAACAGAAGGTCGAACGGGCGGGGCTTCTTGCCCATCATGTAATTGTCCACGACATAGCGCCATACGAGATCGACAGGGCGAAGCCAGTTGAAGGTCTGTCCCATCATCTCGCCTGGCATGATGCCATTATTTTCGTCGATGACGTTATCGATACTGCCGAGCGACTCCGGATCGGTGAAGACCATCAGGTCGCCTGCATCGGAGAAGTCCGATTGCGACGCAAAGAAAGTGGCTGATGCCACGCGCTCGTCGTCTGTCTTTGCCATATGGCCTAGCGCGCCGGTAAGAAGTGATCCGCCGATGCAATAGCCGATCGCGTTCAGTTTGTCGGCACCCGTCTGGACGAGCGCTTCGTTCATTGCCGCGAAGGCGCCATGCTCGATATAGTCGTCCCAGGTGAAGTCGCGCGTCACTGCATCAGCAGACCGCCACGATACCACGAAGACGGTAAGGCCCTTGTCGACAAGCCAGCGGATCAGCGAGTTCTCCTCCCGCAGGTCCATGATGTAGTATTTGTTGATCCAAGGCGGGAAGATGAGCAGCGGTCGCTCATAAACATCCTCGGTGGATGGTTCGAACCGAAGCAGCTCAATCAGCTTGTTGCGAAATACGACTTTGCCGGGGGCGGTCGCAATATTCTTCCCGATCTCAAACGGCGTTTCGTCCGACTGGCTGATCGAGAGCCGGCCACCACCTTTCGCGATATCGGCGCGGGCATTCCGCAGACCATCCACAAGGCTTTGCCCGCCGGTCTTCAACATGGCGCGCAGGGCAGCCGGGTTGGTCGCGAAGAAATTTGTCGGGGAGAGCGCGTCAATCGTCTGACGCGTATAGAATTGCGCCTTTCGCTTGTCGCTTGGCGATAGATCCGGTGCGGCCTCCAGCAGCGACATCATCCAGGATGAGTTCAGCTCATACGCCTTGCGCATGAACTCGAATGCCGGGTTTGATGACCATTCGGGGTCAGAGAAGCGCTTGTCCTGCGCGCCGCTGATCTGGCCCAGCGTGAAATCCTTCCAGAGGCTGATCCAGCCGGTCCAGAGTTCAAGATTGGCGTTGAGTAAAGACTGAGGATTGCTCGCCAGCGACTGACCCAACCGGCCATATGTATTGCCGACACCGAAAGGGTCAGGGTTGGACGTAAGCCCTTCGCCGGGGTTCGCTGTCGCCAGCACTTCATTAAGAAGCGCCTGCGACTCAATCGCGGCTTCGGCAAGCGCCTGCCCGATCGCCTGCAATTGCTCAGGTGATTGATCGGCGAGGATCGCATTCAGGGTGCGGTGTTCCGGTTCGCTCATATCGCTCGTGCTTTTCATCACCATCTATCGCTATTCTACACAAACAGGGGTAGGGAATAAATGTTTCAGGATGAATGAAGAGTGCCGAAGTTTATGACGAAAGTCTGGTTGATTCCCGTTTTTGCAATGATCGCCGTCGGATGTGCGACCACCGAGCCGACTGGCAGCGCCGTTCAGCCGCCTGAATGGTATGAGCAGCGCCAGGCGGAATTGGCGGAACGCGGCTTTCCGAAGATTGCAGACGTGCCGACCGTGCGCGCGACCCCGACTGAAACCGACGAGAGCGTGGACGCCGAAGGCAAGCGCGCCAAGGATGAGGCGGTTCGCCGTCGCACAGCCCTTTATCAGGCCATCGTCAAAGACCCGCGCGCAGCACCAACATACCTTACGCCGCAGGAAATCGCCGCGTGGGGCGAGGCACAGCTCAACAAGCTTGAGGGGCGACCGGGCCCAGCCGACTTCCTGTCGGATCAGGAGGTCACCTCCTTGCGCGCAAGATTTGACAGGCCCCGCGCCCGGCGCTGACACTTTCTTTACATCGACACAGACTATTTGCCCTGCGGAGTTCGGTCATGGCCGGAGAATTTTATAAGATCAGGCGTTTGCCGCCCTATGTTTTTGAACAGGTGAACCGTCGCAAGGCGGCGCTGCGGGCGAATGGCGCGGATATTATCGACCTCGGCATGGGCAATCCGGACCTGCCGACGCCAAAACACATCGTCGACAAGCTTTGCGAGACCGCACAGAAGCCGGACGTGAATGGCTATTCCGCTTCGCGCGGCATTAATGGCCTGCGCCGCTCGCTCGTGAACTACTATAAGCGCCGTTTCGACGTGACGCTCGACAAGGACCGTGAAGTCATTGTGACGCTGGGGTCAAAGGAAGGCTTCGCCAACCTCGCTCAGGCTATTTCTGCGCCGGGCGATGTGATCCTTGCGCCGGACCCGTCCTATCCGCTGCACTCATTTGGCTTCATCATCGCGGGCGCCTCAATCCGGGGTGTGCCTGCGCAGACACCAGAGCAATACCTCTCCAATCTGGACCATGCGATCCGATACAGCGTGCCGCCGCCAACCGCGATGGTGCTCTGCTATCCGTCTAATCCGACGGGCGCGGTGGCTGATCTCGACTTCTACCGCGAAGCCGTAAAAATCGCGCGTCAGCATGATCTCTGGATCCTGTCTGATCTCGCCTACAATGAAATCTATTTTGAGGACCCGCCGCCATCGATCCTTCAGGTCGAAGGTGCGCGTGAGATCGCGGTTGAGACGACGACCCTGTCGAAGACCTATTCAATGGCAGGCTGGCGGATCGGTTTCGCCGCGGGCAATGAGCGACTGATCGGTGCGCTTGGCCGGGTAAAATCCTATCTCGATTATGGCGCCTACACACCGATACAGGTCGCTGCCTGCGCCGCTCTGGACGGCCCGCAGGACTGCGTCGCTGAAGCTCGTGAAATCTACCGCGCGCGCCGCGACACCCTTGTCGACAGCTTCCGCCGTGCCGGATGGGACGTGCCAAAACCGACTGCGTCCATGTTTTGCTGGGCCCCTGTGCCTGAGCAGTGCAAATCCATGAGCAGTCTCGAATTCTCACTCG
>DUBH01000060.1:14877-18093 GCA_012960415.1 Henriciella sp. | reverse complement strand
AGGATCAGGTGCCGGCTGGCGTGTGCCTCTAGCTCTGTGCGTGGCCCTCGCCACTCGGGCAGGTGTGGCTGTGGCGCCCGGATCTGGGTTCGGAGAGCGCGGCGAAGGCTATGTTCGCATCGCGCTGGTTGAAAACGAGCAGCGCATCCGGCAGGCCGCTCGCAACATCAAGAAATTCCTTCAAACCCAAGGCAAAGCGGCTGCGGAGACTGAGGGCTCAGTACTAGAAGGAAAGGAGCTGTCGTGAAGACATTGAAGCTCGGTATCGCAGGGCTCGGCCATGTTGGCTGTGGTCTCGTTGACCTCGTACAGCGTCAGGAAAACCTGCGCCTTCCAGGTCAGGTCGAGATTTCGGGCGTCACAGCACGTAATCGTAGCCGCAACCGGCCTGTCGAGACAGATTCCTATCGCTGGTTTGACGACGCTGCGAAACTTGCCGCCGACGAGTCTGTGGATGTCTTCGTCGAGCTGATTGGCGGCTCTGACGGCCCTGCAAAGGTCGCTGTCGAAACCGCGATCAAGTCCGGCAAGTCGGTCGTGACCGCCAACAAGGCACTGATTGCCATGCATGGCCAGGCCTTGGCAGAGCTCGCCCGTGAACATGGTGTGGACCTCTTGTTCGAAGCCGCGGTTGCAGGCGGCGTACCGATTGTGCGCGTGCTGCGCGACTCGCTCGCTGGCGTCGAGATCAACCGCGTCACCGGTATCCTGAATGGCACCTGTAACTTCCTGCTGAGCGAGATGCTGGATACGGGCAAGTCTTACGAAACGGTGCTGGCTGAAGCCCAGCGTCTCGGCTACGCCGAAGCCGATCCGACACTCGACGTGTCCGGTATGGATGCGGCGCACAAGGCTGCAATCCTGGCAGCGATTGCATTTTCGGCCGATCTAGACTTCTCCAAAGTGTCGGTGTCCGGCGTAGACGGTGTCGAGCTGCTCGACCTCGATCTCGCTGACCGGCTTGGCCTTCGAATCAAGCTCATCGCAGAGGGCAAGATTGCGGGCGACGGCGTTGTTTGCCGCGTAGAGCCATTCGCTTTGCCAAAGAATCATCCGCTGGCGCGCATCAATGGCAGCCTGAACACAGTGCGTGTAGAAGGTGAGCCGCTCGGTGCCGTCACGCTGACGGGGCCCGGCGCAGGCCCAGGGCCAACGGCAAGCGCCGTTATGGGCGACGTGGCAAAGCTCTTCAATCCCATTGCGCGTCCCGCTTTCGGCCATGCTGAGCACCATGCGCGCCGCAAGTTCGTGGTCGCGGAAGCCGATGAAACCGCTGCATATTTTGTCCGTGTGAAACTGATGGACAAGGCCGGTTCACTTGCTGAACTCACGGAAGCTCTGGCCGATGCCGGAGTGTCGATCGACAAATTATTGCAGGACTCGGCTGACGAGGACGGCGCTGCACCGATCGCCATCGTGACGCATCTCTGCTCACGCAAGGAGATATCGAATGCACGCGAGCGCTTGCAGTCATTGGCGTCCAATGTAGGAACTCCGCAGATAATGGCCATTGAGGCTTCATCAGAATAATTGGGAGGGGGCAGCCGATCTGGCTGCCAGGAGAAGATGACGAATAGCATTCTTGTTCCGAGTCTTGCTGATGCCATGGTTCGCGTGACCGAAGTGGCAGCGATTGCAGCGCAGAAGCTTGCTGGCCTTGGCGATGAGAAAGCCGCTGATCAGGCGGCCGTGGACGCGATGCGCACAGCTTTCAATTCGGTAGACTTCAAGGGACGGATCGTGATCGGCGAGGGCGAGCGAGACGAAGCGCCCATGCTCTATATCGGGGAAGAGGTCGGCACCGGAAATGGTCCGGAGATCGATATTGCGCTCGATCCTCTCGAAGGCACCACCCTCACCGCCAAGAATATGGCAAATGCGCTGGCTGTGCTTGCAATTGCGCCGCGCGGCGGCCTGCTGCATGCGCCAGACACCTATATGGACAAGATCGCTATCGGCCCGGGCTACGAAAAAGGTGTCATCGATCTCGATGCGACACCCGCCGAGAACATCAAGTCCATGGCGAAAGCAGCCGGTCGTTCGGTCGAATCGATCACGGTCTGCGTGCTCGACCGTCCGCGTCACGCCGATATCATTGAAAGCATCCGCAGTGTCGGTGCCCGCATCAGTCTGATCTCTGACGGCGATGTCGCCGGCGTGATCAACACCACCAATCCGGACACAGGCATCGACCTCTATATCGGCCAGGGCGGCGCGCCTGAAGGTGTGCTGGCGGCAGCGGCACTGAAATGCGTCGGCGGTCAGATGCAAGGCCGTCTCTTCTTCCGCAATGACGATGAGCGCGCACGCGCCAAGCGTGTTGGCGTCACAGATTTCGACCGCAAGTATGATCTCGACGAACTTGCGAGCGGCGAGACCGTCTTCTGCGCCACGGGCGTGACGAAGGGCGGGCTTCTTGATGGCGTCGTCGTGCGTCCCGGCATCATCACAACCGACACGCTCGTCATGAGCTCGGCCGACGGCATGGTCCGCAAGATCCAGTCGCGCCACCGCACCGCTTAAGGGATGCCGGACGGCGGCCATCTGTTCAATGTCGGTCAGTCTCTGGGTGCCCGATACTGGTCGCTCGCCGAAGTCGACGACAATAAGGTCCGGCAGCTAAGTCTGTCGCTCGGCACGCCGGACTTTATTTCAAGGCTTCTCTTCCTCCGCGGTGTCCAACCGGGCGAGGCGCCCGGGTTTCTGGCCCCAAAGCTTCGTGACACGTTTCCGGACCCGTCGACCTTCAAGGATATGGAGAAGGCGGCAGGCCTGATCCTCGACGCCATCGCAGACGGCCGGAACGTTACGGTCTTCGCTGACTATGACGTCGATGGCGGCACATCATCGGCGCTTATCGCCAGATATTTCCGCGCTTGGGGAAGAGAGCTCGGCCTATACGTCCCGGACCGACTGACAGAAGGCTATGGGCCTTCGCCGGCCGCCTTTCGCTATCTGAAAGAGCAGGGCGCCGACCTCGTCATTACAGTTGATTGCGGCGCTGCGGCGACCGAGGCGCTCGAAGAAGCCAACCGTATTGGCTTGCCGGTCATCGTTATCGATCACCACCTGATGGGGCATGAGTGGCCAGAGGTTGCTGCACTGGTCAATCCGAACAGGCCGGACGACACCTCTGGTTACGGCCACCTTGCGGCAGCTGGCGTGGTATATGTCATGCTCGCAGCTCTGAATGCCGAAGCCCGCAAGCGGAATATC
>DUBH01000060.1:0-14867 GCA_012960415.1 Henriciella sp. | reverse complement strand
GCTGGCGGCCTGCCCAACATGCTCGACTGGCTCGACCTGTGTGCCCTCGGCACACTTTGCGACATGTCGCCTTTGCGGGATGCCAACCGCGCTTTCGTCCATCAGGGGCTCAAGATCATGGCCCGCGACGGCAATCCCGGCCTCCGCGCTCTGGCAGACGTCGCTGGTATCGGCCGGATCGAAAGCGTCTATCATGCGACTTTCGTTCTAGGGCCGCGCCTCAATGCAGGCGGCAGGGTCGGTGATCCTTGGCTTGCGGCAAAGCTGCTCGCGACAGACAATCGTCAGGAAGCGATTGAGCTGGCAGAGCGCCTTCATGGCCTGAATGATGAGCGAAAGGCTGTAGAGGCCCATATTCTTGAAATTGCCACGGCACAGGCAGAGCGGCAGCTGGAACAGGACCCTGACCGTCATGCCCTCGTCGTCTCCGGCGAAGACTGGCATCCCGGCGTGATTGGAATCGTTGCGGGTCGAATCAAGGACCGCTTCCATCGGCCAACGATCGTGATCGGCTGGGGCAGGGATCTTGGGCCGGTTGCGAAAGGATCAGCCCGGTCTGTTCGCGGTGTGAATATCGGGGACGCGATTGCCCAGGCTGCGCGCGAAGGACATATCCTCTCAGGCGGCGGCCATGCAATGGCGGGCGGTCTCAGCCTTGAGCCTGAACAGATCGGGCAGTTTTCCGACTGGCTCAATTCTCATCTCAGCGCATTCTCTGATGAGCGTCATGCCGCTCGTGAGTTAAAAGTCGACGCATTGTTGGATGCTGGCGCCATCTCGCCGGATACGTTTGACCTCATCGCGCAGCTCGGTCCCTTTGGTCAGGGCGCACCGGAACCATATTTTGCGCTGACGGATATGGAAATCACGCATGCGCGGCCCATCGGTGCAAATCATCTGCGTCTGACAGCTGAAAGCACGACAGGGCGAGTCGAAGTGCTGAGCTGGCGCAGTGTCGGCACGCCGCTCGGTGACGCCCTGCAGGCGCGAGGGCGCTTTCACCTGGTCGGCCGCTTGAAATGTGACGAATGGAATGGGCGCCGCCGCGCGCAACTTGAACTCGTAGATGCCGCCCCATCGGTCAGCTGAGCCCCTCATTTCCTTGCGTGGCGGGGCATTCCGGGGTGATGGTCAAACATCGAAAAATCGCTCAACTGCAAAAATCTGATTTGTCCGCATAGAGCCGCTTGCAAGCCGCGCGACTGGCAGCTATATCGCGCGTTCCAAACCGAGCGCTCCCTTCGTCTATCGGTTAGGACGCCAGGTTTTCAACCTGGAAAGAGGGGTTCGATTCCCCTAGGGAGTGCCATTTTTTGGACAATTTCGCGCAAAACACGATTTGTTGTCCCCTTCGGGGATGACATTCCGATTCGGCTTTTCTACTATTCTTTCCGGGAATGGTGGGTCGATGAGTGCGTTGAAACCTGAAATCCAGAATGTAGAGCCTTCAACCTCTGTGAGGGTGATTGGCGCTATAAAATGGTTTGACCCGGCAAAGGGCTATGGTTTCGTCATTCCTGATTCTGTGACCTCATCTGAGCTTTCGGGCGATGTGATGATCCACATCTCGGCGCTGCGGGCCTATGGCGAGTCTGATGCCGATGAGGGTGCACGTATCGTCTGCGACGCCGTGGCCGGCGATCGGGGCTGGCAGGTTGAGCACATCATCGAGATGGACCGTCCTCGCGAGGTGATCGCCAAGGAGAAAGGTACAGCCCCCGAACCCGAAGACGTCATTGTTAAGTGGTTCAGCACAGAACGCGGATTTGGTTTTGTGAACCGGGTCGAGGAGGAGGGGGACGTCTTCATCCATATTTCCGTCCTGCGCCGTAGCGGTATTTCATCGGCAGAGCCGGGAGAGCAGTTCACTGTGACAATTTCCGAAGGGACGCGCGGTGCTTACGTGAGCGCCGTCTTTACAGAATAGATACACAGCCGGCCTCCAAGACGTGTTGTGCCTGTGAAAGCTGCAGGCTAAACCCGCTTGCATGAAAACACTTCTCGCCATTGCGGCCCTGAGCTTCAGCACGATTGTGCTGCCGTCTTCCACTGCTTTTGCGCAGACGGCACCTGCCGATCCGCTCGAAACGTCGAGCGTCACCATCGACTCGGCGAATGGTAGTCACCAGTTCGACATCGAGATCGCCGATGAAAGCGATGAGATTTCCTACGGCCTCATGAACCGCGAATCGCTAGCGCCCGATGCAGGCATGTTGTTCGACTTCGGCAATCCGCGTGAGCCAGCGATGTATATGAAGAACACGCTGATCCCACTCGACATGCTGTTCATCTCGTCGACCGGGTCTGTTGTGATGATTGCTCGCAATGCTGTTCCAGGCTCCCTGCGCACGATTTCGCCGGGCACACCGGTGAACGGCGTTCTGGAGATCAATGGTGGCAAGGCAGCAGAGCTTGGCATCGAGCCGGGCGACACCGTGCGCCACGCAATCTTCGGCAACGATGCCGCAGAATAGCGAAGTCCACCGCGACCCGCCTGCGGGTTTCGAGATATCCTCCTCCCGCGGACCGTTCACCATGCGCAACGGCCCAGTCTGCCGCGCGACGGCTGAAGGGGACATTCGCAGCGGCATCTGGGTACTGGACCGTCACTGCAACAGCATGGGTTTCATGCATGGTGGCATGGTGAGTTCGTTCGCCGATGGCGCACTTGCCTGGGCCGTCTGGTATGAAACCCGGAAAATGTCAGTGACCCTGAAGCTCACCACCAGCTTCTATGGGACCATCCGTCCGGGCGACTGGCTTGAGGCGCATCCCCGCGTCATCTCTGCAGATAATGGCGTTGTGCACGTCACGGCGGACATGCTGGTAGGTACGGTTTTGGCTGCGCGAGCGGATGCAGTTTTCCGCGTGCTGCGTCGAACCGCTAAATAGGGCTTGCAGCGTCCAGCGCGTCTGCATAGAAGGGCATTCCGATGTCGGAGCGTGGCGCAGCCTGGTAGCGCACCTGATTTGGGATCAGGGGGTCGGAGGTTCGAATCCTCTCGCTCCGACCATCGATATACTGGAGGCGAACATGGACGCGCGGATCTATAAGCCCAGAAAGACTGCCATGCAGTCCGGCCGGGGGAAGACGCGCGAATGGGTTCTGGAGTTTCGTGCTGATCACGATGCTCGCTTCGCCGACCCGCTGATGGGCTGGACCAGCATCAATGACACGACAGGCCAGGTGCGTATGCACTTCGAAACGCGTGAGCAGGCGATCGAGTTTGCCAAACGCGAAAAGCTGATCTTCACTGTCGATGAGCCGCGCGAGCCAAAGCGTCTGGTGAAATCCTACTCCCAGAACTTCGCTGCCGATCGCAAGCAGCCCTGGACGCATTAGTCCGGCGCACTTTCCGGCCCCTTAGCTCAACTGGATAGAGCACCGGACTTCTAATCCGACGGTTACAGGTTCAAGTCCTGTAGGGGTCGCCATTGCTGGCGGTTCGATTATGCTGCCCGATCGGGAGGCAGCGATGAAATTACCTAAAACTGGAACGAGCTGGACTGAGCTGAAGTCCGAGATGTCGGCGCGCGGCGCGAATGACGCTAAATGGCGCGATGGCAAGACGGCTGTCTATGTCTTCAATGCCGGCCCGGAGGTCGAGCAGGTCCAGAAGGAAGCCTACACCGCCTTCATGTCCGAGAATGGCCTTGGGCCACTTGCCTTTCCGTCGCTCGCGCAGATGGAGAAGGATGTCGTCTCCATGGCGTTGGACCTTTTGCATGGGCCGGACGGCGCGACCGGCGCGATGACGTCTGGCGGGACCGATTCGATCACCATGGCCCTCAAGACAGCGCGCGACTTCGCCCGTTCGAAAGGCCAGTCGGGGCCTGCCAACATCGTCCTGCCGCAGTCGGCGCACCTTGCTTTCGACAAGGCAGCGCACCTGATGGACATCGAAGTGCGCCGGGCGCCTCTGAAGACCGATGGCAGTTATGAGGCCGACCCTGCCGCCATGACTGAGTTGATTGATTCGAACACTGTCATGATCGTCGGCTCCGCCCCCAATTTCCCGCATGGAATCATCGACCCCATAGCGACGCTGTCTGAGCTCGCCATAGAGAAGGGCGTCTGGCTTCACGTCGATGCCTGTGTTGGCGGATTCCTTGCGCCATTTGCGCGGATGAATGGCCTTCCCGTGCCGGCTTTCGATTTCGAGCTGGAAGGCGTCCAGTCGATGAGCGCCGACCTTCATAAATACGGATACGCTGCCAAAGGCGCATCTACGGTGCTTTTCCGATCTGCTGACCTCTACCAGCATATGCCGTTCGACTTTGCCGGCTGGTCTGGCGCGCCGATGAAGACGCCGACGCTTGCCGGGACACGGCCGGGCGGGGCGATCTCTGCGGCCTGGGCGGTGATGAACCATCTGGGTGTCGAGGGATATTGCCGCCTGCAGGGCAAGGTTTGCGCGGCACGGGAGAAAGTAGAGCAGGGGCTGCGCGAGCGCGGGTTCGAGATTCTTGGCACGCCGCTGTTGGGCCTCATCGCATTTCGCCATCCGGACCTTCATTCCTTTGCGCTCTATGGAGAACTGTACAAGCGGGGCTGGTTCACCTCGGTCACCAAGGAGCCACGCAGTCTCCATCTCATGCTGTCGCCGAAACATGCCGATATGATCGATGACTATCTACGCGATCTCGATGCGGCGTGTGAGACTGTCCGGGCTGGTGAATCAGCCTCGGCAGAGACGGTTCAGCCGCGCTATAATTGAGGTTGGCTGCAGCTTGCTGCAAAAAGATCAAACAGGGGATTGGACAATGGCAAGTCCCGGCGTTATGACGCCGTTTCCCCAGTGACCCGCCCGGGTAGCTCAGGGGTAGAGCAACGGATTGAAAATCCGCGTGTCGGTGGTTCAAATCCGCCCCCGGGCACCATTTTTCCTAACTTCCGTATCGTCGCTGCGCGCCTCTAACGAGGCGTGGTTTCTGGTTTTGATCGCCGCTTCGCGATGGATCGGGCTCAGGGCTGTTGGCGCTTGATCCAGTCAGCCCGGCGCAGGCCGGGGGGCTCGGGAGGTTATGGGGCTTCCTTCAATGTTTTTCTGCTTCATCCTTTGACAGGCTCAGGATGAGGAAGCGCGCGCGGCCGCAGGCCCGGTGGGCTGCGTTATTTGATGGTAAGTTGAGCGTCTGCGCGACGGTTCTGACTTAGCACCTTGGATACCTGCCTTCGTAGGTATCTTCGGGAGGGCGGTTATTGAGACTAAAGGGGATGGATGGTGGCCGCGTGGTTCGACTTCGCTCACCATGCGGAGTTGGGGCCGGGTGTTTTGGTTAGGGTGGGATGAGGTTGAGGGGTGCGTGGGCGGTGATCCTCCACACGTTCGACATCCCGCACGCTATCTGTCGTGCGGGCGTCTGAGGTTCACGACCGTCGAGGCCCTTCCAAACGTCAGAGATATCCAGCGACAGCCGCTTCCAAGGTTCGCGTGGGGCGAAGGCGGTCCAGTCATTCGGGTCTGGTTTGTCCGCGAAGGCCTGCAGCGTGATATAGATCCGGCCCTTCTTGCAGACCGAGTAGCCGACAAGGCCAGAGCGATGCTCTGCGCGGCGGGCCGTCAGGTAGCGGTCCAGCCAGTAGAGTTCCCAAAGGAATATGGGCCAGTACCAGAGCTCCAGCTCTGCCAGGACGTCGAGGATCCAGTCGCGGGCGATCATGGCGGCCAATGTACCCCGGGGCCCACGGGTGTCGGAAACTCTGGTGCAGGGATGGTGTTTCTGACGGTGCAGTGACAGTGTTTTGGAAGTGCAGGAGAGGGGGACCTGCATGAGTTGCAAATCCCTCGCATTTTCAGCTGGATGCCGGTTGCAGCCAGCGCGTCGCCTCGCCGCATGCGAGGGGGCAGAATTTTCTGTCAGCCACGTTAGTTATGATGGGGATGGCATGTTGCCATCGCGCTGAAAGCGTCCTAACCCGACGCTTTCGACGCCCGTCCTTCGAGGAGCTCACCTCATATGACCGAGATTGAACGCTTTGCCCTCGACTATCTGCCAGTGATCCTGTTTCTGGGACTTGGTGTGATCCTGTCGCTGCTCTTCATTATTGGCGCTGCCATCCTGGCCCCGTCCAACCCGGACCCTGAAAAGAATTCGGCCTATGAGTGCGGCTTCAACGCTTTCGACGATGCGCGTATGAAATTCGATGTCCGCTTCTATCTGGTGGCCATCCTCTTCATCATCTTCGACCTGGAAGTGGCCTTCCTCTTCCCGTGGGCTGTCAGCCTCGGCACAATCGGTGTGTTCGGCTTCTGGTCCATGGTCGTCTTCCTCGGCGTGCTGACGGTAGGTTTCATATACGAATGGCGCCGTGGGGCGCTGGAGTGGGAATAGATGGCCGACGACTATAAGCCATATGCACTTGGAGCCGGCCGCGCCGGTGTCGAAGGCGGGCACGATGTGCGCGCTGACGACCCGTTTTTTGCCGGTCTTTCCGACCACCTTGCCGACAAGGGCTATTTCACGGCGCGTGCAGACGATCTGATCGCCTGGGCGCGGACCGGTTCGCTCATGTGGATGACGTTCGGTCTGGCGTGCTGCGCTGTTGAAATGATGCAGGCAGGCAATCCGCGTTATGACCTCGAGCGCTTCGGCATGGCGCCGCGCGGCTCTCCGCGCCAGTCCGACGTGATGATCGTTGCCGGCACGCTCACCAACAAGATGGCGCCAGCACTTCGTAAGGTCTACGACCAGATGCCGGAGCCGCGTTACGTCGTTTCGATGGGGTCGTGCGCGAATGGCGGCGGCTATTATCACTATTCATACTCAGTCGTTCGCGGCTGTGACCGTATCGTGCCTGTCGACATCTATGTGCCAGGCTGCCCGCCGACCGCAGAGGCGCTCGTCTATGGTATGCTGCAACTTCAGAAGAAGATCCGCCGCGAAGGCTCGATCGAGCGCTAGGCGGAAAGGATTTACTGGTCATGAGTGAAGCCCTGAAAGAGCTTGGCGAGCATATCAGCGACTCGTGCGCCGATATGGTGAAAAGCTTCCATGTGAAGCATGGCGAGCTCACGCTGCTCGCTGAACGCGATTCGATCGTGCGCCTGTCGAAATTCCTTAAGGACGACAATCAGTGCGTGTTCGAGACGCTGATCGATATTTGCGGTGTCGATTATCCAGAGCGCAGCCAGCGCTTTGAGGTGGTCTATCACTTTCTGTCGATGCGTCTGAACCAGCGTATCCGGGTGAAGGTGTCGACCGACGAAAGCGCCGCAGTGCCCAGCCTGACAGGCTTGCACCCGAGCGCCGACTGGTTCGAGCGCGAAGCATTCGACATGTACGGTATCCGCTTTGCCGGTCACCCTGACATGCGCCGCCTGCTGACCGATTATGGTTTTGAGGGCTATCCGCTGCGCAAGGACTTCCCGCTGACGGGTTATACCGAAGTGCGTTACGACGACCTTGAAAAGCGCGTCGTCTATGAGCCGGTGAGCCTGGTCCAGGAATACCGGAACTTTGATTTCCTCTCGCCGTGGGAAGGCATGACCAAAGAGCTGCCGGGCGATGAGAAGGCGGAAAAGGAGGCTGACAATGGCTGATAGCGCTTACATTTCGTCCTCCGACGACGACCGCAAATTTACGCTCAACTTTGGCCCGCAGCACCCGGCGGCGCACGGCGTGCTTCGCATGATCATGGATCTCGATGGCGAAGTCGTTGAGCGGATCGACAGCCATGTTGGTCTTCTGCACCGGGGCACCGAGAAGCTTCTGGAGTACAAGACTTACCTGCAGGGCCTGCCTTACTTCGACCGGCTCGACTATGTCGCGCCGATGAACCAGGAGCATGCCTGGTGTCTGGCGATCGAGCGTCTGCTCGGTCTCGAAGTGCCACGCCGCGCCAGCTTCATCCGCGTGCTTTATTCGGAAATCGGCCGCATCCTGTCGCACATGCTGAACATCACGACGCAGGCGATGGACTGCGGCGCGCTGGCCCCGATTACTTGGGGCTTTGAAGAGCGCGAAGTGCTGATTGGCTTTTATGAGCGCGCCTCCGGCTCGCGCATGCACTCTGCCTATTTCCGTCCTGGCGGCGTCCACCAGGACCTGCCACCGGATCTTCTTGACGATATCATGCATTTCTGCGGCCGCTTCCCGGACGCAATCGCGCATATTGAAGGCCTGATCACGGAAAACCGTATCTTCAAGCAGCGCAACGTCGATATCGGCGTCGTGGATGAGAAGATCATCATGGAATGGGGCTTCTCAGGCGTCATGGTGCGTGGCTCTGGCCTCGCATGGGACCTTCGCCGCTCGCAGCCATACGAAATCTATGACGAGATTCCGGGCGACGTCTTCAAGGTCGTGGTCGGCAATAATGGCGACAATTATGACCGCTATGTCTGCCGCATGGAGGAGATGCTCATCTCCTGCGACATCATGAAGTGGTGCATCGAGAACATGCCGGAGGGCGAAGTCCTGCTGGCGGGCTCCAAAGTCTCGCCGCCGCGCCGCGGTGACATGAAGCGCTCCATGGAAGCGCTCATCCACCACTTCAAGCTTTACACCGAAGGCTTCCACGTGCCCGAAGGCGAGGTTTATGCCTGCGTCGAGGCGCCGAAGGGTGAGTTCGGTGTGTATCTGGTTTCTGACGGGACGAACCGTCCATATCGCGCAAAAATCCGGGCGCCGGGCTATCCGCACCTCGCGGCCATGGATCACCTGTGCAAGGGGCATATGCTGGCAGACGTCTCTGCCATACTGGGTTCGCTCGACATCGTGTTTGGGGAGATCGACCGCTAATGGCACTTCGCCGTTTTGATCTTGAGGCAGGAGGCGAGACTTTCGCTTTCAAAGCCGAAACAGAGCCAACGATTGCGTTCTGGATGGGCAAGTACCCAGAGGACAAGAAGCGTTCGGCCGTCATCCCGCTGCTGTGGCTGGCGCAAAAGGACAATAATGGCTGGCTGTCCGAGCCCGCCATGCGCACGGTCGCTGACCGCCTTGAGATGCCCTATATCCGCGTCTATGAGGTTGCGACCTTCTACACGATGTTCCGCCTCCAGCCGGTCGGCAAGAATCACGTCCAGCTTTGCGGCACGACGCCTTGCATGCTGCGCGGCGCCAATGACCTGAAGAAGGTCTGCGAGAAGCGCATCGGCAAGAAGATGGCCGTGACTGATGATGGCCGTCTGTCATGGGAAGAGGTCGAGTGTCTTGGCGCCTGCGTGAATGCGCCCATGGTCCAGATCAATGACTATTACTATGAAGACCTGACGCCGGAATCTCTCGATGAGATCCTGTCGCGGCTTGCGGGCGGCGTCGACGTCCCTCCGGGGACGTTCGTTGACCGGCTTAATAGTGCGCCGATTGGCGGGGCAACCACGTTGAAAGACGCTGCCCTTTTTGATGGATCGCGCAACGGCGTGTCCCGTCTTCCGAACCTTCCAGAGGCGACCAATGGCGACAAGCCCGAGGCCGAAGCCAAGGGTGAGCCGGCCCGTTCGAAGCCGACCAATACCGACCGCGAAGAGCCATCCAAGGCGACAGTGAAAGCTGCCGACGAGGATGTGGAGCTTGAGGGCGAGCGTCCAGCGGCGTCTGAGACCAGCGCCGAGGGCGGCGATGATCTCAAGAAAATCAAGGGCATCGGGCCGAAAATTGAGAAACAGCTCAATGAGCTTGGTGTGAACACCTATGCACAGATCGCGGCTTGGAGCGGCGATAATGTGAAATGGGTCGACGGGTATCTGTCTTTCCGGGGCCGGATCGAACGGGAATCCTGGATCGAGCAGGCCAAGACACTTGCATCTGAGGACAAGAGCTAATGCTGCAGGACAAGGATCGCATCTTCACCAACCTTTACGGCGCGCACTCGCCCGGCCTCGAAGCGGCCAAGAAGCGCGGTGCGTGGCATCTCACGCGTGAGATGCTGCAGCAGACGCCGGAATGGATCTGCGACCAGATCAAGGCGTCGGGCCTTCGTGGCCGCGGCGGTGCAGGCTTCCCGACGGGCCTCAAATGGACCTTCATGCCGAAGGAAGTCCGTGACCGGCCGCACTATCTGGTCGTCAATGCAGACGAGTCCGAGCCAGGTACGTGCAAGGACCGCGAGATCATGCGCCATGACCCGCACCTTCTGATCGAAGGCTGTATGGTCGCGTCCTATGCGATGCGCGCGCACGCCTGCTACGTCTATCTGCGCGGCGAATATATCGCTGAGCGCGAGGCGCTGGAGAAGGCGGTGAAGGAAGCCTATGAGGCGGGCCTGATCGGCAAGAACAACAAGAATGGCTGGGATTTTGATCTCTATGTCCACCACGGTGCAGGTGCATACATCTGCGGCGAGGAGACGGCGCTGCTCGAGAGCCTCGAAGGCAAGAAGGGCCAGCCGCGCCTGAAGCCGCCATTCCCGGCGAATGCCGGTCTTTATGGTTGCCCGACGACCGTGAACAATGTCGAGTCCATCGCTGTCGCGCCGACCATCCTGCGCCGCGGTGCTGAGTGGTTCGCGGGCTTTGGCCGTCCGAACAATACCGGCACGAAGCTATTCTGCGTGTCCGGCCATGTGAACAAGCCGTGTAATGTCGAAGAAGAGATGTCGATCACATTCCGTGATCTCATCGAGACCCATTGCGGCGGTATCCGCGGCGGCTGGGACAATCTGAAGGCTGTGATCCCGGGCGGCTCTTCGGTGCCAATGGTGCCGGCTGAGCAGATCATGGACGCCTATATGGATTTCGACACGCTGCGGGACCTGCGCTCAGGTCTCGGTACGGCGGCCGTCATCGTCATGGACAAGTCCACCGACCTCATCCAGGCGATTGCGCGGATTTCCTACTTCTACAAGCATGAGAGCTGCGGCCAGTGTACGCCGTGCCGTGAAGGTACGGGCTGGATGTGGCGCGTGCTGGAGCGCATGGCCAAGGGTCAGGCAGAGATGTCGGATATCGACATGCTGCTCGACGTGGCAGGTCAGGTCGAAGGTCACACGATCTGCGCCCTTGGCGATGCCGCCGCGTGGCCAGTGCAGGGTCTTATCCGCCACTTCCGTCACGAGATCGAAGACCGCATTTCCGAATACCGGGCGCCGCGCACTATGGTGCAAGGTGCAAACGTGGCAGCGGAGTAGGGCAGACACGACTGATGAGCATGCTCCGCAACATCCTCACCGCCATCTGGTGCGCCGTGATCATCGGGACGAATACGTTCGCCCTGATCGTCACTGCGCAGCATTTCGGCGTGGATGTTCTGGCGCTGAATTCAGTCCTTCTGCCAGTGGTGCAGCTGAGCGCGATGATCGTGCTTGGTATCCTGTCGCTGGTCTCAACCAAGTATCTCTGGGCGATCCTGGCGGTTGCTGTGCTTTCGCTTCTGCTGACGCTGGCCAATGACCTGCTGGTGGTGCGGGTCTGGCGCCCATCCGCGATGCTGAGCAGCCTGCTTATCATCGTTCCGACCTATCTCCTTGCGCGCTGGAATTCGCTGTCGCGCGAGACGAAATTCAATCCCGTACAAGAGTTCTAAAGCGATGGCTGACGACCTTTTCAAACTGAACATCGATGGCAAGGACATTGAGGTGCCCAAGCACTACACGCTGATGCAGGCGTGTGAGGAGGCTGGCGCCGAGATCCCGCGCTTCTGCTATCATGAGCGCCTGTCGGTGGCCGGCAATTGCCGTATGTGCCTCGTTCAGTGGAAGGGCGCGCCGAAGCCGATTGCGAGCTGCGCCCAGACCGTTGGTGACATGCGCCTCAACCCGGACGGCACGCCTCCGAACGTCCTGACCTCCGGCGACTATGTCGAGAAGGCCCGCAACGGGGTGATGGAGTTTCTGCTCATCAACCACCCGCTCGATTGTCCGATCTGCGACCAGGGCGGTGAGTGTGACCTGCAGGACCAGGCGATGGCCTATGGCCGGTCTGGCTCGCGCTATGCGCTGAACAAGCGCGCGGTCGAGAACAAGAATATGGGGCCGCTGGTCAAGACGATCATGACCCGCTGCATCCAGTGCACGCGCTGCGTGCGCTTTGCCGCTGAAGTCGCCGGTGTCGAAGAGCTGGGCATGATTTCGCGCGGCGAAGACGCTGAGATCACGACCTATCTGGAGAAGTCTCTGTCGTCGGAGCTTTCCGGAAATGTCATCGATCTTTGCCCGGTCGGCGCGCTGACCTCCAAGCCGTACGCCTACAATGCGCGCCCGTGGGAGCTGCGCAAAACCGAGTCGATCGACATCATGGATGCGATGGGCGCAGGCATTCGCGTCGACGCCAAAGGCTCGGGCGTGATGCGTATCATGCCGCTCATCAATGAAGAGGTGAACGAGGAGTGGCTGTCAGACAAGTCGCGCTTCGTCTGGGACGGCCTTGCCCGCCAGCGCCTCGACAAGCCTTATGTCCGCGAGAATGGCAAGCTGCGCCCAGCAAGCTGGAGCGAGGCGCTTCAGAAGACCGCAGAGGCGCTGAAAGCCTCGAAGGAGAAGACGGGTTTCATCGCAGGTGATCTCATTGAGGTTGAACAGGCCCGCGCGGCGCTCGACCTTGCGCGCAGCCTCGACATCGCGTCGACGGACTGCCGCCCGGCGGGCGCTGCATATGGCGCTGATGGTGTTCGCGAGAAATACATTCTGAACCCGACGCTGATGGGCGTTGAAGAGGCCGATGCGCTTTTGCTTATCGGCACCAATCCGCGCGTCGAAGCGTCTGTCTGGAATGCGCGTATCCGCAAGGCCTGGCTCTGGAATGATCTTCAGGTCGGTCTGGTCGGCGAAGGCGTGGACCTCACTTACGATTACGCCCATCTCGGCACCGGCCCGGCAGACCTCGATGGCCTGCTGAAAGGCGACAGCGCTTTCGTCAAAGCCTTCAAGAACGCCGAGCGCCCGATGGTTGTGGTTGGTGAGCATGCGCTGGTCGGCGAGCATGGTCTCGATGTTCTCAATGCAGCGCACCAGATCGCACTCGATGCTGGTGCGATCACGGAAGAGTGGAGCGGCTTTGGCGTGCTTCACAATGCGGCGGGCCGTGTTGGCGCGCTAGATACCGGTTTCGTGCCGGGCGAGGGCGGTCTCGATACCAAAGCAATGCTCGAAGGCGGCGTCGATACGCTCGTCCTTCTGGGTGCCGACGAACTCGACCTTAGCAAGCTGGGCGATACGGCCGTTATTTATGTCGGCTCGCATGGTGATCGCGGCGCATCGCGCGCTGACATCATCCTTCCTTCAGCGGCTTATACCGAGATGGAAGCGACCTTTGTGAACACGGAAGGCCGCGTGCAGATGACCCGCAGGGCCGTCCAGCCGAAAGGCGAGGCCCGTGAGGCCTGGGCGATCTTCCGCGCGCTGTCCGAACTGACCGGCAAGCCGCTGTCCTATGATTCGGCAGACCAGCTTCGCGAACAGATTCGCGAGCATAATCCGGTCTTTGCAGGTCTTGGCTTTGCCCCGGGCAAGGCCGGCCATGAGGCGTTGTCCAAGGCGCCCGAAAAGGCCAAAACCCTCGCCGGAGCGCGTCCTTTTGAAGCGCCCTTCGAAGATTTCTATCTGACCAACCCGATCGCACGGGCGTCAAAGACGATGGCGGAATGCTCGCTCATGAAGCGTGGCCTTGAAACGCCGGTAGCAGCGGAGTAGGCGAGCGCCATGAGTGCATTCATCCAGGAACATGGACTGCTTTTCGGCTGGCTGACCGTCATTGGTCAGATCCTGCTGTTCACGGTTGTCCTGCTGCTTTCGCTGGCCTTCCTCCTGCTCATGGACCGCAAGGTCTGGGCAGCTGTGATGATGCGCAAGGGGCCCAACGTTGTCGGGCCGTTCGGCCTGCTTCAGAGTTTTGCGGACTTCGGCAAATTCCTGCTGAAGGAAATCATCATTCCGGCAGGCGCGAACAAGACCGTCTTCCTGCTGGCGCCCATCCTGTCGCTGACACTGGCATTTGCAGCCTGGGCCGTGATACCGGTCGCGCCGGGCTGGGTCGTCGCTGACCTCAATGTCGGCATTCTCTACCTGTTCGCGGTCTCATCGCTTGGTGTCTATGGCATCATCATGGGCGGCTGGGCATCGAACTCGAAATATCCGTTTCTCGGCTCGCTGCGCTCTGCTGCGCAGATGGTGTCCTATGAAGTCTCCATTGGCTTCATCATCATCACGGTGATCCTGCTTGTGGGGTCGATGAACCTCAGCGACATTGCGAACAACCAGTCGGGCGGCTTCTGGACCTGGCACGTGTTCAGCTTCAACAACATCATATTGTTCCCGGTGATGGTGGTCGTCTTCGTGATGTTCTTCATCTCGGCGCTGGCTGAAACAAACCGCCCGCCATTCGACCTTCCGGAAGCAGAATCCGAACTCGTGGCCGGTTACCAGGTGGAGTATTCCTCCACGCCATACCTGCTCTTCATGATCGGTGAGTATCTCAACATCGTGCTGATGTGCTCGATGATGACACTGCTCTTCCTCGGCGGCTGGCACGGGCCAATTCCTTTCGGCGAAGAGTTCGTTTCGAACTTCCCGGTCTGGATGGTGAATCTTGGCCACCTCGCCTGGTTCATGGCGAAGACCGTTTTCTGCTTCTTTCTGTTCGCACTCGTGAAGGCTGTCGTGCCGCGCTATCGCTATGACCAGCTGATGCGCCTTGGTTGGAAGATCTTCCTTCCGACCTCGCTGGCCGCCGTCTTCATCGTTGCAGGCTACGTCGTTTACACAGGAGTCCAGGCATGAACATCGTTCAGTCCCTCCGCGGCGCCATGATGACCGACTTCCTGCATGCCTTCAAAATCGGCATTCAGGAAATGTTCAAGCGCAAGGCGACCGTGAACTATCCGTTCGAAAAGAACCCGCTCAGTCCGCGTTTCCGCGGCGAGCACGCGCTGCGCCGTTATCCGAATGGCGAAGAGCGCTGCATCGCCTGCAAGCTGTGCGAGGCCGT
>DUBH01000059.1:1382-2639 GCA_012960415.1 Henriciella sp. | reverse complement strand
CACGCAGTCCTGCTTCGCGCGGGATCCTTGGCGCGACAGCCTGATGCATGCGTTCGAGATCGAGATCATGCCCGATATCCGCGCCCACTGGACGCCGAATGCGGCGCTCTTCAACCGCTTCAAGAAGGCTTGGCTCCTGAAGATCCTCGGCGAGGATCTGGGTCTCGCCCAGGAGGCGGTGACGCTGGCCTCGTCGAGCAAGAAGGAGATCGTCGCCTTTTGTGACAAGCTCTTCGCCGAGCCCTTCGCCACGCTCACGGACGCGCAGCGCGCTGCCGTCGCCGCCTGGTGCCCGCCGATGATGCAGACCGCCGGTGTTGCCTGTGATGAGGCGGCACCCATTGCAGAGACCCCGGAACCTGACGGCGAGGTCGCGAAAGCGGCCTGAGCCATCACGCGACCCGCGCGAGGCATTCCCCGCGTGGGTCGACCCTCCCACACCCAACCGAAAGACATCCTCATGGCTATTCTCAAGTTCTCTGCCTCCGCTGTTGCGGCGCAAATCGCACATGCGCGCGCCTGCAAAACCTTCCTGCCCAACTGGAACGGGCCCGTGGACAGGCCCGCCCTGATCCTCATCGTCGGCAATGGTGTGCATCTGCGCTCGAACGGCATCGATGGCACGACCACCCGTATCGTCACCACCGAACAGGCCGATCCCTCCTTCGCCTTCGCCGACGGCATGAACCCGTTTCGGGACACCGACTGGATGGCGCAGCGCCGCATGGCGTTTCGCGATCTGACCGGCCAGTTCTACACCGACATCCTGGATGACGTGCAGGTGCTCATCGACCGGGGGCGGGGGGCGATCCGGCTCGCCACCGATGGCCACAGCATCCGCGTCTTCGTGCGCCGGGCCTCGGATTATCTCATCGGCGGGACCTACGAGGTGCCGTCAGGCCTCGGCGGCACCTTCCGGGTCATCCTCAAGGATGCCTGCGACACCTTCGCGATCGTGCAGAACTGCGGCAATTGCGAGGATTTCGACGCCATGCAGCCCTACCGCGTGCCGCTCGATGCGCTGATGGAAATCGATGACCGGAGGGTGGCTTGATGGGATGGCTCTTCTATACCGACGGCCGCGTCCAGACCTACGCGGATGAGAAAGCGGAGATTGCCCGGCTCTGCACCTCTCAGGGCGACACGCGCAAAACCGAACTGGTCAAGGCCTGCAAGGTCGGCTCCACCTGGTATGCGGCGGCAAGGGTCACCAATCTCGACGGCACCGCTGTCGAAGACGCAACCTATGTGACCAAT
>DUBH01000059.1:0-1285 GCA_012960415.1 Henriciella sp. | reverse complement strand
GGACATGGAGGAAAGCGCTGGCCCGAACGAGTCTCGTGCTCCCCTTGCGTTCTCCGACCTGAAAGACCCGGACAGCTACGCGCAGGACTGGCGTCAGCGCTGCCGGAATTGGGCTGCAATCCCGGACTACGAGGAAGGCGACAAGATCAGGCTCGCCACGCCCGTGACGCTCACCGATGGCAGTGCATGCCAGATCGTCACTGCGACGCACTACAGGCGGGGCCGGCAGAAACGCCGCTGCTACCGCATCGAGGAAACCGGTGGGCTCGTACGCCTGTCGAAGGCCTCGCTTACGGGCTCAGAGCTGCTCAGCTCCGCAAAGGGCGCGGCCAGTCCTGTGCTGGCGGAATTCCTAGCGGGGCGGGACGCTTAGGGGCGCACCGCGAGTAGTGCGCGCACCGTCTCGATTTCCAGCACCCAGTTGCTGGTCGTTTCGTTGCGCCATCTTATGCAGCGGATGATCCGATCAAAATCATCCTGAAGGGCGCGCGGAAAAACAGGCTCATGGTGTGCGATTCTGTTGCGGAGCCTCCTCACGGCTTCAATGTCAGACCTTAATTCAGATCGGCGCTGGCTGGCAGCGACACCACGAGGCGCGTCCGGAAACACTGCGTAGAAATGATCGTCCCAAAGTCTGCCTTGGTGCCTGTTTGTCAGCATCTTCTCCCAAAACACGAACTTCAGTTCGGCGACGACCTTTCCGGCAGTGGGTTGCTGTGCTGCGCAACCTTCGAGGTCTCGTTTGGGGCTGTATGCAGGACCGCGCGGGTTCGGCAACGAACGGATGAAGCCTTGTGTCCAAGGCCATGTTCCTCCATGGACAGCTTCGATCGCTTCCACGATCGCGTTTCGCAGCGCAACTTCCAAAACATGGAGTGGAACCATGAACGCGGCTGATACTTGAAGATTCCAGTGGTATAGGTGGAGAGCTCGCGTCCTATCATTGCCGGTTTCGCGCAGATAGGTCGCAAACCTAGGTGCGGATAGGACGTTCGGAAGGTGGTGTTCTTCATCAGCCGTGAACGGTGGATACATTGACAGTAAAGACTTTCGGTGCCATATAGAGCGTGAGCTTTGAGATTGCGGGCACTATGCCTCCCCTCATTGCACAAAGAAAGCAAAAGCCCGTCGCATTGCGGCGGGTTTTTCAGTTTTCTAATCCAACTCCGAAAAACCGTTTGATTGGCCGGCCGTAGATTGGATGCCTCTTGGTCTGAGCTCATCATCCCGAAAAGCGAAAGAGGGCTTTTTGTCTTTGGAACTCAGACCCTGATCCAAAGGAAAC
>DUBH01000058.1:14844-15972 GCA_012960415.1 Henriciella sp. | reverse complement strand
CGATTGCGGGAGAGGGGTCGGGGGTGAGGGCGCCCAAGTAAGTGGTTGCTGCCAACCGTCCGCCAAACAGTACCGTTTCAGCCCTCATCCCCGGCCCTTCTCCCGCAATCGGGAGAAGGGAGAAGAGCGGAAAACTTAACCCAACCCTCTCAAAAAATTGGCCGCCGTCTTCAGATGCCCGTCCCGCTTTTCGCCGTCCATCTTCTCGGCCATGGACACCATCATCGCCCAGCGGGGATTGCCAGCCAGCTGCTCGCGGTTGCGCCAGATCCAGCGCCAGTAAAGGCCATCCCAGATATCGCACCAGTCGCCTTTTTCATGGTTGCCCATCTTGCGGATATAGGCTGAGCCGGAGAAGTAAGGCTTCGTCGTGATGCGCCCGCCATCGGCATTCTGGCTCATCGCATAGGCGTTCGGCACCATGACCCAGTCATAGGAGTCCGCAAACATTTCCATGAACCATTTGTAGATATCGTCCGGGTCGATCTCGCAGATGAACATGAACCCGCCGAGCACCATCAGCCGTTCGATATGATGGCAATAGCCGGTCTTCAGGACGCGTTTTATGACGTCGTCGATGGGGTCGATCCCGGTCTCGCCGGTCCAGAAGCTTTCGGGCAATTTGCGCGTATGGCCCCAATGGTTCGTGGTGCGCATCGGCACGCCGATATCCTCATAGGTCGCCCGCATGAATTCGCGCCAGCCGATCACCTGCCGGATGAACCCTTCAGCCGAGTTCATCGGGATGTCTGTTGTCTCGATGAAGGCTTTCGCGGCATCGAGAACCAGCTGCGGGGTGAGGAGGCCTATGTTCAGCATGGGCGTGATCGCCGAATGCCAGAGCAGGCTTTCGCCTTCCAGGATGGCATCCTCATAAGGCCCGAACAGCTCAAACCGCTCATTCAGGAAGGCGCCAAGCCAGCTCTCGGCATCCTCATGGCTGGTCGGCCAGTAGAGCGTTTCGAGCGATCCGTAATTATCCGGGAAGTCGCGCTCGACCGATTTGCGGGCCTCTTCCTCTATGTCGTCCGGTTCTTTGGCGCGCAGCTGTGGAACGCTCTCTCTCAGCTTCTTCGGCACCTTCTTGCGGTTCTCATCATCAAAGCTCCACTGGTCGCCCTTTGGCTT
>DUBH01000058.1:0-14834 GCA_012960415.1 Henriciella sp. | reverse complement strand
ATGAGGACATCGAAATGGCGGCGCTGGCGTTTGTAGAACTCTGCCTGGAACCATGACTTGTTATCTTCCCGCCAGGCCCGGTTCTCGCCCGGCGTGTTCAGGAAAAGCGGGGTGTTGATCAGGGTGAGGTCGAGGTCATGGGCTTCGCAATAGGCCTTAAGGCGCTTCTCAAGGATGAAGTCAGACGGGTCGCAGGTGACGATCTCCTTGATCCCCGCCTTGGCAAGGCGCGCTATAAGAGGCTTCAGCAGCGGTTTGCCCGCTTCATAGCGGACATATTCAAATTCCGGCTTCAGCCCTTCGAGCCGCTTGGCATAGCGCGCCATGCTCGCCCGGTGCAGCCAGAGCTTCTGCTTGTGAAAGGCCATAGGATATTGCCGGTCGCCAAAGAGCAGCGTGTCCTCGACAAGGCAGATCCGGTCCGGGCGCTTGTCGAGCCCCGGATGGTGGTTGAACAGATGGTGCGGAAAGATCAGGAGTGCCTTGGTCATCGCTGGCTGGAGCTAGGTCGATCGGTTCACAGGCAAAGGCTGCAAAACCGCTGGCGCGCCATTGCCGAGACCCCCGAGTCCCTGCCATTAGTAAACGCGTATGAGCGACGAAACTGATCTTCCCGGCGACGATGAGCGCGATGACGCGACTTTCTCCATGTTTGCGGAGGAAGAAGCGGCCCCCGGTTCGGGTGGACCGTCCTATCAGGTGCTCGCGCGCAAATATCGCCCGAAGCTTTTCTCTGACCTGATCGGTCAGGAGGCGATGGTCCGCACGCTGCGCAACGCCTTCGAGCTCAATCGCATCGCCCACGCTTTCATGCTGACCGGCGTTCGCGGGGTCGGCAAGACAACCACGGCGCGGCTTCTGGCGCGGGCTTTCAATTATGAGGGCGAGGATCACCCAGGCCCCAGCCTCAAGCTCGACCCGCCGGGTGAGCACTGCAAGGCCATCATGGAAAGTCGCCACCCAGACGTGCTGGAGCTTGATGCCGCCTCCCGCACCGGTGTGGCCGATATGCGTGACCTGCTGGACGGGGTCCGCTACTCGCCCCAATCGGCGCGCTACAAGGTCTACATCATCGACGAAGTGCACATGCTGTCGACGGCGTCCTTCAATGCGCTGCTGAAGACGCTGGAAGAGCCGCCGCCACATGTGAAGTTCATCTTCGCGACGACCGAAATCCGCAAAGTGCCCGTGACGGTGCTGTCACGCTGTCAGCGGTTCGATCTCAAACGCCTCGATACAGGTGAGCTTGCGGCGCACCTTGGCAAGATTGCGGGGCGCGAAGGCGCAAAGATTTCCGAGGAAGGCATCACGCTTATCGCGCGGGCCGCTGAAGGCTCTGTCCGCGACGGTCTTTCCATTCTCGATCAGGCCATCGTGCAGGGCCTTGATGGCGGCGAGATTACAGGCGCCGCCGTGCGCGACATGCTGGGCCTCGGCGACCGGCTTCGTCTGCTTGATGCGTTTGAGTACGCGGTGACCGGCAAGGCCAGCGAGGCGGTGAGCGAGATCACTGACCAGATCCAGATAGGCGCCGACCCATTGATCCTGATGAAGGACCTGCTTGAGATCGCCGCCGACGTCGCGACGGTTCAGGCCATGGGCGACAATTATGTCCTGCCCGGCCCGTCAGACTGGACGACGCGCACGCGGCAGATTGCTGACAGCGTCACCCCGGCGCAGGCCCAGCGCAACTGGCAGATCCTCCTGTCCGGCTATCGCGACACGCAAAGCGCGCCAGAGGCAGACGTCGCCCTTCGCATGGTGATCCTGCGCCTCGTAACGGCGGCGGGCCTGCCTTCGCCAGAAGATGCGGCCCGGATGATCGCTGAAGGCGGCGGCAATAGCGGCTCCAGCGCGCGCGGCAAAGGCGGCAAGTCTGACCCGAATGTCGTGCCCGTCGGCGGCGACCCGGGCGCGCGCCTCTCAAAGTTTGAAGACGTGCTCGACCTTCTGGAAAAAGAGCGTGAGCCTGTCCTCTGGGGCGAGGCGAAGGCCTATATCCGCCCATCCGTTTTTGCCGATGGTACGATCAGCTGCGACCTGAAAGACGGCGCGCCGGTCGATCTGCTGCGCCGGCTGACAGACTTCCTAGAGATTGCCACAGGCCATGAGTGGGACGTTAGCACAAAGCGCGGCGAGACGCCGGGCGAAACGATCAGCGAGCGCGAGGACAGGCTGAAGCGGGAGCGGATCGAAGCGGTAAAGGCCGACACGGATGTCGCCGCCGCGATCAGCGCCATTCCGGGTCTAACGATTCTGGACGTGCGCGGCAGCGATACACTTGAAGAGCCCGTCGCAGAGGACAATGTCGTCCCTTTGCGCGTTGCCAATCAAAGGAAAGGCTAGGTCCCGTGGGTATGAAAGACCTCTCAAAAATCATGCAGCAGGCCCAGGAGATGCAGGCCAAGATGCAGGAAGCCCAGCAGAAGATCGAGCAGATCGAAGCTGAAGGCATTGCTGGTGCCGGCCTCGTCAAGGTTCGCCTGCGCGGCAAGGGCGAAATGGTCAGCCTCAGCATCGACCCGTCCCTTCTGGAAGACGAAGCCGAAATTATCGAAGACCTGGTCAAGGCGGCGCACGGCGATGCTCGCAAACGCCTCGACGAGGAAATGGAAAAGGCCATGAAGGAAGCCACGTCCGGCTTTGGCGGCATGATGCCCGGCTTCAAGATGCCGTTCTAAGCATCAATGAGCCAGAAGAGCGCCGGACCTGAAATCCTGAAAATGATCGAGCTGATCGGGAAGCTTCCCGGTCTGGGGCCGCGCTCGGCCCGGCGTGCGGCGCTGCACCTTTTGAAGCGCAAGGACCAGCTGCTGATGCCGCTGGCGGATGCGCTGGCCGAAGCGGGCAACCGGATCGAGCAGTGCAAAACCTGCGGAAACTACGACACGCTGCAGCCTTGCGCCGTCTGTCAGAATACGGGCCGGGACGACAGCGTCATCTGCGTGGTTGAGGATGTACCTGATCTCTGGGCGCTGGAGCGCGCGAGCGCCTTTCGGGGCCGCTATCATGTGCTTGGCGGGGTCCTGTCGCCGCTCGATGGCGTGGAGCCGGAAGACCTGACCATTGGCATGCTGGTCGACCGGGTCAAAGGCGGCGAGGTCAAGGAAGTGATCTTCGCGCTAAGCGCCACGCTGGATGGGCAGATCACAGTCGACTATGTGCGCGACCAGCTGGAAGGGCTCGATGTGACCACCACGCGGCTTGCCCAGGGCGTGCCGCATGGCGGTGAGCTTGATCATCTCGACGAAGGTACGCTGGCGGCGGCAATGCGCTCGCGGCGTTAGGTACCGCCCCACCCTAACCCTCCCCGAGGGGAGGGCATACCGTTTCGCCGAGCTTTGAACTTGCGCCTGCCATTGCGAGCATCGCCCCCTCCCCGCTGGCGGGGAGGGTCGGGGTGGGGTTCTGAGTGTGCTACTCGACAGCGCGTTCCTTGTCGCGTTTCCAAGCGGGGCTCTCCATATTGCGCTGATAGTAGGCCTGGAGGTTTTTGTAGGGTCCAAGCTCCCCAAGCCGTTCTGCCATGTTGCAGATATAGGTGACGCCGATATCTGGCGCCTGGAACTTGTCGCCCAGAATGAACTCACGGCCTTCAAGCTGTTTGTCGAGCAGGCCGAGATGGAGTGGCACTTCGCCGTCCGCGAACGCCTTGTGGACCGGAGATGGATTGTCCCCTTCGCGGGCCTGCAGCATCCGCATGAAGAGCGGCAGGAAGGCAGAGCCCTCCGGATAGTGAAGCCAGCGCTGGAATTCGGCCCAGGCCTGCTTGTCGCTGCGCTGCGGGGCGAGTTTGCCGTCCGGGTCATAATGATCGACCAGGTAGGCAGCGATGGCGCCGGACTCAGTCATCATGACGCCGTCGATTTCGAGGGTTGGCGACTTGCCGAGCGGCGTGGCCGCTTTCAGGTCTTCCTGGGCGCGAAATGTCTGCGGATGGCGGTGATAGACCTTCAGCTCATAGTCGAGGCCAAGCTCTTCCAGCAGCCAGACAGTAAAGATCGAGCGCCCGATGCGCAGGTGGTGGAGAATGATCATAAGAGTGGCTTCCTTGGCCTATTCGTTTCGGTCGATGCGGTAGACGACGCCGTCCATATTGGCGGTCGCCGCATAGAGATTGCCGTCTGGGCCAATGGCGACATCCCGGAAGGGGATTTCGAGATCGGCCATCAGGTCGGCCTGACCGGTCACGTTGCCTTCCTCGTCCAGCATGATGTGGACGAGCTTCTGGCCGCGCGGGCCATTCATGGCGCCGACGATCAGGTCGCCGTCCCATTCAGACCAGACATCGCCGCTGACAAGCGCCATGCCCGACGGGGCGATCGACGGCACCCATTTGATGACGGGCTGCTCCATGCCGGGCGCTTCGGTTTCATCGGTGATGATGGTGCCGTCATAGTTCACGCCATAGGTGATGGCCGGCCATCCATAATTATTGCCCGCTTCGATACGGTTCAGCTCGTCGCCGCCCTTTGGGCCGTGTTCGTGTGCCCACAGAGTTTCGCG
This sequence comes from Henriciella sp., assembly GCA_012960415.1. Taxonomy (GTDB): domain Bacteria; phylum Pseudomonadota; class Alphaproteobacteria; order Caulobacterales; family Hyphomonadaceae; genus Henriciella. The sequence goes on along the minus strand of DUBH01000058.1, from coordinate 10,328 downwards.
AGCTTCGTCCCAGACCAGACCCTGCACATTGCGATGGCCATAGCTCCAGACGCCGGGCAGGCCGTTCTCGCCGTCGATGAAGGGATTGTCTTCCGGGAAGGAGCCGTCCGTGTTCAGGCGAACGATCGTGCCGTGATAATTCTGCGGGTTCTGGGCCTCTTCCATATAGCGGAAGCCTTCCCCGAGGGTGAGGACGAGCGTGCCATCGGGCAGGAAGGCGAGGCGCCCGCCATAATGGTGTGAGGTTTCGCGCGGCGCGCCGGTGAAGATTTCCTGCACATCGGTCAGCTCGCTTGCATCATCCGAAAGGACGCCCGAGACGACCGCTGTCGTATTCTCTTCGGCCGTGCCTTTGGCGAAAGCGAGGTAGAGTTTGCGATTGCTGGCGAAGTCCGGGTCGAGCGCCATGGCGAAATAACCGCCTTGGGCGTTCACATGGGCTTCGGGCGTTCCGGCAACCGGCTCCGGCAGAAGCTCGCCATCGCGCACCACTCGGATGGCGCCGCTACGCTCAGTGACGAGCATTGTGCCATCAGGCAGGAAGAGCATGTCCCATGGAAATTCGAGGCCTGCGGCGACGGGCGTCAGGCGGAAGCCATCCTCGCTGACAATGGCTTCGGGGGAGGCATCGCCTGCCTCCGCGTCTTGGGTTTCGATCGTTGTGTTGCCCGTGTCCTCCACCGAGGCTGCAGGCTCGCTGTCAGGCTGTGAACAGGCGGCTGCAAGAATGAGGGCGCTCGCGGTCAGTGCCAGGAATTTCATGATCTCTCCGATGACTGTATTGCCCTAATCTAGGGGCTCCATGGGGCAACGCAAATGAGTGCCTTAAAAGAAAAAGGGCGGCCCCTTCGAGGACCGCCCTTCCGGATTTCAATTCAGACCTGACTACCAGCTTTTGCGCAGGCGCACACCGTAGAGGCGTGGCTCGGTCAGGAAGATGTTGGAGAACAGGCCGGAGCTGTCATCGGTGAGGTAGCGGCCGGTGATGACCTCCTCATCGGTGACGTTCTTGCCGAAGATCTCGAACTCGAGGCCTTTTTCGTCATTGAAGAAGACAACTGCGAGGTTGAGGTTGTTCCAGCTTTCCAGTTCGTCGCCGGTGGTGTTCCAGACGCGGCTGAAGCTGTCGCCTTGATAGTAGTAGTCACCACGGATGCGCGCATCCCATGCCCCGCCAAAGACACCTTCGAACGTGTATTCGGCACCAAGGCTCAGCGTCGTTTCCGGTGCACCCGGGATGGAATTGCCATCAAGGTCCTTCGCATCGCCGTCGAATGGCGTGAGGCCACCGATGGTCCGCGTCACACCATTGGAGTCGGTGTAGGTGACGTCCGGCACACCGAACGCAGCCTCTGCTCCTGCAAAGGCACCAACACAGAGACCTGCGGTGTCACCAGCCCCGAGTACGCCGGCCTGGATCGCACCGAGGATCGTCGCGTAACCTTGTGCCGAGACGACACAGTTCGAATAAGAAGCTGCGTTCTTCAGCGTGATCAGATCAGCGCGGCCATTGGTACGGTCAAGCACGTCGATCGCGTAGGTGTCCTGGATCTCGGTGTCGAGAAGGCCGAGATTGGCATTGATCACGAAGGTCGATGCCGGATTCCAGATCGTCTCGAGCTCAAAGCCTTGCAGCTTTGCGTCGATGTTGAAGTTCGCAGATGAGCGGTTCACGATCTGCGTGATCTGGTAGCCTTCATAGTTGTAGTAGAAGCCGGTCGCGTTCAGCTGCAGGGCACCTGAGGCGAGCGTGTTCTTCGTACCGATTTCGTAGGAGTCGATGAACTCCGGATCGAAGGTCTGCGGGAAGTTGTTGGCACCGGCCGGTTGCGGTGGGTTGATGCCGCCGCCCTTATAGCCGCGTGAGTAGAAGCCGTAGATCAGCGTATCATCGGTGAAGCTGAAATCAGGCTGCCAGTCGAGGCCGATACGACCCGTTGTTTCTTCGAAGGCGACATTGTAGCTGCCGTCGCCGGCGTCGTCGTTGTCGTTACCCGGAATTGGCTGCGGTGAAAGGTCAGCCTGCGCATTCGGGTTCGGCACGAAGAGCGCCGTCGGGATATTGTCCTGCTCTTTCTGGTCATCGGTGTAACGAAGGCCGATGGTGAGCTGGAGGTCATCCGTAAGGTCGAAATAGCCCTCACCGAAGACGGCGAAGGATTCCAGACGATATGGCGAAAGCGAACGGAAGTAGTTGCCGCCAAAGCCGCTGAAATTAGTGATCGGACCGACGGTCGCGCCAGACGTATCGATTGGAACCGGACCACCAAAGACGGCACCACCCGTTGCATTGTTGAACTGGGTGAGGCCTGTCAGCGTGTTGGAGAGCACGACGTAGCCAGCGGTCGGGTCGTTCGGGTCGATGGCTTCAAAATCGACGGAGATGGCGCCGAGATTGAAGTTGAAACGACCGTCGAAATCCGACTGGAGACGCAGTTCGTGGGTGGTCTGTTCGCTGCCGCCGCCCGAAATGTCGAAAGTGCGGAACGTGTTCGAAGCGCCTAGCTGAGGATCATTCACCACGCCGCCCGGGAAGAGGGCGTTGTAAAGGTCAGCCGTCGGGCTGAGGCCCGGAGGGATCGCCGACAGATCGTTGAACGCAACGTTTGGTGCGATCTTGTTATAGTCTTCAACCGAGACGGCCGAGGTCTCATTGTAGCTGCCGAGATAGGTCAGGAGGAGAGAGTCGGTGAGGTCAAACTCGGCTTTCCAGGTGAAAAGCTCCTGATCGGCCTTGTAGGCTGGGTCGAACGCCGACTCGATCTTGCGTAGATCCTGGATAAGCGGGTCGGTGAAGGCGTCGCCGTTCAGCAGGCCCGCGGCGATACCCAGACCACCACCAAGTGTACCGGCGGAGTTCACGCGCTCATTCGACTGGCTGAGGGCTGCTTCCTGACAGCCAAGCGTCGTGTAGATCTGATCGGCCCCGCCGATAGGAATGTTCGCAAAGCTCGTCAGGAACGGGTCCTTGTCACAGAGCTGCTTGCCCGAGCGTAGCCGTGAATCGTCTTCTTCGAAATAGTCATAAGAAATGAAGCCGCGAAGGCGGTCGGTCGGCTCAACGGCCAGCGTGGCGCGGAAGCCGTAGAGGTCACGATCGTCAATGTCGTTGCCGGTGATGACATTGTCGACATAGCCGTCGCGCTGAAGCAGAGAGCCTGCGAGGCGGAAGGCAGCCTTCTCACCAAGCGGAACGTTCAGCATGCCCTTCGCCTTGAAGGTATTGTAGTTGCCATAGGTGAGGTTCAGATCAGCCTGGAATTCCTCGAAGACGGGTTTGGCTGTGATGACGTTGATCACGCCGCCGGTTGCGTTACGGCCATAGAGCGTGCCTTGCGGGCCGCGCAGGGTCTCAACACGTTCCACGTCGTAGAACTCCGCCTCGAACAGGCGGTTGGCGGTGAGCGGTACATCGTTCTGGTGGACACCCACACCAGCATCACCGGACTGGGCAACGAGGTCAGCGCCGATGCCGCGGATCTTGAAGTTGTAGGACCCGCCGAAGTTGGCCTTGGAGAAGGACACGTTCGGAATGGAGCGGACGAGATCAGGGCCGCCGGTTAGTTGCAGCTTCTCGAGCGCTTCTTCGTCGAAAGCCGAAACGGCAATTGGAACGTCCTGAATGGATTCTTCGGTCTTCTGCGTGGTTACGAGAACGGTGCCAAGCGTGCGCCGGACTTCCTGTTCGCCGCCTTCCTGCGCGGTCGCAACCGGCGCAAACAAGCTCAATGCGATCGCCGAGGCGCCCGCGAGCATCAGATACTTTTCGGGTGTCTTTTTAGTCATCTCAACTCCTCCCAGATGAGCGGTCATTCTGGCTGACCGTCCCATCGATTGCGTTTCCTCATGGGCCGACTTTTTTGTATTTGGTCGTGCCCCACTGGCTAGTTCATCGGGAGATGTGACAATTTGTCAACAACTTACTCGGCGTACGGGAACTTCAATATTTGCCGTGTTTTTTGGGTAACTGGGGGCTGACCTTAAGGAAGGTTTAGCTTGGACCGACATGGTGGCTCTGCTATCTGCCGGGGCTATGAGCCAGTCATCATCAGCGCTTGTCCTTTTTTCGGGCGGTCAGGATTCCACGACGTGTCTTGCGTCAGCGCTCAAGCGCTATCGCCATGTTGAAACTGTGGGGTTCGATTATGGGCAGCGCCACCGCGTGGAGCTGGATGCCCGCGAGCATGTGCTGACGGCGATTCGCCAGGACTTCCCGCAATGGGCAGACCGGCTCGGCGAGGACCATTTGATCGACCTTGGCGTGCTCGGACAGATCAGCGAGACCTCACTGACCCGCGAGACGGAAATCACCGAAGATGAGGATGGCCTGCCTTCGACCTTCGTGCCGGGGCGCAATCTTATCTTCCTGACGCTTTCGGCTGCGCTGGCCTGGCGCCGCGGGATCGATGTGATCATCGGGGGCATGTGTGAGACGGACTATTCCGGCTATCCGGACTGTCGGCGTGACACGATCGATGCGCAGCAGAAAGCCCTGTCGCTGGGCATGGACCGTCAGTTCACCCTGAAAACGCCGCTCATGTGGCTCGACAAGGCTGAGACATGGCAGCTTGCCTACGATATTGGCGGCGACGCGCTTGTCGATCTCATCGTCGAGAAGACCCATAGCTGTTATATGGGCGACCATCGCACTCGCCATGACTGGGGCTTTGGCTGCGGCAAGTGCCCGGCCTGCGACCTGCGCGCCAATGGCTATCGCAAATGGCGGGAGCGCCCGAAGTGAAAACCTATTCTGTGAAGGAAGCCTATGTGACCCTTCAGGGCGAGGGCGCACAGACCGGGCGTGCGGCCGTCTTCCTGCGCTTTGCTGGCTGCAATCTGTGGAGCGGTCTGGAACGCGACCGCGAGACTGCCGTGTGCAAGTTCTGCGACACTGATTTTGTCGGCACGGATGGCGAGAATGGCGGCAAGTTCAAAGGCGCAGAGGCGCTAGCCGATCATGTCGTATCCGTCTGGCGGGAGAAGACCGGCGAGAGCGGTGCGCAAGGCTATGTCGTCTGCACAGGCGGAGAGCCGCTGCTGCAGCTGGACGAGGCGGCGATTGCTGCGCTTCACGCGCGCGGCTTCGAGGTGGGGGTAGAAACGAACGGGACCCTGCCTGCGCCATCAAGCCTCGACTGGGTCTGCGTCTCACCCAAGGCGAATTCGGAGATCGTGCAGCTTCGCGGCAATGAGCTGAAACTCGTCTATCCTCAAACCGAAACAGAGGCGCAGCCGGACCGCTTTGCTGCGCTGCAGTTCGAACACTTCTTCCTGCAGCCCAAAGATGATAACAGGCAGGCCGAAAACATCGCGGCTGCGGCCGATTACTGCATGAAGCATCCGAAATGGCGACTGAGCTTACAAACCCACAAACTGATCGGGCTGCCCTGAGCCCGTCAGGCGAAATGTTCGAGATCTCGAAGGCAGTGACCTTCGAGGCTGCGCATTTCATGGGCGGAAAGCCTGAAGGCCATCCCTATCGCAATCTGCATGGGCATTCTTTCCGCCTTGAGGCCGCCATTAAGGGCCGGGTGAAGCCGGGCGAGGAATGGGTCGAGGACTTCAGCAAGCTGACTGAAACGCTAAAGGCGACGGCAGAGAAACTGGATCATTCGCTTCTGAACGAGATCGATGGGCTGTCGGTGCCGACGCTGGAGCGCATCTGCCTCTGGGCGGCGCGCGAGATCAAGGCAGAGCTTCCAGGGCTTAGCCGCATCACCCTGTCACGGCCGAGCCTGAATGAAAGCTGCACGCTGGAGCTTGGCCAGTAAGCCCTAGTTTTCCGGGTCCGAGAGCTCTTCGGCGAATTCCCGAGCAAAGCGGCGCGAGGCCCGTCCAGCATCGCTCCAGACGCCTGCGGCGACGACCTGCGTGATGTCGTTTTCGAACCAGTCATACTCAAACTCGCCAACCGGTGCGCCAGACGCGTCATAGGCAACGCCATAAAGCTCCATGCCGCCCAATGACTTGGAGCGCAGCATGTCGAGGCCTGGCCGGCGGCTCATTTGTTCCATGGTCGGACGGTTTGGTTTCGCATCGATGATGGTCACCGTCACGCGGGCTGGATCAAGGTTTGCCTTGCCGAACTCGCGCTCAAGGTCGCCGCGAATGTCTTCGCTGAGCTTGTCGCCTTCCTTCACGCCGTAATCGTCCTCAAGCTTCTCCTGAAACTCTGGCGAATAGGTGATCTGGATATCGGTCGCCGACGCAAACGGGGCGATCGCCATCGCGGACAGGGCGATAAATGCGGTCTTCATGGGCTGACCTCCTTTGAAGGGTGCGCGCTGATTATAGCAGAATAACGCGCCCGACGAAGGAGGGGTTGCCGTGGAAGCTGCCACCCGCTCTCGCAAGCAGCAGCTTCGCGGCAATCCTTAAACAGTGTCGACGAACACAATCTCTGCGTCAGACACACCATTGATGGTGATCTTTTCGGGGCCCGTGATCGCCACGCCGTCGCGGGCATTGAGGCGGTCCTTGCCATTGAGGTCTACCGAGCCGTCTGCGAGGACGAGATAGCCATGGCGGCCTGCCGAAACGCTGTATTCAAGCGTTTCACCGGCCTTCACGGTCGCGCCCAGCACCTTTGCGTCCTGGCGGATGGGCAGAGCTTCATCGCTCTCGTCGCCGCTCGCGAGGACAGCCCACGACCCTGACCGGTCCGCCTTCGGAAACTTCCGAGCGCCCCAGCCTGGTTCGCCGCCTGCAACGGCTGGCTCGATCCAGATCTGGAAGAGCGTGGTTTCCTGGTTTTCGGCATTCCATTCAGAATGCTGCACGCCGCGCCCTGCACTCATCACCTGAACGTCACCGGCTTCGGTGCGGCCCTTATTGCCCATGGAGTCCTGGTGGGTAATTGCACCAGAGCGGACATAGGTGATGATTTCCATGTCCCGGTGGCCATGCGGCGGAAAGCCGGTCTGGGGGCGGATCTTGTCGTCATTCCAGACGCGCAGCTTGCCGTGGCCCATGCGGGACGGGTCGTAATATTGCGAGAAAGAGAAATGATAATGGGCGTCGAGCCACTCATTCCTGAATGCACCGAGCCCTGTGAAACGTCTGATGTCGATCATGGGTCATCTCCGGTTTTGTGTTCCGGAGACAGAAATGGCGCGGCATCGCTGCCGCGCCAATGGGGTGTTGGGCAGATGACTTATGCAGCGCCCGAATGAATGGACGCGCGCTGCAAAGCCTGATGCCTAGATTGGTTCGTATGGAAAGACGGTGGTCGTGGCGCCCATATCCATGAAGCTGCCCTTCATGCTCGGCAAACCCTGATCGAGCAGCGTCTCTGGCGTCCAGCCTTCAAGACGGGCAACCGATTTCACCGGACGTGGCTGGTCAAACAGGATGACCTCATTGCCGCGAACCGAGAAGATCTGACCGGAGACGTCCTTAGACTTGTCGGCGCAAAGGGCGACGGCGAGCTGGGCGACCTGGTCGGCGCGCATGCCGTTCTTCATGCGCTCGACGCGCTCACGGCCGGCTTCGTCCTTTACAGGGATGGACGCGATCATGCGGGTCCATGCGAATGGCGCGATGACGTTGGAGCGAACATTCTTGCGCTCACCTTCCATGGCGATGATACGGGACAGGCTGGCAATGCCGAGCTTGGCGGCGCCGTAGTTTGCCTGGCCGATATTGCCGATGAGACCGGTCGTCGAGGTAAAGAGGACGTAGGAGCCGTCTTCCTGGTCGCGGAATTCGTTGATGGACGCGCGGGTCACATTGAACGAGCCGTGAAGGTGAACGTCGATGACAGCTTTCCAGTCGTCTTCGGACATCTTGTGGAACATGCCGTCACGCAGGATGCCAGCCGGATTCATGATGCCGTGCAGGCCGCCAAACTCATCCTTGGCCTGCTCGATCATGCCTTCGACGGCCTTGTAGTCGGTCACGCTGTCGGAGTTCGAAACAGCTTCGCCGCCAGCGGCGCGGATTTCCTGAGCAACCTTCTCAGCCGGGCCGGCATCGCCAGCGTCGTCGCCCGAAAGCGTGCCGCCAAGATCGTTGACGACGACTTTCGCGCCTTCCTTGGCTGCGAGCAGCGCGCATTCCTTACCGATGCCGTTACCGCCACCGGTGACCAGGATCACTTTTCCGTCGAGTACGCCCATGAATTTCCTCCTCAATCGCTTTGTTCAAAAGGGTTGGATGCGTTCCAACACCTTCAAGCAAAACTTGGCAAGTCGATTGAGGCGGACCTATCGCCGCTGCAGGCAGAAAGGGGCAGAGCTGGAGCGGCGATTTCTCCACCGGAGAGAGGCTTATTCGGCAGCGATCTGCGCGAGGCGATGTTCGGCCATCAGGCGGGCCTTCGCGCTTTCGCTTTTCCAGGCGAAGTTCCAAGGCAGGCCGAGCCGGACTGCGGCATCGGCAGGCGGGCTTCCTTTTACCGGCGTATGCTCTGCCACCCGTCCCATCGCCTTTACTGCAAGGGATGAGATGGGGTTGAGGTCGTATTCCTTGCCGAGCTCCAGCCGGACGCGGACCGATGACGGCAGGATTGAGACAGAGGCATTCGCGAGCGCGCGGTGCAATTCCTTTGGCACGTTACGCGCGGCCTGTCCGGATTTGATAATGTCGAGGAATTCGGTGTTGATCGGGTGCGGCTCAAACCGGGGCAGGAGGCCGGCCAGCATGGCGTCGAAGTCTTCGGGTTTGCGCAGAGGGCTCTGCACGCCATAAAGGCGGGCGACATCTACGCCTTCCTCATAGAAGCGGCACTTTTCCTCATAGGAGAGCGGCTGCACGAAGCGGTCATAGGCCGTCAGGAAGCCATAGCCAGCCGTCGCACTGACCCAGTCGAGCAGCTCTACATCCAGCGCCTTGTAGGCCTCACCAGACGGGGTCGTGCCCTCGACCTTGGCATGCATGTTGGTCACGCCCTGAATGATGCGGCGTGCGGCGCTGGCTGGCCCGTAGACGCCGACCATGGCGGCCATGCCAGTGCGCTGGGAGCGGCCGATCGGATCGGTCTTGAAGACCGAATGGTCCCAGACGCCAGAGCGGATCCGGGCATCGGCGAATTCGAGCAGGACAGCGGCCACGCCGCCTATGGCTAGTGCCACCGGGTTCTTGAAGACGCGCCAGGAAACGGAATCGGGGGCGGCATAGGCCGCTTCACCTTCAGGCGTCGTGAAGTCTACTTTCCAGCCCAGATAGGATTTCAGTTTCTGCATGGGTCCTGCCCTTCCGGCGATTGGTACCGTTCAAAATCAGAACGTGTACTAAATAATCGCCGGAAGGGTCAGGCTCAAGCTATCACTTCTGAGCGGTAGGCCGCGACTTTTGCGATGCTGGCGTCGGCTTCGGCAATAATCCGCTCGACGATCTCCTTCACCGGAAGGACGTCTTTCACGCCGCCCGCAGACTGGCCCATGGCGAAGCAGGACGTATCCGGATTGAGCTTCGCTTCGTCGGTGATGCCGCCAATACCGCCAATCACGCCGGTCTTGTTGGAATGGATGGCCTGCTGCGGGAAGGGCTGGATGTCTTCCGGACGGCTTTCCCAGTCCTTGATATATTCATTGGTGCGGCAGCGCATCGGCTTGCCTGAATAGCAGCGTGTGCGCGTGGTGTCGGTATCACCTGCGCTTACAATCGTCTGTTTGTAGAGGTTTGCCGCGTGCGCCTCTTCAGACGCGATGAAGCGCGTGCCCATCCAGACGCCGACGGCGCCAAGGGCAAGGGAGGCAGCGAGGCCGCGACCGTCATAGATGCCGCCTGCGGCAATGACAGGTATGTCGACAGCTTCAACGGCTTGGGCGACCAGCGGCATGGTGCCGACAAGACCGGTATGGCCACCGCCTTCGCCGCCTTGCAGGATGACTGCGTCACAGCCTGCCTGCTCTGCCTTGATAGCGTGCTTCACCGCGCCGCCGACCACCATGACTTTCAGGCCGGCTTTTTTCAGTTTCTCCATGATCGGCATTGGCACGCCGAGACCTGCAACGAAGCTGTCTGCGCCGCCATTGATGATGACATCAACGGATTCTTCGAGGCTCTCCGGCGAGGCGGCCAGAAGATCGACGCCGAAGGGCTGGTCCGTCAGCTGGCGGACCTTCTTCATCTGTTCAGCGATGAAATCCGGCGTCGTGCCAGCCATGCCGAGGACGCCATAGCCGCCAGCATTCGACATGGCAGCGGCAAGCTCCGCGTACGAAACGCCGCCCATGCCAGCCAGCATGATCGGGTATTTCACGCCCAGAAAATCGCAAAGCGGTGTGTGCAGGCTCATAGGTCTCTCTCCCGTAATTTTGTTGCCTGACATGAAGCGCTCTCGGGCCGGTTTGTGAAGTCGTCCCGCGACGGCAGGACAATGTGTT
>DUBH01000057.1:2857-16307 GCA_012960415.1 Henriciella sp. | reverse complement strand
CCGGCAAAAAATCCAGATGCGACTGCGTCCCCATCAACCAGCCTTTACCCAGCACACCGCCGGAACCAATCGCCGCTTCACCGATTATTTACACAGATTAACCCGAGCAGCCGTGGCCGACCGCCACAGGAGTTTAGAATGAACTTCAAGATCGTACTTCTCGCCGCATCTGCGCTCCTTATGGGCGCATGCACCGACCGCGAACAGGACGTGTCGCAAGAAGTCGGCGCCGAGACCGGGACGCCTGAATATGTCTATGGCGAACAGGACGGTAGCGCCGAAACCGAAGACCTGATTGATGGCGACGGTTCAGAAGAGCCGAACGACAATGCCGTCGTGGATACCCGCATCGATACCGGCCCCGCCAATATGGACACAGAAGGTTCTGTGCCGACGCCTGAGGGTGACCTGACCGGCGAATATGGCATGGAAGAAGATGGTTCGCCGGAAACGACCGGCGAAACCACCCCTCAATAAGACCTAGAAGATGTTGTAACCGCCATCGATCAGGAATGTATCGCCTGAATGGTAGGACGACGCATCCGAGGCAAGATACACAGCAACACCGCCAAAATCTTTCGGCTCGCCCCAGCGGCGGGCCGGAACGCGTGAAATTACCTTGGTCTGGAAGACTTCGGTGTTTTGCGCGGTTTCCGTCATGTCGGTGGCAATCCAGCCGGGCAGGATCGCATTTGCGCGGATGCCGTAGCGTGCTGTCTCAACCGCAATCGCCTTGAGCATGGAGATAAGACCACCCTTCGTGGCCGCGTAAGCCTGGTTGCGCGCGGCACCAGAGATCGCCGCGAGGGAGGCCACACCGACGAGAGAGCCGCCCGGATCACCCGCCTTCGCGCGCTCGGTAATGTGTTTGGTTGCTTCCCGAAGGGTCCAGAATGCGCCGTCGAGATTGACGGCCATATTCTTGTTCCAGGTCTCCGTCGTCATCTCCATGAAGCTGGAGGCGCCGAAACCCACGCCAGCATTTGCTATACATGTGTCTACGCGGCCAAACGCTTCTACGGTTGACTTCATGGCATCCACGACGGCCGTTTCATCTGCAACGTCGACGCTCCAGGCTTTCACGTCGCCTGCGCCGAGTTTCGACAGTGCTTCCACTGCTTCCTTGTTCGCCGCTTCCTTGCGGCCCCAGATCGCGACATGCGCATTGGAGGCGGCCAGCGCCTCTGCCATGCCGTAGCCGATGCCGCGATTGCCGCCCGTGACGAGCGCAACTTTGCCGGTCAGATCAAAAGGTGCGTAGGCCATTATTGTTCTCCCTGAATGTTTGACCGGCATAAAGCTTCAGAGCCTTGCCGGATGCAATAATGACGAGGGGGAAAGTTGTGAGCCGATCGGCTCTCGCGGCTATCTTGCGCGCAGCGAAATACCTGCGCCAGGCCTGCGGCCACGATCTGGCAGGGCGAAGCGCACAATCTCTTCCTCCCGGTCTATCTGCAGCCGGAAGGCTTTCAGGATATCGAGGCCGAGGATCATGACGGGCGTGTCCGATAGTCCGAAGCGATCTAGAAATTCCGGGTTCGAGACGATGACATTGAAACGATCGACCTCGAAGTCGCCGATCTCAAACCGGCGGCTGAACAGGACTGTCACGGGGGTGACATTGCCAGTGGCCCCGACCAGCTCAACGTCGCGGATGGAATCGCGCGAGCGGCTCGCGCCTTCCGCAAATGCTGAATTGACGACCGAGACGCTGGCACCGGTATCGATGAGGGCCAGCCCCTTCGTGCCGTTCACGCTGACCTCGATGAAAGGCAGGCCGCCAATCCGTGTGATCTCTAGCCGGGTGACGAGCGACCGACTGATATGGGATGGCGCGCCGTCATAGACGCGTAGGCGGGACCTTTCGAAATCGAAGTCGAGTGTTCTTTGCGACAGGCTGCTCGCCGGGATGACGTTGCCGGTCGAGGGGAACCTAACCTTGTTGTTGTAGGCAGCCTGAGCGGCGTTCACCCGGACGAGGCCGACGCTCATGCGGTCAACGTCGATCACCGGGAAGGTGCGCACGTCTCCAAGTCCAATAATCTCAACCAGTGCAGGGCTGGCGGGCGGGGCCACGCCGATGAGCGCAGCAGACTGGCTGTCGATGATGGGGAAAGTGGCGCCGGTATCGACGATAGCGTCCACGTCCTCGCGCCCGTTGAGGCGAAGCGTGACCACCATGTGGCCGGAGTCTGTGATCTCGAACGGGATATCATCGCTGACAGCGGCGTGCGCGCCAAGCGGAGCAAGCGTCAGCGCGGTCAGGAAAGCTGCGATGGCGGAGGTGAGTTTCACCCCGGTTCTCCCTTCTGCGCTCTCTTTGGCGGAGCGCTTCGATCAGGAGATTATGCCATCATTCCCCGTTTTGAGGAAGCGAGGCGGCAAGCGCGACGCCCGCATCAATGATCCGGCTCGTCTCATTCCAGAGTTTGAGGCTTTGAATGTCCGCAAGGTCAAAGAAGCGCGCCTCTGCCGCATCGTCGCCAGCGACCGGCTCGCCTGACGTCCAGATGGCGAGATAATCGCAGAGCACATAGTGGCGGGTGATCAGCGTACCTTCGCGGTTCTTGATGATGGCATCGACAACATCCAGAAGGCCTGCAATGCGCGCATCGACCCCGGTCTCTTCCTTGAGTTCGCGGAGGGCAGCGTCTTTCGCCGTTTCGCCCGCCTCAATCCGTCCGCCGGGCAGCGACCATTCACCCGTCATTGGCGGCGTCCCGCGGCGTATCAGAAGGACCTGATCACCGCGCAGGCACACAATGCCTGCAGCTGGCTGGGGCCGGACGCCGTCGGCAAGTTTTGGTGAATTTTCTACGAATGGCATTGAGCAAACCTGAAGTGCAATCTAATTCCAGAGGTTGGGGGACACAGTATGGCGCGCTCATCGTCGAGCAAAAAGCGGATAAGTCTCGCCCTGCAGGGCGGCGGATCGCATGGCGCCTTCACCTGGGGTGTACTGGACCGGTTGGCCGAAGAGGACAAGCTGGAGATCAGCGCGATTTCGGCGACATCGGCCGGCGCCATGAATGCCGTGGCCTACCTTTCCGGTTTGCGGAATAATGGGCGGAAGGGCGCACGTGTCGCGCTGGAGAACTTCTGGAGCGACATCTCCCAGAAGGGAGCGCTCTATCGGTCCGCGCCGTCAAATCCGATGGCGCAGGAACTGATCGGCAGCCCCTTCGGGTTCTGGACGACCAATGTCGCCAAGGTCATGACGACCTTCTTCAGCCCGTACGACCTCAACCCGGCGAACATCAACCCGCTGCGTGATATCCTGAAAACAATCGATTTCGATGCGGTCAGGTCGAGCGGTGTCGACCTTCATGTCGCGGCCACCAATGTGCAGACGGGGCGGTTGAAGAATTTCACTGGCCTGGAGCTGACCTGCGACGCGGTTCTGGCCTCGGCCTGCCTGCCGCAGGTCTTTCAGGCGGTCGAGATTGACGGCGTGCCCTATTGGGATGGGGGGTATGTTGGCAATCCCAACCTCGAACCGCTGCTCAAGCGGAAAGATACGCGCGACATCCTTCTGGTGACGCTGAACCCGATCAAGCGGACCACGACGCCGCGAAGTGCCGCAGAGATTCAGGACCGGCTGAACGAGATCATTTTCAATACTTCTCTCCTGAACCAGCTTCGTAAAAGTGATCCCGAAGATGTGAAGTCTGGATGGTCGCTCTTTCGCTCGCGCAGATCTAGTGGCCCGCTAATGCACGCCATACAGGGCGATGATGTGCTGTCCTTCCTGAGCCTCGATACCAAGTTCGACACAAGCTGGCAGTTCCTGACCGGACTGCGGGACAAGGGGCGCAAGGCGGCGGCTGACTGGCTGAAGAAATGCGAAGACAAGGTGGGCTATAGCTCCACCGTCGATGTCGAGGAAGTCTTCTTCAAGCACTAGGCGCCGAAGCGCAGCATGGTGATCTTCGCCTTGCCAGCTTCACGCGTATCGACCTCTGTGAAGCCTGGATGCTCAAAGGTTTCGCGAGCCTCGGTCTCGACGACGACAAGTGCGTCCGGGGCAAGCCAGTTGCCGGTTTTAAGTGTGGTGAGACAAGGCTCGACCAGCCCTTTATTGTAGGGCGGGTCCATGAAGGCGAGGGTGAATGGCTCACCGACGCCTGCAGGCTTGGGTCCGAGATCGGTGGCACTGCGCCGATGGATGCGCGTGTTTCCGAAGAGCTGGAAGCTCTCGATATTATTGCGGATTGCGCCGCGCGCCGCGCTTTCGGTTTCAACGAATAGGCAGAAGGCTGCGCCCCGTGAAATCGCTTCAAAGCCGAGCGCGCCTGAGCCCGCAAAAAGGTCGATGACCCGGGCGCCTTCAAGGTCCGGGGCCCAGGCAGCATGGGCCAGCACATTGAACAGGCTTTCGCGCGCCCTGTCAGAGGTGGGCCTTGTGTCCCGGCCCGCAGGAGCAGCGATGGCCTGGCCTTTGAATTTTCCAGATATGATCCGCATGGGCGAGGCGCTTAGCATCATGCAGGGGTGGCGAAAAGCGCGGGCGGCTGTATGAGCGAAAGCATGGTGCCAGACTCCAAACATATGACGCGCGCGCTTGAGCTTGCACGCGAGGCTGCCGCCGATGGCGAGGTGCCGGTTGGCGCCGTGGTCGTGGACCCACGCACGGATGCCGTGGTCGCCGAGGGACGCAATGGACCGATCGGGATCCATGATCCGACGGCGCATGCAGAGATTGTCGCGATCCGTCAGGCAGGCATGAATCGGAGCAATTACAGGCTTACGGGCCTCTGGCTCTATGTCACGCTGGAACCTTGTGCGATGTGCGCCGGGGCGATCTCGTTCGCGCGGATCGGGAAGCTGATCTATGCGGCAGAAGACCCAAAGGGCGGCGGCGTGGTGCACGGCCCCCGTTTCTTCGATCAGCCCACCTGTCACTGGCGGCCAGAAGTCTATCAGGACCTTGGCCATGCCGATGAGGCGGGCCAGTTGCTTCGAGACTTCTTTCGCGCGCGCCGGGCATGATCTCGCCTTGATCGGGTTACAGATTTCGGGGCAGCATCGCTTCTGAAGGGGACCGCACCATGAAACCAGCACTGATCCTGACGGGGCTCGTTGCCCTGCCGCTTATCGCGAGCGCGGCCTTGCCACCGCAATACCAGCGCCAGCGCGAACTGGTCAGCATCATTGAGAGCGGTGAGGTGTCCGATGCGCTGGATGGACGGCCAATCGACGCCATCGAGACAGATGGCTCCGATACCTACATCGTGAGCGCAGGCGACTGTAAGCTGATTGTCGAGATCGTCGGTACAGGTAAGCGCATGCCAGATGGTTGGGTGGGGCCACGGCAATACGACCTCAAGGTGGGCGAGGCTGACTGCACTGATCCAAATGTAGATAAAGACAAATAATTATTGTGTGACAATAATTATTTGATATAAGGCATCCATCTTTTCTGGATGGGGGCTGTTATGGCGCACGAAAATAGTTCAAGCGGTACTGGCAAGTCGGGGTCATACGACACGCTTTCAATCCTGGCGTGGGTAGCCGTCGCGGTCCTGGCGGTGAACGTGTCCTACTTCGTCGGCGAGGAAGTGGGCGGCCAGTACTTTGAGAGCGGTACGGACATTCTTCCGCTTCTCAATGGCGTCCTGATTGGCCTCCTGAAGGCAGGGCCGACAATCTTCATCGCGTTCGCACTGGCTGATTTCGCGTCGTTCTTTGGACGTTGTGGTCAGGGTGAGGTGTTCACCGCGCGAAATCTGAAGACGCTGCGCCAGGGTGCAGACAGCCTGATCTGGGCAGCGGTCACCAGCGCCGTGATCATCCCTGCAGTGCTCGGCTGGGTAGGTGACGAAACCAGCCGCAACATATTCAGCTTTACTGATCTTGCACTCGGCGTTGGCCTGATGGGATTTGCCCTGCACGGGCTTGCAGGTGTTTTCGAGGATGCAATCGCGCTCAAGGATGACAATGACCAGTTCATCTGAGGAGACGGGACTTCCAGGTGAGATCATTGTCAGGCTGGACGTCATGCTGGCGCTCAGAAAGCGCCGGGCGAAGGACGTGGCCGCCGAAATCGGCATGACGGAGGCGAACCTTTCCCTCCTAAAATCCGGCAAGGTAAAAGGCGTCAGATTCGATACGTTGATCCGGCTCTGCGACGCGCTTTCCTGCACGCCCGGAGACCTTCTGGAATATGTCCAGAATGAGGCGGAGGAGGTACGTTAACACTTTGGAATTGTTAAATTAAATTACAGAAAGTGATGCCCGATTGCCACACATGCTTCTGGGTGCATGCAGGGCAGGAACAGGGTTCTTTTCGCGTCGTTTCCCTTCCCGTTCCGGATATGAACCGGAGCGGTAGAGTTACAGAATGTAAAAAGGATACCTCCCATGTTGAAGACCATGCTTATTGGCACCGCCGCAGCAGG
The DNA here is from genome assembly GCA_012960415.1 of Henriciella sp. Lineage (GTDB taxonomy): Bacteria > Pseudomonadota > Alphaproteobacteria > Caulobacterales > Hyphomonadaceae > Henriciella. The sequence continues at coordinate 9,909 of DUBH01000057.1, read as the reverse complement.
TGCAATGATCGTCGCTGCCGGATCGGCTTCGGCGCAATCCTATTCCGACGAACAGGGCTTCTATCTGCAAGGTGGCTACAGCTATCTCGACATCCAGCCTGACGGTGCCGACAGCGGCGTTGACACGAACGCCATCACGGCGCGCGCCGGCTATCAGTTCAATGACTGGTTCAGCCTCGAGTCCGATATCACGACCGGCATCGATGATGGTGAGTTCGACTATAATGTCGACGAAGACGAGTTTGATCTCGACGACAACAATGACGGCGACTTCAACGACCTGATCGCGGGTTCCGGCGATGTCGGCCTGAACTATCTCGTCGGTGTTTACGGCAAAGCAGAAGTGCCGGTCACCGAGCGTCTCGACGCCTTTGGCCGCGCCGGTTACGCCTTCATCGACCTCGACGCTGAAATCCAGACGCCGGGTGGCACCACGATCACAACGATCGAGGACTCAGAGGATGGCGCAGCCCTTGGTGGTGGTCTCGACTACGCGCTGACGGAGAACTGGAACCTTCGGGGTGAGTACACCTGGTATGGCTTCGGCAATACCGACACGCATGCTGCAATGTTCAGCGCAGGCTACAAGTTCTAGGACTTGCTCTGGTTCGATTGACGGGGAACGCCGGTACCATTGGGTGCCGGCGTTTTCTTTTGCGCTAGAGAAATCCGGCCGCGCGGGCGAGATAGACAAGGCCGATGACAGTCACGAGCCAGCGCATCCAGCGCTTGAAATTGACGTCACTCATCCGCTCAAGCACCAGTCCGCCAAGCCAGGTGCCGGTCATGGAGAGCGGGATGACGAGCGCAAAGAGCCAGAGCGGCGGAATGTAGATTTCACCGGCTGCGGCAAGGATCGGCAGGCTCCAGAAGGCGATCTTCACAAGATGGGCGAGCACCTGCGTTGCCGACTTGGTCGCTACGATCGCCTGACGCGTCATGTCGGTGCGCACGAAGAAGAGGTCGAGCAGCGGGCCGGCGACGCCTGCCAGCGTATTCAGGGCCTGGACGATGAAGCCGGCCGCCTCTGCCTGTCCGCGTTTCTGAATGTCGAGATCGATGAGCTTTCGCGGCACCCAGACCATGAGCGGGGTGAGGCCAAGCAGGAGGTAGACCACGGTCTTGTTCGGTCGCCAGGCGAGCAGCACCAGCAGCAGAACAGCGCCAACTGACCCAGCCGCATAGCGGGCGAAGATCGCCCAGTCTATCTGCCCCCGAAGCAGCCAGGCCCGCCAGCCATTGGATACCATCTGGATGGCGCCGTGCACGATCATCGCGGTGGCCACGGGCAGGAGCGCGGTCAGCACGCCCATCAGGATCAGCCCGCCAGCCATACCGAAAATGCCCGAGATGAAAGCCGTCACGAGCGTGGCGAGAAGGATTATGGCGGCGCTTAGCGGGCTCATGCGGTCTTGCGATACGCCGATTGTTAGGCGTGCGCTAGCGCTTGGCCTATCGTGCCTCTCCCTTTGCAATCGGCGAGCGAGGGCCTAATCGCTTTATCATGTCTGATGAAGCACATCCTCGCCGCAACGGCCCTTGGACGGTCCACCAAACCGAGCTCTTCTATGAGAACCCCTGGATCCGGGTGGAGACCAGCAAGGTTGCGCATCCAGATGGAAGTCCGGGCATCTATGGCGTGGTGCGCTATGCCAACCTCGCCATCGGCATCCTGCCGATTGATGAGAGCGGGCATACCTGGATTGTTGGCCAGCACAGGTTTCCGTTCGATGCTTATAGCTGGGAGCTGCCGGAGGGCGGTGGCCCGAAAGCTGAAGACCCGCTGGATGCCGCGAAACGCGAACTGGCCGAGGAGACAGGCCTTCGTGCCAAGAATTGGCAGGCGCTTGGCCGCTGGGATGTGTCCAATTCCGTTAGCGACGAGAAGGCGATTGGCTATCTCGCCTGGGGTCTGCGAGAGGGAGAGGCGCGGCCGGAACCCTCTGAAGCGCTGACGGTGAAACGTGTCTCCTTTCCTGTCCTCATCGGGATGTGTCTTGATAGTGAGATCACGGATGCGTTTACGCACCTCATGGTGTTCGCCGCGATCGAACGCGCAAGGCGGGGCGAGTTGCCGGAAGAGATCGGGAGCCTCCTGCGGCAATAAGGGCTGAGGACCTGTACTCGACACGGCTGCGACTTCGCCGTTTATGGGGAACGGGAAGAGTGCAGGGGATCACCGAATGTCGAAGCGGGCAAGGCAGATCAGCCGGGCACACAAGCTGCTGGGGCTTGTTGTCGGGGCGCAGCTTCTCTTCTGGACGCTGAGCGGCTTCTACTTCACGCTTTTCCCTATCGAGACGATCCGCGGCGAGCATTTGCGCGCAGAACCGGCACGGATCGACGCGGCGGCGTTAGATGGGGCGGTAGCGCCGCGACTCGCCGCCTCGGTGAGCCGACTGGAAGTGCGCCGCGTGCTGGGAGAACCTGTCTGGTTGGCAACCGGCGGGGCTGGCGCGTCACTTTATGATTTGGAGACTGGCGAGCCGCTCGCCCCGCTTGAGGAAGCGGATGTGCGAGAGATTGCGCTGGAAAGTTGGCAGGGGCGAGGGGAGATCGTCTCTGCTGAGCTGGTCGAGACGCCGCCGCGCGAGGCTGGCAGTACATCGCCCCTTTGGCGGGTTGATTTCGACGGGCAGGACAAGGCGACATTCTGGGTCGATGCGACGCGCGGCGAGGTGCGCGCGGTGCGTACTGGCAAGTGGCGACTCTTCGATGTGTTCTGGCGCTTCCACATCATGGACATCACCGGCGAGGACCGCTTCGACAGCTGGTGGCTGAAGCTGGCAGCGTTTCTTGGTCTGACGACGGTTCTGTTCGGCATTGCCTTGCTGGTCCAGCGGGCCCGGCGGGGCAGGTTGCTGAAATAAAGAAGGCCCCTGCCGGGTCGGAGCAGGGGCCTTTATCCTGTCGAGAACATCTCGCTCGTGTGAGAAGACAGATCAGTTCTCGGACCAGGAATAGCTGTAGCTGTAAGAGCGGTCTTCGTTGAAGCGGGCCCGTTCCGCCTCGGTCAGTTCCGGGTTGTTGGCGATGAAGGCGGTGACGTCCTCGTCACGAAGACGATCGCTCGGTCCGTTCACGCAAAGAGCACGATAGGTCTCGCCATTATCGGTGAAGCTGATGATAGTCGGCGTGTTGAGATCATCCTCGCGATCTTCGCACTGATCGGCCATTTCTTCGACGATTGCACCGGCTGCTTCGAGGTCTTCTTCAAGGCCGTTCTCAAAGGCGCGTTCGATGCGGAGCTCCATCTGCTCACCGAGTTCTTCCATACGTTCAGCGCGGGCTTCGACGCGTTCCTCGATGACGAGGGCGATGCGTTCGGCCTGGCGCTCCGCACGCTCTGCATGACGTTCAGCCATATGCTCGATCTTCTCGGCATGTGCTTCGATGAAAGTCTCAAGCTCTTCGACATCGAGCGAGAGGGCGCCTTCGCCATTGCGTGACAGCATCAGCTCGCGGCCGGGAATGATGATCTTCACGCCGTTTTCGGTTTCCACCGTCTCGACGCCGAACTCATCAAGATCCGAAACGGTGAGGTCGAAATCGAATGACAGGTTTCCAAGTTCAGCGAGGCCGCTGAGCTCGGAAAGCTCACCCATGGCGGCAAGACCTTCGAGCTCATGAAGCTCACCGAGGTCGTCCAGCTCGAGCGCGAGAACGTTCATTTCCGCTTCGAGGTCTGAGAGGTCGAGCTCCTCAAGCCTTTCAAGGCGTGGGCTAAGCTTCTGGAACGGATCGCTCAGCAGCACGAACTGACGATCATCATCATTGCCGTTCGAGCTGAAGCGATAGACCTTTGCGTGACGCTCAACGGTCTTAGTGCCACCTGCCAGTTCGTTGTTGGCGGTCTCTTGCGGAGATGCATTTGCAGCGCAGGAGGCGGTGGCGACGATGGCAGCGGAGCCGAGCGTCAGGGCGAGTGTTGAGCCGAGCAGGCGGCGGCGGAGCGTCGGGGCGGTGTTCTGCATCAGTATAAGTCTTTCTTTTATGGGATGCGTCAGGGTGAGGTTGGCGCCTCGAAAGGCACCATCGGCCGGACCTGCAAGGCGCGCCGCCTTCACAAGGGTCTGGCCATAGGAGAACGCCGACGATGTTCCCGCCCGAAGCACATCGGCGTCACAGGCTGCCTCCTGGTCCACGCGGAATGCCCGCATGGCGAGGTGAGCCAGTGGGTTGAACCACTGCAGGGCCAGCACGAGCTGGGCGGCCTGCAGGGCAAGGAGGTCATTGCGCTTTACGTGCGTCAGCTCGTGGGTCAGCGCATCGCGCTGTTCGCGCGGGGAGTAGTCGTCCTCGAACCAGGCTGGCAGGAGGATGACAGGTTTGACGAGGCCCGTGACCAGCGGGCTGCCATTCAGAAGGCTGGAGCGCACATCATAGCTGCGCTTCACGCCAAGTTCGTTCGCGATCTTGGCCGTCAGCTCCGCCACCTGGTCTGAGGCAGGCTCGGAGTCATCGCGGATGAGGCCATGAAAGACCGCCTGCTTGCGCCACGCGGTGGCGAGCACAAGCACGCTGCCGGCAATCCAGACCGGAAGAATGAGTTGCGGTGCGATCTGCATTAGCGCTTCGAGCATGCCTGGCTCTGCCGCCTCGACTGGGGCCGGGAGCGGCGCAACCGGTGCTGCGGGCGCCTCGAACGCACGGGCATGTGCAACGGTGCCCGCATCGACGGCAACGGCGTTCATGCGTTCAGTTATGCTGGAAACAGCGACGGTGTGCTGCGGCTCTGTCGGGGCCAGAAAGCCGAAGAGGGAAATGTTCGCAGGCAGCGGCGGCATGGCGAGGCGTGCGAGCGGCACGAGCCAGAGGGCATAGGCAGCTTTTGCACCAAACTGGCGGGCGAAGGGGCACCTGACGACGAGAACCAGCCCGAACAGGAAACCAACGGCAAGGCTGGTCTGAATGCTGTTCAGCAGCAGCGGATGAAGCTCGTTGAAAAAGGTCATTTCTTCAGTTCCCCCAGAAGTGCTTCAAGTTCGGCAATGTCTTCGGCGCTGAGCCCCTTGCCGTCGGCGAGGTGCGCCACCAGCGGCGCGGCGCGTCCGCCGAACATGCGGTCGACGAACTGCCGTGCTTCCTTGCGGCGATAGTCGCCGCGCTTGACCAGCGGACGGTAGAGATACCGGCGGCCTTCAGCCTCTGTCTCGAGCGCGCCCTTCTCGACAAGGCGGCCGAGCATCGTCTTGATGGTCCGGATGTTCCAGCTCTTGTCGGAAGCCAGGACGTCCGCAATCTCGGCAGCACCGATTCCGGGCTGATCCCACAGGACATTCATGATTTCGAGTTCGGCAGGCGCGATCTGCATGATACAGCCTCTTTTGATTACGGCTGTAGTCGCTATCCTCGATTACAGTTGTGGTCAATAGAAAAATTGTGACAATTACATGGCGGCAAGCCTGAGCCGCAGGTACGCTTCTACAGGGGCAAATGGACGCCTGCTGAGTGGTGACGCCGTGGGCGAAGCAGCCTATGGTCCAGTCATGTCAGACGATGAAGTGCCCCAGAAAGCAGGCGAGCCCATAGCCGGGTCGAAGGAAATTGGCGCGCTTGCGCACCTCTACCGCGCGGAAGTCTATCGTTCGACAATCTGGCGCCAGCGTCTGGATATGACGACGAACTGGGCGGTTGTTTCCACCGGCATCGCCCTTTCGGTCAGCTTTGCGAGCGCGACTGCTTCGCCCTTGCCGATCGTGCTGGTCGGCATGCTGACGGTGATGTTCCTGTTTCTCGAGGCGCGCCGCTATCGCTATTTCATGGTCTGGAAGTTTCGTGCGCGCCTGCTGGAGCTGGCCGTCATGGTGCCGATTCTGCGCGGCCGGGGCGCCATTATCCCGCAGGACCGCGGTAGCGCGCTTTCGGACGACTATATCCATCCGCGCCATCGCATCTCATCCTTCCGCGCGATGGGGCAGAGGCTGCGACGCAACTATCTCTGGATCTTCATTATCCAGTATGCGGCCTATCTCGCGAAAATCTGGATCCACCCCATCGAAGCCTCATCCATTGAGCAGGCGCTGGAGCGGGCACATATCGGCGCCATCCCGGGCTGGCTCGCCATTATCCTGGGAACCTGCCTGCTGATCTTCTTCATCACGCTCACTGCCTGGGCGTGGGTTTCGGAGAAAGCGGACAAGACAAAGATGGCCGATTATCTCGATCCCGAGCCGGGTGTCTGACGGGCAGATTTGCTGCACCGCGGCGAATTCAGGTTGCGCTTTGCGTCAGAAGCCTTATCTCGACCCCCAGACGCCTCAGGCATCGATCTTGTGATCCGAGAGCCAGACAGCCCGGATCGAGCGACTTTCCCAACCGATCGTTGCCTTGACGAAAGCAAGTCCTGATTAGCGCAGAACCCGAACGCGGCAGACTGGTCTGCTGCGGACAAACCTATTGCGCCTTCGCGGCCACTGTCCGCGTCAGGCTAGAACTGAAAGATATTCGTTTGACCAATTTCAAAGACCTCGGCCTCGCCGAGCCACTCCTTCGTGCACTCGCAGCAGAGGGTTACGACCAGCCAACGCCGATCCAGGAGCAGGTCGTACCAGCCATGATGAAAGGCCACGACGTCCTCGGCACGGCACAGACCGGAACCGGCAAGACGGCAGCTTTTACCCTGCCCATCCTCCACCGCCTGCTGGCTGTCGGCACTCGTCCGTCGCCGAAAACCTGCCGCGCGCTCATCCTTGCGCCAACACGTGAGCTTGCCGCCCAGATTGCAGACAGCGTTCGCACCTATGGCAAGCATGGGCATCTGTCTTCGACGGTCGTCGTCGGGGGCCTCAAGATTTCAAAGCAGATCCGCGCACTTGAACGCGGCGTCGATATTCTCGTCGCGACACCGGGCCGCCTCTTGGACCTCAAATCGCAGAATGCTGTGCGCTTTGACGATATCCAGACCGTGGTTCTCGATGAAGCCGACCATATGATGGACATGGGCTTCCTGCCGCAGATCAAGAAAATCCTGCAACAATTGCCCAAGGAGCGCCAAACCGCGCTTCTGTCTGCAACCATGCCGAAGGATATTCGCGCGCTGGCAGACCAGT
>DUBH01000057.1:0-2847 GCA_012960415.1 Henriciella sp. | reverse complement strand
TCGTCAGCTTCTTCGACACCTTCTTGTCGTCGGCGCAAGGCACGTATGATCCGGTGAATGTCGCCGTCTCGCAGGTCTCGAAGCCAGTGGACCGGATCGACCAGACCGTCCGCTTCGTGCCGCACACGCAGAAGCGCGATATCCTCGTCGACATCCTGAGAGACAAGAAGGTCGACAGCGCCATCGTCTTCACGCGCACCAAACGCGGGGCAGACCGGGTGGCCCGCCACCTGGAGCAGGCAGGCCTCGCCTCAGCGGCCATTCACGGCAATAAGAGCCAGAACCAGCGCACCAAGGCGCTGGACTCTTTCAAGAGCCGCAAGCTCACCGTCCTTGTTGCGACCGACATCGCTGCACGCGGGATCGATATTGATCAGGTCAGCCACGTCGTGAACTATGAGCTGCCGAATGTGCCTGAATCCTATGTGCACCGTATTGGCCGCACGGCGCGTGCAGGCGAAAGCGGTACGGCGATCACGCTTTGTGACGGCGAGGAGCGCAAGCTGCTTCGCGACATCGAGAAGTTGATCGGGGCCAAGATTCCGACGGAAGGCATGGTGCCGGAATTCAACGAGCAGGGCGGCGGAAGCGAGCGCAAGAACTTTGACCCGACGCGCGGCGGTGAACGGGCGAAACGCAAGCCTCGTTCGCGCAACCAGAACCGCAATCGCGGCAATGGCGGAAATGCCAATCAGGGCCGGCAGAAGCAAAGCAGCGCGTCCTCTTGACCTGACGGGGCTTTTCGCATTTAACCCGCGCCTTCAGGACGGGATGGTGTGGCGCCGCCGTTGTAATCGTGAAGCTCGTTAGGGACGCTTCACCGGCCCACGTCGTAAAAGGAAGACTACTATGTCACGTCGTCACTCGACGAAATACAAGATCGACCGCCGCGTCGGTGAAAACATCTGGGGCCGCCCCAAATCACCAGTCAACAAGCGTCCGACCAAGCCAGGCCAGCACGGCCAGGGCCGCCGTCAGAAGACGTCTGACTATGGTCTTCAGCTCATGGCGAAGCAGAAGCTGAAGTTCCACTATGGCGACATCACCGAGAAGCAGTTCCGCCGCACCTATGACGAAGCAAACCGTCAAAAGGGCAACACGGCAGAGAACCTGATCGGCCTGCTCGAGTGCCGTCTCGAGGCTTTTGTCTACCGCGCGAAATTCGTGCCGACCATTTTTGCTGCTCGCCAGTTCGTCAATCACGGCCACGTCAAAGTGAACGGTGTGAAAACGAATATTGGTTCCTACCGCCTGAAGCCGGGCGACGTTGTGGAAATCCGCGAGAAGTCGCGCAACATGGCGCTCGTGCTCGAAGCACTGGGTTCGCCAGAACGCGATATCCCGGAGTACATTGAAGTCGACCCGAAGGCGATGACTGCAACGCTGGTTCGCGTTCCTGAGCTCATTGACGTGCCTTACGCCGTCAAGATGGAACCAGCTCAGGTGGTCGAATTCTATTCGTCCTAAGCCGTTTCAGGCACTTGAAGTTACGATCAAGCCGCGCTCCTCTGAGCGCGGCTTTTTCTTTGACCGGAATGTAGGAGACCCCTGATGTCATCACCTGAAATCGAGGAGGTCCGCCAGCGCCTGATTGCGGAGCCGGGGCAGTCGTTCGAGCTCTCATCGCGCGATAGCGGCGACCGGGCGCTCTTCCCTGACAAGAAGCATGCCCGCAAGCAGCTTGAGACCGACGCAGAGGCCATCGATGAGCTTCAGGACCTGCTCTATGCGTCGCAGAAGCGGGCTTTGCTGGTCGTGCTTCAGGGAATGGACACGTCCGGCAAGAGCGGGGTGATCCGCAATGTCTTCGCGCAGACATCGCCGCTTGGCATGAAGGTGAAAGCCTTCAAGGCGCCGAGCAAGGAAGAGCTGGCGCATGACTATCTCTGGCGCGTGCATGAAGCGGTGCCGCCCAAGGGCTTTATCGGTATCTTCGACCGCTCACACTATGAAGACGTGCTGGTCGTGAAGGTACGAAACTTCGCGCCTGCCGACATGGTCGAGCAGCGCTATGAGCAGATCAACCAGTTCGAGAAGCTGCTGAGCGAGAATGGCGTCACCATTCTGAAGTTCATGCTTCATGTCGGCCATGAGGAGCAGGGCATTCGCCTGAAAGAGCGGGTGACCGAGCCGCACAAGCGCTGGAAATTCAATCCGGGCGATCTTGATGACCGCAAGCTGTGGCCGCAGTTCATGGACGCCTATCAGACAATGGTGAACCGTTGCTCGACGCCTTGGGCGCCCTGGTATGTGATCCCGTCGGATAGCCGCACACGACGGAATGCGGCCATCGCGCGTATAGTCCGCGGTACGCTTGAAGACATGAAGCTCGACTGGCCGCAGCTGGAGCTTCGCGCCGAGGATTATGATTTCAGCTAGGCGGGGTGTGGTTCTCAGACCGCAAAAGAAAGAGGCCTTCCAGATGGAAGGCCTCTCGCATTCCCCGGGGTGGGGCCGGGGTCAGCTGACGACGCGGACAGATCCGCCGGACGATTTCTCGACCGACACGTCTCCTGCGCCGCCGAAAGCTCTCACGCTGCCGCCGCTGGAGGCGTCTGCGCGCACGCTCTGACTGGCATGGGCGTCGATTGACGCGCCTGAGGAGACGTCAGCCGTCAGGCGTTCACAGATGAGGTCACCTGCATCGAGATTCGCACCTGAGGAGGCGTCGGCATCGATGGTCGTGCAGGTGCCGGCGATTTCCATGCTGGCACCACTGGAGGCATGCGCGATCACGGTTTCGGCATTGATGCCGCGGATCTCGACGTCTGCGCCTGAGGACACCTCGACGTTGGCGCGTGGGCCAGAGAGACCTTCGCCGGAGACGCTGGAGCCGGATGAGGCTTT
>DUBH01000056.1:16181-16476 GCA_012960415.1 Henriciella sp. | reverse complement strand
GACCAGCCAGGCTTCTACTCGCGCAACAACATGCAGTGGGGTCTCTCCTCTGCTGGTGTGACCGCAGGTAGCGACAACGTCATCGAAGCTTTCGGCGAAGTCGAAATTCCTATCCTCGCAGGCATGCCGTTCGCAGAAGAGCTCACGCTCAACCTGTCCGGCCGTGTTTTCGAGTATGACTCCTACGGCTCTGACTCGGTCTACAAGGCTGGTCTGAACTATCAGATCACCCCGTCGGTCCGCGTTCGCGGTACCTACGGCACGTCGTACCGTACCCCGGCCCTCTACGAGCTCT
>DUBH01000056.1:0-16171 GCA_012960415.1 Henriciella sp. | reverse complement strand
CATGAAGTCCTTGAGACAAATGGAAGCGGGAGCGCCGCACATCATGGAGGCCACCGCCCTCTACGAGCTCTTCCTGGGCAACCAGACCTCGTTCCTCGGCCAGGCTGCGATCGACCCGTGTGACTTCTCTGACCCGGCTAACCCACCAGCCAACCCGAACATCCGTCAGAACTGTCTGACGCAGGTTCCGGCTGACTATGATCCGTTCGGTTCGTCCGCTCTGATCACCACGGGTGGCGGCGCAGGCATCCTCGATGCTGAAACCTCCGAAGCCATCACGGTCGGTGCGATCTACACGCCAACCTTCGCGAACCTGTCGGTTGCTGTCGACTACTTCGAAATCGAAGTGAACGACCAGATCGCTCAGCTCGGTGCCGGTTCGATCGTTTCGGGTTGCTATGCATCCGACTCGTTCCCGAACGACGCACTCTGCCAGCTGTTCAACCGCGACCTTGACCCTGCAAGCCCAACCTACCTGCAGATCACGGACGTCAACGACAGCTACGTGAACATCAACAGCCAGACCAACCGCGGTCTCGACCTCACCGCTCGTTACGAGCACGAGTTCGACCTCGGCGACCTCATCGTCGATCTCCAGGGTACTTGGACGTTCGAAGATAATGTCGAGCTGTTCGGTGGCATCGACTCCGACGTCGACGAGAACAACGGCACGATTGGTGATCCGGACTTCACGGCGAACAGCCGTATCCAGTTCGTCACCGGCGACGTGACCCTTAACTGGTTCACCGACTTCGTCAGCCGTACCTCGAACGACGAGATCTTCGGTGGTTCGCTGTTCCCATACCGTGACGGTCAGGTTCGCTACTTCAAGCAGTACACCGAGCCTTACTTCCTGCACTCGGTGTCGGCTCAGTACCGTGCTGACGACTGGCGCGTGACCTTCGGTGTGACGAACGTCTTCGACGAAGCTCCACCGATCGTTTCGACCGGTGCTGCAACCCGCCGCGGCTCTGTGGCCCTGGTTGGTACGCAGTACGACTATCGCGGCCGCAGCGTGTTCGCTCGCCTGCAGAAGTCGTTCTAAGCCTCAAGGCTTGAAACCAAATCAAGGAAGGCGGGCCGTTCATCGGCCCGCCTTTTTTCTTGCCTGCTACTCGGTGGGCCCGCGCCGCGGCCCCCGGTCACCAAACCACCAGAGCGTTGCCGCCGTCGCTGCGAATGTCGCCGTTTCGATGATCGAGGCACGCCCTGCCCCGTCAGCGCCGATCCAGATCAGCCCGGCGATCAACCACAGAAGCAACGTCAGCGCCGGCCGGGTGATGCCGCGCACCGCATTCACCCATCTATAGCTCTCGCCAATAGCCGCCTCGGCCGCCATGGACGCCGACAGCCCAGCCCAGCGCCCACTTACCTCGGCAAGTGCCAGCTCACCTTCGGCTTCTTCCGCGCGGGCATGCCGCTGAAGCTCCAGCAACGTTGTCTCGTGCGCCCAGCGCTCTGTCTCATGCTGCAGGCGCTGGCGTGTCTCGAAATAGCCTGCCACCCGCCCAAGGGCTGTGCCCACAAGGCCAAACAGCCCGCCGCCTGCCGCACTCGCGGCCAGGCCCGTTATTGGATCCATAGTCTCTCGCTTCCTGGATAGTACCAGCGCGCCGGCCGCGCCCGCCTGTCGACATGAAGGAAGCTTCGCGCAAGGCCGAGCCCGGTGAACCCCGCCCCAATTGCCGCAGCTAGCAGCTGGTGGCGGCTATGCCCCGCGATCTGGATATCCGCAGCGATCTGCTTGTGCCGCGAGAGCGGCGCGCCGCCCACCGCTGCATTCCAACCGGCACACCTGTGTCCCGATGTCAGTACAAGCGGCCTGCCCGCCCGCGCCCGCAAACCCTCCAGCGCATCCAGAAATTCAGCATCGTGCCAGTACTCCCCGCTGCAAAAGCGCCCGCCACATCTGCAGGAAAGCTCCCGCACTGTGAAATGCGGCCAGTGCCAGAGCGCTGACAGCGCGCGGTTCGCGGCAGCAGGGTCAGGATAAAGCAAATGCCGTGTCCTCCTTCGACGGAAGACACTATGACCGGGCCAGTCTGGGGGCGGACGAATTCAATGTGTCCCGGCCAAACGCTAGATACGCGCGGGCTATTGGCGCCGGGAGACCGCCGGACGGCAGCCCCCTGAGCCTATATGCGCGCCTGCCTCTACCTACTCAGCTAGCCCCATCGATGCCGTGCACGCGGTCAGGGCCGGTTCGCTCTCATCGCCAAAAAGACCGAAATGGTGCGGCTCAACCCGGGTGTTGGGTTGCGCATTGAAGAATGCGTGCTTGATCGCTGAGGCAGGCGCCAGACGCCTGCGCGCCGCATCGACATAGGCCCTAGCTATGGCTGCCTTTTCGGTTTCGCCTTCACTCTCATAACCGGCGGCAGAACGTTCCTGTTGGGCGATCGTGTCTTTCGACGCCGTCTCGACATAGTGGGCAAGGCGCGCGCAGGTGAGGTCGGGATATCTCGCGGTCTCGACGACTGGCGGCGTCTTGCACCTCAGCAGTGAGGTCTGCAGCGCCTGCTTCTGCGCTGCGTCGCCGGTATATATGACGTGGAACAGAGCCTGGCTTACCCGCGTGCGGTCATCAGACAGCGTATCGGGGTCGCCTGACAGTAATTCTGCATGCGTCGACCAGGCGCTGGTCAGCTCCCTGACCTCGGTCTCGGTGTCAGAGCCAGGCTGCACTATGTCCTGCTGACATGACGAGGAATTGCTCGCACTCCAGCGCATCGTTCAACACATCGCCGGCCGCAGGCAAGGCAGCCGCAGCACAAAATGACAGGCTGAGCGCAATTTTGAAGAATTGGTGTTTCATTCCGGGGTCCCCTTCCGGTTTCAGTTGCACACGCCAGCTTTGTGTCCCCCGACAAGAAGCCAGCATGTTTCGTGCTTCACGAAAGCCCGTATTTTCTGAAGCACGCAAGAGGCTGATGCACCGCCGGAAGCGGGGCACCAGCCACTCAATGTTTCATGCTGATCAGCCTGCAGGTGCGAAAGCCCGGCCCGTCGAGAGGGCCGCGACAGCCTCGTCATATTCGCGGGCAAGCTTGTCGACAAAGTCGGCCGTTGGCTGACGCTTTTTGACAGCGCCAATACCCTGGCCGCAGCCCCAGATGTCCTTCCACGCCTTGGACTTCTGGTTGCCGCCCGACCCGAAGTTCATCTTGCTTGGATCGCTCTCTGGCAGATTGTCCGGATCAAGACCTGCGGCGATGATCGACGGCTTAAGATAGTTGCCGTGTACGCCGGTGAAGAGGTTCGAGTAGACAATATCACCGGCACCGTAGTCGACGATGGCGTCCTTGTAGCCATCCACCGCGCGCGCTTCATCACAAGCGATGAAAGCCGAACCGATATAGGCAAAGTCAGCGCCCATGGCCTGCGCCGCCGCGACGGCACCCCCGTTGGCGATGGAGCCTGAGAGCGCCAGCGGGCCATCAAAGAATTCGCGGATCTCCTGGATCAGCGCGAAGGGCGAAAGCCGGCCGGCATGGCCGCCCGCGCCAGAGCACACAGCGATCAGGCCATCAGCGCCTTTTTCAAGCGCCTTATTGGCAAACCAGGTATCGATGACGTCATGCATGACAAGGCCACCATAGGAATGGATCGCGTCATTCACCTCAGTGCGGGCCCCCAGCGAGGTAATCACCATGGGCGCCTTGTATTTCACACAAAGCTCAAGGTCTTCCTCAAGCCGATTATTGGTCTTGTGAACGATCTGGTTCACAGCGAATGGCGCGGCCGGGCGGTCCGGATTGGCCTTATTATAGGCATCGAGCTCAGACGTGATCTGGTCCAGCCACTCATCGAGCTGGCTGATCGGACGCGCATTCAGCGACGGGAAAGAACCGACAACACCCGCCTTGCACTGGGCAATGACAAGCTCTGGGCCGGAGATGATGAAAAGCGGCGAACCGATGACCGGCAGGCGCAGGTTTGACAGGATGGATGGCACGGACATTGGACGCTTCCCTCTAAAGCAGATTCCTCACTTCCGCAGACCTAACTTCGCGCGCGTGCGCGGCAAGACATGACGTTGGGAAAATCGCTGACGCTCAGCTGCGCGCGTCCAGCCAGTCGAGGTCTTCCTGAAACCGCTCGGCCAGTATGCGGCCCACCGCAGGCTGCGCCGCTTGCCAGCGCTCCCAGGTGAAAAGGTCCTTGATCAGAGCATTGTCGACGCAAGCAATCGAGACGGGAACGGCCAGCTCCAGACGTCTGTTCACCCGCGAAAAGTCCTGCCCGAAATACCTCGTCTGAACGATGTCAGGGGCGCCCACACGGATAAGCGGATTGTCCTGCAGGCGCTTTTCGAGGGGGATCGTCTCTATGAAGGTTGCCTCGCGCGAATAGACTTCGACGATGTGCGCCGTATCGCTAAGTCGGCGTCTCTCGTCATCGGCCTTCAGCGCCAGCAGGCGGGGCGATGTGGTGAGCTCGCGCAGGGCGCTGTCACGCACCGATATGCCGAACGTGCCAAGGCTAAGATTAATCGCACGGTTCACCGCCGCTGTCGCATCATCGCTGTCACTGCAGGACTGTAGCGCATCAATCCCCTCCCCAATCGCACCCAGACCGATCATCATATTCGCGTTCTCGGCGGCCAGGGTCTCCAGATTAATGACAATCTCCGCACGATATCGGTCCAGCGCATCCTTATAGGCCGCCCGGTCAGCGCGGGCCCCGTTCCAGTTGCCAAGCTGCACACCGATGAACACACCCAGAACGACGATGAGGAAATCCAGCCCCACGGCGAGCCAGTTCTGCTCGCCCATATGCTTGCTCAACCGGCGAAGTATCATGGTTTCGATTGCCCCCTCGCGCCCATGCCGTCATCCTTGCCGAAAGCATCTCGAAAATCGAGAGCAAATGCCAAAGGGAGGGCGATCGCATGGCGATCAGCGTGAAAGACAGGACAGTCGTGATCACAGGCGGCGCAAGCGGGATCGGCTTTGCGCTTGCCAAGCAGTTTGGTGCGGACGGCGCGCGGGTCATCCTGGCTGAACCGCGCGAACACCGGCTGCAGGACGCCTGTGAGGCGCTCAGGCAGATGGGAACCGACGCAAGCTACAAGGTCTGCGATGTCACCGATCTTGAGCAAGTGGAAGCCCTCGCCGACTTCGCCTGGAATACCTATGGCGGCTGCGATGTCCTGCTCAACAATGCTGGCGTGGGAAGCCGCGAGAAGCGCCTGCCTGACGTACCGATGGACGACGCGCACCACATCATGAATGTCAACTTCTGGGGCGTCTGGCATGGCTGCCGCGTCTTCGGCAACCGGATGAAGGACCAAGGCACGCCCGCGATGATCTATAATACCGGGTCGGAAAACTCCTTCTTCTGCGCCACGAATGCTGCGGCCTATATCGCGTCCAAACATGCCGTTCTTGGACTGACAGAGACGTTCCGCGAGCAAATGCCTGACTTCATCACAGTCGGACTGATCGTTCCGGGCTGGGTCTCAACAGAGCTGACACCCGGTTTCGAAGACGTCGCCATGCATGCCGATGAGTTCGCCGGGATCATCTATCCCCAAATCCTCGAAGGCGAACGCTTCGTTGTCTCGCACGCCTACAATACCGTCCGCATCGATGAGCGCATGGACGCACTCAAGGACGCCTATGCCCGCTATGCTCCCCGCCACGACGGCGACGAGCAATACGATGTCCGTCACTACATCCAGCGCCTCCGCGAGCGGGGCAGTATCTAGTCGAAAACATCGACCAAGAGCCGCTTATCCTTCGACTTCGCTCAGGATGAGCGGCTCTGGAAAGCACTCAAAAAGGCTCATCCTGAGCGAAGCGGAGAATACAACTATTTGCGGCTCGTTGGATTGAAGAAATGTTTTATGTAAAAAACCTGGTCATCACCACGATAATGGTATTGCTGGCAGTGGCTATTCTGGCGTTTGCGCCAGAGGAGGTGCAACGCTACGTATTGCCTATCTGTGGTTTTGTGGGGATTTTATTTCACACCCTTTGGCAACCGCTTCGAATTCACCACAATCTCACACTCAATGAAGCTAAAGTAAAATACCCGTCTTTGTACGTCATGTATTGGACAGGGTACATATTTTCCATAGTCATATTGGCGCTTATGTCGCTGATTATTTACGAAAGCGGTTAGCAGTATCCGTACAATCAGCCGCTCCAAACCACGCTATAATGGCTCATCCTGAGCGAAGTCGAAGGACGAGCCGAGCGGATAACCAATCCAGAATGCGTCCCGTCTAACGCTCCAGCGCCTTGGCCTGCTTTTGCTGGCGCGCCTGGTGCTTCATGAAGCTCGACAGCAGCCCCTTGCCTTTCGGTGGCTCGCGCCCTTCCGCCATCGCCTCGATCGCAAGATAATTCCACGCCATCTGGCCCAGCGCGTTGACCATCTTGATCATGCCAATGCCGCTATTTGGGCCGAAGAAGCCGGGGCCGAGGCGCATCTTCCTGGCATGGTTTTCCAGCCGCTCGCTCTCCCCGGACAGCAGGCGCGCTGGCCCGAGCGGGTCCCCGCAGAGCGGCGCGCCGAGCCCGACCATGTCGGCCATGCCAGACGATACCGTCTCCTCCATCGCTACTTTTGAGCGAAACCCGCCTGTCGCCATGACGGGCATCTTCGCGCGCTCACGCACCATGGCGGCATAGTCGACGAAATAGGCCTCTCGCGCCTTGGTGCTGGCGCGCACGGCCTGCTCCTCGCGCGCCTGCATCCCTTCAATGCCGAGCAGAGCCGGCTGCTCATAATTGCCGCCCGAAATCTCAAGCAGGTCGATGGACTTCTCGTTCAGCCACTCGACCACCTGGATACAGTCCTCAAAGCTGAAGCCGCCCTGCTGGAAGTCCGCCGAGTTGAGCTTCACCCCGACGCCAAAATCAGGCCCCACCGCCGCGCGCACGGCGTCCACCGTCTCGAGCAGGAAGCGCGCCCGGTTCTCCAGCGAGCCGCCATATTCATCATTGCGAATGTTCGAGCGCGGCGAGAGGAACTGGCTGATCAGGTAGCCATGCGCGCCATGCACCTGAACCCCGTCAAAGCCGGTCGCCTTTGCGACCTTCGCGACATAGGCAAAACCCGCAATCGTCTCCTGTATTTCCTGCCCCGTCATCGGGCGCGGCTTGCCGAACTGGTTGCCGGGCAGCGCCAGCTGGATGTCGGAGGCAGAGACAGGCGTCTTGTTAACGATGATCGGCGTCTGGCGCCCGGCATGGCTGATCTGCATCCACACCGCCGCGCCTTGCGATTTGGCCGCCGCGCTCCACGCCTTCAGCGCCGCAATGTGTTCAGGCGGCTGATCGCCTACAATCGCAACATTGCCGGGGCTTTCGAGATGCATCCGGTCGACCAGCACATTGCCCGTCAGAAGCAGGCCGCAGCCACTGCCCGCCCACGTCTCATAGAGCTTTACATGACGCTCATCGGCGCGGTTCAGCGGCCCGGCCAGCTGCTCGGTCATCGCCGCCTTGCACAGCCTGTTCGGCAGGCGCGCCCCGCATGGCAGATCCAGGGGTTGTTCAAGAATACTGGTCATGGCGGCCCTCCCGTCGCTGGCGCCAGCATGACCCAGCCTGCGCTTACCGTCCACGGCTTTTCCTTGCGCCTCGCGCCGCTGCCTCTTATCTAGGCACCTCAAGAGGCCGAAAGGACACCAAAGACATGGATCAAGCACGCACCCCGTTCGCGCTGCCTGTTTGCCTGACCCGAGAGGTCCCCCATGTCTTCCTGTCTCACCCTCGACTCCCTGTCGCTCGTTACGCCTGAAGGCGACACACTTTTTGACAATCTGACCCTGTCACTCGGACGCGAGGCTGTCGGCCTTGTTGGACGCAATGGCTGTGGCAAGTCCACGCTCCTTAAAGCTGTCGCGGGCGATCTCGCCCCTGCGCGCGGCCAGATCGGTGTGCATGGCCGCGCCGCCATGCTCCAGCAGCACTTTGATGAGGCCGAAACCGTCGCCGAAGCCCTTGGCGTCGATGCTGACCTCGCCCGCCTCGCCCGCATCACCGCTGGCAATGGCACGGCGCAGGATTTCGACGCTGCCGACTGGACGCTGGAAGCACGCCTCGAAAAGGCACTCGCCGACACTGGCCTCGCTGACGTCGACACGGCCCGCAAGATCGGGGCCTTCTCCGGCGGGGAGCGCACACGGATCGGTCTTGCCCGCCTCCTGCTGGCAGAGCCCGACCTCATCCTCCTTGATGAGCCGACCAACAATCTCGACGCTGAAGGCCGTGCCAGCGTCATGTCCCTCATCGAGAACTGGTCCGGCGGGCTGCTGATCGCGAGCCATGACCGCGCCTTGCTGGAGCGGATGGACCGGATCGTGGAGCTGACGCCCGTCGGCTGCACTGTCTTCGGCGGCGGCTGGTCAGAGTTTAAAGCGGCGCGCGACGCCGCCCGCGCCCGCGCAAAGGCCGAAGCGACCAGCGCCGCAAACCGCCTGAAAGCCACCGAACGCAAGACCCAGCAGGCCAAGGAACGTCAGGACCGGTCCGACGCACGCGGCCGCGCCGTGCGCGCACGAGGCGACCAGCCAAAACTCGTCCTCGATGCCCGTGCCCAGCGCGCCGAGGCGACCAGCGGGCGCGGCAACATGCTCGCCAGCCGTCAGCTTGGTGAGGCGCAGGCCGCGCTCAGTGACGCAGACGCCCAGCTCGAACGCATCACCCCGCTCACCATCGAGCTTCCCACCTGTAACCTCCCCGCCTCGCGTCAGCTGCTCAGCGTGCAGCACGCCGAAATGCGCTTCGGCGAGCGCCAGCTTTTCGGCCCGCTCTCGTTTGAGGTGCGCGGGCCCCAGCGCCTCGCCATCAAGGGGCCGAATGGCTCCGGCAAGTCGACGCTTCTCAAGCTTATCACGGGGGAGCTGGCCCCGACCTCGGGCACCATCAGTCCGTATACTGACCGTACTGCCCTTCTCGACCAGCACAGCTCATCGCTCGATCCCAACAGCTCTCTTATAGAGAATATGAGACGCCTCGCCCCGGCGCTCAGCGAGAATGAAGCGCGCGCCCAGCTTGCCCGCTTCGCATTCCGCGCGGGCGATGCCCTGCAATTGGCCGGCACGCTATCGGGCGGTGAACGCCTGCGCGCAGCCCTCGCCGCCGCCTTCGCCGCGCCGCACCCGCCCGAGCTCCTCCTTCTGGATGAGCCGACCAACCATCTTGACATGGAGGCTGTCAGCCTGCTGGAGGCCGCCCTCCAATCCTATGACGGCGCCATCCTCGCCATCAGCCACGATGAGCGATTTCTGGAAGCGATCAGGATTGAGCACAACATCACGCTTGGACGTTCGATCTCGAAATAATCCCTTACACGTGCATCCAGGACCGTTGTCCACGTCGTACCCCCTTTGGAACCGTCTGCGTCAACGCGGCCGGGCTTGTAGGGGAAGATTATGAGATACACCGTGCTGACCGGAACGATCCTGCTTGCGGCTTTTCCAGCCGCAGCGCACGAGGAAGACATTACGCGGGAGCTGGACACCGTCACCATCCACGGACGCGGACTGGAACTTATCGGTGAGGCAGAGGCCGCCAGTGAGGGCGTGGTCGGCTATGACGACTTCAAGGACCGCCCGCTTTCAAGGGCCGGCGAGCTCGTCGAAGTCATACCCGGCGCCGTCGCGACACAGCATTCCGGCAAAGGCAAGGCAAACCAGTATTTCCTGCGTGGGTTTAACCTTGATCACGGTACGGACTTTTCTGCATCAGTCGACGGCATACCCGCCAATCTTCGTACCCATGGACACGGCCAGGGCTATCTCGACCTGAATTTCGTCATTCCGGAAATCGTTGAGCGGGTCGACTATCGTAAAGGTCCCTACTCCGTGCAGGCTGGTGATTTCTCCGCAGCCGGCTCAGCGCGCTACAAGACGTATGACACTCTGGACAATAACTTCATCGAGCTTGGCTTCGGCGAGGGCAACTTCCTGCGCACTGTCGGGGCTGCGAGCTTCGAGACAGGCCCATCGACCAACCTCCTGCTCGCGGCAGAGGCTCAATCCTATGACGGGCCATGGCAGCTCGATCAGGACCTGCAGAAATTCAATGCCCTCGCCAAGCTCACCCATGAGCAGGGCAATGCGCGCTACCAGTTCATCGCAACCGCCTACGATACCGAATACACGTCAACCGATCAGGTCCCGCGCCGCGCCATCCAGAGCGGCCAGATCGACCGGTTCGGCTTCATTGACGGTGATCTTGGCGGCACGACGTCCCGCTACTCTGTGTCCGCCTCTGGCGAATGGAGCCATAGCAGCGGCGCACGCACCCGCGCGCACGTCTACGGGGTCTCCTACGACTTCTCACTCTTTTCGAACTTTACCTACTTTCTCGAAGACCCGGTGAATGGCGATGAATTCGAACAGATCGATGAGCGTCTCTATTACGGCGCCTCCCTGCGCCATGACCAGCCGGTCTCGGATCGCCTCGTTCTTCGAAGCGGTGTCGAGCTGCGCCGTGACGACATTTCCGACATTGGCCTGTTCAAGACAGCCTCACGCCAGAGGCTGTCAACTGTCCGCCGCGACGAGGTAGAGGAAACCAGTCTCGCCGCGTGGGGGGAGGCTGACTATTCGCTTACAGATACTGTCCGGGTGGTCGCAGGCCTGCGCGGGGACTATTACGACGCCAATGTCGACGCCCTTTCCTTGCCCGCAAATGGCGGCTCGGCGGACGACACGCTCCTGTCGCCAAGCCTGGCGCTCGCCTGGCGCGCATCTGACACTTTCGAACTCTACGCCAATTACGGCGAGGGCTTTCACTCGAACGATGTTCGCGGTGCGACGATCACGCTCGATCCTGTGAGCGGCGATCCGGCCAGCCAGGTGCCCATCCTCGTCAAGGCACGCGGCACTGAGGTCGGCGCCCGCTGGGAAACCAATCATCTGAAAGCGACAGCGGCGGTATTCTATCTCGAACTCGACTCAGAACTCGTCTTCGTCGGCGATGCCGGAACGACCGAAGTAAATGACGCGTCCGAGCGCACAGGCGTCGAAGCCAGCCTGTTCTGGACACCGACGGACTGGCTTGTCCTCGATGCAGGCGGCGCGTTCACGGATGCAAGCTTCGACATCAATGACCCGGCTGACGATATCCCCGGCGCAGTAGAAAGCGTTTTCTCTGGAGGCGCCCTGATGCGGTTTGATCAACTCTCACTAAGCGCTCGTTTGCGTCATTTCGGAGAGGCACCGCTGATCGAGGATGGCTCGGTGACGTCAGAGCCGACCACGATTGTCAATCTTGGCGCCACCTATGACATTGGCGCGGTCTCCCTGACACTCGACCTCTTCAACGCTTTCGACGCCGAGGACGCGGACATCACCTATTTCTTCGAGTCCCGCCTGCCGGGCGAGGCGTCGGGGGTCGAGGATATCCATTTCCATCCAGTCGAACCACGCCAGCTTCGCGCGAGCATTCGCTACCGCTTCTGACGCCCATCGAGATCCGGGTCCAGCGTCAGCCCTTCATCCAGCTGCACACCGAACGAGTTCAGCATCATGGAAACCTGCGTGTACTGACCAACCGTCATCACGAGGTCCATCTTCTGCTTGTCGGTGAGGTCCGACAGCCGCGCCCAGGTCGCATCGGTAATGAAGGCGTCTGACGTCAGCTCGTCGGTCGCCTGCAGCATGGCGGCATCGATCGCGCTCCAGCCGTCGGCGTCCGGCCCGGCCTTGATCCGCTCAACCTCTTCATCGGTGAGCCCTGCTTCCTTGCCGATCACGACATGCTGGGCCCATTCATAACCGGCCTTCCAGTTATAGCCTGCCCGCAGGATGACGAGCTCCCGGTCGCGAGCGGACAGGTCATTGCGCATGGACAGGATATAGCCGCCCCAATGCATGAAGGCTTTGTACGCCTTTGGCGCGCGGGCGATCGTGCGGAAGACGTTGAAGATGGCATTGCGGTCAAACCGCTCGCCCATCATTTCTTTCTGCTCGTCGCTCATTTCCTCATTGGACAACGGCGCGATGCGCGGGGCTTTCAGTCTCATAGGTTTTCCTCGCCTTTGATTTTTGTGTTTGAGACATCCCTACTGCGCGCCCGCGCAAATTGCGACATCGGCTTGATCGAAGTGAAAGTCTGCCCTTTCAGGATCAGCTATGGCGAAGTGCGCGCTCCGGCCCTAAATGCGAGGCGTGCAAACCGAACGAATTTGCGGAGCGGCCATGACCGAACTCTCAGTCAATCTCAATGCCGTTGCCTTCCTGCGCAACCGCCGCGGCCTGCCCTGGCCGAGCGTGGTTGACCTTGGCCGCATCGCGCTTGAGGCAGGCGCCGCAGGCCTCACCGTTCACCCCCGCCCCGATGAGCGCCACATCACCCGCGCGGACGTGCCGGACCTGATGAACCTCATCACGAGTGAGTTTCCGGACCGAGAGTTCAATATCGAAGGCTATCCGAATGAGGCCTTCATGGCGCTGGTCGAGAAGATCAGGCCACATCAGATCACGCTCGTGCCCGATGCGCCCTCGCAGCCGACATCGGATCATGGCTGGGACTTCAAGACACACGGCTACAAGCTCCAGTCGATTGTCAGCCGGCTCAAACATACCGGCGCGCGCCTCTCCCTCTTCGCTGATCCGGATCCGGACCCGCAGCAACTTGAAGCTGCCGTCAGCACCGGCACCGACCGGATCGAACTTTACACCGGCCCCTATGGCGGCGCATTCAACGACGCCGTCACTACGGCCGCAGAGCTTGAAAAGCTCGGCCAGACCGCAGACGCGGCACGCGCACATGGCCTCGGCATCAATGCCGGCCATGACCTGACCGTCGAGAACCTTCCCGCCCTCGTCGCACGCATTCCGGATCTCGCCGAAGTGTCCATCGGGCACAATCTGACTGCCGACGCGCTCACCTATGGCATGGCCGAAACCGTCCGCCGCTTCCGCCGCGCCTGCGGACAAGTTGTCTAAACCACTACACACGACCTCCTCCTGAGCTTGTCGAAGGATGAGCCAGAGCGCTCATGGCCCGCATCATAACAGCGCCAGCGCGCGTCCGACTTCCGCCTCCCATTCTGCATTATCCATCACTGCCCATGGGTCGCAGGGCAGCCAGTCAGGCGTTGAGGGTAACTCTCCCTTGGGCGGGCCTTTCACCCAGCGCGCTTGCCCATCACCCAGCAGCGTTGCCCCCAATGCCCGAAGCCCGCGATAATAGTCGGCTATATGCCTGAAGACATCATCGACCTCCGCGTCGGGGCCGAGCGTCGCCCGGACCTTCTCGATAAAGACAAGCGCCGGTTCGAGCGGGTCAGGCCGCTCAGGGTCTTTCGCCGCCCGCTTGGACAGTCGTGACAGCAGCGCTTCGAGCTTACGCGCCTCAGCCTCATAGCCTGCCGCCTCATCCTGGCGGCCAAGGTCAGATAGCGCCAGCGCCCAGCTTTCATGACGCGCAGCCTGTTCTTCTGCCGTTTCCTGATCAAGGTCGCATTTGCGAAAGCCGAACTCTCGCGCCCAGACCTTGGAAGAGCTGAGGCAGATGCCGAGCCGCTTCGCGAGCGCCTCATAGGTGTCGCCGCGCCGCAGGCCCACCTCCAGCTTCAGCAGGGTGAGCATTCGGCCCGCTGGCAGGCGGCCAAAGTCAGGAAGGCGTTTTCTCATCGCCGCCGAGTATCGACGTGAAGGCCCGCTGTCGGATGAAATTCTGAAATCGCCCGTCGCTATTGGACATTGATCGCTGAAAGTGTCTCGCGGCATCATTCGCGGGCTCTGCGTGCACCGCCCAGAAACACCGCCAGTACACCGTCACTGCACCATGGATTTGCGGGGAAACGCGCGCTTCATCCTACAGCGCGTCCCTCACACTTTCCGACCGCTCGAAACTTCAGTTTCCAGCAAGCCGGGAACGCATCATGTCGAGCCAGGCCGCCTGACGGTGGATCAGGCTAATCATGTCGTCAGGGTCACCCTCTGCGATGAGCTGGTCCAGCCAGATACGGGTGACCTTCGCCTGGCTGTCGATCCAGTCCAGAAGCCTTCCCTGCCCTCTGGTGGGCGAGGTAGCCCCGGACACGGGCGCAATCGAATGATGGTCGCGGTCGAGATTATACATGGGCGAACTCCCTAGTTGCGATTCATTCTCATTTGCACATGATCGCCCTCCAGAGTCAAATGAGGGAAAATACATAATCAGAGGCCCGCCACTGCAGTTATGCCGCGATGGAAACTCTTGACCTTCAAGGCGGCGCGAACCCTATACAGCGAAGCACTAAAACGAGTACGGTTGTGATATGGCAGACGGGTTTCTGAAACTGAGCAGCGCTTTCGATGAAGCGCACGAAGCAGACTGGCTGGACGCGGTCTCCAAGGCCCTGAAGGGCGGCGGGGTCGAAAAGCTCCAGCGCCAGACAGATGACGGCCTGACCATTCAGCCGCTCTATCGCGAAAGCGATTTCGCCAGCGCTTCAGATCCGCGCGGCGCGCCCGGCGAAGCGCCGTTCCTTCGCGGCGCGCGCGCCGAGCCGGATGCCTTCCTGCCATGGGACATCCGTCAGGCCTTCGCCCATCCCGATCCGGAAGTGACCAATGCCGAGATCCTGAGAGACCTTGAGCGCGGTGTATCTTCCGTCGAACTCTCCATCGACTGCACGGGCACTGACGGGGTTGCCATCAAGGACACAGAGACGCTGTCCACGGCCCTGAACGGCGTGCGCGCCGACATTGCCACCATTGCGCTCGACCATCGCGGGCAAGGCTCGGGCACGTCGGTGGCCGGCCTCCTGGCGCTCTGGGGGGAACAGCAAGGCAGCGCTGATAGTCTCAAATTCGCGTTCAATATCGACCCCGTTGGCCTGCTTCTGCGTACGGGCGAAGTCGCTGGCGGCATCGATGCAGCTTTCGTGCGCACCGCTGAGCTGTCTCGCCTGCTCTGCCTTCGCTATCCGAATTCGACCACGCTGCGCGCCGATGCCCGGCCGGTCCATGAG
This sequence comes from Henriciella sp., assembly GCA_012960415.1. Classification (GTDB taxonomy): domain Bacteria; phylum Pseudomonadota; class Alphaproteobacteria; order Caulobacterales; family Hyphomonadaceae; genus Henriciella. Next base: position 1,243 of record DUBH01000056.1, on the reverse strand, counting down.
GCTGGTGGCTCTGAAGCCCAGGAGCTTGGCGCGCTGATGGCGCACGCCGTGGACACGATGCGCCGCCTCGCCGCGGCAGGCTATGACATTAACGCCTACCCTTCGCAGACCGTCTTCACGCTGGCGGCTGGCGCCAATTACGGCCTTGAAATCGCTAAGCTTCGCGCCGCTCGCCGTCTCTGGGCGCGTATCCTTGAGGCGATGGATCTTGAGATCGAGCCGATGACGCTCCAGTCGGTCAGCTCTGCCCGGATGCTGACGCGGTACGACCCGTGGGTGAACATGCTGCGCAACACGGCCGCCTGTTTCGCAGGCGCTGTTGGCGGCGCTGATATCGTTACCGTGCGCGCCTTCAATGAAGCGCTCGGCGTGCCTGAAGAGCTTGGCCGCCGCACGGCCCGCAACACGCAGATCATCGCCATGGAAGAGTCAGGTCTCGGACGTGTCGCCGACCCTGCTGGTGGCGCCTGGTTTGAGGAAACGCTCGCCGATGAGCTGGCAGAAGCGGCCTGGTCAGTCTTCCAGCAGATCGAGGCCGAAGGCGGTCTCGTCCAGAGCCTTATCGATGGCAAGCTGCAGGCCCGCATTGCCGAAACGCGCGACGCCCGCTTTGCCGCCATCGCGAAACGCAAACGCCCACTGACAGGCGTCAGCGAGTTCCCGCTCCTCGAGGGTGAAGCCTCGCCCGTGGCCGAAATCAAGTTCGAGAGCAGCGCGACCTCTGTCTCCGTTGAAGGCCTTCACAGCTTCCTGAAAGACCTGCCGGACAAGTCTGGCGCGGCGACGAAAGCCGAGCCGCTCGCGCCGATCCGCCTCGCCCGTGATTTCGAGACGCTGCGCGACCGCGCCGCCGCCCATGCAGATCGCAAGGGCAAACCGCCGGCCATCTTCATCGCCACGCTGGGCCCGCTCGCCGAGCACAATGCCCGCGCCGACTTTGCCCGCAACCTCTTCGCCGCTGGCGGTGTGGTGGGCGTCGACGCCGACAAGACGCCTGAAACGCCAGAGGTTCTGGCCGATGCCTTCAAGGCATCCGGCTGCCGGATCGCGGTCATCTGCGGCGCCGACAAACGCTATGAGGACGAAGCCGAAGCCGCCGCAAAGGCCAAAGCCAAGGAAGCTGAATTGGCCAAGGCCAAGGAAGATCTCGCGTTGCGGCCGGACCAATTAGAAGCCGACCTCGAGGCACAGATTCGCGCGGCGGACGTCACGCTCGCACAGGCAAACATCAACCTCGCCCGCA
>DUBH01000055.1 GCA_012960415.1 Henriciella sp. | reverse complement strand
GGGCACGCCAGGGGGAGCTGGTCCTGCCGGCGGACGCCATGGCCGGGGTAGCGCCTGCTGCTCTGCCCGCCTTTGTGCCGATTACGGTGGAGCCTGAGGACGCTGGTCCGCCAGCGGATGCCGGCCGGGCCGCCGGCATCATCACGATTGAGCTTGGAAGCGATCTGATGTTGCGGGTGCCGGGCGATGTTCCGGCGGAACGAGCAGCAGCGGTGGCGCGCGCATTGCGAGGATCGACATGATTGTCGCGGGGCAGCGCCAGCCTATCTTGATCGCGACGCGGCCGGTAGACTTCCGCTGTGGCCATCGGGCGCTGGCGCTGATCGTACAAACCGAACTGAAGCTCGATCCGCATTCCGGGGTGACGATTGTGTTCCGTTCGAAACGCGGCGACAGGCTGAAGATTTTGGTTTGGGATGGAACAGGTCTCGTGATGGTTTACAAAGTCCTGGAGCAAGGCAGCTTTGCTTGGCCGAAGGTTCAGAATGGGACAATGCGGCTGTCGCGCGCCCAGCACGAAGCTCTGTTTGAAGGTTTGGACTGGCGCCGGATCGTTGCGCAGCGGATCGCTGCCCCCGTTGCTGCGGGTTGATTTATTAGGCTGTTTCGACGTTGTTTTATTGGCTTTTCCTGACTGGAACAGCTATAAATCCACATGTCGCAGCCCTTCGATCTCAGCCTATTTCCAGACCTTCCACCCGAGGTTGTGAAGGCGTTCGAGGCCGCGCAGTTTGAGCTGGCGGTTGAGCGTGCGGCCCGCCAGCATGAGCAGGCGGTCGTCGCTGAAAAGGACACCTTCATCACCGAGTTGAAGGCCCTGATCGATAAGCTGCAAGGTCAAGTCGGACAATACCGACATGCGAAGTTCGGGCCTAAATCCGAGAAGCTGGACCCTGCGCAGCTCGAACTGGCGCTGGAGGATCTGGAAGCCGCCATCGCCGAGACCCAGCAACAGATTGACGCTGTCGAGGCGAAGATCGCGGCCAGTGAGACCAATCCCGAGAAGAAGGCGCCGCGAAAGAAGCGCAAGGCGCGCGCCTTGCCGGAACACCTGACGCGCGTCGAGCGCATCATTGAGCCAGACAGCATCGTCTGCCCTTGCGGTTGTGGCGACATGGTCAAGATCGGCGAGGATCGGGTCGACCGGCTGGATTACATCCCGGCGCGGTATCAGGTGATCGTCACAATCCGCCCTAAATACGCCTGTCCCAAAGGTCGCGCAGGCGTGGTGCAGGCGAAAGCCCCGGCGCATCTTCTGGAGGGCAGCTGGCCCACCGAGGCGCTGCTGGCGCAGATCGCCGTGTCCAAGCATTCCGAGCACATGCCGCTGAACCGCCAAGCTGTGGTCATGGCGCGGCACGGTGTGCCCATCGACCGATCGGTCCTCGCCGACTGGATGGGGCGGACCGGTGCGCTGATCGCGCCGGTGGTGGACCGAATGGCGGTGCTGCTGAAACAGGGCAGCACCCGGCTTTATGTCGATGAGACGACCGCCCCCGTTTTGGACCCCGGACGTGGCAAGACCAAGACCGGCTATCTTTGGGCGGTGCTGCGCGACGATCGCGGCTGGAACGGCCCGGCGCCACCGGGCGTGGTGTTCCACTATCGGCCCGGCCGAAAGGGCGAATACGCCAATGAACTCCTGACTGGCTTCAATGGCACGATCCAAGTCGACGCCTATGGCGGCTATACCCATCTGGCTAAGCCAAACCGCAAGGGGGGTGAGCCGTTGAAGCTGGCATTCTGCTGGGCCCATGGGCGGCGCAAGCTGATCAAGGCCACGCCGCAGAAAGGCTCGCCCATCGTTGACGAGGCGTTGGTGCGCATCGCGGCGCTGTACAAGATCGAGGATGCCATCCGCGGGTCAGCGCCTGAGCATCGTCGGGCGGTCCGCCAAGAATTGTCCCGCCCTCTGGTAGATCAGTTCTTCGCCTGGTTGGCCGCCCAGGCCACGCGCGTCTCGCGCAAATCCGACCTCGGTGTAGCGCTTGCCTACATGCTGCGGCGACAAGTCGGCTTCCAGCTCTTCCTCGAGGATGGCCATGTCGACATGGACTCCAACCTGGTCGAGAACGCCATCCGCAGCCCGGCCATGAACCGCCGCAACGCGCTTTTTGCCGGCCACGATGAGGGCGGCCGTTCTTGGGCGCGCTTCGCAAGCCTCATCGGATCCTGCAAGATGAACGGCGTAGAGCCCTATGCTTACCTGCGCGACCTCTTCACCAAGCTCGCCAACGGTCATCTCGACCAAGACATCGATGCTTTAATGCCATGGGCCTACGCTGCGGCCTCATCCCCTCAGAATGAGCTCATCCGGTAGTCCCCAGTGAGCTCATTCTGAGCACTCACGAAAGCGAAAACCCGACCGCAAGTAGATTCACAATGGGCCGCGGACGGCGCATACGCATGTTTTGTCAGCAGTCTCACAAATACTGACTCTGGAGAACCGCGGCGCTTCGGCTAGGCCATTGAAATTAAAGGAACCGCAGTCTCATGAATTCCGGCATTCCGACAAATTCGCACCCTACAGCAGTGAACAGGGCGCTCCCAAACAGGGGCGACGAGCACAAGGCATCGCACAGCGACGCTCTGGCACTCCCTTCCCATGTGGCAGGCTATGGCACGCTCAATCGTCAGATTGCCCCGGCGCGCAACTAAGCCAAGGTGTCGACTGCAGAGAACACAAACAAGGCTTACGCCTCAGACTGGAAGCACTTTGCCCGCTGGTGCCGATTGAAAGGCACAGCCCCCCTGCCCCCTTCGCCTGAAATGATCGGACTCT
>DUBH01000054.1:84329-84978 GCA_012960415.1 Henriciella sp. | reverse complement strand
ACGTCTTCGTCGTCTGCACCGGGTCGAACTGGTAATGGATCGGGCTTGCCGGGCAGGCCATGTTGTAGATCTGGTCGACTTCCACAAAGAGCGGGAAGGTCACATCATGGCGCATCAGTTCAAAGCGCGGATTTCCCATGAGGTGCGCGACATTGCTGCGCGTGCCCGTGAAGAAATTGTCGACACAGAGAACTTCGGCGCCCTGGTCGAGCAGGCGCTCACACAGGAAAGAGCCAATGAAACCGGCACCGCCGGTAACGAGTATTCGATTGTGGAGGTGCAAACGTAGGCGCTTCTAGAATGGCTACCGCAGTGCAGGGTGAAGCGGAATTGCGTCTCCCCACACAACATTTCTAGTCTGAGTTAGTCGTGTCAGGCAGCCTGGGTCAACCGGATTAATTCTAAAATGATATCTATTTTCGGGTTGACTACAGGTTGTGCACTCGCAGGTAGGAGATTGATCGACAAACAATTCGCGTTTTCCGAGAATTATTAACCATTACAAGGCTTAGGCTCGTGGCAGCTGCCATGCCTGTTTTACACTGAATGCAGTGAGAAGGTGTGTCACAATTAATAGAAAAAAGCCCCGCATCCTGATTGGACACGGGGCTACAGGTACAATTTTGGATCGTTAGATCCGAACTTGCTC
>DUBH01000054.1:81663-84299 GCA_012960415.1 Henriciella sp. | reverse complement strand
GAGAATGCTGGCTGCCCGGGATGTCGATAGCTTCGAGGCGCATGGCTCGGCGGTAGATCTGGAGGGTGCGGGCTCCGAGCTCTTCGCGCGTCCAGGATTTGGCCGCTTCGAGGCCAGCCTTGCGCATTTCGAGCATGGCATGCCGGTCGTTGAAGAGATCTAGCACAGTTTCCGCGATAGCGTCCGGCGTGCAGGTTTCTGCCAGTCGGCCGCAACCGTAGCGGTGGATGTGCTCGACAGCGGCTGGATCTTCGGCGCAGGCAATCAATGGGCGGCCGAATGCGGCTGCCTCATGATAGACCGAACCGAAGGACTGGTAGCGCGATGGTGCGAGAACGGCCTGGCAGCGTGCCAGAATGTGCGTCATCGATTCATCCGTGACGCGGCCATAGTCGAAAACTTGCTCAAGTAGGCTCGTCGATACGCCAAGTTGAGAAGCACGGGCGTCGAGGGCGCCGCTTTCCAAGCCCATCAGGTGAAGCTCGGGCAGGGGCTCACCCTCATCGCGAAGCTGTTCGCTGACCTTCTGAAACGCCAGAAGCATCTCGTCGAAGCCCTTCCGGTCGCTATCGTCGCCGATATAGGCGAGGCGAAGCCGGGCATGAGCAGGCGGAAATTGGGCAGAAATGCCAGCCTTACGGATCACTGGGTCCACCGAAATCGGGGTCACCATGTGGATGAGGCCTGGTGTGATGTCATACCAGTCGCGGATCGCGTTTGCGTGACTGCGGCTGTTCGAAATGATGGCGTCGGCGCTGTGGTTGCAGCGCGCTTCCATGCCGCTGACGATGCGGTTGGAGATGCGCTGACCGAGAGTGCTGGCGTCTGTATCATCGATACCGTGCGGCGCAGAGTTGCGGATGACGATCGGCAGGCCGCAATCCATCAGCATGGCGGCCGGTGCGCCCCAGTTCGAGGCTTCGATCAGATCGAATGGGCGGCGCTCATGCTCTTCATGTACGCATTCGCGGAAGGCTGCAGCGGTTGCGGCAAACTCAAGACCCGGGATCTTTCGCATCAGACGGCGAAGGCCCGTAATGCGGCCGGCGCAACCGATGACTTCGATGCGCTCATGATCGCTGCGTACAACATCGTCGCGGTCCATCGTGAAAACGCGAACATTCACTCCGTGACGCGCGAGGCCATGCGCGACTTCGCAGGCAACGCGGCCTTTCGCTGTCGGAATGGGCGGGTACTCCCATGTCAGCAGCGCGACCTCCAGGGGTGGGTTCTCTTCCGGCCCCTCAACCGGGATGATCGGGTTGGTGTGTTGCATCTGTCTCATGCTGACCACAACGTGACATGCCGTTAACGGTTGCATTCGTGTTCGCAGATGGTAGGGATAAGTGTTGCTTTCCAATCACAGCGCCGGTCACCCAACGCGCCTTCGGCAGAAGTGCGCGTTTTTTAAGTTTGGAGCTTAAAGTCTTGGTTTTGTGACTGGTTTTGCGGCAGGCGCAATCTAAGTCCGTCTGGTGAGCCCGCGCGCCATTGCCTCCAAATTTTCTGGCAGCTAGGTGTGTTGTATAGCTGTGGAAAGGTATAAGCGAGACGCATGTCGAAAGACAAACAGCCATTCGATGAGATGTTCGGAACAGGCGACGAGCCGCGTGAACCTTACAAGTCGTATCACAAATGGTTTGAAGGCGAGCAAAATGCGCGCCTCCGCAGGAAAGCCCACGAGGCCGAGCAGGCGTTCCGGCGCACAGGCATCACTTTTAACGTATATGGGCGCGAAGAAGCGAATGAACGGCTGATCCCGTTCGACATCGTTCCGCATGTCCTGTCCAACCGCGAATGGCAAAAGCTGTCCGAAGGCATTGAGCAACGCGTTCGCGCGTTGAACGCCTTTCTTCACGACATCTATCACCGGCAAGAGATCCTGAAGGCCGGGCGCATCCCCGCGCACATGATCAGCAACAATGAGGCTTACCTGCCGGAAATGATCGGCGTAGAGCCGCCGGGCAGCATCTACACTCACATCGTCGGTACTGATATCGTCCGTACGGGCGAGGACGAGTTCTTCGTGCTCGAAGATAATGCCCGAACGCCATCTGGTGTCTCATACATGCTCGAAAATCGCGAGACGATGTTCGAGATGTTTCCAGAGCTCTTCATACAGAACCGTGTCTGTTCCGTTTCGACCTATCCTAAGCGCCTGCGCCGCTCACTAGCTGCCTGTGCGCCTCCGGCCTGCGATGGCAAGCCGGTTATCGCCGTGCTGACGCCGGGTATTCATAACTCCGCATATTTCGAACATGCCTTCCTGGCTGATGAGATGGGGGCAGAGCTCGTTGAGGGGCATGACCTTCGCGTTGTGAATGGCCGCGTCGCGATGCGCACGACGCAGGGCTACACACCCGTTGATGTCCTTTATCGCCGCGTAGACGACGCGTTCCTTGATCCGTTGAACTTCAATCCGGACTCGATGCTTGGCGTGCCGGGTATCCTCGACGTCTACAGGGCAGGGGGCATCACGATTGCGAATGCGCCGGGCACAGGCATTTCTGACGACAAGGCGATCTATTCCTACATGCCGGATATCGTGGAGTTCTATACGGGTGAGAAGGCGAAGCTGCCAAACGTGCCGACCTGGCGGTGTTCAGAGCCGGACTCGCTCGCCTACGTGCTCGACA
>DUBH01000054.1:26216-81653 GCA_012960415.1 Henriciella sp. | reverse complement strand
GGTCGTGAAAGAGGTTCATGGCTCGGGCGGCTATGGCATGCTCGTCGGGCCTGCAGCCAGCCGCAAGGAAATCGCCGACTTCCGCGCAAAGTTGAAGGCGAAGCCGGACGGCTACATCGCTCAGCCGACCTTGGCGCTTTCGACCGTGCCTATCTTTACGAACAAAGGCCTCGCCCCTCGCCATGTTGACCTTCGGCCCTTCGTGCTCGTTTCGCCAAACGGCATCGACATTACACCGGGCGGCCTCACCCGCGTCGCGCTGAAGAAGGGGTCGCTCGTCGTCAATTCCAGCCAGGGCGGTGGCACCAAGGATACATGGGTGCTTGAGTCATGATGCTAGGTAAGACAGCTGGCGGCCTCTTCTGGATGTGCCGCTACCTTGAGCGCAGCGCGAATAATGCCCGCCTTATCGAGGCAGGTTCACGCATGACGATGACCCGCTCGGCGGCAGACGATGCAGAATGGGAGTCCGTCCTCTCGACCGCCAATGTGAAGGACATGTTCCTCCAGACGCATGAGCATGTGAAGCGGGCCGACGCGATCGACTATATCCTTCGCGACCGGTCCAACCCGTCCAGCGTCATGTCGGTCGTAGAGGCCGCGCGCAACAATGCCCGCATGGTCCGTGTCGCGCTGACGCGGGAGGTCTGGGAAGCGGTCAACGACACCTGGATGAAGCTGAAAGACGCGCTTGCGCGGCGTGTATCGGATGCCGACTTGCCAAACGTACTCGAACTCATTCGCCAGCAAAGTGCGCAGGTGCGCGGCGCGCTTCACGGTACCATGCTGCGCAACGACATCTTCAATTTCTGCCGTATTGGCACCTTCGCAGAACGAGCCGACAATGTCGCGCGCATCCTGGATGTGAAATACTTCGTGCTGCTGCCATCCGTTTCGATGGTCGGATCGACAATCGACAATTTCCAGTGGGAGGCGATCCTCAGGTCAGCCGCAGCTGAGCGGAGTTTTGCTTGGCTCAATAAGGAGAGCGGGCCGCGCGCGATTGCAGAGTTCCTGATCCTCGATCAGCGCCTGCCGCGATCTATCGCCTTCTGCTACACAAATCTCTCCCGCAATCTTGGCTATCTTGAACAGGAGTATGGGGAAGCCCGGCCAAGTAGCGAAATGTGTGAAGCAACCTTGAGCCGTCTCATTAGTACTGATGTGGAAACAATCTTTGACGGCGGTCTGCACGAATTCATTCAGTCTATCCTTCAGTCCAACAACGCGCTCGGTCTGCAGATCGAGAAAGACTATCGCTTTTACGCATAAGGAAGAATTTTGCGCCTCAAGATCGCTCATCAAACACACTACCAGTTTGCCGAACCTGTAGTTTACGGACTGCAGCAGATCCGGCTGATCCCGAAGACGCGGCGTGGTCAGAGCGTTGACGACTGGAATGTGACATTTGAGGGGGCGCTCGAGCAGGTCCATTTCATCGACCAGTTCAATAATCACACGCTGCTGATTGGGCTTCAGGAAGGCGCGAGCGAGCTCATCATCCGCGCCGAGGGCACGGTCGTGACGCAGGATGAGAGCGGTATTGTTGGCCAGCATGGCGGATGGACCCCTCTACGGCTGTATCAGCGCAAGACAGACCTCACGCGGCCTGGCAGTGCCATTCAGGCACTCTGCAACAGGGTCGGGACAGGATATGAGACTGAGGTCTCGCGTCTTCACGCGCTGATGGGCTTGATTGCCGAAACCGTGAAGTACGAAACCGGTAAGACCGGTGTCGCCACGACAGCTGAAGAGGCTGCCGCGTCAGGACGTGGCGTCTGTCAGGACCACACACAGATATTCGTTTCCTGCGCCCGGTTGATGGGCTTTCCGGCCCGCTATGTGAGCGGCTACCTGATGATGGATGACCGTGTGCAACAGGACGCTTCCCATGCTTGGGCAGAAGCGTATGCTGAAGGTCTTGGCTGGGTCGGATTCGATGTTTCCAACGCCATTTCGCCGGACGCGCGCTATGTCGCCGTGGCGACAGGGCTGGATTATATGGACGCCGCACCAGTTTCGGGGCTGAGCTTCGGGAGTGCTCAGCAGGGGTTGGAAGTGTCGGTTCAGGTGCAGCAGCAACAGCAGCAGCAATAAGCAAATATGACATACTGCGTGGGTCTATGCCTCGATAAGGGGCTCGTCTTCATGTCCGACACCCGCACCAATGCGGGCGTCGACAACATCTCAAAGTATCGCAAGATGTTCACTTGGAACGTGCCGGGTGAGCGCACCTTCGTCTTGATGACGGCGGGCAATCTCGCGACCACGCAGGCTGTTGTCAGCATGCTAGAAGAGCGCACCAAGGCACCCGAGGAGCGCAACCCATCTATCCTTGAAGTGCCCTCCATGTTTCAGGCCGCGCGCCTCGTCGGCAAGACGCTGCGTGACGTAATCAAGGAAAGCGCGCCGACTGGAGGACCGGATGCTGAATCGACCTTTCGGGCGACGCTGATTTTGGGCGGCCAGATCGCGGGCAGCGAACCTCGCCTCTTCATGATCTACCCGGAAGGCAATTTCGTCGAAGCCAGCAAGGAAACGCCTTTTTTCCAGATCGGCGAAACCAAGTACGGCCGCCCGATCCTCGTGCGTGCGCATGATCCGGCCATGTCCTTCGCCGAAGCTGTAAAGCTGCTCATGGTGTCTTTCGACTCTACATTGAAGGCGAACCTCTCTGTCGGCCTCCCGCTCGATCTTCTGCTCTACGAGACCGACAGCCTCGACATCCTTAAAAGGACGCGGATCGAGGAAGACGACCCGTACTACTCACTCATTTCCGACAATTGGGGCGAGGCCCTGAAAACAGCTTTCGCGTCGCTACCGCAGTACGAAGTTTAGCAGCGAAGGCAAATTCACGAGCAGGCCGCTATTTTATTTCGGTCAATCACTCTTCGGTTGAGCAGCAGCTCCTCTCTGTTATGTGTAGCTCGGCCGTGAGGTAGGAGCTACACATATGACGAAAACCGTGCTCGTGACCGGTGGGGCCGGCTATGTCGGCAGCCATAGCTGCAAGGCGTTTGCCGAGGCTGGTTGGAACATTGTGGTCTATGACAACCTGTCGCGCGGCTGGCGGGACTTTGTCCAGTTCGGCGAACTGTTCGAGGGTGATCTTCTTGATGCTGACCGGCTGGATGAAGCCTTTGAAAAGTTCAAACCCGAGGCTGTCGTTCACTTTGCGGCGTTCGCCTATGTTGGCGAGTCTGTGGATCAGCCCGGCCTATACTATGAAAACAACACGCTCGGGACAGTGAAGCTGCTCGATGCGATGGCCAGGGCCGGAACCGACAAGATCATCTTTTCATCGACTTGCGCGACCTATGGCGTGCCGACGGAAATGCCGATCACCGAGAGCATGAGGCAGGCGCCGATTAACCCGTACGGCATGTCTAAGCTGTTCGTCGAAAAGGTCCTGGACGATTACGAGGTCGCCCATGGCATCCGATCGGTGAAGCTTCGCTATTTCAATGCGGCAGGCGCTTCGCCCGATGGCGAAATTGGTGAACGCCATGAACCTGAGACGCATCTCATCCCGCTCTGCATCGAAGGCGTACTGAACGACACATTCAAGCTGACCATCTTTGGCGATGATTTCGACACGCGCGATGGGACGTGTATTCGCGATTACATCCATGTGATGGATCTCGCTGACGCACATCTGAAGGCGCTGGATTATCTTGGCGGCGGCGGGGCGTCCGACGTTTTCAATCTCGGAACCGGGACCGGCACAAGCGTGCTCGAGATAGTCCATGCGGTTGAGCGGGTTACGGGAAAGCCGGTGCCAAGAGAGATCGGGCCGCGGCGTCCCGGCGACCCACCTGCGCTTGTTGCATCGGCAGAGAAGGCCGCGCGCATTCTTGGGTGGAGGCCCATCCAATCAGACGTCGATAGCGTGATCGCCACAGCTTATGAGTGGCACATGAAGGAAATCGAGCGCAAAGCGAAGCAATAGGCTCGCTCTGGCCCGTTCACATATGCTTACCAGCGGTGCTTCTATCGACTGCTGCTTAAAGATGGGTGTAAGGCCGGACTGCGCAGTTTACGTCGCTACCCAGAGAGCCCCACTGATTGAGTATCAGAAGGTCGGCGCCAACCAGCCTTCTTTTCTCAATTTGGTGCCCAAGCGACCCGGCTAATCTAGCTTGTTTTTAAAGACCTATCTCACCTCTCGCTCATCTACCGCCGCTAAAAACCCGCGCAGATAGGACTGCGGTATCTCAACAATCATGTCATTGCGCTGGCCTACGATCTTGAACGTAAGCACGGGGCGCTCTGCGAGCTCACGAAGCTGGGGCATCGTCAGATCGATCCCGACGAGTTCCGTCTTCAGGCAATTCAGACCGATACAATCCACGTCGCTATCGATCCGGGTGACCTCGAACGCTTCACCTTGGCTGTAGGCGGCGCGATAGCCCGGCCAGTCGCCTTGCGTCGATTGACGCACCCTGATCTGGACGTCGCTGAAGTCGATCGCCTCTGCGCCTGAGCGGCCGATATCGAAGGCGCGCAGGTGATAGATGTTATACCCGTCGGTCCATTTGTTTCGCTCAGGATCTAGATAGCGGATCTCCGGGCCTGTCGCCGTTCGCGTGCCCATGTGCGGGTCATCTTGAAATGTCACCGCAGCTCGTACCGCTTCGAAACTCGTCGCGCTCTCAGATGCCGCTGCTGCGTCACCGCTTGCTCGCACACTTTCTGGCGTCGAAACATTTGTAGCGCAGGCGCCGAGTGAGGCGACCAGCGCGCCTGCCGCGATAGTTGCTAGAAGTCGGTGTGTCATAAAACTCTCCATAGATGCTTATGAGTCTCACTAGCGCTCGTTTTGACAAAGAGTTCAAGGAGAAAATGATACTTATAGGCTGTAGTCTCATCGTCTACGTCGGTCTCCAGTCCAGGGTATGGATGTACGGGTTCTTGTCGGCGCAAACACAAAGCGACTTCGCAGGCTGAAAGGCTGGTCGCAGGAAGAACTTGCCCACCAGTCGGGTTTGCATCGCACCTATGTTTCCGGCGTGGAGAGAGGCGTGCGCAATCCAACCGTCACGGTGCTGGCAGAGCTTGCGAAGGCGCTAGGCGCATCCCTTGGGGATTTCTTCGATACCGTTTGATTTTTAAACAAGCTGGTGCCCGGAATGGCCCCCGCTTGAATAGGGCTGCCATTCCCGGCTCAGCCATTGTAATAGCTGAGAGAGTGCATCGACCTGATCATCGTGTTTTCCATTTGGAAAGGCCGCCATTTCGTGCAGGAAGGCATCGAGCCAAGGTGCTTTGCGTGGTAAATGAACATCTCCGGCTTCGATGCGGCCGCTATAAACCGACAGACGCTCGACCTTGCTGCCATTCGGTTTGATTCCGATGGGCGACATAATACCGGGTACGCCATTTGCGCGAAGGTCGTCCAGAAGAGGTTGGCCATTAGCGGCTCTCTCCAACAGCACTGACTGCGGTCGCCATTTTCGTGCTAGCTCGCCGTATAATCTTTTCTGTGCCGGATAGTTGAGCTTCGTACGGCAGATATCGACAATCCAGATCTGGTTTCTATGGACAAGTGCTGTCAGGCAGACGGTAAAGTCGCTGCCGGCACTGTCGGTGACAGCGAAATCCCAGGACTGAATCGTGCGGACGCCAGGCTTAATTTCCGGGGCGTCTTCAAAACGCCTGAACCAGCTCGGCTGGATGAGATTCCCGGCCTCCGGAACAGGACGCTGCTGATACTGAGCAGAGAAAGCGTAGCTGCCCATTTCCTGGCGCTGGCGATCGAGATCGGCGAGGCTTTCGCGTTCCGGGTGGAGCGCCTCGCCCTCCTTGCGGACGTGCACCTCATCCTGGTCGATTTCAATGCGCTCATCGTGTTCGGCGATCGCCGGCAGGTCGAGATGGTCCCAACCGCCTTTTGAGAGTAAATGCCCTGCAAGGTCCTCTTCATGCAGACGCTGCTGGATCAGAATTATGGCTCCTTCGGCCTTGTGGTTGAGACGCGTCGAGAGCGTATTTTCAAACCATTTGATCGTGCTGCGCCGCTTGACTTCCGATTGCGCGTCCTCGGGCTTTTGAGGATCATCAATAATAATGATGTCGCCGCCACGGCCCGTCAGAACCCCGCCATTGGTCGTTGCAAACCGCCGTCCTCCCTGCGTCGTTTCAAGATCATTTGCGGCTGTGCGCGCGAGGCGCGTCCGGGGGAATATTCGAGCGTAGTCGGTTTCCTCTATAAGCCGCCGACATTGGCGCGCGAGGTCGCTTGCCAGTTCTTCGCCATAACTGACGCACATCAGATTAGATGTCGGTTCATGCCCGAGCAGGAAGGCCGGCCATGCCACGGACACGGTAAACGACTTCAGCGAGCGCGGTGGGACCGTGATGATAAGCCGCTTGCAGGCACCAGACCGTATTTGCTCCAGCTTCCAGCTAATCGAACGTATGTGCCAATTGTCGAGATAGGGCGTCCCAGTATTCAGCTGGTCGAAAGCATGCCCGACGAACAGGTCAAATGACTGGCGCAGCGCCTGGTAGTATATACGCCGGCTCACCCTGTGTCTTTCAGCTTCCTCGCCTCGCGGAGAACAAATTCCCTAAGGCGTTTGGCCTCCGTATCGAGGAGATCGTCATCGACGCTTTCCGGCTGCTTGGACTGATCAGTGTCCTGCGCATATTTAAGCAGTAGCGTCGCGGCACGAATGTCGCCCTTGATGGCCTTGGCCGCGAGTTGCTTGAGAATGGCTCGACGTTTCGACGTAGTCTTGCGTTCGCCGCGTTCTGTGAACTCGATCGTTTCGTTGAGTTCATCTTCAAGGTCGGTCTTCAAATTCTTGCTCCCTTTGGGGCGGCCTTTGCGGTTACCCGACTGGCCAGGCTGAAACTGGCTTGCCACTGGCGGGTCGCAGTATCCCCCTTTTCCGGTCTTAGGTCTCTTGGGTTGTCTCTTCTGCTTCTTCTCCGTGCTCATGCCACACCCTCCTCGAGAATAGCGCCCGAGCGAACCCGCTCAGCCTCGTCGTTGGCCTGACATTCCCAGCGGTGGAGGATTACATCGCAGTAGAGCGGATCGATTTCAGCGAGATAAGCGCATCGCCCGGTTTTCTCGGCTGCCAGTAAGGAACTACCGGAGCCCCCAAAGAGGTCGAGGACGATGCCGTTGCGGGTTGAGACATCCCGAATGGCGTCAGCGATCATCTCGACGGGTTTAACCGTCGGATGCATGGCAAGCTCTTCGGCCCGGTTAGCGCCTGCGGAGTTCATTCCCCGATAGTGCCAGACATTGGTGCGGTATCGCCCATGCTGGCCAAGCTCGAAATTGTTGATGTGGGGGCCAGTCCCGTTCTTGAAGGCGAAGATCAGCTCATGGCGGGAGCGATAGAAGGTGCCCATGCCGCCATTGTCTTTCACCCAGGCGATGACATTCTTGAGTTCGGAATAGACCGCCTCTCCCGCGGCGAGGATCTCGCCCATATGGCGCCAGTCCATGCAAACAAAGTGGATGGAGCCATCGACGGTGAAGCGCCTCTGGACCTCAAACGTATCGCGCAGGAAGCTGGTGAACTCGGCCTTGCTCATCTCTCCGGAGGCCATCGCGAACTCGCGATGCTTGACCGAGCCCGAGCCACAGACATTGCCGTCGATTGCGACATTGTAGGGCGGGTCGGTGAAAACCATCTCGGCCTTTTTGCCCGCCATGAGGAGACGGATCGTCATCGGATTGCGGGCATCGGTGCACATCAGGCGATGCCGGCCGAGCTGCCAGATGTCTCCCGGCTCGCAGCGTCTTGGAACGCTGTTTAGTGCAGGGACAATTTCTTCTTTTGGGTCGCTCGCTGGTGCCTGATCGGCGCCTTCAATGATGAAGTCGAGCTCGTGCGTTTCAAAGCCCGTAATCTCCAGGTCGAAATCGAGTTTGAGCTCGCTTAGTGCCCCGAGCTCCAAGCGAAGCAGATCTTCATCCCAGCCGGCGTTAAGCGCAAGCTTATTGTCAGCGATGACATAAGCACGCTTTTCTTCCGTGCTCAGATGCTTAATGCGGATACACGGTACAGTGTCCATGCCGAGAGACTTGGCAGCCTCGACACGGCCGTGCCCGGCCAATATCCGATTCTCATCGTCGATCAGTATCGGCTGAGTGAGCCCAAATGTTCGAATGCTGGCCTTGAGCTGGCGATGCTGCTTACGGGAATGAGTTCGCGCGTTATTCTTCCAAGGAACGAGTTCCTCTGGAGGTAAAAATTCAATTTCGTTGGCAACCATTGGCAAAACCTAAAAAAATTAGAAACCACCACGACGCACGCTGATGCGACGTGCACAGGACCTTCTAGTTTTGCCAATTACAGCTTGAACCGATTCGAAATTTTGTAAACCAGCGGCAGCTTTGGTGGGGGCTTGCTATAAAGTGGTTGCAGGCCGATGTGCGCGCTTGATGATCGATAGGAAGAATGCAATTACGCCAGAATGTTAGCGACCTGCCGGCGAGAGATGCGCTAGGATTTTGTAGTAGCGAGCTGAACTTTAGACATGCATCGCGTAGGATGTCCCAACAGCGATTGTTCCGTTGCATCGATGATTAACAACGACATGCTTGTGTGAGTATTTGGCGCGTTACAGAAATGCCGCGTACACACACGTGTCGTTTCGCGCGCTTCGCCAGTCGGGGTGACGCGCGCGCAGGGGCCGAACATTGGGAGTGTCCAATTTGCAATCGAAGCGGCATTCTAAGAAAACACAAGTCTGAACCAATGCTCTGCTCTCCAAACGAGTGAGGGCCGCAAGGATCTCAGATCAATCGCTCCCAATTGCACGCAAATGCCCAGTCGGTGTGGCGTAACAATCCCTACTTGAGTATCAAGAGATCAGCTTTACAAACCAACCTCAGAATGCGGCCATGGTTACCAGACTCGGTCGACTTGATACAAACCGATGGGGCTGCTCGAATGATCGTCTATATCGCCACCTGGCCACGCTGCGGAAACGCCTTTGTCCGCAATCTTATCTATCTCAATTACAGAGTGATCACCGCAGATGGCTATCCGAGCAAGGCGCCTTGGCCAGAGCGGCTGAATGCCGAATATTTCTCAGACTTCATCAAGTACCAGGATGAGGGCCAGCCGCCGCGGCTCGCGCTTCAGCATGGCGCGCTCGATCTCCTGAACGACAAGCCGGACTTGCGCCGCGAACTCGCCACCATGAGTGAAACTTTCCTCGTGAAGACCCACGAGATGCCGCCGGAAGACCCTGTCGAAGGCGAGGCTTTCGTCTGCATGGTTCGCCACCCGGTCCGGGCAGTTGCTTCGCGCAGGAAGCTGCTCGTCACGAAGGACGTGATGAAGACCGCCCGCGGTGACTATATCGGCGGCCACTGGAGTGACTTTCACCGTCTATGGCATGACTCGCCAATGCCGCGGGTCAGCGTTCGCTATGAAGACGTCGTTGGGAAGCCAGAAGTGGTTGTACGGCCCTGTGCAGAGCTACTTGGGCTTCCCGAACTGGAAGTCGTCAGAGACCTACCGATTGCAGCGAGCAAGGCTCTCAATCCTGAGCGAAACCCCGGCCTCGGCAATGATGGCTGGAAGACGGTTATCACCGACGAGCAGGCCGCCGCGATCTGGGAAGAAACGGGAGAGGCTGCAAGCGCCTGGGGCTATGAGCCCGTCCATGAAGGCGCTCAGTCGGAGCAGAATACAACCGCTTAGTTGAGGGACGGCGAGTATCGAGGCCGCATACTCGCGCGGCTTTGAATTAGCGTTGCCACGCCACTTGCTTGTCGCTTCGTCAATATCCGGCGGCGAGCAAAGGATGTACGCCTTTGTGCCAAAGCTTCACTCTACAGTTTTGAGTGATTGATTTCTCAAACCGATGCATTACATCGCGTTTTCCCAAGTGATAGGCGCCTATAGCTCAGTTGGTAGAGCAGCTGACTCTTAATCAGCGGGTCCGAGGTTCGAATCCTCGTGGGCGCACCACTTTCCCTCCCAGCAAATGTTTTATCGAGTTTCTGCATCCGGCAGCGACGGATTTGTCGTGTCCGGTCGTCTCACCTTCCGGATATGAGCCAAAGAAAGCCGTAAGCTGATGATTTCCTCCCTTTTCAGATCCCGCCTCGCGCTGCTGGCGGGGCTGCTTCTCATTGGTGCCGCAGTCTGGTTTGGGCTCAAGGCGACCGTGTTTTCAGGGCCGGAAGCGCCGGAGTACCAGACAGCGGAAGCAAGCCGCGGTGACATCGAGGTCACCATTTCTGCGGCGGGCAAGATCATGCCGAAGGAGTCAGTTGATGTCGGCGCGCAGGTGTCGGGACAGCTCCAGGAGCTGTTGGTCGATATCGGCGACGAGGTCGAGAAGGGCGATCTCCTCGCGCGGATCGATCCAACGCTTGCGCAGACGAGCGTCGAGGCGAACAGGGCCCAGCTGTCCGAGCTACAGGCAAGCAGGAAGCAGCAACAGGCAACGCTAGAGCTTGCGCGCGCTGAAGCAGAGCGCGCTGAGATGCTTTATCAGGCAGACGCGATTGCGCGCGCCGAATTCGAAACGGCGCAGGCCGAACTGACGGTAGCACAGGGGCGGCTGGAGGCTATCAATGCGCAGATCCAGCGCCAGTCCTCATCGCTTCAGTCTGAACTCGCCAATCTGGAATATACGCGCATTTACGCGCCAATCTCGGGCACCGTGGTGTCGCTGGCAGCTGTTGAAGGCCAGACGCTGAACGCGAACCAGACCGCGCCGATCATTCTCACCATTGCCGACCTTGGTGTGATGACCGTCGAAACCGATGTGTCTGAAGCGGATGTCCTGCGCATAGATCGAGGGCAGGAAGCCTATTTCACCACGCTAGGCGACTCTACCCGTCGGTGGGAGACCAGCGTGCGCCAGGTGCTTCCGACTCCCGAAGTGTTGAATGATGTGGTGCTGTACAAGGCCCTGGTGGATGTCGAGAACCCTGAAGGCAGGCTGAAGCCGCAGATGACGGCGCAGGTTTTCTTCGTGACCGGGCAGGCGGAGAATGCTGTGCTTGTCCCAGTCACCGCCATCCAGTCGCGGCCCGCCAGAGGCCAGCGCAGCGAGGACCGACCCGTCGCAGAGAACGGCGAACGCCGGCGCGGCTTCATGGAAGCTGAGGCGGCGCCTGGCGGGGAAGGCGAGGGTGGTGCTTCGCAACGAGAGCGGATGGCGCGGGCAAGGGCCCTCAATCCTGAGGCTGAAGGTGCAATCGTATTGGTGCTTGGCGATGATGGGACGCCTGAGCCGCGTCCTGTGCTGGTCGGCCTCAAGACGCGGACCATGGCCGAGATTATCCACGGGATCGAACCTGGCGAACAGGTCGTGACCGGAAATGTCGCCTTCGACCGGCAAGGTGGGGAAGGTGGCGGGCGCCGGGGCGGAGGACCGCGCTTCATGCGCGGCTAGGCCAGGAGTTTCCCCATGTCGCATCCGCTTATCAAGCTTGAAAATGTCCGCCGTTATTACGGTGAGGGCGATACCGAAGTCCGCGCGCTGGACGGGGTTTCCCTGAGCATCAATCCGGGAGAATTCGTCGCGATCGTCGGCCAGTCTGGCTCCGGCAAGTCGACGCTCATGAATATTCTTGGGTGTTTGGACAGGCCAACTGGCGGTGCATACACGGTGCGTGGAGAGGACATCGCCAACCTCGATGCAGACGAATTGGCGTCTCTTCGCCGCGAGACCTTCGGGTTCATATTCCAGAGATACAATCTGCTCGCTAGTGTCAGCGCGTCGGAGAATGTCGAAATCCCGGCCGTCTATGCGGGGCTCAGTCAGGAAGAACGACGCAGCAAGGCGCGTGAGCTTCTCTCTCGCCTCGGTCTTGGTGAGCGGACCGGCCACAAGCCCGGCCAGCTTTCAGGTGGCCAGCAGCAACGCGTCGCTGTCGCCAGAGCGCTGGTCAATGACGCTGAGATCATTCTCGCCGATGAGCCGACCGGCGCGCTCGATTCTGGCTCCAGTGCAGAGCTTCTGACGCTTCTGGAAGACCTGCATGAGAGCGGGCGGACCATCATCCTCATTACCCATGACGAGAAGGTTGCAGCCCGCGCAAAACGGGTGATCACAATTCAGGATGGCCGCATCCTGTCCGATACGCGCGACCAGGGCGACCATGAGGAGGCGCGAGACTCCTATCGCTATTCGCGTAAGGGACCATCGCCGGTCGCGCAGGTGTTCGAGGCGGTGAAGATGGCCTTCCGGTCGCTTCGCGCGAACCTGTTCCGCACCGCGCTCACCCTTCTTGGTGTGGTGATTGGCGTGTCGGCCGTCGTTGCCATGCTCGCCATCGGGCAGGGTAGTCAGCAGGATGTCATGGCACGGTTTGAATCGCTGGGGCCGAACCTCCTCTTCGCGCGTCCCGGTGCACCGGGGCAGAGAATGCGCGGCGAAGCGATTGCCACACTGACGCTGCAGGATGCCGATGCGTTGGGTGAGCTGGACAATATTATTGCCGCTGTACCCTCGCGCTCCAGCAGCGCGACGCTCCGGGTCGGGGCCAATGATGTACGAAGCCAGGTCGAAGGTGTGTCTGAAGACTGGCCTATCGCGCAGAACCGCGGGCTGAAGTACGGAACGTTCTTTACCGAGGATGACATGGATCGACGCGTGGGCGTGGTTGTTCTCGGCACGACGACGGCGGGTAATCTCTTCGAGGACCCCCAGAGTGCCATCGGCGAATATGTGTTTCTGGGCGGTGCCCCCTTTGAAGTATCCGGCATCCTCGAAGAGAAGGGTGCGACGGCCTGGGGGCAGGATCAGGACGATATCGCGCTTGTACCCATCACGACGGGCATGATGCGGCTCTTCGGTCAGGCCTTTCTCTCATCCATCACGATCGCGGTCGACGATACCGATATGATCGCAGAGACTGAAGAGGCGGCACACGCGCTGCTTCTGTCGCGCCATGGCACAGAAGATTTCCAGCTTCGCAATACGGCCTCCTTCCTGGAGTCGATGCAGGAAGCGCAGAGTTCGTTCTCCATCCTGCTGGGGTCGGTTGCGTCGATTTCGCTGCTCGTAGGCGGCATCGGTGTAATGAACATCATGCTGGTCAGCGTATCCGAGCGCACGCGGGAGATCGGCGTTCGCATGGCCACAGGGGCGAGGCGCTCTGACATCATGACCCAGTTCGTCGTCGAAGCGCTGGTTGTCGGCGGTCTCGGCGGCATTGCTGGCGTTCTGTTCGGTCTCGGCGTCTGCTTCATCCTCGCACAGAGCGGCATGACCATCGCCGTCACCGCCATGCCCGCCATTCTGGCTTTCACATCTGCGCTCGGGACTGGCCTCATCTTCGGCCTGTTGCCTGCGCGCAAGGCAGCCCGGCTTGACCCCGTCACCGCGCTTGCTTCGGAGTAGTCAAATGATGCGTTCCATCCTCGCTTCGGGCAGTGTCTTCGTCCTTGCGGCCTGCACCACAAGTCTCGCACCAGCGACCCCCGTCAGTGAGGCGGGCGTCGATATCCCGGCCGCCTACGATTACGCGGATGAAGTCGAAACGATTTCCGCGCGCGATGAAGTCTGGTGGGAGGCGTTCGAAGCTGAGACCCTCGATGCGTTGATCGACGAAGCGCTGGGGGAAAACCAGACGCTGGCGCAAGGACTTGCGAATATCAGGGCTTCGCGCGCGGCGCTTGAGATCACAAATGCGGCCTTCCTGCCGCAGGCCAGCGGCAGCCTCTCTGCGTCGAGCAACACTGAAGGCGGCGGGCTCGATGATATCGACGCCAGCGGGCGCCTGTCGGCTTCGTATCAACTCGACCTCTTCGGCGCGAATGCGGCGGGCCATGAGGCCGCTGAGGCCAGCCTTGAAGCCGTCCTCTTCAATCAGCGCGCATTGGAACTTACCGTACAATCGGATGTCGCGAGCAACTATTTCTCGCTCTTGGCGGCGCGCGACCAATTGGAGGTGGCGCGGCAGAACCTCGAAATCTCCGAACGCATCTTCGATATTGTCGAAATCCGGTACGAGGCCGGTGCGATATCAGGCTTTGATGTGTCGGCGCAGCGGGCGCAGCTTGCGAATGCGCGGGCGCGTATCCCGCAGATCGAAGCGCAGATCACCGGCTTTGAAACCGCACTCGCCATTCTGACGGGGCAGGTGCCTCAGGGTTTTGCCGTTTCGGGTGCCGATATTCTGGACGTGTCCCTGCCTGAGATCGATGCGGGGTTGCCATCACAGCTTCTCTTGCGCCGGCCAGACCTTCTTCAGTCAGAGGCCACACTTCGCGGGGCCAATGCGAATATCGCAGCGGCGCGCGCGGCGTTCTTTCCAAGCATCGATCTTGGTGCGGGCCTCAGCGCGCTCCTGACCGGCGGTTCAAGTCTGACCGGCTCCCTCTCTGCCGGGCTGGCGCAGACCATATTCGATGGCGGGCGCCTTGATGGGCAACTCGACGCCGCTGAAGCGCGCCGCGACGCACAGCTTGCCGCCTATCGCCAAGCCATACTTAGCGCGCTTCGAGATGTGGATGTCAGCCTTCAGGCAACCGAGACCAATGCGGCACGTGAGGCGCAGCTTCAGATCGCCGAGGAGGCAGCCGCAGAGGCACTGGAAGCGGCAGAGCTTCGTTACCGCGCCGGATCTGACGATCTGACAAGCCTGCTGAATGCGCAGCAAACCTATTTTGACGCGTCGGCCAATCTGGTTCAGGTGCGGCTTGATCGGTTGACCTCAGCGATCAACGTCTATGTCGCGCTCGGCGGACAATACTAAGCGTAATAATCGCCGTTGGAGGCGGGACGCACCGGTCTACATCCTGAGAATGCGACGTTTACCGACACTGATTGCTCTCGCCTTTGTTGGCTGTGGTGCCCCGTCCCAGCCGACCGCGTCCTCGGCTCAACAGGCCGTCTCCGACGCTGAGACGACCCGCGTGGAAACGACAGGTCTAGACCGGACCTTGATTGAGGCAGCGATTGAGGAAGCGAGGGGGCTTCCACAGCTTCGCTCGCTGATTGTGGTACGGGACGGCGAGACGCTTGTGGAAGAGCGGTTCAATAGCGGTCCGTCGCTTGACCAAGGTGTGAACATCAAATCGGCGTCGAAGTCCGTGATCTCCGCCATGGTCGGGATCGCCATCGATAAAGGCGTTCTCGACGGCGCCGATCAAAGCGTCGTTTCGGTCCTCGAAGCCGATGCGCCAGCCGACCCTGATCCACTATTGTCCGAACTCAATGTCGGGCACCTATTGTCGATGCAGTCAGGTCTGGAGCGTACGTCGGGCAGCAATTACGGCTCTTGGGTGGTCAGTCCGAACTGGGTCCGGGACGCGCTGGGTCGGCCCTTCGTCGATGAGCCCGGCGGCCGGATGCTCTATTCGACGGGCAACACCCACCTTCTCTCCGCCATGCTGACGCGCGCCTCGGGCAGCGACACTTACCATCTGGCGCAGGACTGGCTGGCCGAACCGCTCGGCATCTCGATCCCGCGCTGGCAGACCGATCCGCAGGGCATCTATTTCGGCGGCAACAACATGCTGATGAGCCCGCGCGACATGGCCGCCTTTGGTGAGCTTTACCGCCTCGGCGGTATGGTCGATGGGCAGCGTGTGCTGTCGGAAGACTGGATCGAGCAGAGCTGGACGCCGCGTACGGTGTCGCCATGGAGCGGCGAGCAATATGGCTATGGCTGGTTCATCAGCGAAGCTGGCGGTTATCCGGTACGGTACGCCTGGGGTTATGGCGGCCAGATGATCTATGTTTTGCCGGACCTAGGGCTGACAGTCGTGATGACATCAAACGCCAATACCGAACGCGGCAGTACGCATATCAATGAGCTGCACGAACTGCTCGAGGAAGGCATCGTGCCCGCTGCCGTGGAGGGTGACAGCACGGCCGGCGAATCCTGAGGCGGCCAGGTCTTGGCAATCATCCTCCGGAACCGAATTCGGCGATCGGCATTGATTCGCCAATGGAGGTCCGACAATGGCTATGCGTGCATACTGGAAGGGCTATCTACGCCTTTCCCTCGTGAATATCGGTATTGAACTTTATTCGGCGACGAGCTCGCAGAAGCGCGTCTCGCTGCGCCAGATCCATAAGCCAAGCGGCAAGCGGATCCGCTATCAGAAGATCGCGGAAGGCGTCGGCCCGGTCGATACCGATGAGATCGTCAAAGGGTTTGAGACCAGCAAGGATGAGTATGTCATCCTGGAGCCGGATGAACTCGACGAGATCAAGCTGGAAAGCAAACGGACCATCGATCTGGTCCAGTTCGTCGAAGCCTGTGAAATCGATCCGCGCTACTTCGAAAAGCCTTACTACGTCGTGCCCCGCGATGACGAGGTCGCGGCTGAAGGTTTCACCGTTATTCGCGAGGCCCTGCGCAAGAACAAGATGGTCGGCCTCGGCCAGATGGCAGTGCGTGGGCGCGATTACGTTGTCGCGATCAAGCCATGCGGGGACGGACTGCTCCTCGAAACGCTCCGTTTCGCTGACGAGATCCGCGAAAGCGACACGGTGTTCGACGATATCCCCGAGATGAAGCCGGACAAGGAGATGCTGGAGCTTGCGAGCGAGCTGATCGAGCGCAAGGCGAAGCCGTTCAAGCCGGAGGTGTTCAAGTCGAGCTATGCCGATGCACTCATGGAGCTCATCAAGGAGAAGCGTGAGGAGGGTGCCATCAGCCACGATGAGAGCTCTGACGGCGCCAGCGCTTCTGGCGGACGCGGCAAAGTGGTCGACCTGATGGAGGCGCTGAAGAAAAGCGTCGACAAGGACAAGGGTGGAACAAAGAAGAAGACGTCGTCCAAGTCGTCGAAGTCCAAGTCGGGTAAAGCGGCCTGATCCTGATGGCGAAGAGTCAGTCAGATACCCTTCAGACCTACCGGCAGAAGCGTGACTTCACGCGTACGCCGGAACCTGATGGCTCAAAATCAAAGCGCTCCAAGTCAAAGAAGGGCACGCTGAGCTTTGTCATCCAGAAGCATGATGCGAGCCGGCTGCATTACGATTTCCGGCTTGAGCTTGATGGTGTTCTGAAAAGTTGGGCGGTCACGAAAGGGCCGAGCCTCAACCCATCAGACAAACGTCTGGCCGTGCGGACCGAAGACCACCCCCTCGACTATGGTAGCTTTGAAGGTGTGATCCCTGACGGCTATGGCGCGGGCACTGTCATGTTGTGGGACCGGGGCGAATGGGAACCTCGCGAAGACCCATATGAGGGCCTCAAGAAAGGCTCGCTCAAGTTCAATCTCAAAGGGGAGCGGCTGAAGGGTGGCTGGGCGCTCGTCCTGATGAAAAACAATTCCACCAGGGACAAGCAGAACTGGCTCCTGATCAAGGAAAAGGATGATGAGGCTGATCGCAAATCGGACCCGCGCGAAACCTGGCAGACCAGCGTAACGAGCGACCGCGACTTCGAAGAGATCGAAGAGGCGGCTGCCGGCGGTGATGCTGGCATACTCGGAGAGGACGAAGTGCCCGACTTCCCTGAATTTTTAGAGCCACAGCTTGCCAAACTCCGCGATGATTCGCCCTCAGGCGATGATTGGCTCCATGAGCTCAAATTTGATGGCTACAGAATTCAGGCGTTGATCGCGGGCCATCAGGCCCGGCTGATCACCCGTAATGGCAAGGACTGGACAGACCGCTATCCCGCCGTCGCGAAAGCACTTGCAGCGCTTGAGGTGGAGACTGCGGCCATCGACGGCGAGCTGGTGGCTCTCGATGAACGCGGGCATAGCCATTTCGCGTCTCTTCAGGCAGCAACAAGGGGCGAGCACGAGGCGACATTAGCCTTCTACGCGTTCGATCTGCTTTCGCGCGACGGCAAGGATTTGCGCAAAAAACCTCTTACAGAGCGGAAAGCCGCGTTGCGCGAAATCACTCCCGCCGACGATGAGATCGTGCGTTTCTCCGACCACATCGAAGGCAAGGGCGACGACGTGATCGGCAAGGCCTGCGGGATGGGGCTGGAGGGTATCATCTCCAAGAAGGCGGCATCGAAATATGTGTCCGGCCGCGGATCGGGCTGGATCAAGTCGAAATGCGTTGGCCGTGATGAGTTCGTGATCGGCGGTTACCGCAAGTCGGACAAGAAGGGCCGACCGTTTGCGTCACTTCTCCTCGGCGAATTTGAAGATGGTAGTCTTCGCTATCGCGGCCGCGTCGGTACAGGGTTCGATGAAGCGATGATGGATGAGCTGTTGGAGGCGATGACGAAGCTTGAGCGCAAGACGAGCGCTTTCGAAGATTTGCCAGCCGACGCCAGGCGCGGCGCTGTATGGCTGACGCCAATGCTCGTGGCCGAAATCGCCTACACAGAGCGCACGCCCGACGGCCGGCTTCGCCATCCAAGCTTCCAGGGCCTTCGCGAGGACAAGGAGGCACGGCAGGTGAGAACGGCCAGTGAGAAGGAAGCCGAGACAGTCGGAAACGGGGATGATGAAACGGTACTTGGCGTACGCATCAGTCATCCAGACCGCGTCGTCTATGAAGAGCGGGGCGCAACCAAGCGAGAGATTGCCGAATACCTGGCCGAGATCGCGCCGCGCATGCTGCCGTACATCAAGGGCCATCCCGTCAGCTTGGTCCGCTGTCCGTCCGGGGCCGGCGGCAAGTGCTTCTATCAGAAACACCATACGGACTCCGTCCCGGATGCGATCGACGAGGTGCAGATAGAAGAGAAAGACGGAGAGACGTCCGGCTATCTAGTCCTGAATACGGCTGAAGCTCTGGTGTCAGCGGCGCAGATTGGCGCTTTGGAGCTGCACATCTGGGGCTCGCGAACGGATCGGCTGGAACGCCCTGACCGTCTCGTTCTTGATCTCGACCCGGATGAGGGGCTTGATTTTGAAGATGTGAAAAGCGCAGCCTTTGAAGTGCGCGATGTGCTCGACGCGGCAGGGCTCCAGACCTTTGCGTTGCTGACGGGCGGCAAAGGCATCCATGTCATCGCTCCGCTGGAGCGCAGGCAGGGTTGGGATGAAGTGAAAGCCGCCGCCCGGGGGCTCGCAAGAAAACTGTCCGAGGCTGATCCGGACCGTTACGTCGCCGAGATGTCCAAAGCCAAACGTAAAGGGCGCATTTTCATCGACTGGCTGCGCAATGAGCGCGGCGCGACCGCGGTCTGTCCCTATTCACTGCGCGCAAGGCCGGGCGCGCCGATCGCGACGCCCGTACGTTGGGATGAGCTGTATGGCATCAGCTCTGGGCACGACTATACGCTATCGACGATCCGACGCCGGCTTGCCGCGCTGAAATCCGACCCTTGGGAAGGGTATGACGCGGTCCGCCAATCTATCTCGAAGAGTGTTCTGGACGTTCTGTCGGGCGATTAGGCCTTCAAGGCTTCGGCGCCTTTGAGCAGATCTTCGATTTTGATTGGATAGCGGCCTGTCCGCACGCCTGTCGCATGCCAGATAGCGTTGGCAATCGCACCCACCGTGCCCGTGATACCAAGCTCACCAACGCCTTTGACGCCGAGATCGTTTACGTGCGGATCGTCCTCATCGACGAGCAGCGCTTCAACATGAGGGACGTCCGCCAGCACCGGTATGTGATAGCCCGCAAAGTCATTGTTCAGCGGGCGGCCCGTTCGCTTGTCGTGGACGCCTTCTTCGTGAAGCGCAAAGCTCATGCCCCAGATCATGCCGCCGGTAAGCTGGCTCTTCGCAAGCCGCGGATTGATTATCCGGCCTGCTGCGAACGCACCCACAAGACGGCTGACGCGAACCTGATAGAGGTCCGGATCCACTTTCACCTCGGCAAAGACGGCGCCGTGCGAGAACATGGCATAGGTCTCGGTACTCGCCTTGTCGCGGTTACCCCGGCCCTGGCCTTCGATCTCATCGATGCCGGCGCGCTCCAGGATCGCGGTGTAGGATTCGCCCACATTTGGGTCGCTGGCCTTGAAAAGACGCCCATTCTCGCCGATCAGGCGTTCATTGCCCGCCCCGAAGAGAGGGGAGTCGCTGTCCTTGGTCGCGATTTCTGCCAGCTGACGGATGACGTCATTGCCGGCTGCGAAGAGCGCACCACCAGCCGAGGCCGTATGCGCAGACCCACCGGCGACACTGCCGTCCGGCAGGTCTGAATGGCCGATGTCGAAGTCAATATCGTCGGCGGCCATGCCGAGGCCGTCTGCTGCCATCTGCCAGAGTGCGGTCCACGCGCCCTGACCCATATCGGCACCGGACGTTTCAGCACGCGCCGAGCCGTCCTTGCGCAACACAGCCCGCGCCTTTGCCGGGAAGAAGGGCGCATGGAAGATGCTGGTGCCCATGCCCCAGCCGGTCAGCATGCCATTTTCATCACGCATCTGTCCGGGTTTGAGAGGTCTGTCTTTCCACCCGAAGGCGTTAGCGGCCGTCTCATAACATTCGCGCAAGGCCTTGGCGGAATATGGTTTTCCGTTTGAGTGGTCTTTCTCTGCATAGTTCAGAAGACGAAACTCAAGCGGATCCATTCCAGCCTTCTCGGCCGCCATATCCATGGCGCATTCAATGACGGCAGAGCCTGTGGCGATGCCCGGTGCGCGCATGGCGCCCGGCGTACCTGTGTCGAACCGCGTGCCGGTATGGGCGACGCTGATTGCTGGCGTCGCATAGAGGCTGAGACCCGCATTGGCAGCGCCATCCAGCCAGTTGTCAAAGCTGCTGGTCGACACATTGGCCCGATGCTCAAATGCGAGCAGGCGGTTGTCTGCGTCCATGTCGTAGCGGACCGTCTGACGTGTGGCGCTACGGTGCTGGACCGGTCCGAACATCTGGTCACGTTTCAGCGCCAGCTTCACCGGGCGTTTCAGTTCGCGCGCAGCAAGTATGCCCAGCATTTGCGGGCCGAACAGGACTGCCTTGGAACCAAAGCCGCCACCGAGATAGGGCGAACGAAGCGTCACATTCTCTGCCGGAATGCCGAAATAATTGGCGATGCTTGGCTTGGCGAGGCCGATGGCCTGATTGGGCATGTCGACAGTGAGCTTGTCGCCATCCCACGCGGCGACGACCGCATGCGGCTCCATCGCATTGTGATACTGGAGCGGTGTCTCCACAACGACGCTCACACTGGACGCCGCCTGCTTGCGTTGATCCTCGAGATCTCCGGTCGCGAACTTTGGCGGGGTCGATATGCCAACCGCTTCAGGCGTGAAAGCCTCGCCGTCATCAAAACCGATCCGCGCTGGCTGCTCGTCATACTCTGCCTTGATGAGGCGTGCGCCCTCAATTGCGGCCTCGAGCGTTTCGGCTACGACGACCGCAATGGGCTGTCCGGCATAGCGGACATCATCGTGCTGGAGCACATCGATCCGTGCGGTGAAGGGCGTCGTTTTTTCGTCCGGGTCCTGCGACAGGGCAGAGGTATTGTCCGGCGTCATGACATGGACGACGCCCGGATGGGCAAGCGCTGCTTTGGTATCGAGCGAGGTGACGCGGCCACGGGCGATGCTGGCGCCCGCAAAAACCGCGTGGAGCAGGCCTTCGGGCCGGTTGTCAGCGGCGTAGTTTGCTTTTCCGGTGACCTTGGCAAGGCCGTCTTTGCGCGTCATCGACTGGCCGGAATTCGAGCCGAGCCGGACATGGTGTGCGGCAACCATCGGTATATCAGCCATTATCGTGCCTCCTTCCCGGTTGCGAAGACAGAGCCGGGCAGGTCCGGCATGGTTGCCGGAGTGCCATCGGCGGCGGCCTTGAGTGCGCGGATAAGGATCCGCTTTGCGAGTTCGATCTTGTGCGCATTGTCGCCGGACGGCTTTGCGTCAGCGAGGGCCGCGTCAGCGGCCTTTCGGAATGCGGCTTCGCCTGCTTCAGCGCCGTTCAAGGCATCTTCGGCTTCTCGGGCGCGCCAAGGCTTGGCGGCAACACCGCCAAAGGCAATGCGTGCATCCTTTATTCGGCCATCGCCCATATGGAGCATTGCTGCAGCCGACACGATGGCGAACGCGTAGGAGGTTCGGTCCCGCAGCTTGATGTAGCGGGCGCGTGGGGCGAAATGCTTGGCGTCAGAGGGCAGGGTGACCGCCGTGATGATCTCGCCTTGCTTAAGCGCGCTGCCTGGCGGCGTGGATGCATCTGGAAGGCGGTAGAATTCATCGATCGCGATTTGCCGACTTCCATCCGGTCCATCGACCTCGACCAGCGCACCAAGCGCGGCGAGCGGAACGCAGAAATCGGACGGGTGAACCGCGATACAGGTCTTGGTCCAGCCCAAGACCGCATGTTTGCCATTCACGCCCTCGAGTGCATCGCAGCCCTGACCAGCTTCATGGAGATTGCAGGCGCTGTGAGGGTCATAGAAATAGGCGCAGCGCGGCTGCTGCATCAGGTTTCCGCCTACAGTCGCTGCATTACGAAGCTGTCCCGAGGCACCAGCGAGAAGCGCTTCAGCAACGGCCGGAAAGTCTTTTTGAATGAGTGCGTTGCGGGCGAGGTCTGAGTTGCGCACCATCGCCCCAATGCGCAGGGAGCCGTCCTTCTGTGGCTCGACACGCTGCAGCTCATCCAGGCGTGTGATGTCGACAAGGCTATCGGGCGTGCGCACGCCTGCCTTCATCAGGTCCAACAGGTTCGTGCCGCCTGCATAGTAGGAAGCGCCGGGTTTACTGGCGGCCTTGATCGCATCGGCGACCGTCTCCGGTCGCTCATAATCGAAAATATTCATGACTTGCCTGCCTTGGCGATATTCGCCTGCGCCTCAAGAACGGCGTCCTGAATGCCGGCATAAGCCCCGCAACGGCAGAGATTGCCGCTCATGCCTTCGCGGATCGCTTCTGCAGATGCCTTGCCACCTGTTTCACTGAGTAGGCCGACCGCGCTCATGATCTGGCCAGGCGTGCAATAGCCGCACTGGAAACCGTCATTCT
Source organism: Henriciella sp. (assembly GCA_012960415.1). Lineage (GTDB taxonomy): Bacteria > Pseudomonadota > Alphaproteobacteria > Caulobacterales > Hyphomonadaceae > Henriciella. The sequence continues at coordinate 58,873 of DUBH01000054.1, read as the reverse complement.
CGATGAAGGCAGCCTGGACCGGATGAAGCGTGTCGCCATCTGCGAGGCCTTCGACCGTCGTGATTTCAGTGCCGTCGAGACTGACCGCGAGGGTGAGGCAGCTGTTCACGCGCCGCCCATCCACCAGCACTGTACAGGCCCCGCACTGACCGCGGTCGCAGCCCTTTTTGGTGCCTGTAAGCCCGATCCGTTCGCGAAGCACGTCGAGCAAGGTCGGGCGAGGATCTTCAAGGTCCACACCGTGCTCTGTGCCATTGATGTTCAGAGATATCCGAAGCGCCATAATCCCTCCGCGCTAGCGTGTTTGACCTTGATGCTAGTCCGGGGCCTTGGCTTAGGCGAGCCATTGTTGAGGATTTTATTGGTTTCCCCAACGAAAAAGCGCCCCGGACGGGCCGGGGCGCTTTCGCGTCTTGTAACTGGCGTCGGGCCTAGTTGATGTCGAAACGGTCGAGCATCATCACCTTGTTCCAAGCCTTCACGAAATCCTTCACGAACTTCTTCTCGTGGCCATTCTCGGCATACACTTCCGAGAGGGCGCGCAGCTGCGAGTTGGACCCGAAGACGAGGTCGGCACGGCTTGCCGTCCAGACGAGGTCGCCGCTTGCACGGTCGCGGCCTTCGTAGAGGTGCTCGTTCTCTTCCGATGCTTTCCACGCCGTGCTCATGTCGAGCAGGTTGACGAAGAAGTCATTGGTCAGCTGGCCGACGCGCTTGGTGAAGACACCATGCGGCTTGCCATCGGAATTGGTGCCGAGGACACGCATACCGCCGACGAGAACCGTCATCTCAGGCGCGCTGAGGCGCAGGAGCTGGGCACGGTCAACGAGGAGTTCCTCTGCCGGGACCATGTAGTCCGCCTTCACGAAGTTGCGGAAGCCATCTGCCTTCGGCTCAAGCCAGGCATAGGACTCCACGTCCGTCATTTCCTGTGTCGCATCGGTGCGGCCAGGGGTGAACGGAACGTCCACATCGTGACCGGCATCCTTTGCTGCCTTCTCGACCGCGGCGCAGCCGCCGAGGACGATGAGGTCAGCCATGGAGACTTTCTTGGAGCCGGAGTCGAAACCCGACTTGATCTCTTCCAACTTAGAAAGAACCTTGGCGAGCTGCTCAGGATTGTTGGCTTCCCAGTTCTTTGCCGGGTCGAGACGCACGCGGGCACCATTCGCACCGCCGCGCATGTCGGAGCCGCGGAACGAGGCAGCCGAAGCCCATGCAGCGGAAACGAGTTCCGAGACAGAGAGGCCCGAAGAGAGGATCTTCTCTTTAAGCGACTTGATGTCGGCTGCATCGACAAGGTCATGATCGACTGGTGGGATCGGATCCTGCCAGAGCAGGTCTTCCTTCGGTGCTTCTTCGCCAAGATAACGGGCTTTCGGGCCCATATCGCGGTGGGTCAGCTTGAACCAGGCGCGGGCGAACGCATCCTCGAACTCTTTCGGGTTCTCGTAGAACCGGCGGGAGACTATCTCGTAAGCCGGGTCAACCTTCAGCGCGAGGTCGGTGGTAAGCATGATGGTCGAGACCTTCCTCGAGCTGTCATCAGCTGCCGGGGCAAGGTCTTCTTCCTTCACATTCTTCGGCTCCCACTGATAGGCGCCTGCCGGGCTCTTGGTGAGCTCGTAGTCATACTCGAACAGCATGCGGAAGTAGTTCATGCTCCACTCGGTCGGGGTTGGCGTCCAGGCGCCTTCCAGACCGGAAGTGATGGCATGACCGCCAACGCCGGACTCGTGGGTGCTGGCCCAGCCGAAGCCTTGCGCGGCGATATCGGAACCCTCTGGCTCTGCACCGACCAGCGAAGCATCGCCCGCGCCGTGGCATTTGCCGAAGGTGTGACCGCCAGCGATCAGCGCGACGGTTTCTTCGTCATTCATGGCCATGCGGGCAAAGGTATCGCGAATATCGAACGCGGCCTTGGCCGGATCAGGCTCACCATCCGGGCCTTCCGGGTTCACATAGATGAGACCCATCTGAACGGCTGCGAGCGGGTTCTCGAGCGCGCGGCCTTCGCTGTAACGGCTGTTCGGCTTGTCAGAGGTGGCGAGCCACTCTTCTTCCGTGCCCCAGTAGACGTCCTTCTCTGGCTCGAAGACGTCCTTGCGGCCGCCAGCAAAGCCAAAGGTCTTGAAGCCCATATCCTCGAGCGCGACGTTGCCCGCGAGGATCATGAGGTCCGCCCATGAAAGACTTGCGCCATACTTCTGCTTGATCGGCCAAAGCAGACGGCGTGCCTTGTCGAGGTTACCATTGTCCGGCCAGGAATTGAGCGGCGCGAAGCGCTGCTGACCCGTACCCGAACCGCCACGGCCGTCACCGACGCGGTACGTACCGGCAGAGTGCCAGGCCATGCGGATCATGAATGGACCATAGTGACCATAGTCAGCCGGCCACCAATCCTTGGAATCCTTCAGCGCGACCGCGATGTCTTTCTTGACCTGCTTCAGGTCGAGCTTCTTGAAGGCTTCTGCATAGTCGAAGTCCTCGCCCATCGGGTCACCGGCTGGGTGATTCTGATGAAGGACGTCGAGGTTGAGGAGCTTCGGCCACCACTCCTTGTTGCGTGGACCCTTGAAGAGCCAGTGGCGCTCTTCACCGTGAATTACTGGGCACTTGGCGTCGTCAGCCATGATTGAATCCTTCCTTCTAACCTGTGCGTTGATCTGATGCCGAACAGTACCCGATCAAGCTTCATCGAACAAATCAAAACGCCGCCAAATACCTATTGGGAAAATCAATAAGACGCCACACAGCAAGACAGGCCGGGGATGCCGGCCTGTCTGTTCGAACTGCGATTTTCGTTGAGGATCAGATGTCCACAACAATCTTGCCGAAGTGCTTCTGGCTCGCCTGATGCGCGAACGCATCGGCGAGTTTCTCAAGCGGGAAATGGTCGCTGATTACCGGTTTGATGGCGGACGATTCGATGGCCGCGATCATGTCTTCCTGAGACTGGCGCGAGCCGACTGTGATGCCGGACACGGTAATGTTGGAGCTGAACAGCGCAGCAGTTGGCACTTCGCCAGAAATACCCGTCAGAACACCGATCAGCGAAATGTGCCCGCCGATGCGACACGCTGCGATCGACTGCGCCATCGTGCCGGGGCCGCCAATCTCGATCACTTCATCAACGCCGCGGCCGCCTGTCAGCTCTTTGGCCTTCGCGCCCCAGTCCGGCGTCTCCTTGTAGTTGATCACATGATCGGCGCCGAGCTCTTTCAGCTTGTCGAGCTTCTCCTGCGAGGATGAGGTGGAGATCACCCGCGCGCCAGCCGCCTTCGCAAACTGAAGCGCAAAGATCGACACGCCGCCCGTGCCCTGTGTCAGGACCCAGTCGCCGGGCTGGATGGAATTTTCGACCATCAGGCCGCGCCAGGCGGTCAGCGCCGCGCAGGGCAGGGTCGCCGCTTCAGCAAAGCTCCAGCCCTCCGGCATACGGGTCAGGCCTTCTGCCCGTACGGCGACGAGTTCAGCCGAGAAGCCATCAATGCGGTCACCCGGCACGGCCAGCATCTTGTCGAGTTCGGGCGGTCCGTCGCGCCAGCCGGGGAAGAAGGTCGAGAGAACCTTGTCGCCCTTCTTGAATCGGGTGACGCCCTCGCCGACCTCGACCACTTCGCCCGCGCCATCGGACATCAGGATCCGGCCATCTGGCGTCGGAATGCCGCCCTGCGCCACTACGAAGTCGTGATAGTTCAGCGAGCTCGCCTTCACCCGCATCAGCACCTCACCGGCTTTTGGCTTCGGGTCATCGCGGGTTTCGATCTGGATGTTCTGCAGACCGCCCGGCTTCTTCAGGCTGGCAACTTTCATTGAGGCTCTCCCTTGTGTTTAATTGATTGAGGTGAGCCAAAGCATCGCTGACCCTGCGAAAGCCAAGCGAAAAGCCAAGATCGCGTTGGTGCAACCGCAAACCAGGTCCGCGCGTTGAAACTCTAACATAAAATCAATGTTGGAGATCCGATGGCAAAATCTGCCACCCCTGCTAAGTCTACGAAGCAAAAATTGTCATCCGCGACGAAGGCGTCCGCAGGCAAGAGTGGGTCTGGCGCGCAGACCAAGAAGCCTAGCGAAGATCGCCAGCCATGGCGCCGCGCAGATGGAAAAGTAGACGCCTTCAGGGTGCTTGCCGAACGGCTTGCGAATGGGGAGCAGGTCATACCACCTCGGATGCTGACCGGGCAGGCGCGGCGCGAGCATGTCCGCTCAACGCTCCGCGAGGACCACGCCACCCGTATCGCCAATCGGGCCCCCGGCGCAGCAAACAAGTTCGACACGCTGGCAGGTGACTATTTCAAGTTCTTCCGCGGTACGGCCTTGCTCTTCTACCGGGACCTCGTCGGCGAGGATGCCGGCATGCCGACTGTCATGGCCCTGGGCGATGTTCACCCGGAAAACTTTGGCGTGATGCCGGATGCGAACGGCGCACCGATCTTTGGGGTGAACGATTTCGACGAGACGATCTACGCGCCCTTCACCTGGGACATCAAACGCGGCGCCGTGGGCTTCTGGGTCGCCACCGACATGGTCTCCGGCATGAAGCGGAAGAAGCGCCGCAAGGTCGTCGCGAAGTTCGTGAAGGGCTATCTGAAGGCGATGAAGACATATGCGCGTCATTCTAACGAAGAGCATGACGCCTTCAGGCTGAACAACTCGCCGGAGGTCATCCAGCGTCTGTTCGAGGAAGCCTGGGAAGAGCGCAAAGAGTGGCTCTGGGATGATTATCTGAAGCCAAACGGGCGGGGCTTTCGCTCCGACGATGAGCTCCAGCCTCTCTCAAGCGAGAAGGAGAAGTTACAGAAAGCGGTCAATGAACTGGCCGAGCGAAAGGGCTTCGACGTTCCTGACCGGGCAGGTGAGCTCAAGGTGAAGGATGTCTGTGTTCGCCACGGGCAGGGGACGGCCTCGCTTGGCCTTCCAAGATACTATGTCCTGATCGAGGGGCCATCAAAGGACGCAACCGATGACATCATCATCGAGTTCAAGCGCGCGCGTCTTTCTGCGCTTGAGGGTCTGACGCCGCCCAGTGACTTCGATGCAGGGTCCAAGGCGGACCGGATCGCCCATGGCCAGAGCGTCCAGCTTGCGCATGGCGATATCTTCTATGGCGCGGTTGAGATCGACGGCGAGAGCTTCATGAGCCGGGAGCGCGCGCCCTTCCGCGATGACATCGACATCGATGAGCTGAGCTACAAGAGCTGGAAGAAATATGCGAAGGCGTGCGGCGCTGCCCTTGCGCAGGCGCATGCCCGATCCGACGATCTCGGCCAGATTGATTATGACGTCGAACCGGCAATATTGGAGGCAACCCGCCCCAGGCACCTCTTCATCGACGACATCGTGAACTTCACTGCCGAAACCGCCGACAGGTTGAAGATGGATCACAAAATGTTCTGTGAAGATCACGCGCGGGGCGCCTTCGAGAACATTGAAATGATCTATCGGTAGACTTCGCGGATGCGACAAAGAAAAAGGGCGGCAGATTGCTCTGCCGCCCTTTCGCATTTTCAGATGTCATACCTGACTAGCGGCGGAGCGTGAACTCCACACCGACCAGACGGCCCTTCTTGAGCGGCGAGAACGTGCCGCCACCCGGGAATGGCTGGTAAGGGGTCTGCACACCGTTCGACAGCGGGCCCGGGAAAGGCAGCTGCGTGTCGTTACCGGCCTGAACGCTGTCGAGCAGGTTCTGACCAAAGAGCGAAACGGTGAAGCCGTCATAAGGCGTTTCCCAGCTGATGTTTGCGGACAGCTGATGGGAATCCTGGATCCAGCCGAAGTTGCTATCGGTATACGCAATACGGTCGCGGTACTGATAGTTCGCGCGGCTGATCAGAGCGCCCATGTCACCAAGATTGATGTCATAGATTGCGCCGACACCGTAGGTGACCGGAGGAACGCGCGGCAGGTCCAGACGCTGGTCAAGGATGTTGACCTGCGTGTCGCCGGAGATGTCGAAGCGGACGTCGTCATAGCTCGCATCGATCAGGCCAGCATTGAAGTTGACCAGGAAGTTGTCGGTCAGCGCAACGCGGCCTTCAACTTCGACACCGATGATGGTCGCGTCGGCCGTGTTCAGAATATTCTGAACGATGCCCGATGGACCAGCGGTGTTCACTTCGCGCTGCATGTCCGAGATCTCGGTCAGGAACGCTGCACCGTTGAGCTGGATGCGGCCGTCTTCGCTGCCGGACTTGAAGCCGAGTTCAAACGCGTCGACTTCTTCTTCGTCAAAGCCGAAATTGCCGCCGGTCGCTGGAACGATCTGGTTCAGGAAGACAGCAACATCCGTGATGCGGAAGTTGTAGCCGCCCGAACGGAAGCCCTTGGTGTAGTAACCATAGGTCTGGAAGTTGTCGGACCAGAAGTACTGAAGGCCGAGCTTTGGCGTCCAGTTCGACCAGTCGTCGCCATCCGAGAAGCCGTTTGGCTCCTGTGCGCCGAGGGCACCGAGAAGCGGGTTGAAGCCGTCCGTCGGGCAGGTGCCTTCGACAACCGAACACTCGAAGCGTGGACGGATGAAGGTGATGTCTGCGTCTTTCTCTTCTTTCGAATAACGAAGGCCAGCCGTCACGATCAGGTCAGGCGTGATCGAGTAGTCAACGTTTGCGAAAGCGCCATAGACCGTGTGGTCCTGTGAACCGCCGCCGTAGAAGATCCAGGGAATGGTCGCTGGAAGCGGCGCAGGGCGGGTGCTCGGCAGGTTCCGGACCTCGGTATAGTCGAGGGTCTGGTTGAAGTAGTAGACGCCCGTGGTGAGGTCCACGTCACCGAACGTGCCAGCATAGCGCAGCTCGTTGGAGATTTGCTCTTGCAGGAACTCTGCATCCGAGTGGAACAGGGTGAACGGCGTTGCGTCGATGTCGCTGCCGAAGCTTGCCGAGTCGTATTCGCGGTAGCCGAGGATGTTGGTGATCGTACCGTTGCCGAAGTCGACATCATAGTCGGCGCGCAGCGATGCGAAGATGGTTTCAGCTTCGCCGGTGCCCGGGCTGTTGATCGAGAAGTCGAAGCTGTCGCGATCGAAGTAGGAGCGGTTCTGGCCGGACGGGCCATCGACGCGGCTGTCGGTGTACTCAGCCTTCGCAAGGAAGGTGAGGCGATCATTTGCGAACCACTCGAGCGCGCCGCGATAGATCGCGACCTGTGCTTCACCGTGATTGTCGCCGTCGTTCAGGTTTTTGAAGTAGCCAGCATCGGTGTTGTAGTAAGCACCGATCTTGCCGTTCAGGACACCATCGATCAGCGGGCCGGAAACCGTGCCCTGGATGGTGGAGTTGAGGCCGCCGCGATCATCATCGATCGGGCCGTCAAAGGTTGCCTGTGCCTTGTAGCTGAACTCGTCAGTCGGGTTGCCCGTGTTGACGACCAGCGCACCACCGGTGGTGTTGCGGCCGAACAGGAGGCCTTGTGGGCCACGCAGGACTTCAACGCTGTCGAGGTCGAACAGGTCGACGACAACGCCGTTGTTCACACCGAGATAGACGCCATCGATGAACACGCCAACGGCTGGATCGATCGACGGGATCGAGGAGTTCACGCCGAGGCCACGGATGGCGAAGTTTGCGGTGCCGCGTGCCGTGCCAACGTCATCGAGCGAGACGTTTGGCGTGGAATAGGAAAGATCTTCGAGGTTGGTGACGTTCAGCGCGTCAAGCGTGTCTTCGTTGAACGCGGTAACGGAAACTGGAACGTCCTGGACGTTCTCGACGTTTGCCTTTTTCGTTGCAGAGACCGTGACGGTCTGCAGAACGCGGTCGACAGCCGACTCGCGCTCAGCTTCGGGAGCGTCCTGAGCGAGCGCGGGAAGCTGCGCGAGGATCGCAGCGGAAGCTGCTGATGCGAGGAGGAATTTGCTGCATTGCATGGTGTTTAGACTCCCAGATGTTTATTTTTCTGTTCTGCTAGGCGCTATCCCCAACACTTACTGGAGAACGCACCGCAGCACGCCATAAAGGTCACCGCTGCAAATTCTCAATGGGAGAATTCAGTGCCATGCAAAAATAGTTCACATGTGAGGTTTTGCTGCATCACTTGACGCTCGCACATGCCACAAGCCTTGCGGCGCAGCATTACGCCTCAAGTTGATAGCTAACTGGACGGAAACGCCGCTTTGCGTTTTTCCAGGAAGGCTCTGTAACCCTCCTGGAAATCGGCTCCAGCAGCGCCCTCAATCATGTAGGCCAGAAGCGCTTCGTCATCCGTGCCGCGTTCAATATCGCCAATCATCTTCTTGAGGGCGTGCACCGACCAGGCTGAGTGCCCGGCAATCTCATCGACCAGTTTCTGTGCCGCCTGCAGAGCGCCGCCTTCCGGTACCGTCTCATTTACAAGCCCCATCATCCGCGCCTCATCGCTGGAGAAGCGCCGCGCCGAAAACAGCATCTGCTTGGCGTTTGATGCGCCGATCAGGCTGACGAGGCGTTTGAGGTCGGACGGTGGGTAGACGATGCCCAGCTTGGCGGGCGGAAGGCTGAACACGGCGCTGGACGATGCAATGCGCAGGTCGCAGGCCGCGGCGAGCGAGACGCCAGCGCCAAAACAGCTGCCTTCAATGGCGGCGATGACCGGCTTGCTACACGTTGCGATCGCATCGAGTGCGGCCGACATGATGGAGGTCGTTTCGCGCGTGCTTGCCTCATCGGCGTAAAGTGCGTCGAACTCCGAGATATCGACGCCAGCCGCAAAATGCCCCCCAGCGCCGCCATGAATAACCAGCGCCTTCGCCGCACTGTCTGCGTCCACAGTTCGCACAAGGACCGGCAGGGCAGACCACATGGAAATGCTGAGCGCATTGCGCCGGCTCGGCGCATTGATGACGATTTCTGCGCAGCTACCTGAGCCTGTCAGAAATACGGGGCGGTTTTCCGATGTGGACATTGGCCACCGCTTTCAGCTTACAGGTGGCCCGTCAAGTCGCGAGCAACTGCGGGCGCCTGGAAATCCATGGTCTGGCTTGTTCCAGCTCATAGGCGAGAGCAAGCAGCAAACCGTCATCGCCCTGACGGCCCGAAAACATGGAGCCGATCGGTAGCCCGCCTTCGGACCAGAAGAGCGGCACATTCATCGAGGCGGCGCCAGAGACGTTCATGTAAGGTGTATAGGCGACATAGTCGGTGACCGACTTCATAACCGTGTCGAAGTCGCCATCCGGGGCCTGTTCCCCAATCTTCGGCGGAAGCTTGGTCACCGTCGGTGTCAAAAGCACGTCGAAGTTCTCGAACCAGCTCGCATAGATCGAGGAGAATGCCTGAAGGTCGGCGACGGTTTCGGCAAATTCGCCCTGGCGTTCGCCGAACAGCGAAGCGAGGCCAAGCGTCCACGGCTCGATAATTTCAGGAGAGGGCGGCACGCCAAGCGCCGCAGCAGCGTCTTGCATGAACTGTGCGGCACCAGCGGCCCAGAAGAGGATGAACTGGTCCTGGAATTTGCGCGCATCGATTGGCAGGTCCCACTCGATCACCTCATGGCCAAGCTCGCGGCAGAGGTCTGCGGCCTGTTCCGTCGCCGCGCGCACTTCCGGGTCCAGTTGCGCGTCGGTACCGGTCTCCGTCACCAGGGCAACCTTCAGACGTCGCGAGGAAGGCCCCGTGATCTTTCCGATCTTTGGCAGGCTCTCACCCGCTTCAGCCATGGCGAACAAGGCGGCGCTGTCGCGCACGGTGCGTGTAACCGCGTGATCCACACTGAGTTCAACCGGAGCGCCGCTCGACGCTGACACCAGCGCGCCGCGTGACGGTTTCAGTCCAAACAGACCACAGCAGGCGGCAGGAATACGGATAGATCCGCCGCCATCGCTTGCATGGGCGAACGGGACAACGCGCGCTGAAGTGAGGGCGGCGGCACCGCCTGATGACCCACCAGGGGAGCGTGAAAGATCCCAAGGGTTACGTGTCGCGCCGGTCACGAGCGGCTCCGTCGATGAGGTAAGCCCCATCTCTGGCGTCGTAGATTTGCCGATGACGACCACGCCTGCATCGCGCCAGCGGCCCGGCAGAACCGAATCGGTTTCGGCAAGGTTTCCGCGGAACGCGCGGCTGCCATACATGGTCGGCGCGCCCTTCCAGTTGTCGAGATCCTTGATGGCCGTCGGCACGCCGCCGAATTCGCCCGCCGGGCTGGCTGCTGCTCGTGTGCGCGCCAGATCAAAAGTCTTCGTCGCCAATGCATTTATCTGCGGGTTTACTGCTTCTGCCCTGGCTATCGCAGCTTCAGTCAGCTGGATCGACGTGGTCTCGCCGCGCGCAATCATCTGCGCCATGGCGACGCCATCAAGCTCAGCTGATCCGGCGCCTGCGGCCATGACAGTCGCCGGGGCGCAGGCATTTGCGAAAGGTAGAAAGGCGGCGAGCGTGGTGCCACCTGCAAGCAGGCGGCGGCGTGTCATAGTCGTCATAGGTGTCCTCCCGGCGGCCTCTGTCGGGCCGTGTGTGCGCTAGCCTGCGTTGGTCTTGCCGCAATGGCAAGCAGGTTATAGCCCGGTATGGGTTTCATTTTTTTGGTATCGGACACTTTTCTTCATGCTGTCAGTTCTTGACCTTTTCCGCATCGGGCTTGGCCCGTCGAGTTCTCACACGGTCGGGCCGATGCGCATCGCGCGGCGCTTCCTGCAGGAGGCCGACAGGGCGGGGCGACTGGACGGCGCCGTGCGGGTCGAGATTTCACTTCAAGGCTCGCTCGCTCTGACGGGTGTCGGGCACGGAACCGACAAGGCGGTCATGCTGGGCCTGGAGGGCATGCAACCTGAGACCGCCGACCCGGTAGAGGCCGAAACCCGCTTCCGAGAAATCGTCCAGACAAATTCCATTCAGCTCGATGGTGGGCCGAAGATAGATTTCAATCCGCTGAAAGACCTCAAATTCTGTACGGACGTTGTCCCGGACCTGCACCCTAACGGCATGGTGCTGACCCTGTTCGGTGCGGAAGGGGCTGAGCCCTATTCGCGCGAGTATTACTCCACTGGCGGCGGCTTTATTGCCTCGCGCAAGCAGCTCGAGAAGCCAGTCAGCGGCGACATGGTCGCCAGTGCAAAAGGCGCCCCGCACCCGTTTCGTTCGGCTGAAGAAATGATCGGCATCTGCAAGAGCCACGACTGGCGTGTTGATGAGCTGGTCCTGCATAATGAAGACGCGCGAAGATCTCGCGAGAAGACGCAGAAAAGACTGGATAAAATCGCACAGACGATGATGGAGTGTATCCGGAATGGCTTGAAATCCGAAGGCACGCTGCCGGGCGGTCTTGATGTGAAGCGCCGCGCACCGGACCTTCACCGACGCCTCGTTGAGAACCCGGGTTCGAATGAGCGTGAACAGTTGTTCGACTGGCTCAATGTCTATGCCATGGCGGTGAATGAAGAGAACGCTGCAGGCGGGCGGGTCGTGACGTCACCAACCAATGGGGCAGCGGGCATATTGCCATCCGTCATGCGCCATTATTGCTGTGATGACGACAAGCTCGACCTCTCAAAGGCGCGCCGTTTTCTGCTGACTGCCGGGGGCATTGGCCTTCTCTATAAACAACGCGCGTCGATTTCCGGTGCAGAGATGGGCTGTCAGGGAGAGGTTGGCGTGGCCTGCTCAATGGCGGCAGGCGGGCTCGCCGCCGTCTGGGGCGCGGACGCTGAAACCGTCTGTGTCGCAGCCGAGATCGGGATGGAGCACAATCTCGGTCTCACATGCGACCCGGTCGGCGGACTTGTTCAGATCCCGTGTATTGAGCGCAACGCCTTTGGCGCCGTGAAGGCGGCCAACGCGGCGCGACTCGCGCTTCAGGGGACCGGCCATCACAAGGTCAGCCTTGATCAGGTCATTGAGACGATGCGGCAGACGGGCAACGACATGTCCAACAAGTACAAGGAAACCAGCACGGGTGGCCTCGCTGTGAATGTCATCGCCTGCTAGCAGAAATGATAGGGTCTTCCGCGCCGTCATGGATTGGTGAAGCGTGACTCACGTGTCACCATCCGGACTATGGATGGCTTACAGACGAAAACGCCGGCAAAGCCCGGCCTGATTTACCCCTTCGACGAACAGGTTCCCGAGCAGGGCGAAACGACAGAGATCATTCCAGGTCTTTACTGGGTGCGCATGCGCCTGCCCTTTGCGCTGGAATGGATAAATCTCTGGCTCATCGATGATGGCGAGCGTGGCTGGACGATCGTAGATACCGGCATGCCAATGCCTGAAACGAAAGAGGCCTGGCGCGCCATATTCGACAAGTATCTGGGCGGCCGGCCCGTCTGGCGCGTGATTGTCACCCATATGCATCCAGACCATGTCGGCAATGCTGGCTGGCTCACGCGCAAATTCCCCGGCGCTGAACTCTGGATGAGCCAGCTTGAATACATTTCCTGCCGGATGCTGGTTGCTGACACGGGCCGCGAAGCGCCTGAAGCCGGGACGGATTTCTATGTCGCCGCAGGCTGGAACGAGGCGCAGGTTGAAAACTACCGCAGTCGCTTCGGTCGTTTCGGGCAAGGCGTCAGCCAGATGCCGGATGCCTATCGCCGCCTCGTCGATGGCGAGACGATCCGCCTTGGCGGGCGAAACTGGAAAGTCGTGATGGGCAATGGTCATTCGCCAGAACATGCCTGCCTGTTCTGCGAGAGTGAGAATGTGATGATTTCGGGAGACCAGCTTCTGCCGCGCATCTCCTCCAACGTATCCGTTCACCCGACAGAGCCGAAGGCAAATCCGCTGAGGGACTGGCTGCAGAGCTGCCGGAAGCTGAAAACTGCGGTGGGCGACGATGTCCTGGTGCTGCCTGCGCACAACACGCCGTTCCGCGGTGCGCATAAGCGCCTCGATCATCTTATCAGAGGGCATGATGTCGGCCTGAAGCGCTTGTCCCAAAGGCTCGCCGAGGGCCCCCGCCGCGTCGTTGACACCTTTCCCGCGATCTTCGGACGCAAGATCGGCGACGAGTCGCTCTCGCTCGCGACGGGGGAGGCGATTGCTCACCTGAACTACCTCATTGCCGAAGGTAAGGCCGTCGTGGAGCGCGACGGAGACGGCGTGGACTGGTACCGCGCAGTCTGAACTCGCGGCGCAGCACAAGGGTCACATGTCCTGAGGAATCGCAGAAGCGGCCAATGATCTACTTGACCGCAGCGCCCTCTGTGCTCAAAGCCATGACGGCTCGGAACCTTTGCGGTGCCCGGCAAGTATCTGTTTTCAAAGCCGGTCGTGTCCTGCGGCCCTTTCAAGGGATCTGTATCAGCCTGTCATGAGCACTTCATCCGACATGACTGAATCAGAGCCCGAGGACACCCGGACGCTCAAGCAGAAAGTACTGCACGAATTGCGGGAATGGGCGGTGACGCTGCTCATCTTCATTCCTGCGTTCTACATGTTCTCATTCCTGATCTATGAGCAGCGCGTCATCCCATCCGAAAGCATGGTACCGAACCTGCAGGTCGGTGACCGCGTGGCCGTCAACAAGTTTGCCTATGGCTATAGCCGTTACAGCCTGCCCTGGGGTGCCTGGCGCCTGATCCCACAGGGTGAGGGCAGGGTGCTTGGCGGCAAGCCTGATCGCGGCGACGTCGCTGTCTTCATGCATCCACATACCGATCGGGTCATGATCAAGCGGATCATTGGCCTGCCGGGCGACCGTGTTCAGATGGTCAATGAGCAGCTCTACCTGAATGGTGAGCCGATCGACCGCGAATTCGTGCGCAGCGTCACCTATCGCCCTCATGATTTCCGCGGCACGATTGGCGACAAATCATGGCTCAGCCACCAGTGGCAGCAGGGGCCAAGCCAGATCCGCAGCCTCGACAATACGCCTGTCTTCGATGTGCCAGAGGGGCACTACCTCTTCATCGGCGACAATCGCGACAATTCCGAAGATGGCCGTTCGGTCACCGGTCACTGCCCGGTTGGCGATGATGGAGTCATCGACGAAGCAGGGTGTGAGCTTGCGCCCGGCGTCTCCGCAGAGCGCGCCTCTGTAGGCTTTGTGCCGGCTGAAAACCTGATTGGCCGTGCCGACACCGTCCTCCTGTCGACCTATTCCTGTGCGCGCGCCGACGCGGACCCCTGCATGAAAAAGCGTCTCTGGAGAGGGCTCTAGACCTTACTCCTTAAGCGCGAATTATGGCGCGATATTTGCAAATTCCTAATCCGTATCTGCTTTAAGGTGCGGCATGGAAAAGAACCGTTTTCGCCTCCTGCGTTTCGATGAAGTGACCGATGATCTGTGGTCGCAGTTTCATGCGCTGCGCGATGCGCGCCGTCGCTATGATGACCCTTTCTTCGACCCGGAATATGCGCGGCTTGTTTCGCAAGTACGGCCCGATGCGCGCCTCGGACTGGCGTTTGAGGGTGACGAACTCGTCGGTGCCTGGCCGATCCACAGAAGGCCCGGCGCCTGGGCGCGCCCGATTGGCGGACCATTCTCCGACTGGCATGGGCCGGTCCTGTCAGCGAACACAGACCTCACCGCGCACGCCTTCCTGCGGGGCATGGGCGTTCTCGGCATGTCGAGCTTTGGCTGGCTGCCTCAGGACGCCGAGAGCGAAGGCCGGTTGACGATTGCTGGCGCGAATATGAGCGATGTCAGTGCTGGCTGGGACAGCTTCATGGAAAATCAGGGCGAGCGCTGGCCCAAGCATTTCAAGAAGATGCGCCGGCTTGCCCGCAACATGGAGCGCGATTTCTCTGAGGTCGAATTCCGCATTGACGATGAGAGCGATGACACGTTCAGCCGCCTCATCTTCCTGAAGCGAGAGCAGTTCAAGCGCACAGGCCGGCATGATGTGCTCGGCACGCGTTGGGCGCAGCAGCTGCTTGATGCACTCCGCCATCAGAAAGACGAAACCTTTAGGCTGCGGCTCGTCAGCCTGCACCTTGATGGACAGCATGCGGCAAGCGAGCTTGTGCTCCAGTCGCGCAACGTCGTTCATGGCTGGATCACGGCTTATGAAGCCGATTATGCGCAGTATTCCCCAGGCAATTTCGTCGTCCAGAACATGCTTGAAGAAATGGCGAACCGCGATGGCCCGAAAATCTATGATGCCGGGCCGGGCCTCGACCACTACAAGCGCCACTACTCCAATTTTCAGTTGCCTGTCGGCTCCGGTGTCGTGCGCAGCCGCGCGCTCGCCATCCGGCCGGACCGTGTCCTGGGCTATGCATGGCGCACAGGTGAGCAGAAGCTGAATGATCGTGTGTCGGGCGTGATGAAATCAGCCCGCCGCCGCCTCGATCAGGTCTGCATCAGTGAGATCAAACCTGCCGGCCGTCTTATGGGCATCGGCAACTCATTGCGGCGCACTGCGGCAGCTATTGATCTTGCCGACGGTAGTACGTCCAGTTAAGCGCTTCATCAGTTGAGCCGGTTGTGCGAGTCGTGAAAGGCTCGCCTCCGCTTTCGATTTGGGATGAAGTGTAATGAGTGCAGCCAAGCGCGAAAAAGCAAAAACAGCGCGCGGGCCGATCATCGTTTCCCGTCATGGCCGTCCAGCTCTGGATCGGACGGCTGGGCCGCGACTGGACTGGCGTGAATACCGCGACTGGTGGGACCGCTATGAGATCGGCAGCCTTGCCGAAGGGCAGCAGGCACCTGAGAACCTCAAGGCCGCTGTCGCCGATGCTGACATTGTCCTCAGCTCGACGGCGCCCCGCGCGATCGAGACGGCGATACTGGCCTCAGGGCGTGAGCCGGAGACATTTCCGGTCTTCGTCGAGGCACCCTTGCCGCCGCCGCGCCTGCGCAACCGCAAATACCTTCCAAAGACGTGGAATGTGATCGCCCGCACGGCCTGGCTCTACGGCCACAGCCTTGATGGCGAAAGCAATCGTCAGGCGCGCGAGCGGGCAAACAAGGCCGCCCAGCACCTGCATGAGGCTGCGGCCGACGGAAAAGTCTACCTGGCGGCGCATGGCTGGTTCAACCGCATGCTGAGACCGGCTATGGCGCGAATCGGCTGGGTCTGCGTGCGCGATGGCGGCGACAATTACTGGAGCTACCGCATCTACGAATATCGCGGGAAATCTTGATCCCGGACCATTGTTATGCGGCCTGCGCCTGCTTAGGGTGCGGCTGCTCAACGAGTATGAGGACTGGCTCTCATGAGCGATCAGACAGTGACAGACATCGAGAAGATGAGCTTTGAGCAGGCCCTGCGGGAGCTTGAGACCATCGTGCGCCAGCTGGAAGGCGGCGAGGTCGAGCTTGAGAAGTCCATCGAAATCTATGAACGTGGCGCGAAACTGAAATCGCACTGCGAAGCCCGGCTGAAAGCGGCAGAGCTCAAGATCGAGCAGATCGTCCAGGGCCCGGATGGCAAACCCACAACCGAAAGCGCAAGCTTCGAGTAAGGAACCGCCCCATGGAGTTCGAGACGCGCCTGACCGAGATCGCCGACAAGGTAACGGTCGCGCTGGATCAGCTCATTCCGCCTGCGCAGGGGCCAGAGGCTGACCTGATGCGGGCGATGCGCCACGCGGCCCTCGCCAACGGCAAGCGGATGCGCCCTTTCTACGTCATTGAGACCGGGGCTTTGTTCGACGCCGACCATAAGGCGCTTCTGCGGACAGCTGCGGCGCTCGAATGTGTCCACACCTATTCGCTCGTCCATGACGATCTGCCCTGCATGGATGATGATGATCTGCGCCGCGGACAGCCGACGGTGCACAAGGCCTTCGATGAGGCGACTGCCGTCCTCGCTGGCGATGCGCTCCTGACGCTCGCCTTCAAGATCCTGGCCAGCGACGAAACCCACAACGACCCGGCTGTGCGTCTCCGCCTGATTGAACGCCTTGCCGACGCGTCCGGCGCGACCGGCATGGTCGGCGGCCAGATGATCGACATGCTGCAGGAAGCGAGCCCCCGCGACCTCAACACGATCACCCGCATGCAGCGCCTGAAAACAGGCGCGCTCATATCCTATTCGGTCGAAGCGGGCGCCATCGTCGGCGGCGCGAGTGCCAATGCAAAGCACGCCCTGGCCGGTTTCGCGCAGGACCTTGGTCTCGCTTACCAGATTGCAGACGATCTGCTCGACGCAACCGGCGATCAGGACGTCGTTGGAAAAACGCTGCGCAGTGACGAAGCGGCCGGCAAGGCGAACTTTGTGACCATTTTGGGGATTGAGGGCGCGCGCGAACGCATAAATCTTCTCGCAGCACAGGCGCGCCAGCACCTCGATTTTTTCCGTGGTCGCGCCAATATCCTGCTGCAATCGGTTGATTATGTTCTGGACAGGACACGCTAAGGACTGTCTGAACGCAAAAATGACTGTCCGTTGAAAGGACCCGGCTGCATGAGCTTGCCTGCGAAAACCCGCCTTCTTGATACGATCAATTCCCCGGCTGATCTGAAGTCCCGCTCGCGCGAGGATTTGAAGCAGATCGCTGATGAACTGCGTTCAGAAGTCATCGACGCAGTGTCCGGCACCGGTGGTCACCTTGGTGCAGGTCTTGGCGTGGTTGAGCTGACGCTTGCCATCCATGCCATCTTCGACACGCCATCGGACAAGCTCATCTTTGATGTCGGCCACCAATGCTATCCGCACAAGATCCTGACGGGCCGCAAGGACCGCATCCGCACGCTTCGTCAGGGCGGCGGTCTTTCCGGCTTCACCAAGCGCGATGAAAGTGAATACGATCCGTTCGGTGCAGCGCATGCCTCGACATCTATCTCGGCAGGCCTCGGTTTCGCGAAATCGCGTGACCTGCAGGAAAAGGACAATAAGGTCGTCTGTGTTATCGGTGACGGCGCCATGTCGGCTGGCATGGCCTATGAGGCGATGAACAATGCAGGCTCTGATTTGAGCGACATGCTCGTCATCCTGAACGATAATGACATGTCCATCGCCCCGCCGGTCGGTGCGATGAGCCATTACCTGTCGAAGCTCGTGTCCTCGCGCTCTTATCGGGGTCTGCGCAAGTTCGCCAAATCCATCGCCAAGCCGATCGGCCTGGAAAGCCAGGCCCGCAAGGCTGAGGAATACCTTCGCGGTTTCGCCATGGGCGGCACCATGTTCGAGGAACTCGGCTTCTACTATGTCGGCCCGATCGATGGCCACGACCTCGACGTGCTCCTGCCAGTGCTTGAGAATTGCAAGGCAATGGAAACCGGCCCGGTCCTGCTTCACGTCGTGACGCAGAAGGGCAAGGGGTATGAGCCGGCCGAGAATTCCGCCGACAAGTATCACGGCGTCGCAAAGTTCAACGTTGTTACCGGCGAGCAGCAGAAATCGGCCGGCGGTCCACCTTCCTATACCAAGGTCTTCGCAAAGGCCCTGATCGAAGAGGCGCGCCGCGACGACAAGATTGTCGGCATCACAGCCGCCATGCCGGGCGGGACAGGCATGGACCTGTTCGAACAGGAATTCCCTGAGCGTATGTTCGATGTCGGTATCGCCGAGCAGCATGCTGTGACATTCGCGGCCGGTCTTGCCGCTGACGGCATGAAGCCATTCGCGGCGATCTATTCGACCTTCCTCCAGCGCGGCTATGACCAGGTCGTCCATGATGTGGCGATCCAACGTCTTCCGGTCCGCTTTGCGATTGACCGGGCCGGTCTCGTCGGCGCCGACGGCCCGACCCATGCTGGCAGCTTTGATGTCGGTTTCCTCGGCGCCCTGCCGGGTATGATCTGCATGGCTGCTGCCGATGAGGCTGAACTGGTGAACATGGTCCGCACGGCTGTCGAGATTGACGACCGGCCGAGCGCCTTCCGCTATCCGCGTGGCAATGGCATCGGCATTGAGCTACCCTCGCAGCCGACTGCGCTCGAAATCGGTAAGGGCCGGATCGTGCGCGAAGGCTCCACGATTGCCTTGCTGTCCTATGGCGCACGCCTTCAGGAGTGCCTGAAAGCCGCTGAAATGCTCGCCGCGCAGGGGCTTTCCTGCACAGTTGCTGATGCGCGCTTCGCCAAGCCTCTGGATGAGGAACTGGTGAGCCGTCTTGCCCGGGAACACGAGGTGCTTCTCACCGTGGAAGAGGGCGCGCGCGGCGGTTTTGGGGCATTCGTGCTGCATCATCTGGCGGAGACGAATGCCTTCGATAACGGCCTCAAAGTCCGCACGCTTCACCTGCCGGACATCTTCCAGGACCAGGACAAACCAGAGATTATGTACGCGCAGGCAGGTCTTGATGCACACAGCATCGCGACCCGTGCCATCGACGCCCTCGGGCGCGGTGACATGCGCGAAATCGATCGCTTCGCGCGCGCCTGACGCTTTAGCCGATTTTCTGCCTAACTTTTCCGTTAGCCCGTTTGCCATGACGGCGGCTACGGATATGGTCGCTCCAAATCGGTTTCCATGAGGAAGACAATGAGATCTCTAGTGCTCGCCGCAATCGGCGCTTTCATGCTGGTCGGCTGTGAAACTGTTCCAGTCGAAGTGAACATGCAGCCATCGGCGTTCCAGACGGCGGTGTCGCGGGCGACCTCTGCTTGGCATCCATATGCGGGCATCGAAGATCTCAGCACGATGCTTGAGACCCAGACGCTATCTTCGGCCCAGCGCGCACGCATCCTTTATGAGCGCGGCCGCATTCGTACCGAAAACGCAATCGAACTGCCGAATGGCATCCAGGACCTGCAACAGGCCACCGCGCTTCAGGCAACCGTCGTGCCGGAAGAGGGCGTCGCCCCCATGCAGCCAGTTCCGGACACCTCGTCCATGATCCGTATCGCCGAAGCCAAGCTCCAGCTGTCCCGTGCCCGCCTCGCAGGCCTGCAGACGCTCCCGCAATGGTTCGACGACAAGGTCGCAGTTTCCGAAGTCGCTGAGGCAGCAGAGCGCTATCGCACCTCTGGCCTTGCACCAGACCCATTCGATGCGGGCCTGCTTGAGGCAGCTGGCTATCTCTGCCGCGCTGACGGTGCTGGGGCTGGCAGATGGCAACTTGGCGAGAACACCGCCCACCTCTCCGATCTGGACTGGTGCCCGGCGCCTACTGCTGCTCCAGCGCCAACTCCAACGGCGTCTTCCTAGCGCATCACAGCCCGGTTTTCTGATGGATTTTGGCCTGTAGGCGGCAGGTCTCACTTCCATGACTGGCGCGCTCGTGATTGAGTGCGCGCGACCTATCAAAACTATTAGGGAGTTACGTCATGGCCGCTGATGCCGCACCCGCCTGGCCTGCAATGTCCATTGCGCAGGCGAATGAAATGCTTGCCCAGCCGGGAACGCCGCTTGCTGTTGCAGAAGGCGAAATCAATGGCGTGACCATGCGCTACTACCCTGAAGCGCCGCCGACGCTTCGCTTCCTCGTTGAAGCGTCGCAGGCGCATGGTGAGCGCACCTTCCTCGTCTATGAGAATGAGCGCGTGACCTTCAATGCGCATTGGCGGGCCGTCAGCCATTTTGCTCATGTCCTGAAGTCTCAGTTCAATGTGCAGAAGGGCGACCGCGTCGCGATCATCATGCGCAACTACCCCCAGTGGCCCGTTGCCTTCTTTGCGGCGCTCAGCATCGGTGCAATCGCAACGCCGATGAACTCATGGTGGACCGGCGAGGAGCTTGAATACGGCCTCCAGAATGCCGGTGTGAAAGTCGCGGTCGTCGATCCTCAGATCTTTGAGCGCATGCGTGAGCACATGTCGGGGCTCTCTGATCTCGAAGCGGTCATCATCGCGCGCGAAACCGAAGAAGAGCGCAACAATCCGCGTGTCCACAATTTCGAGAGCTTCATTGGTGAGCCGAACACCTGGGCCGATCTCGAGAATAAGGGCCTGCCTGAAATTGACCTCGGCCCGGATGATGACGCGACCATCATGTACACGTCTGGTACGACGGGTAAGCCGAAAGGCGCGCTTGCGACGCACCGCGCGGTCATCTCGAATTTCCTGAATTCCATGACGTGTCAGGCGCGCATGTTCCTGCGCCGCGGTGAGCAGCCGCCAGAGCCAGACCCGAACGAGCAGCGTGCAACGCTTCTCTCCATTCCATTCTTCCACGCGACCGGCTCATTCGCCGTTCTCATCCCCACGCTGCTGCGCGGTGATAAGATCGTCAGCATGTACAAATGGGATGCAGGTAAGGCGCTGCCGATCATCGAGGCGGAGAAGATCTCCACCATTGGCGGCGTTCCCGCCATTGCCTGGCAGGTCCTCGAGCACCCTGACCGCGACAAGTATGATCTGTCCTCGATCCTTGCTGTCTCCTATGGCGGTGCGCCATCTGCGCCAGAGCTTGTCGCGACGATCAAGAAGCGCTTCCCGGAAGCCATGCCCGGCAATGGCTGGGGCATGACAGAGACGTGCGCCACAGCGACGCTCAATATCGGTGAAGACTATGTCCACCGCCCGACCAGCGCGGGCGCCCCGCCAAAAGCGGTAGAGCTGAAAGTCGTCAGCCCGGACGGCGATACCCTGCCGCCCGGCGAGGTGGGTGAGCTCTGGTGCAAGAGCCCGGCAAACTGCAAGGGCTACTGGAACCGCCCCGACGCGACCGCCGAGACCTTCAAGGATGGCTGGGTCGTCACCGGTGACCTGGCCCGTCTCGATGAGGAGGGTTTCCTCTTCCTCGTCGACCGCGCCAAGGACATGCTGATCCGTGGCGGTGAGAACATCTACTGTATCGAGGTCGAGAACGCCCTCTATGATCACCCGGCGGTCATGGACGCGTCTGTCGTCGGTATTCCGCACAAGGTGCTGGGAGAGGAAGTTGGCGCCGTCGTCCAGCTGAAGCCCGGCAAGTCCGTGACGCAGGATGAACTTCGTGCCCATGTCGCCAGCCAGCTTGCTGCCTTCAAGGTCCCGGTGGAGATCAAGTTCCAGGATGAGCCGCTTCCGCGCAACGCCAATGGCAAGATTCTGAAGCCAGCCCTGCGAGAGCAGTTCACGCCGCGCAGCTAGGCAGAAAGGGACGCCATGACGGACCGCAAGATCGGTGACACGATGGTCTGGCCCATCGGGCTTGGCTGTATGAATCTCAGCCATGCCTATGGGCCACCGACGCGGCTAGAAGAGGCCTCGGCCCTTCTCAACAGCGCGCTCGATCAGGGCTGCAACTTCCTCGACACGGCCACGATCTACGGCGCCGGCACGAATGAGGAACTGATTGCGTCCTCGATCGGTCACAGACGCGATGAGTATTTTCTCGCCAGCAAATGTGTGCTGGCGGTGAAGGATGGAAAACGCGTCCTCGATGCCCGCCCGGAATCCATCAAGGCCGCTTGCGACGCCAGCTTGAAGCGGCTCAACACGGACGTCATTGACCTCTACTACATGCACCGCCCGGACCCGAACGTGCCCATTGAAGACTCGGTCGGCGCGCTATCTGACCTCGTCGATGCTGGCAAGATCCGCTTCATTGGTCTCAGCGAAATGGGGGCAGGGCTGGTGCGTCGGGCCCATGCCGTGCACCCGATTGCTGCGCTTCAGACGGAGTATTCGCTTTGGGTCCGCAACCCGGAGATCGCCGTGCTCAAGCTCTGCAAGGAACTTGGCATCGCTTTCGTGGCGTTCTCGCCTGTCGGGCGCGGCTTCCTCGCTGATCCGCCTTATGATCCTTCGAATATGCAGGACGGCGATATGCGCCGGCTTTTCCCGCGCTTCTCAGCGGAGAATTATCCCGGCAACCTCGCCCTGCTTGAGCAGACACGCGGTTTTGCCTCAGAGGTCGGCTGTACGGTGGCGCAACTCGCGCTCGCCTGGCTGCTGGCGAAGGGAGATCACGTCCTCCCGATCCCGGGTACGACGCGTAAAGATCACCTGAAAGACAATATCGAAGCAGGGCGCATCACTCTGCCGGCGCATATTGTCGAGAAACTTGACACCCATTTCGCCCCGCAGTCAGCGGTGGGGCCGCGCTATGCACCGCCGATGCAGGCAACGGTGGATACCGAGCGGTTCGACTTCGAGCGGGACGAGGCCTAAATGTCAGGCGACCAGGACGATATAGGCTCCAGCGGTAAATCTATCGCCCTCGAGGCCCGCAATACCGGTGAGGACGGGCGGCGCTATTCGCCCTCGGCTGCGCGAAACGGCGAGGCCATCGGCGACGTTCTGGCGGCATACATGCCCATTGACGGCCAGGTTCTCGAGATCGCCTCTGGCACTGGCGAACATGGTGCGAGATTTATTGAGCGTTTTCCGGAGCTTCGCTGGACTTATTCAGACCTCGACGAGATCAGTATGGCCAGTCAGGCCGCGTGGGTGACGCATGCCGAGGCGGGTGACAGGCTGTCCGGTCCCGTCCGTATCGATGCCTCGCAGGATAACTGGGGTGAGGCTGAGCGCCCTGAAAGCTTAGACGGTATCTTTTGCGCGAATATGGTGCACATCGCACCCTTTGAAGCTGCCGAAGGCCTCATCAATGGGGCAGGGAGGCTTCTCAAGCCGGGCGGCAAGCTGATGCTCTACGGCCCGTTCGCACGGGATGGTGAGATTGCGCCCTCCAATGCTGCCTTCAGCGAAGATTTGAAGCGCCGCGACCAGAACTGGGGCGTTCGTGACCTGGTACAGGAAGTCCTGCCATTGGCCGTCCGGGCTGGCCTGACACTTGAGACGATTGTCGACATGCCAGCCAACAATCTGAGCGTCATTTTCCGCAAGGCGTAGGTCACAGCCAGCGCATGCGCCTGAACAGGAAAAGCAGGCCAGCGGTGACAGCGCCCATGATCGCGCAAAGGATCGTAAAGCCGAGAGGGCTCGCCGCACCGGGCATGCCGCCAAGATTCACGCCGAAAAGCCCCGTCACGAATCCGAGTGGCAGGAAGACTGCCGAAATGATGGCCAGCACAAAGAGGCGCTGGTTCATCCGCTCGCTGCGTTCCTCGACGACCTGTTCCTGCAGGACGAGAGAGCGCTCCCGGATGGCGTCGAGCTCTTCGCCAATGCGTGTGACCCGGTCACCGATTTCACGCAGATGCAGCACGTCCCCCTGTGAGAGGATGCCTTCACCCTCACGGGCAAGGTGTGAGAGCGCCTCGCGCTGCGGGATAATGTAACGGCGCAGGGCCAATACTTTCCGGCGGAAGTTTGCGAGCGCCGTCTTGGGCAGGCTTGCGCCCGGCTGTAGCAACTCATCCTCGAAGTCGTCAGCCTGGCTGTCGAGTTCAGCGACGACAGGCTCGATCCGGTCCGTGAGTCGCGCCGCAATGAAGGTGATGATTGCGCCGGTCGATTCCGGTATATCGCCCGCCATGATCTGATCGCGCAGATCCTGAGCCGCGCGGATGTGGAAAGCCCGCAGCGACACGACGACATTTTCGGTCATCCAGATGCGGATGGCGATCATGTCTTCCGGTTGTGAGCCCTCATTGAGGTTCACGCCGCGCAGATTGACGAGCAGGCCGGAGCCGTGCCGGATGCAGCGTGGGCGGGTATCTTCCTGCAGGAGCGAAGCGTCGATCACATCGTCGATGCCGCTCGTCCCGGTGAGCCAGTCGCGAACTTCTGGTGACAGCCGGTTGAGGTGCAGCCAACGATAGACGCCGGGGCGTTCGGCCGGGGCAGACTTCACATCCTCCCAGCTCAGGCGTTTGACGCCGCCGTTGCTGTCAAACTCAAAGCCATGAATAAGCGGCGTGGTGCACGGTTCGCTCATCTGCGGCGCCGTTCCATGGCGACATAGCCGAGCGCCTCGACCCAGACGATGACGTCCTCGCCGACGCCCTCATCACGCAGGAAAGCGGCAAAGGCCGGCATGAATTCCTGCGGACGCGAGCAGAGGGCCACAGCATCGTTAAGCTCAGGCAGGACGATCCTGTCAAAGTCGCGGGCGAGATCGGTGAAGTCGTCAGCGAGCGTTGCGAGCTGGATCGCCAGAAGCGGTCCCGGATTCTCGATATCGCCGGAAACCCGCCGCAGCGCCCTTATCGTGTCGAGGTTGGAGTACGCAAAGCGTTCGAGGACCTGGTCGGTCTTCCATTCGATCCATTCAGGCGTGCAGGGGTCTGGCTGCGTGACGCAGGCGGTCAGCGTGGCTGCCGCAACTGCGACACCGGCGAGGCGGGTGGTTATGCGTCTGAATATCATCTTTCAGACATACCGCACAGAAAGGTCACGCAAAGCTGAAATGTGTGACTTCACCTTCCGTACGGGTCGTAACGCGCGCGCCGACAGGGCTTTCTTCCTCACGCAGGCGGTCCAGCGCGGCCGGATCCGCAATGGCGAGGAAGCGCTTGCCTCCGTCGGTCCGCCCGAAGATGACGCCGTGCTGAGGTCCATCGCGGCCATGCACGACTGTATAGGTTTCGACCGTGCCGCCATTTGGTTGCGGGTCGAGTTCCACCTGCTCTGTTGGCTTGGCCGAAGGGGCGACTGGCTTATAGGCATCCGGCCGCGTCGTGGACCAGACGCCGACAGCTTCCTTGGTCATCCAGCCGCCATTGGCAAGAACGAGGCCGAAGGCGCCGGCTTCATCGCGCAGCTTGTGCGCCATCTCGGCAAGGCCGTGCATGGAGTAGTTGTTGCCCGGTCCGCCAAAGAAGGGCAGCCCGCCCGTCAGCGTGAGGGGACGCTCATCGGTGAACGGGTCAATGCCCATCGCGGCCGTCGACGAGAAGACCGCGCAAGGGAAACAGGAATAGAGATCGAAATAGGCGATGCCGCCAGAGGTACGGCCTGCCTGCTCAAGTGCGCGGGAGATAGCGGTTTCCATCGCCCAAGAGCCGTCAATCTTTGGACGGAGCGAGAGAAGGTCGTCGCTCGCTTCGCCGCCGCCATGTAGATAGACGCGCTTGTCCTTGGCAACGCCCAGTTCATCTGCCTTTTCCTCCGACATGATGAGGATAGCGGCGCCCTGGTTCACCGCATCCTGCGCGATATGCCATTTCAGGAAGGGGTCAGCGAACTCGTAATTCTTTGGCGATGGCGTTGCGAGGAACTCTTCCGAACGCTCTACCGGGAACTGGGAGTATTCATTCTTCGACGCGACTTTCGAGAAAGGATGGAAAAGCTTTGCCATGGCTTCGCGCTGGCCGGACCGCGTGCGGCCTTCACGGGCGGCGATCGCATTCTCGAACAGCGCATAGAAGAAGGCTGGGGCGATCAGACCATGCTTGATCTCGGCGCGCGACAGCATCTCGCCGCCAAGACCGCGGTCCTCATAGTCGGCGTCGTCGCCATCGGACCAGTTGATCTCGACCTTGTTTTTCAGCGCACCCTTGGACGCGCGGTTCGCTTCGGAGCCTGCCACCAGCGCAACTTCGAGTTCGCCTTCATAGATACGGTTCGCCATTTCGTTGGCGAGGGCCTGCGGGCTCTGGCCGCCGACATCCGAATAGATGAGGCGGGCTGGCTTTGCGCCGATTTCGCGCGCCAGCGTACCGGGGAGGTTGGTATTGTGACCGTGTGGATGCTTTGCGCCGCGCACGGAGTCTTCAAAGATCCGCACGAAGGTCAGCGTGTCGATGGCGGAGGCTTTGATACCTGCGTCCTCGATAGCGGCTTTGGATGCCGTTACAGCGAGGCTGAGCGGTGATGGCGCGCCATCCGGGCCCTTGGTGCCGTCCCATTCGCTCATCGATTGTCCGACGCCGACCAGTACCGGCATTGACCCTTCAGCCATCTGAAAACTCCCTGAAATATCTCTGCGCACTGTCCGGTCTCGGCGACCGGCTTGCAAGCCATGACGCTGCGCCAAATGGTGCAGGAACCGGCAGGGCTCTGGCAGGTTTTGACTTCATGCCTTTCTCACTCGCCCGCGAATCTCTCGACCCTGCTGATGCAGGGCTGGTCTATGTCTGCAGCTCGGAACCGGGCTGGACGCGCCGCCCGCATGGACGCGGCTTCACTTATCTCGACGAGCAGGGAGATGTCCTGAAGGGCGACGATAGGGAGAGAGCTGAAGCGCTGGTCCTGCCGCCCGCCTGGGCAGATGTCTGGATATGCAAACAGCCGAAGGGCCATCTGCAGGCGACCGGCAAGGATGAGGCCGGGCGCACCCAGTACCGCTATCACGCGGACTGGCGGGCCCATTGTGAGGGCGTGAAGTTCTCCGACATGCTCGCCTTTGGAAGCGCCTTGCCCCGTATTCGTAAGCGCGTGAAGGCCGTGTTGGAAGACCCGGCAGACCATATTGAGCTCGCCACTGCCGCCATCGTCCGGCTGCTCGACAAGGGCGCCATCAGGGTCGGCTCTGAGCGGCATGCCAAGAACGGCACTTTCGGTGCGTCGACGCTCTACAAGCGCCACGTCCGCCAGACCGATGAGGACACGATCCGCCTCAAGTTCAAAGGCAAGGGCGGCAAGGAGCAGGAAGTCTCTATTTGCGATGAAAGCCTTGCCCATGCCGTTGGTGAACTCCAGTGCCTGCCGGGACAGTCGCTCTTTGACACGCCGGATGGGCATGTCGGGTCGACCCGTGTGAACCGTTTTATCCGGGACGCAGGGGACGGGGGATTTACGGCGAAGGATTTTCGCACATGGGCGGGATCAGTGGCTGCTGTCGAAGCGCTCCGCAAAGGCGCAAACAGCATCAAGGGTATTTCCGAAGCTGCCGCAGAGCGCCTTGGCAACACCCCGACTATCGCCCGCAATTCTTACATCCACCCAAGGCTGGTGGAGATGGCCCGCAATGGCGAGACGCCCGATGCTGAGGCCGGGCCGGTTCGCCTGCGCAAGGATGAGCGCAGGCTGTTCGCGGTGCTTGAGGAAGACTGAGCCTCAGGCCTTTTTTACGAACTCGGTTTTCAGCCCCATCTGGCCGATGCCGTCGATCTTGCAATCGATGTCGTGGTCGCCATCGACAAGGCGGATATTCTTCACCTTGGTGCCGACTTTCACGACCGAGGAAGACCCCTTCACCTTCAGGTCCTTGATCACCGTGACGGTGTCACCATCCTGAAGCTCTGTGCCATTCGCGTCCCGCCAGACCTTGTGGTCAGGGTTGAGGGATGCATCGGCGGACCATTCATGTGCGCATTCCGGGCAGACCAGCAGCTCGCCATCCTCATAGGTGAAGGCAGAGCTGCATGCCGGACAGGGCGGAAGCGTTCTCAATTGACGATCTTCGCAGCGGTCTTCTCATAGACCTCATCACGCTCGACGCCGGGGGCAAGCTCGATGATTTCGAGACCGCCATCGACCACGTCGAAGACGCCAAGGTCAGTGATGATACGATTGACCACGCCCTTGCCAGTGAGAGGCAGGGTGCATTCCTTGATCAGCTTCGGCTCACCGGATTTCGAGGTGTGGTCCGTGATCACGACAATGCGTTTCACGCCGGCAACGAGGTCCATCGCCCCGCCCATGCCTTTGACCAGCTTGCCGGGGATCATCCAGTTGGCGAGGTCACCGTTCTCAGTAACTTCCATTGCGCCAAGGATGGCCATGTTGATCTTGCCGCCGCGGATCATCGCAAAGCTCATGGAGCTGTCGAAGAAGGCGGTGTGCGGCAGTTCGGTAATCGTCTGTTTGCCGGCATTGATGAGGTCTGCGTCTTCCTCGCCCTCATAGGGGAAGGGGCCCATGCCCAGCATGCCGTTCTCAGATTGCAGCGTCACAGAGACGCCGTCCGGAATATAGTTTGCAACCAGCGTCGGAATGCCGATGCCGAGATTCACATACATCCCGTCTTCCAGCTCCTGCGCAGCGCGCTTGGCCATGTCGTCACGTGTCCAGGGCATCAGGCGGTCTCCTTCTTCCGGGTCGTGCGTTGCTCGATGCGCTTTTCGAATTCGCCCTGTACCAGCCGGTGCACGAAGACACCCGGCAGGTGGATGTGGTTCGGGTCCAGCTCGCCCGGCTCGACGATCTCCTCAACTTCCATGACGCAGATCTTGCCGCACATCGCTGCAGGTTCGTTGAAGTTGCGGGCCGTCTTGCGGAAGAT
Source organism: Henriciella sp. (assembly GCA_012960415.1). Taxonomy (GTDB): domain Bacteria; phylum Pseudomonadota; class Alphaproteobacteria; order Caulobacterales; family Hyphomonadaceae; genus Henriciella. The sequence continues at coordinate 30,126 of DUBH01000054.1, read as the reverse complement.
CGCATTGCCGGTCGTGTCGGCTTTCCAGGCTTTCACGATGGCGAGGTCCGCGAAGATGCCCTCTTCGAGAATGTATTTCTCGCCGTGGAATTCCTTCACTTCCTTGCCTTCGCCGATCTGCGTGCCGTAGCCGGTCTTGGTATAGAAGCCAGCGATGCCAGCGCCGCCAGCGCGCATGCGTTCGGCCAGCGTGCCTTGCGGGTTGAACTCCAGCTCCAGCTCTCCGCCAAGATACTGGCGCATGAATTCCTTGTTCTCGCCGACATAGGACGAGCCCATCTTCTTCACCTGCTTGCTCTCCAGCAGGACACCGAGACCGAAGCCGTCGACGCCTGCATTGTTGGAGTAGATGGTGAGGTCCTTTGTGCCCGCATCGCGGATGGCGGCGATGGAAAGCTCTGGAATCCCGCAGAGGCCAAAGCCGCCCGCAGCGATCGTCATGCCGTTGAATAGCACGCCATCAAGGGCGGCCGCGGCGCTGTCGTAAATCTTGCTCATGGGAAATGCTTACGCTTGGGGCAGGGGGCTTTCAAGGGACAGTTTACGTCAGGAAATATGAACAGTTTCGCTCAGTCGTATGACGTCGAAGTTTTTCGCCGAGGCCATTGCGCGAGGTCTTTTTTCTATCCAAGGTGTCAGAACGATATCGAAGGGAGATGAGATGGCTTGTCGGATTTGTTGGGCGGGACTTTGCGTTTCCGCAATCATGGTGGCGCCGCATGCGAGCGCTCATGAGATCGATGAGAAAAGCCTCGTCCTTGCTGAGGAGGCTTATCTTTGCACGTATGAGGGCTCGGTGACGATCGACACCGGGCTGGAAGCAGAGATCTCCATCGAGAATACGTCGAATGTCTGGCTGATCGACAAGGGACAGTCGATCTACGTGGTCGACAGGCCCGGGGGTGAAGGCCTCGTGCCTGATACGGCCGAGACGGGCGAGCTTCGCCGGTATCATACCTCCACCCGGCGACTTTCCACGCATTATGGTCTGCAGCAGGATGGCGAGAAGACCTTGGTTGCGGGGCATCAATTCAGCGATGGGCCCGGTGGCTACAGTGTCCTCCTTCGCCTGGATGAAATGCGATACCGGACCCGGCATGACTTTGGTGGGCGAACCGGTTCGTTCAGCAGCATGGACGACTTTGGAAGCTGCGTAGCAATCTCCAGTTCCGATGACCTCCCCGACACGGTGGCGATGAAAGAGGGGCTGACAGGTGCTGAAGCTGAAGCCTTCATCGATGAATGGGAAGCGGACCTGAATGCGAAGGCAGATGCTGACACACGCAGGATCATGGAAGACATTGGCTACTCCGAGGAGGAGATCAGCAACTTAATTGAGGATTGACCGGGGCGGACGTTTATTTTCGTAGACGCATAGAAAAAGCCCGGCGCGTGGTGCGCCGGGCTTTCTTTTTTGCGTCTGGCGGGTGGGCTGGTGGCTCTTTGCTTGGTGGAGCAGGAGCCACTGCCGTGGCCTTCCAAACCTATTATCGATCCACTGGATCGATAATTCTGCTTCGCAGACCGGTTTAGAAGCCCATACCGCCCATGCCACCCATGCCGCCCATGCCACCCATGTCTGGCATGCCGCCGCCGTCACCGTCTTTTTTCGGTGCTTCGGCGATACCAGCTTCGGTGGTGATCAGCAGGGCTGCGACAGAAGCGGCGTTCTGAAGGGCAGAACGAACGACCTTTGCCGGGTCGATGATGCCCATCTTGTACATGTCGCCATACTCTTCGGTCTGAGCGTTGAAGCCGTAGGCCTGGTCTTCATTGGCGACGATGTTCGCCACGATGACAGACCCTTCGAGACCGGCATTGTTGACGATCTGACGGATCGGCGCTTCGAGTGCCTTGCGGACGATGTCGATACCGGCTTGCTCGTCGGCATTCAGGCTCTTGACCGAGATGTTGCGAGCTGCGCGGAGCAGGGCAACGCCGCCGCCCGGGATCACGCCTTCTTCGACAGCTGCACGCGTTGCGTTCAGCGCATCATCGACGCGGTCCTTGCGCTCTTTCACTTCAACTTCGGTTGCGCCGCCGACTTTGATCACGGCAACACCGCCAGCGAGCTTGGCAAGGCGCTCCTGGAGCTTCTCCTTGTCATAGTCCGAAGAGGTGTCTTCGATCTGCTTCTTGATCTGGCCAACGCGGGCTTCGATCTCGTCCTTGGAACCGGCACCATCGACGATCGTGGTGTTGTCCTTGTCGATCTCGACTTTCTTGGCGGTGCCGAGCATGTCGAGCGAGATGTTCTCAAGCTTGATGCCGAGGTCTTCGGAGATGACCTGGCCGCCGGTGAGGACAGCGATGTCCTGCAGCATGGCCTTGCGGCGGTCGCCGAAACCAGGTGCTTTCACCGCTGCGACCTTGAGGCCACCGCGCAGCTTGTTGACGACGAGCGTTGCGAGGGCTTCGCCATCGACGTCTTCAGCGATGATCAGCAGTGGGCGCTGGGACTGAACGACCTGCTCGAGGATCGGCAGCATCGGCTGGAGCGAAGAAAGCTTCTTCTCGTGCAGCAGGATATATGGATCTTCGAGTTCCACAGCCATCTTGTCCGGGTTCGTCACGAAGTACGGGGACAGGTAGCCGCGGTCGAACTGCATGCCTTCGACGACGTCGAGTTCGGTTTCGAGGGATTTTGCTTCCTCGACCGTGATGACGCCTTCATTGCCGACTTTTTCCATCGCGTGAGCGATCATGTCGCCGATTTCCTTGTCGCCATTGGCGGAAATCGAACCGACCTGCGCGATTTCGGAGTTCTCCTTCACCTTGCGCGAATGATGCGCGAGGTCAGCTGTTACTTCGAGAACGGCCTTGTCGATGCCGCGCTTCAGGTCCATCGGGTTCATGCCGGCGGAAACGCGCTTCATGCCTTCGCGGACGATGGCCTGGGCGAGAACCGTTGCGGTCGTGGTGCCGTCGCCAGCAACGTCGTTTGCCTTGGAAGCAACTTCGCGCAGCATCTGTGCGCCCATGTTCTCGAACTTATCCTCAAGCTCGATTTCTTTGGCGACGGTGACGCCGTCCTTGGTGGTGCGTGGTGCGCCGAAAGATTTCTCGATGACGACGTTACGGCCTTTTGGGCCGAGGGTGACTTTTACTGCGTTCGCGAGCGTGTCGACGCCCTTGAGCATACGCTCGCGCGCATCAGCGCCGAACTTTACGTGTTTAGCAGCCATAGCTGTATTCCTTCCTGAAATTCAGTTCGAAGTTCGTGTTTGGGAAAAGGGGGGAGCGCTTACTCGACAATGCCGAGAATGTCGCTTTCCTTCATGATCAGAAGGTCCTGGCCGTCGACTTTCACTTCGGTGCCCGACCATTTGCCGAACAGGACGCGGTCGCCAGCTTTGACTTCCAGAGGGATGATCTCATTGTCGTCACCGCGCGCGCCGGAGCCGACAGCGACGATTTCGCCTTCCTGTGGCTTTTCCTTGGCGGTGTCAGGAATGATGATCCCGCCAGCGGTTTTGGCTTCTTCTTCAACGCGCTTCACGAGAACGCGGTCATGCAGAGGACGGAATTTCATGTGCTCACTTACCTTTGGTTTCGCCCCGCAGGGCAATGTGTTCTGTTGGTTAGCACTCACCAGTGGCGACTGCTAACGGCGCTGAGTTAGGAGCGCTTGGAAGCAACGTCAACGGGTAGTTTCGTGAAAAAATGCAAAAGGTTCCGCGCCAGTTGCAGCGGCGCGTCATGGGGATAGGTGGCCACGGTCGCAGAGCCCTACAAGGGCGCGCTAACACCAATATCGCCACGCGGGGTTTGCCGCTGGCGGTGCGCTTGTCGTCTCGCCCTGAAGTGACAGGGCCGGGCGCGTCCGTGGTGGACGCTATAGGTAATGCCAGCCTTTCGGCGTGGCTGTAGAGCGTGCGCCATGGACGCGCCCTTGCGAAGGGTATCGGCC
>DUBH01000054.1:11231-26175 GCA_012960415.1 Henriciella sp. | reverse complement strand
GTCTCGGAAACATTTTCGTACGCAGGACAGCCTGCGCAGCACTGATTACCCCACATGACGCCGACCACATGGCAGGGGCGTTACACCCCGCCGGCAGCACCGGTCACCTTCGCACTCCACCCAACTTGCATCATTGCTGGTGCAAGTGAGCCCTCCCGTCTGAGCCCACGCGCCGGGGTCTGTACCGGCACGTGCAGCTTCGATGAGAACCACCTCCACCCGGTCGGTCCGGACCGCCCTGTCTGGTGATGGGAGGCGTGCAGTATGGGACGGGGTTGAGGGGGTGGGGATGGATTTGTTTTGTCCCTCACGTTCCGAAGAAACCTGCGCAGGCAGGTATCCATAGTAAAACCCCACGCAGGGACACGGAAGTTCAGGCGAAGCACCATGGACCCCTGCCTTCGCAGGGGTCGTCGGAACGTCGGCCGAGGACAAAAGTCTTAGACCTAGGCTGCCTAGCCTCTCTGCCCGTGAATGGCTTCGACGGTGCGGATGGCTTTCCAGGCGATGACTTTGACCAGAAGCTTGCCTTCGGCGTTACGCCATTCGGCTTCGATATAGCCTGTCGATTTCGAGCGGTTCACGACGTGCGCCGTGATGGTGATGTCGCCGTGGCTGACAGGGCGGAACAGCTTGATCTGCAGGTCCTGCGTGGTGAATGCCTCGCCGTCGGTGAGGGCAGAGAACATGCAGATGGACACGACGTGATCGGACAGGGCGCCGACCCAGCCACCAAAGGCCCGGCCCGGCTGGATGTCGTGGCTGCCATCGTTCGGCCACACATAGTGGACGCGGCCGGGTTCAATCTCCTTCAGCCAGTCTTCGGGCATGATGCCGAGCTTGGCGATGCCTTTTGGCTTGCTTGGCCAGTCGCCAGAGCTGATCCCTTTCAGGAAGCCCTGGAACATTGGCGAATAGTCTTCGGGATTATAGGCGAGGCTCATGCGAGGCGGGCTCCGTTCGGGACTGGCGTATCTGGTGCGGCCAGCACAATGGCGCCGCCGTCGTCGGGGAAGCCAAGGGTCAAAACTTCGGACATGAATTTGCCGATCTGGCGCGGCGGGAAGTTCACAACGGCCATGAGCTGGCGCCCGACAAGCTGTTCGGGGGTGTAGTGTTCGGTGATCTGGGCCGAGGACTTCTTTTCGCCGATGCCAGGGCCAAAGTCGATCAGAAGGCGGATGGCAGGCTTGCGCGCGCCCTCGAGCGGGGTGGCTTCCAGCACCGTGCCAATGCGGACATCGATCTGGCGGAAGGTGTCGAAATCGGTCGGGTCTGCCGGGCCATCGCCCGGCAGGTCTACCTTATGCATGGGTGTGGTCTTTCCTAGACGATGACCGAGCCGCCATCGACCACGATCATCTGGCCGGCCATGTATTTGCCGGCATCAGATGCGAGGAAGATGGCCGCGCCTGCAATATCGACGGGGTCACCGATGCGGCGCATAGGCGTGCCCTTTTCGATGCGGGCGGCGTTCTCGGGGTTTTCCCAGAGCGCCTTGGCAAAGTCGGTCTTGATGAGGCCGGGCGCGACGCAGTTGACGCGGATGTTGTGCGGCCCAAGCTCGATCGCATAGTTGCGGGCAAGCTGGAAATCAGCCGCCTTGGAGATGTTGTAGGCGCCGATGACCGGAGAGCCCTTGAGGCCACCAATCGACGAGATGATCACGATGGCGCCGTCCTTGCGCTCTTTCATCTCTGGCGCGACCATCTGGATCAGCCAGTGATTGGAGATGATGTTGTTGGAGAGGATCTTCTCGAACTGCTCGTCACCAATCTCTTCCATCGGGCCGTAATACGGGTTGGACGCGGCGTTGCAGACGAGAATGTCGATCTTGCCGAAAGAGGCGCGGGTCTCTTCAACGAGGTGCTGTAGCTCTTCCTTGGAGGAGATGTTGGCCGGGACAGAGATGGCCGTGCCTGCGCCATGCTTTTCATTGAGCGCTTCGGCAACTTCCTGGCAGGGGCCGGGCTTGCGCGAAGAGATGACAACCTTCGCGCCTTGTTCGGCCATTTGTTCCGCGATGGACTTACCGATGCCTCGTGACGAACCGGTGATAAGCGCGACCTTGCCGGTGAGATCGAAAAGACTGGCCATGGTTTCCTCCATTTACTTCACATGTGCAGTATCTGGCGCCGCACCATATTCAAATCGTGCGCGCTGCCAATCCCCTTGCGGAAACCGATGCAGGGAAATTTAGTTGCGCAGGGCCGCGACCGCGAAAAGGGCCCAACCTGCAAGCAAGCCGAGGCCGCCAATCGGCGTGATCGCACCAAACCAGCGCGGCGCGCCGAGCGTCATGGCGTAAAGCGTACCGGAGAAGATCACGGCCCCGATAATCATGGCCCAGCACCAGTGGAGAACAGACCTGTGCGCCCGGACAGGCTGGCCGCGAAGACGGCGACGGCATGCACGAGCAGGTAGAGCGTGGCTGTTTCCCACCAGCCGCGGCTCTCCGGGGTGAACCGGCCAGACATGCCGTGCGCGCCGAATGCGCCGAGGGCGACACCGGCAAAACCAAGAACTGAAGAGATAAGGGTCAATGCCATTTGGGGGCTCCAGCCAACACTCCTAGAGCAAGCCGCTGGAGGCCATCAATGATGCATTTCATCTCAGTCGGCCCGTCAGGCGGCGTTCGCTGAGGCCTTGCCGACAAGTTGGCCAGAGGCGTCCTCATAGACCAGGGAGGCTTCGTTGAGATCAACCTCGGGCAGGGCGTCCTTCTCGTGCCAATAGTCCTGTGTGTGCTGCCATTCGGGATGATCGATCCGCTTCGGCATCAGGCGTTCGCCGCGCTGGAGATAGCCGGGATTAAAGTCGACCGCGTCCATCCAGCTGATCCGCTCAAGCGTGCGCTCGCTGGCTGGGATTTCCGGGCGCACTTCAGCGGCGCCGGTCTTCTCCATATGCTCCAGCAGGCGCACCATGAAGTCGCCGAGGAGGTCGACGCGCAGGGTCCAGCTGGCGCGGAAATAGCCGAAGACGAAGAGCATGTTCGGCACGTCCTCGACCATCATGCCGCGCCATGTCAGGCGCTCATTGAAATCGACTTTCTGGCCATCGACCACGAAAGGTATGTTGCCGAGGAATTTCAGATTGAAGCCCGTCGCGGTGATGATGATGTCGGCTTCGAGCACTTCGCCGGATTTGAGCTTGATGCCTTCCGGGACGAAGCGGTCGATATGGTCGGTCACAACGCTCGCCTTGCCTTCACGCACCGCGTGGAAGAAGTCGCCATCCGGCACGAAGGCAATGCGCTGGCGCCATGGCCGATAGTTCGGCGTGAACGGCGTCATGTCGCAATCCTCGCCCATGACGGCCTTGATGTTGTCGAACAGCATCTTCTTCACGGCGTCCGGGTCAGACCGTGCGGCGACTGTGAAGTCGCGCTGATCGGTCAGCGCCTTCTTGCGGATGATGGTGTGGATCCACTCCTCATCGATCTCAAGACGGCGCAGTTCGTCGGCAAGGTCGTTCGCGTTACGACCGGTCGAGAAATAGGTAGGTGACCTCTGGAGCATGGTGACGTGCTCGCAGGACTTCGCGATGTTCGGCACTAGCGTTGCGGCGGTCGCGCCAGAACCAATGACAACGACCTTCTTGCCGGAAAGGTCGATATCGTCAGGCCAGTCCTGCGGGTGAACGATGTCTCCCTTGAAGCTGTCCATGCCGTCCCAGTCGGGCGTGTAGCCCTTGTCGAGGTCATAGTAGCCCTGACACATCCAGAGGAAGCGCGCCTTTACGGTGTGCTCGCCATTGGGCGTTTCATAGGTGACTGTGTAGAGCTTTTCCGCCGAGGACCATTCAGCCTTCGTGATCTTGTGATTGTAATGGATGAGTGGGGCAAGACCGTTCTCTTCAATGAACTCTTCCATATAGGTGAGGATCTCTTGGGCGGTCGCGATGGGCGGGCCTGTCCAGGGCTTGTCGCGGTAGCCGAAGGTGTAGAGATCGCTGTCAGAGCGGATGCCAGGATAGGTGTGGACTTTCCAGGTGCCGCCAAAGCCATCCAGCGCTTCGAAGACGGCCACTTTCTTGTCTGGGCAACGGGTCTTGATATGCCGGGCAGCCCCGACACCGGAAATACCGGCACCGACGATGAGCACATCGAGAATCTGTTCGCTCATACCTGTCCTCCCTTAGACTTTTATGAGGGCAGACTAGCACTGCGGGAGGGCGGCCGAATAGGGAGCTATGCGTATGACGTAGCGGGAGGCGGCTAATTCGCCGCGGGGATGGAATAGGTCACAATACCGTGGCTGGCGACCTTGTCGGAGCCTTCAGCGCGAATCTCTACCTCGGCGACGGCGAGAGTCTTGCCGAGCTTCATCAGCTTTGCTTCAGCGATGACGGCGTCGCCGATGCACGGGCGCAGGAAGTTGATGTTGAGGTTGCTCGTCACCGTCATCGGCGTGATCCCAAGACGCGTGAAGATGGCCATATAGGTGACGCTGTCAGCCATGGTCATCTGCGTCGGCCCTGAAATATAGCCGCCGGGGCGCAGGTGTTCGGTGCCTGCCTTCAGGCGCATGATAGCGTGGCCATCCTCCATCAGGACGACTTCGGACCGGTTCTGGGAATTGTTGAAGGCCTTGGCGAGAAAGGCGTTGGCTTCCTCAACTGTTACTTTCGACGTCATGTCTGTCCCCGCGTCAGTGATTGATCCCGGTCTCCGGTTTCGACAGTGTAGGCAAGAGGAAAGACCCGCCAAGAGGTCACGACAGGGAAGGAAACCGGATGTACGATCCGCTGGAGGGGTCACACACGGCACCGAAATTTGCTGCGCCCGACCCGGGTGAGGCAGCCCGCTGGTATGAAAAGCATCTCGGCTTTCGGACCGCCGTTTTTGACGATGGGAATTATGCAATCGTCCGGCGCGGCAAGCTCGCGCTCCATCTCTGGAAATGCGCGGACAGGGCCATAGCCGAAAACACGGCTTGCTACACGGAAATCGCCTGTGTCGAGCATCTCGACCTGCTCCACGCTGAATGGCTGGAGGCATCAACCTACAACGACTTCGTGCCAGGGCGCATCGAGGCTGAACCAAAGGATCAGCCCGGCCATGGCATGCGTGAATTTCATCTCTGGGACCCTGCCGGAAACCTTATCGGGTTCGGCGCAAGTATAGAAAAGAAAGGCTAGCCAACATGCTCACATGGGGCGACGAATATCCGATCCACCAGACACCTGAACCGGTCTGGGTCGCAGGGTCTGACCGCAATTTCTACGACCGCTATTTCTTCAATGGATATTCGAAGGATGGCTCTGTCTTCTTCGGCGCGGCCTTTGGTGTCTATCCGCACCTCAACATCATGGACGGCGCGTTTTCCGTCCTGAAGGATGGGGTGCAGCATTCGGTACACCTGTCTCGCGTGATGCACCACGAGCGGATGGATACGCGCGTCGGGCCGATGAAGATCGATGTGCTCCAGCCGCTTCACTCGGTGAAGATCACGCTGGAAGGCGCTGAAGGGATTTCGGGCGAGCTGACTTTTGAAGGCCGCCACTTCCCGGTTGAGGAGCCACGCTTCCAGCGCCGGTCAGGCTCGCGCACGGTGATGGATGTCACCCGCATGACGCAGAACGGCCACTGGAATGGCTGGATTGAAGTGGACGGTGAGCGCATCGAAGTGTCGAGCTATTACGGCACGCGCGACAGAAGCTGGGGCGTGCGGCCCATCGGGGCGCAGGATCCGCAGCCCGTCGTTCCTGAAAAGCCTTTCCAGTTCTACTGGGTCTGGACGCCGCTCAATTTCGAGAACCTCGCTGTCTATTTCCACGTCAATGAAGATGAGAAGGGCGAGAGCTGGAATACGCGTGCCGTGCTCGGCATGGACGGCGCGGACGCAGAGGGGCTGATGCATCTCGACAGTCCGAAATTCTCGGCGGAGTATGAGGCTGGCACACGCCGCATCAGCAAGGGCCTGCTTGAGGTCACCGATACCCAAGGCCGCCTGCACAAGGTGCATTATGAGCCGCTGTCCATCTTTCAGATGAAGGGGCTTGGCTATAGCCATCCGAGCTGGGGACATGGCGTCTACAAGGGCGAGTATGCGATCGAGCGGGAGGATTTCAAGCCGGGCGTGATGACCTGGAAGGAGCCGACCAATCTCCACATCCAGGCGATCTCCAAGGTCACCCATGAAGGCCCTGACGGGAAATCGTCAGAGGGCATCGGCGCGCTGGAGCAGCTCTTCATCGGGCCGCACGCGCCATCCGGCTGGAAGGACGTGCTGGACGCCTAGCCCCAGAGGTCTCTTGAGGGCGGGAAAACGGTTCCGCCCTCATATTTCAGGCCATGCTCGACATCCTTGGAGAGCCAGAGCGGGCCATCGAGATCGACGGCGTCTGCGAGCGTGCCCAGGAGGACGGCCGGGGCCATGCTGATGGAGCCTGCCACCATGCAGCCGACCATGACGCCGAGGCCGCAGGCCTTGGCTTCGCGGACCATGGCGATGGCTTCGGTAAGGCCGCCAGTCTTGTCGAGCTTGACATTGACCGCGTCGTAAAGGCGGGCAAGGTCCTGAACTTGCTCGCGTGTATGGGCGCTCTCATCGGCGCAGATCGCGACTTCTGGCGGGCGCTTCAGCAGCGCGCCATCTTGGCCATCAGCAAATGGCTGTTCGATCAGGACGACGCCGAGCTGGACAGCTTCACGGGCAAGGCCGGGCAGGGCGCCAGCCTCAAGCTGTTCGTTCGCATCTAGGATGAGACGGGCATCCGGGCGTGCTTCGTGGACGGCCCGCACGCGGTCTATATCGCCGTCGCCGCCTAACTTTACCTTGAGCAGTTTGCCTGGCGCCTCGCTGGCCGCTTTCGCCATTTCACTTGCCGTGGAGAGGACGATGGTCACAGCCGTTTCGAGCGGTGCCGGTTCTGGAAGGCCTGCGAGCTGCCAGACAGGCTTGCCTGTACGCTTCGCTTCTAGGTCCCACATGGCGCAATCGACCGCGCAACGCGCAGCACCTGCAGGCATGAAGGTCTGGAGTTCTTCGCGCGTGAGGCCGCCCTCAATCGCTGCGCGGTGTTCCTCAATGGCGGCGATGACGCTTTCGACGGTTTCGCCATAGCGGCCATAAGGCACGCTTTCACCGCGGCCTGCCGCGCCGTCCTGCTGCAGTGTGACGAGCACTGATTCGGCAGACGTCTTTGCGCCGCGAGAGATGGAAAATTCCCGCGCCAGCGGGGATGAGACGTGCTCAATTGAAAGCGTAATCATATGCAATAAGCTCTAGCTGTATTGCCGGATGTTGTAAGCAGCTTGCTGTCATGCTCAAGGTCCGCACGCGCAAACGCTTGTGAGCGAGAAACAGGACCGGGCATGCCAGTTAAGCCGGAATATGAGCTGACGACCGACGCCTCGCGCGGACGGCTCAGCGTGTCTGGCGACTGGACCGTTCACACGATTGGCAAACTTTCGGACCGGTTGGCGTCAGAAGACATGTCAGGCCTGAACGCGCTCGAAGTCGATTGCGCTGAGCTGGGCAAGCTCGATACCGCAGGCGCGTTCATCATTGACCGCTTCGCCTGCCGCTCTGGCGCAGGCAAGGTTGACCCGGTGAATGCAAGCGAACAGGCGGCAGCCCTTCTGAAGCAGGCCGGCGAATTGCGGCCTGAGGGCGAGGACGAACCGCGCAAGAGAGAGTTCGGCGTTGTCGACCTTCTGGAGCGGACCGGCCGCACGACGATGCATTTCATCGAAGAGACGGTCGAGACGCTGTCGTTTCTTGGCGAGACCATCATGGCGATGGCGCACATCATCACGCGCCCCTCCAAGATGCGCTGGACGGCGCTCGTCTCCGTCATGGAAGACTCCGGCCTCGACGCGGTGCCGATCGTGGCCTTTCTGTCTTTCTTTGTCGGCATGGTCATCGCCTTTATCGGCGCGACCACACTGTCAGAGTTCGGCGCGACGATCTTTACGGTAGAGCTGGTCGGGATTGCGGTCCTTCGTGAATTTGGCGTGGTGCTGACAGCGATCATCCTGGCTGGCCGCACAAATTCCGCATTTACAGCCCAGATCGGCGCGATGCGGATGCGTCAGGAGGTCGATGCGATGACAACGCTGGGCCTGAACCCGATGGATGTGCTGGTCGTGCCGCGCGCCTTTGCGATGCTGGTCATGACGCCTGTGCTCACACTGATCGCGATCCTGTTCGGCGTTGGCGGCGGTGCCTTCGTCAGCTGGCTGGCGCTCGACATCAACCCGACCGTCTTCATGAACCGCATCCAGAGCTATGTGCCGATTGAGAATTTCTGGGTCGGCATGTCCAAAGCACCGGTCTTCGGGCTTGTGGTGGCCCTGATTGGCTGCCGGCAGGGCCTCATGGTGGGCGGCAGCGTCCAGTCACTGGGACAGTCGACGACGAAGTCAGTCGTGCAGGCGCTTTTCTCCATCATCGTCATCGATGCGCTGTTTGCCATCTTCTATATGGAGCTTGGCGTATGAGCGAGGATGTCGCGATCAAGGTGCGCGGGCTCACTACCGCCTATGGCACCCACACCGTGCATGAAGAGCTCGATCTCGACGTGATGAAGGGCGAAGTGCTCGGCGTGATCGGCCCGTCCGGCACCGGCAAGTCTGTCCTCCTGCGCGCCATTGTCGGCCTGAAACGCCCGGAGACGGGGACGGTGGAGGTCTTCGGCAAGAACGTCACGGATCTTGAAGGCGACGATCTGCGCGAAGTTCAAAATCTGTGGGGCATCATGTTTCAGGATGGTGCGCTGTTTTCGAACCTCACCGTGCGTGAAAACGTTATGGTACCTATGCGCGAGCACACGGACCTTCCAGAACCGCTTATGAAGCAGCTCGCCGACCAGAAGCTGCGTATGTCCGGCCTTGATGACAGCGCCGGGCCAAAATTCCCGTCGGACCTGTCAGGTGGTATGCGCAAGCGGGCCGCATTGGCGCTACAGAACCGACTATTCTTTTGCTTGACGAGCCGACAGCGGGCCTCGACCCAATCACGGCGGCGGGCTTCGATACACTGGTGCGTGAGCTGCAGAGCGCGCTGTCGCTGACCGTGTTTCTTGTAACCCATGATGTTGATACGCTGGTTGCGACATGTGACCGGATCGCGGTACTTGGCCGCAAGAAGGTCATTGCGACGGGCACGATTGATGAGCTGCGGCGCAATGACGACCCCTGGATTCAGGACTATTTCTGCGGCCCGCGCGGGCGGGCAGCACAGGCTGGAGAGAGCTGATGGAAACACGCGCAAACTATGCGCTGATCGGCGCATTCGTGATTATCGCGGCGCTCGCCGCGCTCGGCTTTGTGCTGTGGCTTGGCCAGTCGCAGTTCAACCGCGAATACGACGTTTACGACGCCGTGTTTGAAGGTCCGGTGACGCTCGAAGAAGGTGCGTCCGTTCGTTATATCGGTATCAAGGTCGGCGAGGTCACCTCAATCGGGATCGACCGGAATGACGCCTCCAAGGTTCGCGCCCGGCTGCGTGTCGATAATGAGACGCCGGTGAAGACAGACTCCACCGCCTCTATTGAATTTGCAGGCATTACCGGGGTTACCTTCATCCAGATCAATGCAGGCGCGCCGGAGGCCGAGTGGCTTAAGCGGGCTTCGAATGAAAACATCCCTGAGATCGAAACCGAGTCCAACCCGCTGAGCGCGCTTGTTTCAAGCGGCACAGAAGTCATGGGCCGCGCGACACTCGCCCTGGAGCGCATTGACGAACTCCTCAGCCAGGAGAATATCGATGCCGTTTCCAACACGGTGCAGAATGTTGAATCGATCACATCTGCACTTAGCGGCAATGGAGAGATGTTCACGGATGTGAACGACCTCCTCCAGAACGCCAATTCTGCCGCGCAGAGTTTCGACCAAGCCTCACGTGATCTCGGCCAGCTTGGCCGCGACGCAAGCGTCGAGGTCAAACGGCTCGGTGAGGAGATTTCTGCGATTACCGAAGATCTGGAAGCGGTGACGACGTCTGCCCAGTCTGCCATTGAGCGGGTTGAGGGTGCCGTCGATTCTGCGGCGACCGTGATAGAAGGGCCGGGGACTGATGCCGTCGTCGATTTCCGGATCGTTGCGCAGGACCTGCGCGTTCTGATTTCACGGCTCGACCGGCTGACCCGCGAGATCGAGCAAAATCCGCAAGGTCTCCTGCGGAGCGACCCATTGCCATATGAGAAGGACGGAGAATGACCTCCAAGCTAAGCTTCTGGCCCGCAGGCGCGCTCGCCATCCTTATTGCTTCAAGTGGCTGCGTGTCGGTTCTGCCGGAACAACCAAAGCCCGAAGCGGTCTACCATTTGGCTGAGCCTCAGAATCTTGCAGAGCTGCAGACGAATGTGGTGATCCGCGAGCCTGACGCGCCGCGTCTCTTTGCTTCACGCACGATCACATCACAAAGCCCCGATGGCGGCCTCAAAGTCGTACCGGGCGTTGCCTGGGCTGACCGGGCGACGCGGATGTTCCAGGTGACACTTCTGGATGCATTCGAAGGGGATGCGCCAGGACTAGCCGTTGACGATGTAACAGGGGTGAGCGGCGAATATGAACTCTACTGGCGCGTCTCGAAATTCTCATTGGAAGGGCTGGAAGGCGTCTGTGAGCTTCAGCTGACACTTCTGAGTGGCCGCAGCCGCGTGCCTGTGGCGCAGCAGTCTGTCTCAGCGCGGTCCGCTTCTCCGGCCAAAGGGGATCTGGCCCGTGCGCGCGCCTTGTCCGATGCGGGCCGGCTCTGCGTAGAGAAGGCGGCCGTATTTATCGCTGAGCGGGCCGTGCCGGTTGAGGATCAGGATGCGGACAGCCTCGCAGGCTGATCAGGCAATCGCCGCATGCGGGCGGGCAGCCGGTTTGCTGATCGGCAGGTAGAAGCTCACCATCGTGCCCTTTCCAACTTCGCTGGCAATTGAGAGCCGGCCTCCATGCATCTCGGCGAATGATTTGGTGAGGGCAAGCCCGAGACCTGTGCCCTCGTAATTGCGTTCGCGCGTTTCCTGGACCTGTTCGAAAGGCTGAGCGAGCCGCGGCAGGTGTTCCTGTGGAATACCGACACCGGTGTCGCGAACCGCAACGCGCACAAAGTCGCCCTTATCCTGTACCGCCACGATTATCTGCCCGCCTTCATCGGTGAACTTGATGGCGTTCGAGAGGAGGTTCAGCACCATCTGGCGCACGGCGCGGTGGTCGGCATCGACCTCTGGCAGGTCATCTGCCGCCTGTAGCGAGAGTTTGACACTCTTTTCTTCGGCCTTGCGCCGGATCATGCGCACCGCGGCATCGACTGGATCGACAAGATCGATTGGCTTTGGATCGATGGTCATCTTGCCGGCCTCGATCTTTGCGATGTCGAGGATGTCGTTGATCATGTCGAGAAGGTGCTGGCCTGAGGTCAGGATATCGCGCGCATAGTCGCGGTAGCGCTGGTCGCCGAGGGCGCCGTACATCTCATTGACGAGAATTTCAGAGAAGCCGTTGATGGCGTTGAGCGGGGTGCGCAGCTCGTGGCTCATATTGGCTAGGAAGGCGCTCTTAGAGTCTGCGGAGCGCTCTGCCCTGGCCTTCTCTTCATTATATTTGCGGGCGAGCTCTGCGTTGTGGCCTTCGGAGCGCGCGAGTTCCTGGACCGCGGAGCTCAGCTTCTTCTTCTGGCGGAGGAGTTCGTCTTCGCTTTTCACGTCCTGCGTGACGTCCAGCCCGAATGTGATGACGCCGCCTGCGGGCGAGCGTCGCTCAACGATCTTGAACCACTGGCCCGTCGCCAGGCCAACGATGGTCGTGTGCGGGTCATCCTCTGAGCCACGCTGGCTCACCGTATTCGCGGTGCGGGCCAGCATGACGGTCTCATAGGCAACGCCGACCCTGACGACATCCTCAAGCTGGAAGAGCTGAACAAAAGCCTTGTTCCAGAAGGTGAGCCTGCGCCGACCGTCCCAGAGAGCAAATGGGCAGGGGAAGTTTTCGATGGCCACACGGAGGCGAGCCTCGGACGAGCGCTGGCGCTCTCTTTGTCGGACCGCCTCGGTAACATCGAAGACGACCCCGCTCATAGTCGCCTGAGAGCCATGGTCGATGCGGTCCATGCTGCCGCGAAACTCTACCCAGGTCTCGCCGCGCGACATCTTGGTGGCGACGTCAATGGACATCGGTTTACCTGACCTGCAGACTTCCATTGCACGCTGAAAATGCTCGCGGTGGTCGACGTAGATCTGTTCCAGAAGCTCACCGATCTCGAGCTCACCGGCGAGCTGGAAGCCGAAGAGGCGGGCTGTCGGCTCATTGATCCAGGCTTTCCCGCTTTCAGGCATGATCTGCCATGCACCAACCTGGCTGTTTTCTGCTGCGATCGCAACGCGTACAGCTTTCGGGTCTTCACGGCGGGGTTCTTCGGCCTGGGGCTTTGCTGCGCGCGCTGTGCGGTAGAGGCCGAACACGGCAAACGCAGGCGCGACGAGCAGGATAGCATAGAGGAGAAACTGGAGTGCGTTCGCTTGGGTGAGGATAGGGCTTGCGCGATTAAGGCAGAGGCGGAAGTTTGCGCCGGTCACATCGGAACAGGCCGTCAGCGAGCGCTTTGTGGGCCCTTCCCAGCTATAGTTGCTCTGGCCGGCAAGGACCGCGGCGTTCGGAGGCAGGACGCTCTGCCCGCCAATCGAGACGGTGCGGTCGCCGTCCAGGATGATACGCTGGGATGCATTCGCACCCGTCAGCCATTTGTCGAGTGACACGCGGGAGACAATGCCCGACGTTTCATTCATCGGGTGAACCAGCATGATCTCATTGTTCGGTGTCAGGCGCAGACGGACACCTGCGGCGATCATTTCCTGCGCGAGTTCGGCAAGCTGGCGATTACGCTCATCATTCGAGCTGCTCGCGGCCTGGATCGAAATCAAGCTGTCGACGCCGATTTCGCTGGCATCGATGTCGCCAAGACTGCGGCCTGATGCGCGCAATGCGTCGAGGCGTTCGGTCGCGGTATCGGCAGCGGCATTAAGGGCATGGCCTGTCAGCAGCGCATCGCGCTGCGCGAGACGAAGGGCATTGCTGTCGCGGCTGCTCTGGCTATTCCACGCCACCATGGCGATAGACGCGACCAGGATCAGGAAAGTGACCACCAGAACGGCAGGTGAGGCCTGGCGGCCTTCGGCGCTCCGCTTGGGAGGCTTTACCCTGTCTTTCAGCTTCGCCAAGGGCGCGCCCCTTATTAACCCAGTCCACTCTCCTGCATGACCAGAAAAGCTTTTCGTTAGGGTTAATAGGGGTGCCTTGCCTTCTTAGCCCAAGGCGCGTGCCAGGATGTCAGACGCGTTCTTGGACAGTGACTGTGATTGAAGCTGTTTCAGCACTTTCTCTGCGCTCGCCTTGGCGACCGGTTCCAGCTTGCGCCACTGTTCAAAGCTGGTGAGCAGGCGGGCGGCGAGGGCCGGGTTGCGCTTGTCGGCTTCGAGGATGATGTCACCGATCACCTTGTGCCCTTCGCCATCGCGGGCGTGGAAGGCGGCAAGGTTAGTCATGGAGAAGGCAGCCGCGACGGACCGCACCCGGTTCGGGTTCGACAGATCGAAGTCTGGATGCTGCGACAGGCGGCGTGCGTCGTCCGCTGTGCCCTGACCAGCCTGGACGGCAAACCACTTGTCGATGACCAGCGGGTTCTCTTTCCAGGTTTCGTAGAAGGTCTCGATGGCCTCATCGCGCTCAGCCGTCTGGAATGGCACGAGCGTGCGAAGGCAGGCGAGGCTTTCGGTCATGTTCGGCGCCGCGTCGAACAGGCTTTTGAGCTTGCGCGATGCGTCGGCGGTGTCGAGCGCGCCGGTCAGGCCGATCATCGCAGACCGCAAGGCGCGGATGCCTGCCTGTTCGGCATTCGGCTCAAACGGGGCAGGAGACGGCTCAGCAAGGATGCGCTCAGCGTCGGCCTTGAGGTTCTCACCCAGCGCCTTGCGCAGGCGCTTGCGGGCATCGTTCAGGCCTGCCGGGTCAACCGGTTCGCGGTGCTGGAAGAGCTCGCCGATATCTGGCAGCGCCGTGAGGAGGGCGGCAAAGGCCGGATCGCTTTCATTAGCGCGCACGGCATCGCCAAGTGCGCCGACGAGTGCCTCGTCTGGCGGCGATTGCGGATTGTCGAGCAGGCGGAAGATCTCCACGCGCGCCAGCGTCTGGAAATTATCCCAGATGTTGAACGGGTCGGTCTCGGCGGCCGCAAGCTCCAGAAGCGCTTCGTTGGAAAGCTCGCGGTCGATGCGGACCGGCGCGCTGAACTGGCGGTTGATGGAGAGAAGCGGTTTATCGCTTGTGCCTGTGACCTTGAGATCGACAGTCATCTTCTCGTCTTCGAGGACGATGACGCTTTCGCCATTCTCCCAACCTTCGACGCTGACATGGCCGCCATTGCCATCGAGCAGGGCGGTGCGAAGCGGGATCGGCACGGGCTCTTTGGTGGGCTGGCCGGGCGTTGCCGGCGTTTTCTGCGAGAGGTTGAGGGTCAGCGTACTATTGGCGGCGTCCCAGCTTTCCTCGATCTTCACTTCAGGCGTGCCAGCCTGGGCGTACCAGCGGCGGAACTGGCTGAGATCCTTGCCGGAGGCTTTCTCGAAACAGCTGTAGAAGTCCTCAATGGTGGACGCTGTGCCATCATACTCGTCGAAATAGATCTGCATGCCTTTGTTGAAGGCATCGATCCCGATAAAGACAGTCAGTGCACGGATAAGCTCTGAGCCCTTCTCATACACCGTTGCCGTATAAAGATTATCGATGGATCCATACTTACTCGGGCGGACAGGGTGGGCAAGCGGACCCGCATCTTCAGCAAACTGGCGGGCACGAAGGCGCATCACATCCTTGATGCGCTGGACCGGGCGTGAGCGCAGGTCCGAGGAGAATTCCTGATCGCGGAAGACGGTCAGGCCTTCCTTCAGGCAGAGCTGGAACCAGTCACGGCAGGTGATGCGGTTACCGGTCCAGTTATGGAAATATTCG
>DUBH01000054.1:0-11221 GCA_012960415.1 Henriciella sp. | reverse complement strand
TACAACGTCAGCCTGGGTGACCACGGTGGCCAGGGCCGGGGCAAGCGAAAGCGGCGCATGGCCAACGATGCTCTCGATCGCTTCGAAGTCGGCATCGGTCGCGCTCTCCTGGCTGGCGAGGACATAGGCCGAATTGAAGATATTGAGGCCTTTGTTCTCCATGGCGCCAAAGTTGAAGTCGCGCACGGCCACAATGTTGAAAACGCCGAGATCATAGGCGCGGCCGAACCGCTCTTCGTCCCATTTCATCGACGCTTTCAGGCTTTCCATCGCCCATTCGGCGCTGGCTGCCTGACCCTTATCGACATAAACGCCAAGGTCGACATGGTCGCCATTCATCGTGGTGAAGGTATCGCGCCAGACATCATAGTCGCCTGCACAGAGTGCAAAGAGGTACGACGGCTTTGGGTGCGGATCATTCCACTCGGCATAGTGGCGGCCATCAGAATGGTCGCCGCTCTCACCCGGGGTGCCGTTGGATAGCAGAATGGGATACTTAGACTTGTCGGCATCCATGCGCACATGGAAGCGGCTCATCACGTCCGGGCGGTCAGGCCAGTAGGTGATGTGACGGAAGCCGGTCGCCTCGCACTGGCTACAGAAGCGCCCGCCTGAGATGTAGAGACCGGAGAGCGCTGTATTTGCGGACGGGTTGATCGTGACGTCCGTCTCCAGGACGAACTCGTCAGGTACGTTCTTGATCGTCAGAGTTTCATCCGTTCGCTCATAGGCGTCAGGGCTGAGCGTCTTGCCGTCGAGGCGGATCTCATTGAGCTTGAGTTTGACGCCGTCCAGAACGAATGGACCGGACTGCGTCCGGCGTACCGTCATGCGGGCCTTCACCCGTGTCTCGGCTGGTTCCAGAGAGAAATCCAGCGAGACCTGATCGATCTCGAACGGATAGGGCGTGTACTCTTCCAGCTTTACCGAAACGGGCGTGTCTGTGCGCAGCATGATTCATCCTCTGTCGTCGTCCTGAACGACAGATAGGATGTCTCCGGCGGGCTCTCAATCACCCGTGAGGGGCTGGGCTGATATTACTCGGCGGCCTGGCGCGGCGCGCTTGCGACATCATAGATGTGGCGCAGCGCATCCTTGGCGGGTTTCAGCAGCGCCTTCATCTCGTCTGGCACCTGATCTGGATGGCGGGCGGTGAACTCCGCCATCTTGCGGACCATGGAGAGAAGCTGCGGCGAATTCACGATCAGTCGGGCCTGATATTCGATCTTGTGGGGGTCGCGGTCATATTCCGATCCCGGCACGCGCCAGCCGCCCCAGTCATTCTCATCGGTCATGACGACCGGGAATGTGCCCGGGAAGGGGTGGCCGGAAACATCATCGCTTTCCTGCCAGCGATTTTTGGCGCGCTGGATGCGCCATTGCTCGGCCGTTGGATCATCTTCCATTCGCGACTTGGAGCGCCCGTGCATCACTTCTTCGGAGACAAGCTCGGTGGCAGAGAATTCGCGGCCAAGGCCAACATCATAGGTGACGCGCAGTGGCTCTTCGACATCCTTCACCCAGTGAGGGATGACTTTCTCGACGATTGCCCATGTGCCGACAGGTTTGATGAAAACCCGCTGCGACTTGTGAAACAGTGCCTTAGCCATTCGCGTACTCCGATCTTCGCGATGCTATCGCACAGCAGTTTTGAAACGCCGTGAAACAGGTCTGTGAAATTTCACCTATCTGACTGCAGCTTCCTTACCTTGCGATACCGCTTTCCGCCCGCTGAGACCGCGCTATGGTTGGCTTCAAAGGCTTACAAAGGGAGATGAGGTCGTATGAATTTCGACTTTTCAGAGGACCAGAAATTTCTCGCGGGCGAGGCGCGTAAATTTCTCAATGCACAGTGCACCACCGCGCATGTGCGTGAGGTGCTGAACGACGACAATAAGAGCCATCATGACGGCGTCTGGAACAAGGTCGTGGAGATGGGCTGGATCGGGACGGCGATCCCCGAGGAGTATGGCGGGCTTGGTCTCGGCATGCTGGAGCTTTGCGTGATCGCAGAAGAAATGGGCCGCGCGCTGGCGCCGGTGCCGTTTGCATCGACCACCTATTTCTTCGCAGAAGCCCTGAAGGCTGCCGGTTCTGAAGAGCAGAAGAAAGACGTCCTCGAAAAGGTCGTCAGCGGCGAAGTCGTCGGCTGTTATGCTGCCAGCGAAGGCCCGGGCAATCCGGAGCCATCCAAGCTGAAGACCACGTTTGATGGCTCGAAGCTCACCGGCACGAAAATCCCGGTGACCGACGGTGATATCGCGACCCACGCTGTGGTCCTCGCAAAGGAAGGATCTGGCGCGAGCCTCGTGCTGGTCGACCTGACCGGCGCAGGCGTCAGCCGCAAGAAGGTCAGCACGCTGGAGCCGACCCGTAGCCACGCTGAAATCACTTTTGACGGTGCCCCGGCCCAGCGCCTCGGAAAAGCCGGCGAGGGCGAAGACTATCACAACCGCGTGCTCGACCGCGCAGCTGTCCTGCTCGCATTCGAGCAGCTTGGCGGCGCAGATCGCTGCCTCGAAATGGCGACCGAGTTTGCAAAAGATCGCTACGCATTCGGGCGCCCAATTGGCGGCAATCAGGCGATCAAGCACAAGCTTGCCGATATGTATGTGAAGAATCAGGTCGCGCGCTCGAATTGCTATTATGGCGCGTGGGCGCTCTCGACCGATGCGTCAGAGCTTCCGGAAGCTGCGGCATCATCCCGCCTTGCGGCGAGCGAAGCCTACTGGTTTGCTTCCAAGGAGAACATCCAGACGCATGGCGGCATGGGCTTCACCTGGGAGGTGGACTGCCACCTTTTCTATCGCCGCGCAAAGCTGCTGGCGGTGCAGGCTGGTTCGCCAAAGGTCTGGAAAGAGAAACTCGTTAGCGCGCTTGAGCGCAAGAATGCTGCCTAGGAGGACTTAATATGGACTTCAATGACACCAAAGAAGAAGCAGAGTTCCGCGTCGAAGCGCGCAGCTTCCTTGAAAAACACCTCAAACCAAAAGACGCCAATTCTCCGCGCCGCCCATCGGGCGAGGACTTCCTGAAGCGCGCCAAGGAATGGCAGAAAACCAAGGCCGAAGGCGGCTTCGCGCAGATCACCTGGCCCAAGGAATGGGGCGGTCGTGGCGGCACGGCCATGCAGCAGGTCATCTGGAATCAGGAAGAAGCCAAGTTCGACGCGCCAACCGGCCCGTTCACGATCGGCCTTGGCATGTGTGTGCCGACCGTCATCGCGTTTGGCTCTGACGAGCACAAGAAGCGCTATGTCGAAAAGGCGCTGCGCGGCGAAGAAATCTGGTGCCAGCTCTTCTCTGAGCCGGCCGCAGGTTCTGACGTTGCAGGTGTGAAAACCCGTGCCATCAAGGACGGCGATGAGTGGGTCATCAATGGCCAGAAAGTCTGGACCACGGGTGCGCACTTCTCTGACTATGGCATCGTGCTGACCCGCACCGACCCGAAGGCCCCAAAACACAAGGGCCTCACCATGTTTATCGTGGACATGCACCAGAAGGGCGTCGAGGCGAAGCCGATCCACCAGGCCTCTGGCGGCCGCGAATTCAATGAAGTCTACTTCACCGATGTTCGCATCCCTGACTCCGACCGTCTCGGCGAAGTTGGCGACGGCTGGAAGGTGGCGCTGGTCACGCTGATGAATGAGCGTCTGGCCGTCGGTGGCTCACCGGGCCCGGACTGGAAAGAGATCATGGAATATGCCCGCGATACGGGATCGCTCTCTGATCAGGCCTTCCGCGAGAAGCTTGCTGACTGGTATGTTGCCGCACAGGGCTACAGCCTGACCAAGTTCCGCACGCAGACGGCGCTGTCGCGCGGTGATACGCCGGGGCCTGAAAACTCCATCGGCAAAATCATCACGGCGAACCAGCTGCAGGATATCTGTAACTCCGCCATCGAGATGCAGGACCATTACGGCATCATGAACGATACCGACACGATGCCCGCGAATGCCCTGTTTCAGCAGAGCTTCATGTGGGCGCCGGGCCTTCGCATTGCGGGCGGTACCGACGAGATCCTGAAAAACATCATCGCCGAACGCGTTCTGGGCCTGCCTCAGGATGTTCGTGTGGACAAGAAAGTGCCCTTTGACGAATTGAAACAGGGCTAATCAGGTCTCTCCTTGCGATTGCGGGCGCAGGTGTTAAGCCTGCGCCCGTTACGCGTTCTAAAGGGGAGTTTCCATGAAACGTATACTGGCCTGTGCCGCTGCTGCGTTCGCTGTGGGAGCTCCTATTGTTCAGGCGCAAGATGCGGCCCAGCCGCAGCGTGCCCAGGCGGCTGCTCCCAATCCGATGATCATCGCGCTGCAGGGTCTGCAAGTCGCCGTGCTTGCCAACCCGGACGGCGGCATCGCCTCGGTCCAGTCCGAAGAAGGCGACCCGGCAATTGTAGTCTTCCTGACGCCCGGCGCCGCGCAGGCGCAGCTCGCGCCGCTTGAAGACCAGTCAATGAAGATCCGGATCGTGGATCTCGGGCGTCTGCTGCTCGACTGGAAGGGCGCAATCATCTTTCAGGGCTCGCAAGCTGAAATTGCCAACGCACGAGAGCTGACCCCGGAGGTCGGTGATTTCATGGCGCCGGTCTTCTTCGTCACAAGCGGAAGCCTCGAGGTGCAGCTGCAGACGGCTGAAGGCCCGGTGACGCCTGTCATGACGAGCTATTCGGACGCGCAGGCGCTGTCTGAAAAGCTGGCCGAAAGCGACGAGACCGCCAGCGATCCGGTCAACATTATTCCGATCGAGTTTGCGACCTTCCTTCAAGCGATCGAAGATCATGGTCAGGATGTCGGCTACCGCTTTTTCACCCACCCTGAAACGGTCATCGCGATCAATCAGAGCCAGCGCGCGGCTGCCGCTCAGCAATAGTGGCGGGCTCTTGGGCTTCCCCAACGCCATGATTGCAGGGGCAGATATTGGGTGCGAGACTTCGCCCCTCAGACACCCCGTTCCGCCTGCAAAGGCGGCGCAAAAAGCAGGACGCGCCACATGCCCGAATTTTTCCACGTCGAGACCAATGGCATCAAATTGCGGGCAGCCGCAGAGGGGCCGAAGAATGGCCCGCTTGTTGTCTTCGTGCATGGCTTTCCTGAAAGCTGGTATTCCTGGCGCCATCAGCTGAGCGCTGTTGGAGAGGCGGGGTACCGCGCAGTCGCCGTCGATGTGCGCGGCTATGGCGGATCTGACAAGCCAGAGCCTGTCGAAGCCTATGACATGGAAACGATAACAGCCGACATTGCAGGGGTTGCGAAAGCGCTTCAGCCCGATGGGCCGGCTGTGGTCGTCGGTCATGACTGGGGCGCGCCGATCGCCTGGAATTCGGCGCTGCTCTATCCAGACCAGTTCAAGGCCGTGGCAGGTCTTTCGGTCCCGTACCTTCCGCTTGGCGACAAGCCAGCCATCCAGGTCTTCCGCGAGTTCTTCACCGCGCGCGGCATGTTTTTCTATCAGGTCTATTTTCAGGATCAGGGCCCGCCGGAAGCCGAGCTTGAGGCGGACCCGGCCGCGACCATACGCAAATTCTACTACGCGATTTCAGGTGATGCGCCAGACGGGACGTGGCCCATCGACAAGAAGCATGGAGACACGCTGCTTCACCGTCTGCCAGAACCGGACATGCCGCTGCCGTGGCTGAGCGAGGAAGATGTCGCCTATTACGACTCCCAGTTCCGCGGTTCAGGCTTTCGCGGCCCGCTCAATCGCTATCGCAATCATGAGCGTGACCACGCTTTCCTGACAGCGCTGGACGACAGCAAGATCTACCAGCCGAGCCTGTTCATCGGTGGGACGCGGGACCTGGTGCTGAAGATGTTTCCGGGTGACCCCGTAGAGGCGATGAAGCCTAATCTGCCGAACCTGAAAGCCGCTCACCTTCTGGAAGGCTGCGGCCACTGGACCCAGCAGGAGCGTCCGGATGAGGTGAACGCGATCCTGCTGGATTGGCTGAAATCACTCTGACGCGGTCTCGCTGAAGAGTGCGAGCGCCGCAGCGGTCATCGAGCTGACACCGGTCTTGATGGTCGGCGGTGCGTCCGGCGCAAAGAATGGTGAGTGGAGCGATGGTAGCGGGTCGCCGCCATTCTGAGCGGCGGCATAGGTGTCCGGATTGATCGCGCCGAGCCAGAAGATGAGGCCGGGGACATCCTCTTCGGTGCGCCCGTACTGAGAGAAGTCCTCACCGCCCATAACCGGCGTCACTTCGACGACGTTTTCCTCGCCAATGGCGGATCGGATGGCCGTCATGGCTTTGTCGGCGAGGGCGGGGGTGTTGTAGGTCGACGGGGTGTAGTCATTGTCGATCGAGATTTCAGGCTCTGGCGCGCCGAAGGCTTCGGCCTGCGCCTTGGCGATGCGCGTGATGCCATCGAGCAGAAGCTGGCGTGTCGCATCATCATAGGAGCGCACTGTCAGGAGGAGCTCTGCGCCGTCCGAGATGATGTTGTGCTTCGCGCCCGCGGTGAAGGAGCCGACGGTGACGACGGCAGGCGTCTGCGGATCGACATTGCGTGAGACGAGGGTCTGGAGTGCCATCACGATGGATGAGCCGATGACGATCGGATCCTTGGTCGTGTGCGGATAGGCGCCATGGCCGCCCACACCTTTTACAAGGATATCGACGCTGTCGACATTGGCGAGCGCGTAACCTGACGAATAAGCCACAGTGCCCGCCGGCGCGCTGGCGCTCACATGGAGTGCCAGATTATAATCCGGCAAAGGAAAGTCATGATACAGACCTTCTTCAAGCAGAGCTTTAGCGCCTAGGCCTAATTCTTCCGCAGGCTGAGCAAGCATGACGAGCGTGCCGGACCAGTCGTCCTTGTTCTCCATCAGCTCTCGCGCGGTGCCGACCCAGCTGGTCATATGGATGTCGTGGCCGCAGGCATGCATGACGGGGCTCTCTACGCCGGTCCATGTCGTGCTGATGACTTCTGAGGCATAGTCGAGGCCGGTCTGTTCGGGCACGGGCAGCGCGTCCATGTCCGCGCGGATCAGGACCGTGGGGCCCTCACCATTCTCATAGACGCCAACGACGCCATAGCCGCCGACCCCGTCGCGGACTGTGCCTTCATCGCGCTGCGACTTCGCGCGCGTCCATTCATTACCAAGCCCGGTGGTGACGGTAAAGCCCAGCGCTTCGAGTTCTGCTGCCATGATTGAGGCGGAGGTCGATTCCTTGAAGGACAGCTCTGGGTTGGCGTGCAGCCAGGTGTACAGTTCGACTAGGTCGGTACCCGGTTCCGGGACTGATTGCTGCGCAAAGGCTGGCGTCGACAGCATCATGCAGAGAGCGGATGCGCAGGCGGTCAGTTTCAGTCTGGAAACCATGGTCATGTCCCTTTTCGTTTTCGTGAGAGAGACACTATCAGACTTTTCCGCCCCGGCCAGAGATGGGGCCGGATATCAGTCCTGATCCACCGAGCGATGGGTGTGAGGCCTGTATCCGGCGGCCAGTGCGGCGAGGGTCGCGCGCGGCGTCAGCATGCTGACGAGCGCCTCTGGCAGGCGGGATGCGGGGCCGTATCCATCGAAGCTCCACGGCAGACATGCGCCGTCCAGCTTGAGCCATGCCTGGTTTTGCCAGTCGAACATGGCACCGTCTGGAAGGGTGTAGGCCTCGACCTGTTGTGCGCTTGCCTTGCTGCGTAGTCGGTCTTGCATCTCGCCTGCGATCAGCCTGTCGATGTCGGATACGCGCGCCGCTTTGTCGACTTCGCCGGCCTGTACGAGCGCGTTCTTGAAGGCGCGCGCATCGTCCCGTCGGCATTCAAAGCAGGGACGGTGACCGGCTGCGAGCGCCGTTGCCTCATCGAGGAAGAAGAGTTCGGTATACTGGCCCGGCGCCATCAGCTGGCGTTTACGACCCTTGAACTCGAGCAGGCAGATAATCCACTGCCTGCTCTTCCAGTGGGTCCGCTTCAGCGTGCGGTCTTCGGTGTGAAAGCAGCCGCCACGGTTGCCCATGAACGTCCCGCGCGCCGACACCGCATGGATTGCGGCATACGGATCGACGCGGTTCGGCAGCGGCATGTCAGCTTTCGCCGCCAAACCGCTCTGTCCACTCAGCGACCTGCTCATCCTCAATCTTGCGGAAGAGAACATCTGGCGGCGAGATTTCATGACCGCGTGGCAGGGCATCGAGCAGCGCCGGAATATCAGCGAAGGCCTCTTCACTAAGTGTGCGCCGGTCTTCCGGCACGCCTAGCGCATCGAGGATCATCGCAGCTGCTTCAGGAATGATGGGCTGGGCGATGATGCCGAACAGGGCCGCAAGGTTGAGGCCTGCGCGTACACCAATAGCGGCAGCATCGACATCATTCTTGTACTTCACCCATGGCTCAGCCTTGGTGAGGTATTCATTGCCCGCCGCCCAGATGGCGCGCGTCTCTGCGGCTGCCTTGCGGAAGTCCATATTCTCATAGTGCTGGACCAGCTGTGGCAGGCGGGTCTCCAATTCGGCAACCATCCAGCTTTCAGCCTCGCCCGCTTCGCCGCCTTCCGGCACCTTACCGTCGAACTTGGACGCGCAGTATTTGGTGATCCGATTGACGAAATTGCCGAGCACATTGGCAAGGTCCGAATTGATCGAGGACTGAAAGCCTTCCCAAGTGAAGGCCGCGTCGGAGCCTTCGGGGGCATTCGCGGTCAGGTACCAGCGCCAATAGTCGGCAGGCAGCAGGTCGAGCGCCTGATCCATGAAGACGCCGCGCTTGTTCGAGGTCGAGAACTTGCCGCCATACCAGGTGACCCAGTTGAACGCTTTTAGTCGGTCGACAAGCTTCCACGGCTCCTGCGATCCCAGAATGGTGACGGGGAAGCCGACCGTGTGGAAGGCGACATTGTCCTTGCCCATGAACTGGACATAGTCGACCTCATCAGCGCCCTCATCTGTGCGCCACCAGCGTCGCCATGCCTCTGGCTCGCCCTTGGCTTTCGCCCATTCTTCGGTAGCGGCGATGTATTCGATCGGCGCATCGAACCAGACATAGAAGACCTTGGTCTCGAAACCCTCGCGGATTGAGCCGTCCGGATTAGTCACGGGCACGCCCCAGGAGAGGTCGCGCGTGATGGCGCGGTCGCGCAGGCCTTCGTCCAGCCATTTCAGCGCAATTGAGCGTGCAAGCGGCGGCCAGTCAGTCGAAGCTTCGATCCAGGCCTGAATACGCTCCTGCATCTGCGACTGCAGCAGGAAGAGGTGGCGTGTTTCGCGGACTTCGACATTCCGCGAGCCGGAGACGGCCGAATAAGGATTGATCAGGTCGACCGGGTCCAGCAGTCGGCCGCAATTGTCGCACTGGTCGCCGCGAGCTTTCTCGAATTCGCAATGCGGGCAGGTGCCTTCGACATAACGGTCCGGCAGGAAGCGCTCATCGTCGACCGAGTAAACCTGCCGCATGGTGCGCTCTTCGATGAGGCCGTTGGCCTCAAGGACATGCGCAAAATGCTGGGTGAGCGCGGCGTTTTCGGCGCTGCAGGAGCGGCCGAAATGATCATAGGAGAGCAGGAAGTCCTCGCCCGCCTTTTTCTGGATCTCATGCTGCTCATCGACATACTGACGGACGGGCACGTTCGCTGCCTGGGCGGCGAGTTCTGCGGGTGTGCCGTGCTCGTCGGTCGCGCAGATATAGAGAACGTCATGACCACGAAGGCGCTGGAACCGCGAATAGACGTCGGCCGGCAGCATCGACCCGGCAAGATTGCCGAGGTGCTTGACCCCATTGATATAGGGCAGGGCAGAGGTGACCAGAATTCTGCGGGGGGCGGACTTCGTCATTATAGCTTCCGTCATTCTCGATTTGGGCGCATCTTCCTCGGCGCCAAGCTGTGAGGGGGCACTCTTAGGCGTGGCGAACAAAAAATGAAACGGGTTTAGGAGGAAACAATGCCACGTCTTGCAGGAATAAACCTGGGCGGTGTCCTGGTCTCAGCCATCGTCATCTATTTCATCGGCTTTCTCTGGTACGGGCTGCTCTTTGCCGAGGTTTACATGAATGCGCAGGGTATTTTCATCAATGAAGCGCGTGACGCGATGAGCTTCCTTACGGCAAGCGGCATCGCGACCGAGCGTCAAGAGGATGCCAATCCGATGTGGATGCTGGGCGGCTTTCTGGTGCCGGTCGTCCTGTCCTTCGGGCTCGCCTGGCTGATGAGGAGGAGCGCGGTCGCGGGCCTTGGCGCTGCGGTTTCATTCGGTCTGAAGCTGTCTCTGCTGATTGGCGTGCCGCTTATGGCGTATGATTTCTTCTACACGCCCTGGCATTCCACCGGCGGTCTACTGGTCGATCTTTCTCACACCGTGGTGACCTTCATCGCCGGGTGCGCTGTCCTGTCGAAACTGGACTGAAGACAAGAAAAAGCCCCGGCATGTTCTGCAATGCCGGGGCCTATGGCCATGGTAAATGCTATGTGCGCCTAGCTTACCCTGGCCGGTACGGTCTGCAGCTCGATGTCCACGGTTCTGGACATGACCGAGTTGCCAAGATCTGTGTCGATTGCCACATCAGACGCACGAATGCCTTGGGCGAGCAGCTCGTTCATGACGGTCGTGCGCCGGTCTTCGGCGAGACCGATCACGGGCGCTTCGCCTGAACTATCGCCTGCAATGGCGGTCGCGTTCAGGCGCTGGACCGAGCAGCCTGACAGCTTCTCGCTGACCTGACCTATCGCGTCGCGCGCAAACGGCGTCAGCGTGGCTGTGCCCGGCTCAAAATAGATTTTTAGTCGGACGAGGTCACAGCCAGTTGGCTGCGGGGCGTAATATGTCTCCGTCGGCGGTGGGGTGCGCGCCTCATCTGCAAAGGCGGGACCGGCGGCGAGCGCGAGGCCCATCATGCAGGGCAGGATATGACGTTTCATCTCAGTGCTCCTTGCTGTAACACTGATTAGACAACGCCTTTACGGTGATTTGGTGCCCAAAAACGTTAAAATCCGGCGCTGTGATGACCTTGCAAAGGAATCTTGCCCCGTCCTGCGGCACGGCGTAAAGGGCAGGGGTTGCCGGTATAGCTCAGCTGGTAGAGCACCTGATTTGTAATCAGGGGGTCGGGGGTTCAAGTCCCTCTGCCGGCACCACTGCCACTATTGGGGATTGTGGCGATTGGCCCGATCGCCATTCTCACACGCCATTCTCACATTTATTCTCAGCTAGGGTTTGTGGAGCGCTAGACGTCCTAAGTCTAGCGCTCCACAAACCCTAGCTGAGAATAAATGTGAGAATGGCG
>DUBH01000053.1 GCA_012960415.1 Henriciella sp. | reverse complement strand
CACTGGAAGCACAATCGGTATTCCGCGATGATCTCCTGCTGCTCGCCATGTCAGCGACATTGGACACAGAAAAGGTCGCCGGAACGCTAGATGCCCCCGTCATCGAGAGCGAAGGGCGACAGTTTCCCGTCGAGACAAAGTATCTTGGCCGCACGCGAGATCGCATCGAGGACCAGATGTCGGCGGCTATCGCCAAGGCCGTTCAGGCCGAGCAAGGTTCGATCCTCGCCTTCCTGCCAGGCGCTGGCGAAATCAGGCGAACGGCAGAGCGGCTTTCGGGTTTGCCAGCGAGCGTTTCGGTCCATCCCCTCTATGGCGCGTTGTCACCGCGTGAGCAGGATGAGGCGGTACGCCCAGCGCAAGCGGGCCACCGCAAGGTCGTGCTCGCGACCGATATCGCTGAAAGCGCCCTGACCATTGAGGGCGTCCATGTGGTTGTCGATGCGGGTCTGGCGCGCGTGCCCGAGTTTGAGCCGTCCAGCGGGGCGCAAGTCCTTCGTACAATCCGCGCGGCAAAAGCGAATGTGGACCAGCGCCGTGGCCGGGCCGGACGTCTTGGGCCCGGCGTCTGTTACCGACTATGGGATGAGGAAGAAACGCGCGGCCTCATCGCTGCGCCCCGGCCGGAAATCATGAATGCTGACCTTTCCGGTCTGCTGCTGTCCATCGCCGAATGGGGCGAAGATGACCCTTACCGGCTGACCTGGCTCGACGCGCCGCCGCGCGGCCGCATCGAAGCGGCCCGCGAAGCCCTGACGGCATTTGGCGCGATCGACGAGGCGGGAAAGCTGACGCCGCACGGCAAAGCCATGTCGGCGCTGCCGCTCGACCCGAAATATGCAAGCCTGGTGGCGAGCGCCAGAAGCGACGGCGAGCGCGCGTTGGCCGCGGAAATTGCGGCACTGGCCAGTGAGGCAGGGGTTGGCGGTAGTTCAATCAATCTCAAGGACCGCCTCGAACGCTTTCGCCTTGAGACTTCACCGCGCGCAAAGGCCTTGCGCCAACAGGCTGATCGTTGGGCGAAAGGCGGGCGCGCTTTCGGAGACCCCGCCCTCCTCCTGGCAAAGGCCTGGCCGGGGCAGATTGCAAGGCGCCGGGACGGATCGGAAACCAGCTACCTTCTGGCAAACGGCCGCTCTGGCGAACTTGCGGCAGAGAGTGCCGTTGCCCTCTCCCAGTGGATCGTCGTCACCGACATGATCGGTGCAGCCGGGCGCGCCCGCATCACACTCGCCATTCCCATCCGTGAGCAGGACGCCCTCGCGCTCTACCCGCCAGCTACGGAAGAATGGGCAAGCTTCGATCCAGCGTCGAAAAGCTTCAAGGGGCGGCGCGTGAAGGCCGTCGGGCGCATCGTTCTGTCCGAGACACCCCTGCCTCAGCCATCAGGTGAGACCGCGCGGGCCGCCTTCATCGAATTCGTGCAGACGAACGGTTTTGAAGCGGCAGGCATCGGTGAGCCGGTGCGCGTCTTTCTTGCCCGGCTCGGTTTTATTCATCGCAGCTTTGGTGAAGACTGGCCGGATCTGGACGAAGGGCGGCTCGCGGCGACAGCCGGAGACTGGCTAGCGCCCGCACTTGGCCGCGGCAAGTTCGACATGCCTAGTGATGGCACTGTGCTGAACGCGCTGAAGCAGTCGCTTGGCTGGCCGAAGGCGCAGGAAATCGACACGCTGGCACCGATAACGACAACGCTGCCTTCTGGCCGCAACGCCCAAATCGATTATCTCGATGACAATGCGCCGCTGGTCGAAGCCAAGGCGCAGGAGCTGTTTGGCCTTGCCCGTCAGCCCGCCATCGCAGACGGTCGCGTGCCAGTAACATTGCAGCTTATATCGCCGGCCGGACGGCCGATTGCGGTGACGAAGGATATTTCAGGTTTCTGGAGCGGCGGTTACCGCGACATGGCGAAAGATATGCGCGCGCAGTATCCAAAACATGACTGGCCGGAGGACCCTGCCTCCGCGAAACCACATGTCGGGATGACGAAGAAACGGTTGGGGAGTCAGGGCTGAGTTGCTGACTATCGCCCGCGTGGTTCGACTTCGCTCACCATGCGGGCTACTTCAACGGCGCGACCCGCCGCATGGTGAGCGAAGTCAAACCACGCGGCGTTACGCACTGAGTTTGGGCCTAATGCGGGCGGCGCTCGTCGCCCCATTCCATGCCCATCGACTTTTTCATCCAGTCAGAGAAGGTCGCCGGCTTTTGCAGGTTTTTTGGATCCAGCGTGCCGAAAGCGACGATCGGGCCATCTGCGGTTTCAAGGCGTACGCCTGCGATCTGCTGGTGCGGATTGCCCCAATTGCCATAGCTGGTCGAGGGGTCGAGCAACAGCATGACCTTTGTGCCACCCGTCCCGTCGGCGCGTTTGCCGAAGACGAGACCGTAGCACTTCTCGCGGCCAAAGCCGCCCGAATGCCCTTGGCGCTTTCCATCAAGCAGGACTTCGTCCCAGAGGAGGTTACGGCGCCATTGAAGGACGTGCATTTCGCCTTCTTCGGTGACGATCTTGATATCGACCTGGTGGAGACCGACTCGAACCAGTTCTGCACGCATGGGAGGCTTCCTTCTTCTCGTTATTATCGTAATTCGATAATATTGGAAAGAACGCAGTCGTCAAGCGGTATCTGGCCGGGACACCTATGGGCGTCCCGGCCAGCCAATCTAGACCGCCTTCTGCCAGCCAAGCGTCAGCGTGTAGTCGGTTTCGAGCTGTGGGCCGTTCAGGTCGCGGTACATCGGAACGCCAAACTCCAGCGCGACGCGGTGGCCACGCAGAGCGCCTTCGGACGCTGCCAGATTAACGCCGAACAGCGCTTCGACCGTTTCTCCGCCATGATTGTCAGGGTCAGCTGTCTGGACAGGCGCCATGATGTTCGGGTCAATGCCCTCAACCGCGCCTTTGGTCGTCGCCTTGAGACGCCCCGAAAGAGACACCCATGGGCGAGGCTCATAAGCGACCCAGCCGGTTGCCTCGAAGACGTCACCCAGCGCGTAGCCCTCGTCATTCTCGTCCAGCCTGATGATAGCCGAAACCTGCGCCCCATAGCTCCACTGACCGGCGCGGCTGCGCGCCGTGAGCGCCGGTTTGAGGTCATATGTGCCCGAGCCGAGCTGCATCGGGTAAGGCAGCCTCATCTCAGGTCGCATATTCATTGGTGTCAGGACGCGGTCGGTCTCCGTGATCGACCCGGTCGGAATGGACAGCATGAGCGACGCGTTGACCTGCGCATGCGGGCGCGAGCCATCATCGAGACCAATAATGGCGCCGACACTGGTATCGCCCCAGCCAGAGACCTCTGTCGTGAAGTTGCCAAGAACGTTGGTCCCCAAGCCGCCCTGATAGGTGCGGTGATCCATTTCCTTGGTGTGATAGTTGACCATGCCCATCAAGGTGATGCGGTCCGTAAGACCGTACATCGCGCCCGCCATGTACATCTTCATGGGCATGTCCAGCGGCACGACCCGAAGCGTCGGCGGCATCATCGGCGCACCAGCGAAGCGGTTTGGAATGGTGGTCACGATCGTGTCTGGATCGACCTCGTCAGTCCCGATCCGGTTACCGGACATGTCCATATACATGTACCGGTAAGAGACCATCCATTCGCCTTTCTTGTGGCGGTGGTCGGCCATGACGCCGATCGGGGCGTGATCACTGGCATAGGTGACCTTGCCGCCATCGCCCTCATGGGCGTGAGCGGCAGGCATAGCGGCAAAAGCAAGCGCAGCTGCTGCGCAGAGTGTTCTGTAGTTCATCTTGAATCTCACATGAAAGGAAGGTGCCCCGCAGCGGGTCGCTGCGTGGTCATACGGTGTTC
Source organism: Henriciella sp. (assembly GCA_012960415.1). Classification (GTDB taxonomy): domain Bacteria; phylum Pseudomonadota; class Alphaproteobacteria; order Caulobacterales; family Hyphomonadaceae; genus Henriciella. Next base: position 13,506 of record DUBH01000053.1, on the reverse strand, counting down.
AGTTCATGCAGATTGTGGGGGGCCCTGAGGCGGCGCACCGGGCCAAACCGGCGTGCGGGGTTGACCTGCGCTTTCAACAGGCTGAGTTGGCCGCACTGATGTGCTGATCGACCGAAGCGGCAAGACGGGCGCCGCGACCGGAAGGGCAAGCGGGATGAGGCAGTCGCCGCAACAGGTACGATCGGACGTATCTTCTTGGCCTCCGCCGACATCGACTTCGATTGTCCGGCTGAGTCCGTCACCGCAGATCGGGATGGAGATGGTCTCTCCCGGCACAATGCGCAGATGCGCCTGAGCCCCGTTCGCCAGATAGGCAAACAGCCCCAGCAGGGCCAGAAAATGAAAGAGCCGCCTCATCTTGAGGCGGCTCCTAGGGTACTTTTCAGCTACCGTATATGCGGCCAATTGGCCGCTGACAGCCTACCGGCCTGCGAGGCGCAGGAAGCGGTCGCGCATGTCCTTGTCCGTCTTGAAGACGCCGGTGAACTGCGTGGTAATCGTCGAGACGTTCGGATGATGGACACCGCGTGTCGTCATGCACTGGTGAACGGCGTCGATCAGAACGGCGGTACCGGCCGGCGCGAGGCTTTCCGTGATGGCGTCGCAGATCTGCGCGGTCATCGTTTCCTGCGTCTGCAGGCGCTTTGCGAAAATCTCGACCACGCGGGCAATCTTGGAGATGCCGACGACGGCCTGGGTCGGCATGTAGGCGACATAGGCCGTGCCGATGAACGGCGCCATGTGGTGCTCACAATGGCTCTCGACGTCGATCTCGCGGAGCATGACCATGTCGTCATAGCCCTGCACATCGTCAAAGGTGCGCGAGAGATACTTCACAGGGTCTTCCTCATAACCCTGGAACCACTCCTTATAGGCATTCACGACACGCTTTGGCGTATCGAGCAGGCCTTCGCGGCGTGGATCGTCACCTGCCCAGGCGAGCAGCGTGCGTACGGCCTCTTCGGCCTCTTCCTGTGTTGGTCGACGTACAGCGTCCATTTGTCCGCGATTTTCTTGTTTTGTGATGGCATCCATCGCCATGGTAAGTTTCCTGTTTCTGAGGGACGGGGGTCGAGCCAGATGTTCTGTGGATGCGCCCTACACACCCCAATACCGGACTTAACGCCCGCCCATTCGTGTTCCCTCAGGGCGTATACTGTCACATAAGCCAACTGGATCACTATTTCTACAAGTTGCCATCACTGCCGCCGCGACAAGACAGCCCTTCGAAGCGGACTGTTAAGACTGAAGTGCTAGCGATTCAGGCCTGAGGGCGGCCCGTCGAGGGCGTGGCGGCAAGGCACGATGCAACGGCTTTTTCAAACCTATGCGATCGTCATCCTGTGCGTTTGCGCGGTCGCCTACGGCGTCTATCTCAGCGCCGCCGATGGGCTCGTCGACGTGACCGGGCGTGAGCTGATCGGGCGTGATTTCGTCAATTATTACAGTGCAAGCCAGCTTGTTCTGGACGGGGCCGGCACAACACTGATGCAGGTGGGCGAATACCGCGACTACCTTCAGGCGCAGTATGATATCGCACTCGGCCTCAACTGGTCATACCCGCCGCATTACTTCTTCTTCGTCCTGCCACTTGGCATCTTCGGGTATCTACCTGCCTATGCACTCTGGATTGGAGTCGGTGCTGTACTTTTTGTCGCGGCAACACGGCTTGGGCTTGGCGCTCAAAAGCGGGAATGGGGCACCTACGCACTCTTCACGCTCGCCGCGCCCGCCTTTCTGGTGAATGCCGCCTTCGGCCAGAACGGGCTGATCACGGGCGCGCTCCTCTTTCTGGGCGTGAGCCTCGTCCGTCACAGGCCGATACTGGCGGGCATCTGCCTTGGCGCGCTGACGATAAAGCCCCAGCTGGGTCTGCTCATCCCGGTATTCCTGCTGCTGCGTGGGCACTGGACGGTGATTGGGGCTGCTATCGTCACAAGTGCCGCGATGATTGTCCTGTCGGCGCTCATCTTCGGTGTGGAGCTGTGGCGGGACTATTTCGACTATGTCCTCCCCTTTCAGCGCATCGTCGCCGAAGAAGGCACCGGCATTTTTCTGCGCATGATGCCAACGGGGTTTGCACTGGGAAGACTGGCAGGGCTCGACGCCTCCACGGCGATGCTTGTTCAGGCGCCCTTCTCATTATTGGCACTGGGGCTGGTGATCTGGACATTCCGAAGGCCATCAGCCGCGCCAGAACTGGAAACCGCCATGCTGCTCGTCGCGGTGTTTCTCTTTTCGCCTTATGCCTTCAATTACGACATGCTGGCGCTGGTGCCTGCACTCTATCTGATACTGACACCAAGCGTTGCTGAAGGTCGGGCGGTCACGCGGTTCAACCTGGTAATGGGCGCCCTGCTCTTCCTGCCGCTGATCACCTTCATCGCGCCGCTTGGTCCCGTCATTCTAACCGCCGCCGCCCTTCTACTGACGCAGCAGATCGCGGTTGCCCGTGGCAGTACTGCCCCCTCTGCCAGCACCCCCGCGAATTGACGCGCGCCCAGAATTTGCGTTCAAGCAGCCACAGTTCTCACCCCTCGACACCGCGCCGACAGAAGAAGTCACACCAAATGCCCCTGAAGCTCTACAATACGCTTGGACGAGAAAAGCAGGTTTTCGAACCTCAGGACCCGGATCGTGTGACGCTCTATGTGTGCGGGCCGACGGTGTATAATTACGCCCATATCGGCAATGCGCGCCCGCCGGTCGTTTTTGACGTCCTCTTCCGCCTGCTGCGGCGGACCTATGGCGAGGCGTCAGTGCTCTATGCCCGCAACATCACCGATGTTGAGGACAAGATTATTGCGCGCTCGCGCGAGGAAGGCACACCGATCAACGAGATCACGCAGAAATATGCAGCGATCTACAATGCTGACATGGCCGCACTGAATGTGCTGCCGCCATCGATTGAGCCATGGGCAACAAAACATATCGACGGCATGGTGCGCCTGACCCAGCAACTGGTCAGCAAGGGTTATGCTTATCCTGCGGCCTCTGGCGTCTTCTTCGATGTCGGCCAGATGGAAGATTATGGAAAACTGTCTGGCCGCAAGCTTGAAGACAATGAAGCGGGCGCACGCGTCGCCGTGTCCGAAGACAAGCGCAACCCGGCGGATTTCGCGCTCTGGAAGTTTGCCAAGGAAGGCGAGCCGGAAGACGCGACATGGGACAGCCCATGGGGACGTGGCCGGCCCGGCTGGCATATTGAGTGCTCTGCCATGATCGCCGCCCATCTCGGCAAGACGATCGACATTCATGCCGGCGGGATCGACCTTCAATTCCCGCATCATGAGAATGAGATCGCCCAGTCAGAATGCGCGCATGGCGAGCCGATGGCCCGTTACTGGCTGCATAATGGCTTTCTCGACATGGACGGCGAGAAGATGTCGAAATCCCTCGGCAATGTGAAACTGATCCATGACCTGATTGAGCAATGGCCAGGTGAAGTGCTGCGCTTTGCGCTTCTGTCTGGTCACTATCGCGCGCCGCTGGACTGGACGCTCGACCTGCTGGAGCAATCGAAAACCACGCTTGGGCGCATTTATGGCGCGCTCCGCCGCGTCTGGGACGCCGAAGGCGGCGAGGCGAGCGACAAGAGCATCGACAAGGCGCTCAATGATGACCTCAACACGCCGGTCGCGCTGGCACAGCTGTCGCGGCTCGCTTCCGAGGCAAACCTGGCAGCTGATGCCAAGGACGCCCCGAAGATGGCGAAGGCACGCGCTGAACTTCTGGCGGCAGGTGAGAAGCTCGGCTTGCTGACGCTAACGCCATCAGCCTGGGAGCAAGGAGGGACCGATGATGACAAGGCGCGCATCGATGCGCTGGTTCAGGCCCGGCTTGATGCACGCCAGGCAAAGAACTGGGCTGAAGCGGACCGCATCCGGAATGAGCTGGCCGCCGAGGGCATCGAGGTTATGGACGGCGCAGGCGGCTCGACCTGGCGGCGCGTCTAGGCGGGACTTGAACGAATGAAACACTTCACCTTGTTCCTGATCGGCCTGCTTGCTGCGCTCACGATCGTGTCTTGCGCCGCATCGCCATACACATCACGCACGAGCGACGACGGCACTTACACGATCTATCTTGTGCGCCATGCCGAAAAGCAGGCTGGCGATGACCCGTCACTGACAAACGCCGGGGCGGCACGGGCGGATATGCTTGGCGAGATCCTGTCGAATGCTGGCGTCGGAAAAATCTGGTCGAGCGATTATCGCCGCACGCGCGAAACGGCGGCACCGCTGGCGACCCGGCTCGGCCTTGCCGTAGAAATCTATAACGCGTCGGACCTGGCTTCGCTTGCCGATCGACTGACCTCCGAGGGCCTGACCGCGCTCGTGGTCGGCCACTCGAATACCACGCCGCAGCTGGCTGAACTTCTGGGCGCCGCGCCCGGCGAACCAATCGTCGAGATGAATGAGTATGACCGCCTCTATGTCATTCAGCGCAAGGACGGGGTGACGGTGTCAGATGAGATCTGGCGCTTTGGCACGAGCGCCGATTGAAGCTACCCAGCCCCGAGTTCAATAAAAAACGCCCCGGTGGGACCGGGGCGTTTTTGGTTTCAGAATTGGCGGCTCAGTCCTCAGACGAACTCAGTTCTGAAATGACGAGGGTGGCATCCTGAAGTGAGCCACGCTCATAGGTACCTACCCAGATATCATATAGGCCATCGGACCCCGGATCGAAGCGAACAGAAGGGTTGTGACTTGGTCCGCTGTCATCGTCGCAAATCCAGTCACCGTCAGGCGTATTGATCACTAGCGTCGTATCATAGGCAGACCGAACCGTGATGATGAGTGGCAGGGACCCGGAACCACTGTCGTACATCAGGTCGTAGTCGGGGGCATCGGCGACATAACCGGGGCAGTTGGAGCCAAGCTTTTCGCTCGCATCGAGGCTACCGCCCGCGCGCAGGTCGATCTCGTGAGGGTCAGGCTGGAACCCGGAGCTCAACTGGATGGTGCCGTATGTCGGCTCCATCATGAAATCCTGCGCAGACGCTGTCCCGGCCAGCCCAAGTGCAGAAACACCTAAAGCGACAAAACCTAAGATTTTCACGGGTACCCTCCCTGATAAATTCAGTATTCAGCCTACCACCAAAGCACTTCAGAACAAGCTTTTTGGTTAACATCCGTTAATTATTGTGCCGTGAACGCCGTGTGAACGTATTCCTGCTCTGAGACGTTTGTCACAAGAGAAATCGCACGCCATGGTCACCGATGGCGCTGTGCACTGTATTGAGCCAAAGAGCTGGGGGGCCATGAGCCACGTAAATAATCTGCGCTCGCTCCTGATCTCGCTTGAAGAGCGGACCGAGGGCGAAACCGTCACGATCGCTGACCTACTCAATGCAGTGGGACGACGGGCCTATGGCCCGGTCCTCCTGCTGCTGGGTTTCATATCGATCAGCCCGCTATCCATCGTGCCGGGGGCGAACTGGCTTATCGCGCTGGTAACGCTCATCTTCGCGCTGCAGATCGTGATCGGCCTGAAATATCCATGGCTACCGCGCCGCGCGCTCGATTTCAGCTTTCCGCGCAAACACCTCGTCAGCGGCATCCACATGATCGAGAAATATGCGCATGCGGTTGATCAGATCCTGAAACCCCGCCTGACCTTTCTGACGCAGGTGCCCTTCATCAACCTGGTGGCGCTGGCCTGCGTCGCGGCGGCGCTGATTACCTTCCCGCTGGGCCTCGTTCCTTTCGGTCCGTTTCTGCCCGGCCTGACGGTGCTACTCTTTGGGCTTGCCCTTACCGCCCGTGACGGCGTGCTGCTGATCTTTGCGATTGGCAGCCTGGTCGGCGCTGCGATGCTGCTCATCCGGATCCTGCCGCGCGTGATGGCGTTTCTCGGCCTCTGAGAGCCGCTTTCACCGAGTTTACTTGATCTTCAGCGCTTTCGGGGCGATCTAGGGGCCATGAGCGCAGAGCTTTATCATAACCGCGTGCTGGAACTGGCCGCCAATATTCCTCATCTGGGGACGCTTCCCGATGCCGATGCATCGGTGGAGAAGCTCTCGCGTGTGTGCGGGTCTGTGGTGCGCGTTGATGTTCGCCTCAGCGAAGACGGGGACACGGTCGAGGCAATTGCTGTCGATCCGAAAGCCTGCGCCCTTGGTCAGGCGGCGACGGCCATCCTCGCGGAGCACGCTGTTGGCGCGCCGGTGGACGACGTGTTCGCCGCCCGCGACGCCTTGAAGGCGATGCTGAAAGACAATGGTGAGCCGCCAAAAGGCCGGTTTGCAGAGCTTCGCCACCTTGAAGGCGTTGCCGACTATCCGCCCCGTCACACCTCGACGATGCTGGCCTTCGATGCGGCCTGCGCAGCGATTGAAACGGCACGAACTAAGCGGGCTGCGGCGGCCTGAGCGTGACCGCCGTAGCCGAGAGGCAGCCCCTGCAAGAAAATCCTGCAGCCTTATCGGGTTGAGGGCCGCCGTCCACGCGTCTAGAACCGCTTTCGACGAAACACGAACCGGGCCATGAAGCCTTATGTCTGAACGACGCAGGAAGGTCGCGCACGCGGCCCTCAAAACGTACAAGATGACGCTGTCTCCCGCCTTTCAGGTGTTTGGAGCGCAGTGCCGTCATGTACCGTCGTGCAGTGAATATTGCGCTGAATGCGTCTCCCGTCACGGTCTGTGGACCGGCGGGTGGATGACACTGGCCCGGCTGTCGCGATGCCACCCCGGCGGCTCCAGCGGCTACGATCCTGTTCCTGAAAAAGCAGACACGATACCTGTCTGGGCGCCCTGGCGTGCCGGAGACTGGGCCCGAACGGAACGGCCCTTCCCGGATGCAGGCCCTGAGACGAACTGAAAAGCAAATCCATGATCAATGTAACGCTACCAGATGGATCGAAGCGCCAGTATGAGGACGGGGCAAGCCCGGCCGATGTCGCGGAATCCATTTCAAAATCCCTCGCCAAGGCTGCGCTTGCTGCAAAGGTGAACGGGGAACTCTATGACCTCAACCGTCCGCTGGACGGCGACGCCGAGGTCGCCATCGTGACGGCGCGTGACAAGGAGGGCCTTGAGCTCATCCGGCACGACGCCGCCCACGTTCTCGCGCAGGCCGTGCAGGAAATGTATCCTGATACGCAGGTCACGATCGGCCCCGTGATTGATGACGGCTTCTATTACGACTTCGCGCGCGAGAAGCCTTTCTCCACGGAGGATTTCGAGCGCATCGAGAAGAAGATGGAAGAGATCATCGACCAGGACTACCCGATCGTTCGGGAAGTCTGGTCGAAAGAGGACGCCATCGCGACGTTCAAGAAGATCGGCGAAGACTATAAGGCGCAGATCATCGACGACATCATCCCGCCGGGCGAACCGATCACGGTCTACAAGCAGGGCGACTGGTTCGACCTTTGCCGCGGCCCGCACCTGCCATCGACGGGGAAGCTGCCCAAGGCGTTCAAGCTGATGAAGCTTGCGGGCGCATACTGGCGCGGCGATCATCGCAACGAGATGCTGCAACGCATGTACGGCACGGCCTGGGCCAATGAGAAAGACCTCAAGGCCCACCTGCTACGCATCGAGGAAGCCGAAAAGCGCGACCATCGCCGGATCGGTGCTCAGCTGGACCTTTTCCATCTCGACGGCACGGCTGCGGCCGGGTCCGTCTTCTGGCATGCCAATGGCTATACGGTCTGGCGCCAGATCGAGGCCTATATGCGCCGCCGCCTCGATGCCGAAGGCTATGACGAGATCAAGACGCCGCAGCTCATGGACTCTGTCCAGTGGGAGAAATCCGGCCACTGGGGCAAGTATCGCGAGAACATGTTCATCGTGCCTGACTTCATCCCTGAAGGCGAAGAAGGGGTCGAGATTTCGGTGCCTGAAGATGCCAAGCTGATGGCGCTGAAGCCAATGAACTGCCCGGCGCATGTCGAGGTGTTCAAGCAGGGCCAGAAGTCCTACCGCGACCTGCCGATCCGGCTGGCGGAGTTTGGCTGTTGCCACCGCAATGAGCCGCACGGCGCCATTCACGGCATCATGCGGGTGCGCCAGTTCACGCAGGATGACGCGCACATCTTCTGCCGCGAGGACCAGATCGTCAAAGAATCGATCAAGTTCTGCCGTCTCCTCGAAAGCGTTTACCGCGACTTCGGCTTTGAAGAGATCGCCGTGAAGCTCTCGACGCGCCCCGACGTTCGCGCAGGTAGCGACGAGGTTTGGGACCGGGCCGAGAAAGGCCTGAAAGACGCCGTCGACGCGGCAGGACTTCCCTGTGAGATCCTGCCCGGCGAGGGCGCTTTCTATGGGCCGAAGCTCGAATTCCAGCTGACGGACGCGATTGGCCGTGTCTGGCAGTGCGGCACGCTGCAGCTCGACTATGTGCTGCCTGAGCGTCTCGGCGCCGAATACACGGCGTCCGACGGCACCAAGCAGCGCCCCGTGATGCTCCACCGGGCTATCCTTGGCTCCATGGAGCGGTTTATCGGTATCCTGATCGAGGAATTTGCCGGGGCTTTCCCGCTCTGGCTCGCGCCCGCACAAGTGATCGTCGCAACGATTACCTCAGACGCCGACGAATACGCTGAGGAAGCGGCCCACACGCTTCGCGCCGCAGGCCTGCGCGTGGAAGTCGATACGCGCAATGAGAAGATCAACTACAAGGTCCGCGAACACTCCCTTCGGAAGGTTCCTGTGATCGCCGTCGTTGGTCAGCGCGAGGCCGATGATCGTAAGGTGGCGCTGCGCCGCTTTGGCTCTCAAGGTCAGGAAATCCTGGGGCTAGACGAGGCAGCTTCGAAGATCGCTGCTGAGGCCACGCCGCCCGACCTGAAACGATCTGGAGACGAATAGACATGACACAGGGGCGCGGGGCAGGCTTTGCCATTTTACTGGCCATAGCATTCGTGCTCTGGCTGCCAGTCGCAGTATTCGGGGCTCAGGGCTATTCAGCCCTGATCGGTCTCACCGCGATTGCGGCCGCCTTCTTCGCGCCCCTACGTCGTTTCAACCTCATTGTTGTTTCACTGTTCGCCCTGGCTCTCTGGTCTGCGGCGAGCAGCCTCTGGTCTGCCGAAACCGGAACAATAATTGACGGCGCGCTGTCAGACGGCACGATGAATGTCGATGCCGCTGGGCTGCGCATCCTGCTCACCGTACTCGCAAGCACGCTCACCATCGCGGCGGCCCTGCGGATTCCGCAAGGCGTTGGTCGCAAGTCGCTTCTGGTTGTTGGCTGCATGCTCTGCATGCACGGTCTGGTAACGTTGGCGATGGGCGTGTTCCCGGAAACGGCGCTCGACCTCTATGCCCCGATGAGCGACCGGGTGAAGGAAGCGCCGCAGAACATCCTGCGCAGTGCCAACGCCTTTGTGCTCGGCCTGCCCATCCTGATCGGCCTCGCCGCCGCCTTTGCAAGACGCGCGACGGTTGCTGCCTGTGTTGCGCTGCTGACTGTCGCCTTCGTCGCCTTCCTGATGATCGGGACCGACGTTGCGCTACTGGGCGTCATCTGCATGGCTGTCTCGATTGGTGTTGTGCTGATCTTCGTGCATTACGGCTTCAAGGTGCTGATGATCGCCATTTCTGCTTTCATTCTGCTCTCGCCGATCATCCTTGGCGTCGGAGCCGCGGCACTGACGCGGACGGATATGCCAATGCCCTGTTCGGTCCAGTCACGTGTCTGGGCCTGGAACCTGACACTGGAGAAAATCAAGGAACGCCCGATCACGGGCCATGGTATCGAAGCGTCGAAGGAATGGCGCGACACGTTTGGCGACCGGCCGGAACTCTTGCGCGAAGTCGACCAGAAGTGCCGCAGCGACAATGCTGACTGGGAAGTCTATCGCATCCTGCCTGGCCACCCGCACAATATGGGTCTGCAGATCTGGGCTGAAACAGGTCTGATCGGTGTGATTCTCGCGATCGCGTCGCTTATTATCATCGCAAATCGCCTTCCACGACCAGGCGATGTCGATATCCCGACGCGCCTCGCCGCGGCCAGCCTGATCGGGGGCTCCTTTGCGCTGTTCAGCCTCTCCTACAGCGTGTGGAATGAAGCTTTCTGGGCGACGATCGCGCTAGCGTCTGCAGGCGTCATCCTGCTTGATCGCGTGACAGGGCTTGGGAGACCGGACGCCAAATGACAGGCCCGACCACCGCCATCGTGGTCAGCTATCACACCGGGCAAAGTCTCAAGGAGTGTCTTTACGCGCTCGCCAGCGATCCGGCAGTGGATGCGGTGCGCATTGTCGACAATGGTAATCCGGAGACGATGCGGGACTGGCTTCGGCAGTTTTGTGAGAGCCGTCCAAGCGTCACCCTTATCGATGCAGGCGGCAATATCGGCTTTGGGGCGGGCGTCAATCGCGGCGCAGCTGGCATTGAAGCGGGCGACCTTCTCATCATCAATCCGGATGCCATCCTGAAACGCGGCAGCATCGAAGCCCTTCAGCAGGCTGCCGCAGGCCAGCCTTCGCCTTGCGTTGTGGGCGGAAATGTCTTCGACACTTATGGCCGCGAAGTGCGCGGGCCGCGCCGGCGCAAGCTCACCCTGCTGCGGGCGCTCACCACCTTTTCTGGCTGGAACACCTGGACGCTGGAGCGCACCCCGCCACCCAAAGGGCCTGTCCCGGTCGGTGCCGTCTCAGGCGCACTCATGCTGATGTCAGGGAAGGATTTCACCGCGCTCGATGGCTTCGATGAGGGCTTCTTCATGCATGTTGAGGACGTCGATATCTGCAGGCGTGCGTCAGAGGCGGGCGGCATCACGATGTATACACCGCATGCCGGCGCCCTCCATTATGGCGCGACGTCCGAAGCCCCGGCCAGGCGCGTGGCGGGCTACAAGGCTGACAGCCTCGTCTATTATTTCAGGAAGCATGCTAGCGGCCCGCTTGAACGCCTTGCAGTAGACCTGATCGCACCGCTCCTGCGGTTTGCAATCGTCTCGCGCGCCCGCGACTAGGGCTGGAAGTCAGCAGGTGGTAGCGGCGCGCTGGTTTCTTCCGGCGTTGGTCGGGCCACAAGCTCATTCACGGACGGCGTAAACTCGCGCCAGTCATACTCAGTCAGCTTGAACGCATAGGGCTCTGCACGCTCATTTATGGTGCGCGCGCGGCGGGCGCCCTCCCCTGCCTCGATCGCGCGCAGGGTCACCCAGTATCCATCCGTCTCACGCCACGCCCGAAGGTCGATCTCGAGGCCGTCAAAGGTCTCGCTGATATGGCGTGACACCGCGCGCCCGCTGAGGGCCTCCGCGGACTTCACATCGATGGGGGCGAGCCGCGTGATGGCGAGCGCGGTAGCTGAAACCGCCAGCGGATTGGTGACTTCGAAATCCTGGTAGGGCGGCGCAGGCCGGAAGCCTCGTGCATCGCTTCCCGCCGGACGTGACAGATAGACAGAGTTGCCGCCCCGGCCTGTGATACGCACCGCAGAGACCGCCGATGGCTCAATCGACATAATGTCGAGATCGAGCCACGCCTCGCGGGTGCGGAGCGGCGGCAGGTCACCGCGCACCCGAAAGGCGATCGTCTCATCAGGCTTGCGCGCATAGGTGTATTCATTGCGCCGGCCGGTAATGACTTCAGCGACCCGTGCCCCATCGCCAGAGAAAAGCGCAATCAGCGTGCCGTTGCCTTCCTCGCGAGGGTCCCCAAGCGCGAGCAGGGAAAGTCGCTCGGAGTTCGAGGTTCGGCGCTCACCCCAGCTCAGGGTTTCGAGACCTTCGAGAAGCGTGTTGAGCCTGTCTTCACGGACCGGATACGCACCCGACTCTTCCATGAGCCAGGCATCACCCCGTTTGATAAGATTATAGGTCACGTCCTGATCGGTGATAGTGATGCGCGCGACATCGCCCTTGATCGCCGAGAAGTTCGACAGGACGGGGTTGCCTGTTCTCGGGCTGGTCGAGCGACCACCTGCATTGAAGACAGCGAACAGAATGAGGATGATCCAGAGCGAAGCTGCCGTAATCGACAGCCGCTGAACCAGTACGGAACGTTTGCGATCCAGACGTCTGCTCATGCCGGCGATTTCCTCCGCCGCCACCAGACAAAGCAGCCAACTGCGCCGATAAGGATCGCGCCCGCGAAGATGTTGATGAATTTCAGCCAGCCTTCGAGGCCATCTATGTCCCGCCGGAAGTCACGCTCGATGGAGCGCAGGCGCTCACGGGTGGCGAGAACTTCGCTACGAAGCTGGGCGAGTTCTTCTTGCTGTTCTGCCGAGAGGCTGGCGCCTGTAGCGCTGTCGAGAAGTGCGCTGTCGCGGCTATCGATCTGAAGCAATTCCTGCAGGCGCGCTTCGGATTCGGCGAGCTGGGTTTCAAGCTGGGCCTGTTCCTCGAAGAAACGGGCCTGCGCCTCATCCCGCATCGCTTCGACGCGGGTCATCGTCCGGCGCGAAGAGGCCCGCGCGCGAAGGCTGAGCAAATTGGCATTGCCCGACATCATGTCGAGCGCATTCATGATGAGCGCCCCATTGTCTGCAAAGGCGCTCTGGCGCTGCATGTCGATGTAGAGGCCATCATCGACGAGGTCAGCGTCTGCAAGGATAAGGATTTCCGCTTCACGCTCGCTCGACGAGATGTGCGGCTTTGCCTGCTCAATCGCCTCGGCCGCAAACTGCGCCATGACCGGGTCTTCCGGCAGAACTGGTTCAGGGCGACCATCAGGAAAGGCAGAGACCAGCGTGCCATGGACGCGCACGCCTAGGGCACGAGCGCCCTCAGTTGGCTCATAGAGCGAGAGCGTCTCTTCCACACCTATATCCGTCATCGCCGTTTCGGGGTCGATCCAGGATGGAGCCGTGCCCGTTTCGATCAGCACTTCCTTGTCGATCGGAGAGGCTTCGTCGAGCACGAGCGCGCCAGACGAGGCGAAATTGACGGACCGCGACAGGGGCGCTGTGAGGATGCTGTCCTGTGACATCATCGATGGCGGCGTCGAGAGGTAGAGCGGATGGCGGATGATGCCGGTCCGCCCGCTTCCCGTCGGGGCCTGTATGGGGAGTGCGGTTTCCGTGTCAGCGATCGCCTCTTCGGCAAGCGTCACGCCCCAGACCGGTCCAAAGCGGCCAAGGTCAGAACGGATACGACGTTCTACACGGCGGCTCGGCGGCTCTGGTGATGTCTTGGCAGCAGCATCGACCAGCACGACCACGCGTCCCGTGCGCAATATGAACTGGTCGATCACCCAGCTCTGCCATTCCGTCAGTTCTGGCGGGTGGATCATGATGAGCGCGTCGAGATCTTCGGGCAGCGCGTAGAAGTCGACGGCCACAGGCTCCACATCAAAGGACCGCTCCATCTCCTGCAGCAGCGTGTAACCACCCTCTGCACCATCAGCGCCCATACCCGGAAGCGTCGTCAGAAGGCCGATCTTCGGCGGCTCAGGACGGTCGAGGCGGGCGATGAGGCGGGTCAGGTCATATTCCAGCGTCTCCTCGCGCTCTGGTGCCAGGAAGGCGAGGACGCGTTGTTCATCGACCGTGTTCTGGCCAATGATGCCGAAATAGAGCGGATCGTCGCCTTCTGTATC
>DUBH01000052.1:11856-17582 GCA_012960415.1 Henriciella sp. | reverse complement strand
CGGGTCTCACCAAGGCGAACGTGGCCGATACCTTTGTCGACCCTTCGATCAGCGAGCCTATTCAGGCCCAGCCGATCGACCCGCCAACCCTCTCCATGACCTTCCGCGTCAATGACAGCCCGCTCGCGGGTACCGAAGGCAAGAAGGTGACGTCTCGCCTCATCTGGGACCGCCTGGTGAAAGAGGCCGAAGGCAATGTCGCGCTTCAGGTGGAACGCTCGACTGACGCCGAAGCCTTCACCGTGTCCGGCCGGGGCGAGCTTCAACTGGCCGTCCTTATTGAGACGATGCGCCGCGAAGGCTTTGAGCTGGGTGTGATGCGTCCCAAGGTCGTGATGAAAGAAGACGAGGCGACGGGCGAGAAGCTCGAGCCGATCGAGGAAGTTGTCATCGACGTCGATGACGAGCACACCGGCGTGATCGTGCAGAAGCTGCAGGAGCGTAAGGCCGACATGATGGAGATGAAGCCATCGGGCGCCGGGCGCACGAGGCTCGTCTTTCATGCGCCGACGCGCGGCCTGATCGGTTATCAAGGTGAGCTTCTTTCCGACACGCGCGGCACGGCCATCATGAACCGCGTCTTCCTTGAATACGCCCCATACAAAGGTCCGATCAAAGGCCGCCACACCGGCGTACTGGTGTCGATGGAGCAGGGCGAGGCCGTGGCGTTCGCCCTCTTCAACCTTGAAGACCGTGGCCCGATGATGATCCACCCTGGCGACAAGGTGTATCAGGGCATGATCATCGGCGAGCACACGCGCGACAATGACCTTGAGGTCAACGTCATGAAGGGCAAGAAGCTGACCAACGTGCGTGCGTCCGGCACCGATGAAGCCGTGCGCCTCACCCCGCCGCTGCAGATGACGTTGGAGCGGTCGCTGGCCTATATCGCTGACGATGAGCTGGTTGAAGTCACGCCGCAGTCCATCCGCCTGCGCAAGATCCATCTCGACCCGCATGAGCGTAAGAAGGCGGCAAAGGCAGCCAGCGCCTAAGGCGAGACCGCGAAGCAATCACTCAGAAGAGTGGTTCACTCCTTAAAATGATTGCGGCCAGCACCGGTATCGGGCTGGCCGCTTTCATTTCTTTAAGACGTGTGCCCAGCCATGCGGCAGAGGCACGCCGACCCCCGTACTTAGTTCGGGGTTTCGTCGTCCGTCATAGCTTCTTCGGTGTCGTTGGCAGCATCTTGGATGGCTTCGCCAGCGTCATCCATCGCTTCGCCGGTCTCTTCGACGGCTTCAGCGGTGCCGTCTTCGATCGCGTCGAATTCGTCGTCGTCCGTCTCGTCTTCGATCGCTTCACCAGCTTCTTCGAGTTCGTCACCCACGGTTTCTTCTTCGATGACGACTTCTTCTTCTGCAGGTGGGGTTTCGATCTCGACCTCAGTGGTTTCACCCTCGCAACCAGCGAGGACAGCGGCGAACGCGCCAGCGGCAGCAATATAGAAAAGTTTTTTCATGTCCGGACCCTTTCATCAACGGAAGCTGAGCGATGTGATGAAAAATTGATTTGCGCAAGGTCATTATACCGAAAAATTTTAAACCCGAGGCCGACCGCCCAGTCGGTAAGCAGGCAGCGCCATCGAATGAATAAGATCCACGATCTCACAACGCGCAGAAATTACTGCAGTGGGGGTCGAAACCTTTACGCGTAACATAAGTTATGCACCCAGTAGTTTGGGGGTAATACGATGACAGTCACCGATAAGTCAGTTGCGACCGCAGATGTCGGTCTCGACAGGGATGTGTTCCTGCGATCGCTTCTTCGCGAGCTTGCGGGCACGCTCGAGGATGTGGTCGGTCTGGAAGATGCTTCCGGTTATATCTCGGTCGTCGGCGGCGCCATCGGGCGTCAGATCAATCAGGCGTACAAGAAACAGATCAACGTTCAGAACCTGAGCCGGGAAGAGATCGGTCAGGTACTGGTGGATCTGAAACGCCGGATCGAAGGCGATTTCTATATCATTGAAGCGGATGAAACGAAGATCGTGCTTGGCAATAATGCTTGCCCGTTCGGCAAGTATGTCGAAGGACGTCCCTCGCTCTGCATGATGACCTCGAACGTCTTCGGCACGATTGCTGCCGACAATCTTGGCTATGCCAATGTGGTGATCGAGGAGGCCATTGCGCGCGGCGACTCTGGCTGCCGGGTCGTCGTCAATCTGGTGCAGCCTGACGAGGCACCGGAAGGACGGGAATATTTTGGCGGCTGATCTTTCGCCTTTTTCCGAATGGGCAGATCTTTTTGACGTCTCGAAAGAAGCGCTGCTGCTGATTGACGAACAAGGACGTGTCCTGCTCGTCAATCCAGCCTTGCGCCGTATGGTGAAAGGGGCAAAGCCCGGTTCCGATTTTGGCTCATTCCTTGCGGGCGGCGAAGAGGTACTGAAGGCGCTTGTTGCCAGCCTTCGTTCAAGCGCGGAGCCAAGACCTTTCAGCGTAACGATCAAGGATGCCGCAGGTGATGGCATCAGGTTGCGCGGGATGGGTAAACGTCTGCGGCGGCCGGGTGATGAGGCCTACTTCACGCTTCGGTTCGGCGCTGACGACAATAATAATTTCGCTGCGCTTAGTCTGAAGGTTGCCGATCTCGACCGGGAAGTGCGCGCCCGCCGCGCCGCGCAGCAATCGGCGGAGGCAGCCCTTGAGATCAATCGCCTGCTGACGAAAGAGCTTCATCACCGGGTGAACAATAATCTTCAGCTGCAGATATCACTGCTACGCCGATCCGCGCGCCTCGCAGCAAACGCCGAAATCAAAAGTTTCGTAGAGCACGCCATCGGGCGTCTAAGGGCCATGTCGGCCGGCCTCGATCTCACCTACCGAAGCGGAGAAACCGGCGTCGACATTGCGGACCTTACAGAGAAGCTTGCCCGGCAGGCAGCTGAAATCCTTCCGGCCGAACGCGACATCGACCTCTCTCTGGAGGCCGGGTTTACGGTGTCGGTCCCGCAGGTCACGCCGCTGGCGCTCATCATCCATGAGACGATGACGCGCATTTTTGTCGCCGGTGACGTGAACGGTGAGCAGCGAATTACGCTCACGGCCGATCAGGATGAACATGGCCCGTGGCTCGAGTTGTCCGACAATGGCCGGTGGGCGGATGTCCCGCAGACAGGAGATCCAGCCGAAGCCAACACACTGATCGATACACTTGCCAAGCAGGCGGGCGTATCCGTCTTGCGCAGTGATGAGGCAGGCCGCCGGCTGCGATTGCGCTTCGTAGCCGCGCCGCCCCCTCTAATCGGTCAGTGACGGATCTGCCAGCCGCTGTATCGCCTGTTGCTTGACCATGTCGACGGCCGGCGCGATTTGCGCAAGACCACTCTGGCTTGAGCCATTTGCCACCTCTTCGAACACAATCCTTGTCCCACCGGTCGTTTCATCTGCTTCGAGCGTGATCGTCCAGACGACCTGTACACCCATGCCCTGCAAAGGACCGAATGGAGCGTCGAGCCGCAGCATCTTGTTCTCAAGGATGGATAGCACGCGGCCATGCTCAACGGCGTTGCCCTCCCAGCTTTCCATCCACAACCCGCCCGCATTTGGGTTGAGCCAGAGATGTTCGGCCTTGCCGGAATAGGTGTGATCGGGATGCCACCAGGTGTCCGGCTGGATGAGGCGCTCCCAAGTCTCTTCGACACTCAGCGGCGATACGGCTTCATGGCGAAGCGTATAGTGATCTGCGGTCGCGGCGACGACTTCGGCGCTGGCTGGCAGGCCGACAAGCGCGGCGGCCAGAAGACAGGCTGATCTCATGAACTCCTCCATCTCTTTGCGCGCACTATTTGCGGAGAATGCCGGACTGGCAAGTTGTGGCTTGTTTGCATCGGGTGAGGGGTAAAGCGGGACGGCGCGTTACCAAAGCGTCATAAAATTCTATGCATCGCCGCATGGCGCGGTAGACATATCCCCATGGCGCTTTTGCTTCATCAGGGTGCAGGCTGGAAGATCAGGCCTTATACTCGGACTGACAATGTCAGCGTGGAGACGCTTTTTCTCGATTGCCTCGATGCCTTTCCCTGGCGCAGCGGCCCCGTCGATGAACTCATCCGTCTTCGTCAGACGCTTCGCCTTTCGCGCTGCATCGTCGCGGAAGAGCCACACGCTGGCGTGATCGGCTTCCTGACGTTGGAGCGGAAAAGCTCTTATGTGCCGCACCTGTTCGTCGCTGAGGACTGGCGCCTCTGCGGGGTGGGGTCAGGCTTGCTGGAAGTCGCACGTGATCTGGCGCGCGCGCCGTTATCGCTCGATGTCGATGACCAGAATGCGCTGGCGATGAAAGCCTATCTCGCGATGGGGTGGACCGAGAAAGTCGACACATCGGGCACCCGGCAAGGGCAGCGACGGCTTACGGGGCCTTAGCCCTTTTTTCGGGCGCGGTGGCCCGACAGTCCAAGCGCCTCGCTTTCTTCCTGACTCAACGCCTCAATCTCCTTGCCGAGGAAGTAGCTGACGACCGTACGCACACCGGCGACGATGGCGAGGACGATCACGTCGTCGAGGGTGCGGTGGACGATCGTGAACAGGATATCCGCGACGATGAGAAATTCGAGCGCTGCAAGAATGTAGGTGCCAAGTTTGAGGCGTCCGCGCTGCAGTGCTGTGGTCGCGCTCAGCGATGGCGAAAGCAGACCGGTCGCGACCGTCCACAGAAAAACCAGCGAGCCGATGACCAGTATCAGTGCGGAAACGAGCTCAATACAGAATGACAGCGTCTCCAGAATGCTCGTCAGATAATTCGTATCGCCAGATTCCATGGGGTCTCCTACCAAAGCGACGTTCGGGACATGCTCTTTTCAATAGGCAGCGGCGACCCTGTCGATCTCCGCGAGGTGCTTTGCCTGCTCATCAACTGGCAGGAAAGAGCCTGTGAAGCTGTTTCTTGCCAGCGTGATGATGTCATCGCGCGTCAGGCCAACAGCCTTGGCCGTCTCGCGGAAGTTCTGGTTCACATAGCCGCCGAAATAGGCCGGATCGTCGGAGTTCACCGTCGCCTTCAGGCCAAGCTCCAGCATCCTTTTCATGGGGTGCTGTTTGAGATCATCGACGACGCAGAGCGAAAGGTTCGAAAGCGGACACACCGTCAGCGTCATACCGCTTTCTGCAAGGCGGGCGACAAGCTTCTCATCCTCCAGTGAGCGATTGCCATGATCGATGCGGTCGACCTTGAGCTCGTCCAGCGCCTCATAGACGTAAGACGGGGGGCCTTCTTCGCCGGCATGGGCGACGAGCTTCAGCCCGGCCTTGCGTGCGGCTTTATAGATGCGCGCAAACTTGGAAGGCGGATGGCCATTCTCTGAGCTGTCGAGGCCGATACCGTGGATCCTTGAGAGCCATGGCTTTGCCTGATCCCAGGTTTCAAACGCTTCCTCTTCGGAGAGGTGGCGCAGGAAGCACATGATCAGGCGATAGGTGATGCCATACTTGTCCTTCGCCGCATCGAGCGCCTTCAGCATGCCACTGATCGGCACGTCGAACGGGATGCCGCGTTCGGTGTGGCCCTGCGGGTCAAAGAAAACCTCGACATGCTGGACATTATCGGCGGCGACGCGCTGCAGATAGGCATCGGTCAGGTCGTGGAAGTCGGCCTCTGTCTGCAGGACCGACATGCCCTGATAGTAGATATCGAGGAAGTCCTGCAAATTGGAAAAGTCGTAGGCTTTGCGCAACTCTTCAACACTCTTGTATTTTAATGCAATGCCGTTTCTGTCGGCGATGGCG
>DUBH01000052.1:9886-11846 GCA_012960415.1 Henriciella sp. | reverse complement strand
AAGGGAATGTCGACCTTGTTGCGGGCGGCAAATTCGAGAAGCTGCTCAGGCTCGAGGCTGCCTTCGAGGTGAAGGTGCAGCTCGGCCTTGGGCAGGGCGTCGATCAGGGCATCAAGGTCTGACATTCTGGGTCCTACTCCTCGCTAGCCTCGTCCTGCTTTGCAGGATCATACTTCGCGAACCAACCCATGATGTTGTCGGTCTTGGCGATGAGGCGGCTCGGACGACCGGCGATATAGTGCGGGGAACCTGGCACCCGAATAAGGGCCGTGTCGACGCCCTGAAGTTTCAGAGCGGTATAGAACTGCTCAGCTTCCCAGGTTGGCGTACGCCAGTCTTCCTCGCCCACCATGACAAGCGTCGGCGTCGTCACATTGCCAACGAGCGAGATTGGCGAGAGGTCGAAATAGGCCTGCGGGTTCTCCCACGGGTCCTCGCGGATCCAGTGGCGCCAGACGAAGGGCGCGATGTCGCCAGCAAGCGCCATGGTGAACCAGTTGATGACCGGCTTGATGGTCGCGGCTGCTGCGAAGCGGTCCGTCTTGCCGACGGCCCATGCGGTAAGCACGCCGCCGCCAGACCCGCCAGTGATAAAGAGGCGCTCCGGGTCGACATAATTGCGGGCCACCATCTCATCGACGACGGTCATCAGGTCATCATGGTCGGTGGACGGATAGGCCTTGTCGATCAGCTGGGCGAATTCCTCGCCATAGCCGGTCGAGCCGCGCGGATTGGCCCAGACGGTGACATAGCCTTCGGCGGCATAGCGCTGGATCTCGCTCGCGAAGAAGGGGCCGTACATGGAGAACGGTCCGCCATGGATTTCGAGGATCATCGGGAAGCTGCCGTCTGCAGTGAAGTCTGGCGGCAGGGCCACCCAGGCCTCGATCTCACGGCCATCGGCGCTGGAGGAGACTTTCACTTCCTCAACGCGGGCCATGTCGAGATAGGGCAGGACATCAGCATTGAGCGAGGTCAGCGTCCGTGCATTCACACCGGGCCCTGCGATGGCGACATCTGCAGGAGTGTCAGGCGTGCCAGCCGTATAGGCAATGACCGGGTTACGCGTCTTCGAAACCGAGAAGTCTGCCCCCGCATAGGGCCGGCCGATGGATGTGCCGCCAAGGCCCGAGACGGCGATGGAGGTGTCGCCACCCGTCGTGATCTGGAAGAGGTCCATATTGCCGGCATTCTCAATGGCGCTGTAAAGCGAGCGGCCATCCGGGGCCCATTGCAGGGCGCCGATCTCGCGGTCGAAGTCGGCGGCGACCTCACGAACGTTCGAGCCGTCGGCATCCATCAGATAGAGATTGGCCTGCTCATAGGCTTTCAGATTGTCGTCATGGCCGCGGAAGGCGATGGTGCGGCCATCCGGAGAGACGACAGGGCCGAAATCAGGGCCATCGCGGCTGGTCAGCGGGCGCATCGAAAGATCGGAAAGCTCAACGGCATAGATTTCGCTCTCGATCGGGTCGAGTTCGGCGTCTTCGGCCGTGTTGCCTGTGACAAGCAGCGTATCATTGTCGAGCCAGACAGGCCCACCAAGATCAGCCTCGCCTTTGGTGACCTGGCGCGGTGAGCCGCCATCAGCAGAGAGTACGAAAGTGTGCGTGGTGCCTTCCTCAAGATAACCCTGGCCATCGAAGCGGAAGGTCAGATCATCAAAAACGCGGACTGGCTCGTTCCACTCAGCGCCTTCGCGCTGGCTGGGGGCGGTGGCAAAGCTTGGCTTCTCGCCCTTCACGAACATGGAAAAGGCGATCTTGGAGCCATCCGGCGACCATTTCGCGCCGCCAGCGCCATATTCGAGCTGGGCGAGGGAGAAGCTCTGGCCGGTGTCGAGATAGTGGAGGCGAAGCTCTGGCTTACCATCAGCCGAGGCGGTGGAGTAGAGCAGTTTCGAGCCATCGGGCGACCAGGCCGGAGCCCCGGCCGATGCGCCGCCCGTGACCAGCGGTCG
>DUBH01000052.1:0-9876 GCA_012960415.1 Henriciella sp. | reverse complement strand
AGGCGACATCAATGATCCAGAGGTCACCGCGGTCGCGGTCTTTTAGCTGGTCCATGGAATGGCGGACATAGACGATCTTCGAGCCGTCAGGCGAAATCTGCGGAGAGGTCGCATACTCGATGTCAAAGACGCGTTCGGCCGTGAAGCGGCGGCTTTCTGCGTCGCTCCCCGCGTCCTGCGCGCCCGCGCCCATTGCACCCAATCCGGTCAGGCAGACGCCCGCAAGAAATGCCCACTTTTTCATCTGAAATCCTCCCGCAACATTCCAATTCGATGAATGTCTAGCATGCACGTTCCGCAATGACAGGGTTAAGCGGGCGTTATTTTGGTGACATGCTGCCCTGATGAGCTAGGGTCTTGCTGGAAAAACCGCCTTTGGGGGGCGATGGAGATGAGAAGATGGACCTGATCTGGTGGATATTGCCCGCACTGTCGGGTGTCGTTGGCCTGATGCTGACCTTTGCGGGGCTTGGGCGTCTGTTCAAGCTGCGCGTCATGGCTGGAGCTCTCCGATTTCTCTTCGGTATCGGCTTTCTGGGGCTCGCCGGCATCAGCACTTTTCTTGGCCTCAACCTGCAGACCTATGAACGCCTGACCTATGAACGGCCCGTCGCGCGGGTGACGTTTGCGGCGGTCGGCGGTGAAGAGGATGCCTACCGCGTAAATGTCGATCTCGCCGGCGGCGGTGAGGTCACCTGTTTCGACCCGGGCGCCGAGGGTGAGCCCTGTATCCTAAGCGGGGATGAGTTCTCGCTTGGGGCACGTGTCATCACCTTTGAGCCGATGGCGAACATGCTGGGCTATGACAGCGTCTACCGGCTTGAATATATGGAAGGCCGGATGAACCGGCGGTACAACACAAGCTCTGTCAGCGAGGCGACCAGCAATGGTCTAGCTCTTTCGGAAAATCCCGGCCTCGATGTATTTGCCCTCGCCCGCGAGCAGGGCGAGCGTGTTGGCGTGAAGGGCAGCCAGTTCGGCTCTGCTGTTTACGCCCCCATGGCAGATGGCCTCGCTTATGACATTGTGATCACACAGCAGGCGCTGCGCCTTGAGCCGGCCAATGCCGCCGCGCGCCAGCAACTCGAACGAGGGAGCTGACTTTGGGGCTCTGGGACAAATTCGTCGTACCACCACTGATCTCGTGCGCCTGCGCGACCAAGCCGATCATGAAGCAGCGCGAAAAGGTGGTGCCGCTGGCCACCGGCAAGGTGCTGGAGCTTGGCTGTGGGTCGGGCACGAATTTCGGTTTCTACGATGCCTCGAAGCTGGAAAAGCTCTACGCACTCGAACCGTCGCCTGAAATGATGGCGCGCGCCCGTAAGGCGGCCGGCGAGTTTGGCTGGGCGGACCGGATCGAATTCCTGGAAACGGGCGCCGAGAATGTGCCGCTGCCTGACGATAGTATCGACACGGTTGTCATCACTTTCGTGCTCTGCACCATTCCTGACTGGGCTGGCTCGCTGGCAGAAGTGCGCCGCGTCCTGAAGCCGGGCGGCAAGGTGCTATTCTCCGAGCATGGCCTTGCCCCTGACCAGGGCGTCGCCAAATGGCAGCGCCGCATCGAGCGCTTCTGGAAGCCGCTTGCAGGCGGCTGTCACCTGACCCGCGATGCCAAGGCCATGCTGGCCGATGCAGGCTTCGTCATGGAAGACGTGCACACCATGTACCTGCCGAGCACGCCGAAAATTGCGGGGTTCGTGAGCTGGGGGCAGGCACGTGCCGCTTAGGACGCCCCCTTATCTACCTTTCCTGCATGGCCCACCCATGGTCGCTCCGGCGCTGAAGCCGATTGATGAGCGCAGCTGGCTCCTGCCGGATATGGAGATGGATGGCTGTGAGCTCGACCGGCTCATGCTACTCGAGGAGCAGCCTGATGAGACGCTGCTGGGGGAGTTGAGCGGCCCGGCCGCGCGCGAACTCCTCGCCATGATCGGTGAGGCCGTGAATACGTCATCGCAAAGCTCGTTCGAGAATGCCCTCGCAAGGGCGGCGACGCTTGTGTCCGATGATCTCTGCCTGCTGGAGCCTGACGATAATGGCGTCTGGCGTCTTGTCGCAGCGGCGGTGACGGCGCCGACCTACTGGTCCCTGCCTGAGGTGATCGGCGGCACGCTTCATGACCTGCATGGACCGGTTCCAGGCGGGAGCCCTGAGCTTGCCAACCGGGTGGACCGGATCTTCAGCAATCTTGCGCCGGGCAAGGTGCTCGAGCGTTTCAACTGGACCGTCCAGGCAGGCGCGCAGCGCTTCACGCCCGAGCGCCCGCTGACTCTTGCAGCAGAGCCTGAAGACCTGTTCCTGCGTGTCGAACGCCAGACGATCCGGAAGCTGCCCGAAACGGGCGCGATCTGTTTCACCATCCGGGTCTGCCTGGACCCGCTGTTGCCAATTCTCGTCGATGATGATCTTCGCGAAAGCTTTGAGGACGCGTGGATCGGCGCGGACCGGGAGCTTCGCGCCTATAAGGGCTGGAACGAGCTGGAGCTTCTGGTGCGTGAAGCCTGCCTCCAGTCGGCCGCCACAGGTTAGGCGGCGTTTCTGATCTCTCATCCAGCACGGGCTGACATGCTGGCGGAAGATGTCTGTTTGTCGCTGTCGCAATGGCGCCGAACCGTCTTATGTCAGCTCACGAAACCATGGAGAGGAGACAGCGATGGCATACTGGCTGTTCAAGTCCGAGCCGTTCAAGTGGAGCTGGGACGACCAGAAAGAAGCAGGCGAAAAGGGCACGCAGTGGACCGGCATTCGCAACTATCAGGCGCGCAATTTCATGCGCGACATGAAAGTTGGCGACAAAGGCTTCTTTTATCACTCCAATAAAGGTCTCGAAGTCGTCGGCATCGTCGAAGTCTCAGCCGAGAGCGCGCAGGACAAGACCACCGATGATGATCGCTGGGATTGTGTCGATCTGCGCGCTGTTTGCGACATGCCGAAATCGGTGACCCTGAAGGATGTGAAGGCGAACGAGAAACTCGAGGATATGGCGCTCGTCACAAGCTTCCGTCTCTCAGTCCAGCCGGTGAAGGACGATGAGTGGATGGAAGTTTGCCGCATGGGCGGGCTCAACGGAAAGACGTTGAAGCCGCTTTAGCGCTTTCAATTGCCCTCAGCGGGATGTTACGCCCTTTGCATAGATTCATATGTAAAGGTACCTGATGACTAAAATTGCAAGCGCACTGATCGCCATGGGCTTCGTTCTGGCCGGCTGTACGGCCATCGAAGACCCGTCCACCAACAGCGAGATGATGGTGGCCGATGATGGCACGCAGGTTGAGTGCCGCCGCATCAAGGAAATGGGCACTATGCTCGGCAAGCGCGTCTGCATGGAGCCGACCGAGTGGGAAGAAGTTGACCGCGCTGCCGAAGAAGGCGCCGAGGACTTCATGGGCAGCTCACGCGGTGCCGGCCAAGGCCCGGACTCTCCAGGCCTGTAGTCGATTTTCACGCCCGGGGACTTGATCTCCGGGCGTGTTTTCGTTTCGTCTGGGAAAAAGCTGAAGGGAAAGCCAATGATCAGGATCGCAAGCGCACTCGTCGCAGTGGGAACTCTGCTGGCCGGTTGTACCGCCATCGAGGATCCATCAGCCAATAGTGAGATGATGATGACGACGGATGGACGTGAAGTCGAATGCCGCCGCATCAAGGAAATGGGCACGATGCTTGGTGAGCGTGTCTGTATGGAGCCTGCGGAGTGGGCCCAGATTGACGAACAGGCTGAGGAAGGGGCCCGCCGCTTCGTCGATGAAGTCACCGCGGATGGCGGCATGATGCCGATGGACCCTTAGGTCCGTTCCAAGTCTCCAAGCGCAAGGTCCAGCGCAACTTCGCAATGGATCAACGCCGTATCATAAACGGGTAAGGGCGAGTTGCTGGCATTGAGCAGCATGCCGATCTCGGTGCAGCCGAGAATGACGCTGTCGGCGCCGGCTTCTCCGTATTTGCGAACGATATCGAGAAAGGCGTCCCGACTTTCCTCGCGCGTAATGCCGTTCACCAGCTCATCGAAAATGATGGCGTGAATGCGCGCGCGGTCGGCTTCGCCGGGCACAATCACACCAAGGCCATGCTGGTCTGCAAGCCGGCCTTTATAGAAGTCCTGCTCCATCGTATAGGCCGTGCCAAGCAGGAGCGGACGCGCACGCCCATCAGATTTCAGCCTGATTGCAGTCGCATCGGCGATGTGGAGAAAGGGCACGCCGAGCGCGTTTTCTATGGCGTCGGCGCAGCGATGCATCGTGTTGGTCGCAAGCAGGATGAGATCAACGCCGGCGGCCTCAAGCCCCTTTGCCGCGCTGGCAAGGTGTTCTCCAGCCCCTGCCCAGTCGCCCGCTTTCTGCATGGCCTGTATCTCACCGAAATTCATCGAGGCAATGACGCAGTCTGCCGTCGCAAGTGCGCCTGACCGCTCACGCGCCCCGGCATTGAGCGCGCGGTAATAGATGATCGTGCTTTCCGGGCTCATCCCGCCGAGGATGCCGATCCGTTTCATCCGCGCACGCCGTCTTCAAAGCTGGCGAGCGCCCATTCAGCGAAAACGCCAAGATTGCCGCCCCTGAAAAGGAAGGCCCCGACACCTGCAGCGCGGGCCGCATCGAGATCGGTTTCCTTGTCGCCGATCAGGAAGCTCTGTTCGCGGTTGACGTTGAACTCCGCCATGGCCTGCAGCAGCATGCCTGGCCCTGGTTTGCGGTCGATGCTCGCCTTGCGATAGCGCGCGACCTCACCGTTTTCATGCCAGGGGGCGTGATAAAAGCGGTCGATATAGGCGCCTGCTTCTTTCAGCTCTTCGGTCATATGGTCGTGCAGGGCCTGCATGTCGGCTTCGGTATAGTAGCCGCGCGCGATGCCTGACTGGTTGGTGACGACGAAGACATACCAGCCGCGCCTGTTGAAATTGGCGATGCAGGTTTTGGCGCCCTCGATCCACTCAAAGTCCTCGATGCGGCTGACATAGCCGCGGTCGACGTTGAGGACGCCGTCGCGGTCGAGGAAAAGGGCGGGGCGTCGTTCAGCCATATGGTTTCCTAAGCCAAGCGCAGCGGCTGCACCAGATCAGGGCGCTGCATTCAGCTGCTGGCGCTCTCGTCCTGCCCAAGCTCTGACACGGCCCGCCGGTTCGCCCGCACGCCAAGCATGAACGGGATGAGGCAGAAGGCCGTCAGGATCGAGGCAAGCAGGAAGGCTGCGCCGGGGAAGTAGACCGGCGCATCGGGCGCCGAGAAAGCGTGCAGGGTCTGCGTCATCAGAAGCGGGGCGAAGATGATGGAGAATGCGTTGAGGCTGGCTGTTGCCCCTTGCAGCTCGCCTTGGGCGTTGCGCGGTGTCAGGCCCGACATGATTTGATTTATGGACGGGCCGAACACGCCGCCAAGCGCGCTGAGCGGAATGATGGCATAGATCATCCAGCCCTGAACCGCACCTGCAAACAGGCCGAGCGCCAGCACCATGATACCGATACCGCCGAGGGCAGTGCGCACAGGGCCAAACCGCTTGATGGCCGGGCCGATCAGCAAGACCTGCGTGACCGCGGAGCCAAGCCCCACAGCCGCAAGTGAGAGACCGATCTGCGTCTCCGACCAGTCATAGCGAATGTCGGAATAGAAATTCCAGGTCGACGGAAAGACACTATGAGCGAACTGGAAGACCCCGAAGGCGACAATGAACCAGCCGACTTTCGGAAGCCTCGCGAAATGCTTTACCGCACCGAATGGATTGGCGCGCTTCACATCGAATGGCCGACGGTCCGCCTTCGCGAGCGATTCCGGCAGCACGAAGAAGCCATAGATAAAGTTCGCTATGGAAAGCGCGGCCGCACCGAAAAAGGGGAGCCGTGTATCGATCGAGCCCAGAAGGCCGCCAATCGCCGGGCCGAGAATGAAACCGATGCCGAAGGCAGCGCCGATCATGCCGAACGCCTTGCCGCGTTCTTCGGGCTCCGTCACGTCCGCGATATAGGCGTTCGCGGTAGAGAAGGTGGCCGATGAAATGCCGGTCAGCGCGCGGCCAACAAAGAGCAGCCAGACTGAGTCGGCGAGCCCCATGATGATGAAGTCCATGCCGAGCGTCGCAATGGAGACGAGCAGGACGGGCCGCCTGCCATAGCGGTCGGACAAATTCCCGATCGTGGGCATCGTTACAAAATTGAGGATGCCATAGGTGGCCATCAGATAGCCGCCGATCACGATCGTTTCTGAGGCCGGATTGCCCGTCAGCTCTTCGAGCAGGGACGGCATGACGGGGATGATGATGCCAAAGCCCATCATGTCCATCGCCACGCACACGATGACGAACAGGAAGGCGTTCTTCCCATGTTTGCGGGTGGCGGGGGCCTCAGTCATGGCGCAAGGCAATGGCCGGGAACGGCGCGGGCGTCAATCATTGATGATGAATGCTTGGGATTGAAGCGCCAGGGCGTCTGGTTAGCTGCGTTGAGGCAGCAATTCGCCTAGTCGGCAGCCCGGCGAACCGCTTATATGCGAGGGAAGATAGGCAAAGGAGCTGGACCATGCGCGCAACACTATTGGGGAGTGCAGCCCTTCTGCTTTCAACGGGTGCGTGGGCGCAGGACGCGGCGGTTTCATACGACGTGTCCTTCCCGAACGCGGCGCATCATGAGGCGGAAATCTCCGTCACTTTCCGCGAGATCGGGGAAGGGCCGCTCACCGTGCGTATGTCGCGTGCCTCGCCGGGGCGGTACGCGCTCCATGAGTTTGCCAAGAATGTATATGGGTTGAGCGCGGTCGATGCTGCTGGAGAGGCACTGGCCGTCTCGCAGGACGATCCATACGCGTGGACAATCAAAGGCCATGGCGGCGAGGCGACGGTGACTTACACCCTCTATGCCGACAGGGCCGATGGCACTTATTCGCAGATCGATCTCACCCATGCGCATCTCAACATGCCCGCCACGCTGCTCTGGGCCGAGGGTCTCGAGGACCGGCCCGTCGAGATCAGCTTCGAGCCTGCATCTCCAGACTGGAAAGCGGCGACGCAGCTCGTTCCTGCAGATGCCGCGATGGCGTTTACCGCGCCGGACCTGCAATACCTGATGGATAGCCCGACTGAACTTTCAAACTTCGACCTGCGGGAATGGACGATCGGGGAGGGTGACAGCGCACAGACAATCCGGCTCGCCATTCACCATGAAGGCACGCCAGAAGACGCTGATACCTATGCCGAGATGGCGAAGAATGTGGTCGATGAGCAGATCGAACTCTTCGGAGAGGCGCCGCGCTTTGACTATGGCACCTACACTTTCATCGCCGACTATCTTCCTCATGTCAGCGGCGACGGGATGGAGCATCGCAACTCTACTGTCATCAGCGATACCAAGGGCCTCTATGAGGACGAATTCAGCCAGCTGAGCACGCTCTCGCATGAGTTCATCCATGCCTGGAATGTTGAACGTCTGCGCCCGGCAGAGCTGGAGCCTTTCGACTTCACGAAGGCTAATCCAACAACCACCCTCTGGTTCGCTGAAGGCTTCACCACCTACTACGCCCCGCTGACGATCCGGCGGGCGGGCGAAGAGGATGTAGATGGATATCTGAAGACGCTCAGCCGAAATCTCAGCTATGTCGTGAACGGGGCAGGGCGTGAGCTGCGGTCCCCAATGGCGATGAGCCTGCGTGCGCCTTTCGTCGATGCAGCGACCGCGATCGACCCCGACAATAACGCCAATACGTTCGTGTCCTACTATCCCTATGGGGCCATGATCGGGCTCGCGCTGGACCTTGAACTTCGCGGCAGGTTCGATGGGCTTTCACTCGATGATTATATGCGCCGCCTCTGGCAGAAATTCGGAAAGACCGAGACGCCCTACACACATGAAGACCTCAAGGACACGCTGGCCGAGGTGACGGGTGACGAGGCCTTCGCGAAAGGCTTCTTCGCGAACTATGTCGAGACAGGCGCGCTGCCGGATTACGGCCCGCTACTGGCGCAGGCCGGGCTTCAGCTTGGGCCTGCCAATCCGGACAAGGCCTGGCTGGGTGGCAGCTTTGAGGCGGATGGCCCTGTCGTGACGATTGCGTCCAACACGGTTCGCGGCACGCCGCTCTATAAGGCCGGGCTGGACCGCGAGGATGAGATTGTCCGCGTCGGTCGTATCGACATCAACTCGACTGGCGACGTAGAGACGGCACTCTCACGCCATGAGCCTGGCGACACTGTCGAGGTTGCCTACGTCTCCCGCACCGGCGAGGGGACTGTCTCGGTCACCCTCATTGAAGACCCTGCGCTGAAGGTCACCCGCAAGGAAGCTGGTGACGAAGAGCTGTCAGCAGCAGAGGAACGCTTCCGCGAAGACTGGCTGGGCGCCGGGGAGGCAGAGGAAGACGCGGGCTGATCAATTCGGTGATCTGCGGCGGGCAAAGCTCGCCAGCGCGACCCCGCCAAGGATGAGGCTTGTGGAGATCGCAAAGCGCACGGTCAGCGGCTCGCTCAGGAAGACCACCCCGCCAAGGGCGGCGATGGCTGGCACGGTCAGTTGCGCAATCGCGGCAAGGCTGGCGCTGAGCTCGCGCAGCGCGGCGTACCAGATCGCGTAGCCGAGCGCTGATGTGATCGCGCCAGAAGCAAGGGCGTAGACAATGCCCTCAATGCTCGGGGCAGCTTCGCCGCTGAAAGGCAGTGCCGGGCCTGCAATGATGATGGCCAGCACGGAAGCGCGCGCGAAATTTCCTGCCGTCAGCACGGTCGGTTGGCTCGCGCCGCGCCCGCGTAGCGAATAGATGCCCCAGCCAATGCCTGCCGCGCCCATGAGCAGCGCGCCGATCAGGGGCGGGGCTTCAAGGCCCGGCAGGAGCAGCCAGACAAGCCCACCCAGCGCCAGCGCCAGTCCTGCCCATCGCGCTGCCGCCAGCCGCTCGCCTTGCAGGATACCCCAGCCGATCATGGTGATCTGCACAATCGCGAACAGGATAAGTGCGCCCGTCCCCGTAGCGAGGGTCAGATAGGCGAGGGAGAACGCCGCCGCATAAAGAAGGAGAGCGGCCCCTGAGGCCCAGCTGCCAGACCCGATCGCGCGCTTTGGCGAGACGATCAGCGCCAATACGACCGCGCCTGAGACAAGGCGGATCAGTGTAAAGCTCCACGGGCCTGCCTCGCCGGTCGCCATGGCGAGGCGCGCCAGCACAGAGTTCGCGGCAAACGCCGTCATGGCGAGTGCCGTCACCAAAAGGAGGCGGAGTGGAAAAGTCATCACGCGCCCCGATGCCTGAAACCGGGACGCGTGACCAGAGCGTTCAACGAGGAAGGCGCCTATTCGGCGTCGGCATCGCCCATCAGCTGTTCTTCGAGGAATTCAGCCTGACGGCGGAAATAGAAGAGCTGGTTCTTAAGTTTGCGCCAGCCATGACCCTCATCCGGGATGCGGACATAAGGGGTCTCGATGCCATTCTCGCGCAGCGTCTTCACCATGATCTCTGTCTCGTAGATGTCGATGCGCGGATCCTGCACGCCGTGCGAATAGAGGACCGGCACCTTGATCTGGTCAGCGAGGGTCACGGGCGAGTTCTCGGTATAATAGTCGATCCATTCCTGCTCGCGAATATCGCCATACTCGATCCGGTCGGACGCCTTGAGGCCGGGCGAGGCGACCTGTAGCGCGGTCACCCAGTTGCCGACACCGAACAGCGACGCGCCTGCATCGAATGCGTCGGGATAGAGCGCCAGAACAGCGTTCACCATATAGCCGCCATAGGAGCCGCCTACGACAGCCGCACGGCTCGTATCGACGCGGCCGTCTTCCGCCCCCTTGCCGACCACCTTCACGTCGTAGTTGTTCATGAAGAACTGCTCGAGCACATCGACGCCCCTCACAGCCCGCGTGAAGGACGCACAGTAAGGAGTCTTGTGCAGTCGGAGGCGCTC
>DUBH01000051.1 GCA_012960415.1 Henriciella sp. | reverse complement strand
CTTCAGGCAATTACATCAATAAGAGTTCTCTTACCCATAACCCGATACTGAACAACTCGGTTTTGCTGCCTGAGTTTTTTCAGCAAAATGGCTACTTCGTTTGCGGCGCCGGAAAACTGTTTCACGGCTATCATTTCAATTATGAAGTACAAGGGCGGGGCTTTGATGAGTATTACCCGAGCAAAACGCAGGATCTTCCTCCCTGGGAATTCAAGTTTTCCCGGCCTTTGCCCTTGAGCGGCATTAAAAATATGGGCCGAACGACTGGGGCCCTTACCATCCGGACATTACCATGGAAGATACCTGCGATGGGAAAACCGCAAAGTGGGCCGAGGGAAAACTGCTTGGGGGTGAGTTGGAGGAACCCTTCTTCTTGGGCGCCGGTATCTTTGAGCCGCACCTACCCAATTATACGCTCCAAAAATATTTCGATCGCTTCCCCCTGGATGAAATCAAGCTGCCGGAAGGCTACTGGGAAAATGATCTGGATGATGTGCCCGGGGCTCATTCGAAGATGGCGCATAATCCGTGGCTTAAGAAGATCAAAGCTGGAGGACAGTGGAAGCATGCGATTCAGGCTTACTTGGCATGCACTGCTATGGCGGACGACCTGGTTGGCCAGATCGTCAGGGCGCTGGAAAAATCAAAGTACGCCGAAAATACGATTGTTGTGTTGTGGAGCGACCATGGCTATCAGCTCGGCGAAAAAGAGCGTTGGACGAAGTACTCCCTCTGGGAAAGGGCTACGAGGGTCAACATGATATGGGTGGCGCCGGGCGTGACCACGCCTGGGACGACCACCGCCAAGCCGGCAAACCTGCTGGATATTTATCCAACCCTGGCCTCATTGGCTGGAATCGCCCCTCCAGAAGGACAGCTGGAAGGCAACGATCTCTCTGTATTGATGAAGGATCCTGACGCCGCATGGGATGAAGCATCTGTAACCACTTTCGGATACAAGAACTACGGCGTCCGTTCCGAGCGGTATCGATATATCGTATACGAAGACGGAACAGAAGAGTTGTACGATCACGCGAAGGACAAGTGGGAATGGCAAAACCTCGCGGATAATCCTGAATACGCGGCGATCAAAAAGAAAATGCGTAGAGAGATTCCCACTCATCATGAACCCTCCGGCGTTACGTATAAAGTGCCGAGACGCAAACCTTAGAGCCAATAGATAAACAAGATCTGAAGAGCGGAAGAGAAGACGGATTAGGATTAAGATTAAGAACAAGGCAATCGACATGAGAATACTCACTACAGTCATCGCTGCGCTCTTGCTGATGCAGAGCGCATTTGGCGTCGAAGAAAAACGGAAACCGAACGTCCTGTTCATCACCTCCGATGACTTGGGCCTCCAGCTCAGTTGCTATGGCGACAAGGTCATCGAAACGCCGCACCTCGACGCTCTCGCTGCGAGCGGCGTCCAGTTCGACGTCGCCTACGTCGCGCAAGCCTCCTGCAGCCCTTCGCGCAGCGCCATGCTCACCGGACTCTACCCGCACGCGAACGGCCAATACGGGCTCACCGCCACTCGCACGTCCCTGCACCCGCATCTGCATGACGCGTCTCCCTAACATACTCAAGCGGGCAGGCTATCGAACCGGGATCATCGGCAAGCTCCATGTCGATCCAGGCGCTTCGTTCCAGTTCGACTCCCGCCTGGGGAACTACAAGGATGCCTTGGATATGAAGCTGGTCGCCGAGCGCGTTGACAAGTTCCTCACGCAGTCCGCCGATCAACCTTTCTTCCTGATGGTCAATTATACCGACCCGCACGCCTATCGTCCGGGGGGCACGGGATCGAATACGATTGGCGACTGGTCCTTTCGCGATCGTGTTAAAGGCATCCCTGAGACGCTGGTCGAACCGAGTGAAAAGACGGTTCTGCCGTTTCAACGAATCGACACGCCAGAACAGCGCAAACGCGTCGCCGGCTACTACAACTCCGTCAAGCGAATGGACATCGGCGTCGGCATGCTGCTCGAAAACCTGAAGCGCAGTGGGCACGCCGACAACACCCTGGTCATCTTCATCGGCGCCCACGGTCCACCGTTCAACCGAGGCAAAGTGACCGTGTACGAAGGCGGCCTGCGGGTCCCCTTCATCGTGCGCTGGCCCGGCGTCTCGAAGCCCATGCGCAGCAGCGCCATGGTCTCGACGGTAGACATCCTGCCGACGATCCTCGACGCCGCCGGCGCCACCACCGATATCAAGCGGCACGGCCGCTCGCTTCGCCCAGCGCTTGCGGATGCAGATGCGGCGTGGCGCGAGTATCTTGTCGGTGAGCACCACCTGCACGGCCCGCCATGGTTCCCGCAGCGCGCTATTCGCGACGCCCGTTACAAACTGATCCACAACCTGCTCGCAGACTTGACCAAGCCTGCTGGCCAAGTCGATGGCGACATCGGCTACACCGTATCGCGCGAAGACCGCTACGCTGGAACCGACATCCGCGCGGCCTTCGACACCTTCGCCAATCCGCCTGAATTCGAACTCTACGATCTCGAGAAGGATCCCTGGGAGTTCAACAACCTGGAGGGGAAATCTGAATACGCGGAAGTCGAAGCGCGAATGAAAGACGCGCTCCTTGCCTGGCGACAGGAAACCGATGACCCCGCCCTGGACCCAAGCTTCCATGAACGTGTGCAAAAGGACATACTGGCCCGTGTACGGGCGAGAAGAAAGAAATAGGCTTTAGAGAAAACTTGATATGAAACGAACCAACCTGATCCTCATCACCGCGCTTATGCTGGCGGGTGCGACCTATTCAACGATGGCTGCAAGCAATCCGTTGGAGAAACAAATCCTCAAGCTGCAACCGCAGGCCGATACGAATGGCGACGGCAAGTTATCCAGGGCGGAGGAAGCGGCTCTGAACAAGATGATCCTGAAGCGCTTCCCGCGGGCCGACGCAGACGGCGACGGGGTTCTTTCCATCAAGGAACAGCAGGCTGTC
>DUBH01000050.1 GCA_012960415.1 Henriciella sp. | reverse complement strand
AGCACGACATCGATGTCGTCGTGGACCGCGTCGTCATCCGCGAAGGCATGGAACAACGCCTCGCAGAAAGCTTCGAGACCGCCCTCGGCCTCGCCAATGGCATCGCCGTGCTCGAATATGCCGACCTCGAAGAAGGCGAGACCGAGCACAAGCGCATCACTTATTCTGCCAACTTCGCCTGCCCCGTCTCCGGCTTCACGATTCCAGAGATTGAGCCGCGCCTTTTCTCGTTCAACAATCCGTTCGGTGCCTGCCCGGCCTGTGACGGTCTTGGCCAACAGTCCAAGGTCGACCCCGAGCTCGTCGTGCCCGACAAGGATCTGTCGCTCGCAAAAGGCGCCATCGCGCCATGGGCCCGCGCCGCGT
Organism: Henriciella sp.; assembly: GCA_012960415.1. GTDB lineage: Bacteria > Pseudomonadota > Alphaproteobacteria > Caulobacterales > Hyphomonadaceae > Henriciella. Next base: position 17,735 of record DUBH01000050.1, on the reverse strand, counting down.
CGCCCTACCAGACGCAGACACTGCAAGCACTTGCAGACCATTACGACTTTGACCTCGACACGGCCTGGAACAAACTTGCGCAGAGTGTACGTGACGTGATCCTGAACGGCACAGGCGACGAAGAAATCCAGTTCGTCTATGATGACGGGCTGCGCCGTTATGAGGTAAAAAAGACCTTTGAAGGCGTCATCCCCAACCTCAACCGCCGCTACCGCGAAACTGACAGCCAGTGGGCCCGCGACGAGATCTCAAAGTTCCAGTCCGCCGCCCCCTGTCCGTCCTGTAACGGCAAGCGCCTGAAGCCCGAAGCCCTCGCGGTCAAGATCGATGGCCTCGATATTTCCGACAGCGCCGAATTCTCGATCAAGCAGGCTGGTGACTGGTTTGGCAAGGTCGTCGACACGCTGAACGATCAGCAAAAGGAAATCGCGACCCGCATCCTGAAGGAAATCAATGACCGGCTGATCTTCCTCAACGCGGTCGGGCTTGAATACCTCTCCCTGTCACGCGCCTCTGGCACGCTGTCGGGCGGTGAAAGCCAGCGCATCCGTCTCGCCAGCCAGATCGGCTCTGGCCTGCAGGGCGTCCTCTACGTGCTCGACGAACCCTCCATCGGCCTCCACCAGCGCGACAATGAACGCCTTCTGGAGACGCTAAAACGCCTGCGCGACCTCGGAAATTCTGTCCTCGTGGTCGAGCACGATGAAGACGCTATCCTGACCGCTGACCATGTCATCGACATGGGTCCGCGCGCCGGTGTCCATGGCGGCCAGATCATCGCCGAGGGCACGCCAGAAGAGGTTATATCCCACCCCGACAGCCTGACGGGCGCGTTCCTGTCGGGCAAGGAAGAGATCGCAATCCCTTCCAAGCGCCGTCTGAAGAAGAAATCCCGCTCGCTCACGGTGAAAGGCGCGACCGGCAACAATCTCAAGAATGTCGACGCGACCATCCCACTCGGCACCTTCACGGCCATTACGGGCGTCTCCGGCGGCGGCAAGTCCACACTCATCATCGAGACGCTCTACAAGGCGCTTGCCCGTAAGCTGAACGGCGCTTCACAAGCGCCATCGCCTTATGAGAGCCTCGAAGGCCTCAACCATCTCGACAAGGTCATCGATATCGACCAGTCGCCCATCGGCCGCACGCCGCGCTCGAACCCGGCGACCTATACGGGCGCCTTCGGGCCGATCCGTGACTGGTTCGCCGGCCTGCCGGAGGCCAAGGCGCGCGGCTACAAGCCGGGCCGCTTCTCCTTCAATGTGAAGGGCGGACGCTGCGAGGCGTGTCAGGGCGACGGTGTCATCAAGATCGAGATGCACTTCCTGCCTGACGTCTACGTCACCTGCGAGACCTGTAACGGAAAACGCTACAACCGCGAGACGCTGGAAGTCCTCTACAAGGGCAAGTCCATCGCCGACGTGCTCGACATGACGGTTGAAGAGGCTGAGAAGTTCTTCCACGCCGTGCCCAGCATCCAGTCCAAGATGGAAACGCTGAGCCGGGTCGGCCTCACCTATATCAAGGTCGGCCAGCAGGCGACGACGCTCTCAGGCGGTGAGGCGCAACGCGTCAAACTCGCGAAAGAGCTTTCCAAACGCGCAACGGGCCGCACGCTCTACATTCTCGACGAACCGACCACCGGCCTTCACTTCGAGGACGTCCGCAAGCTTCTCGAAGTGCTTCACGAGCTGGTCGATGCCGGCAACACCGTCGTGGTGATCGAGCATAATCTCGATGTCATCAAGACCGCCGATCATCTCATCGATATCGGCCCCGAGGGCGGTGATGGCGGCGGCAAGATCGTTGCTGTCGGTACACCTGAAGAGGTCGCTGCCATCGAAGAAAGCTGGACCGGACGCTTCCTCGCAGAAACTTTCCGCCGTCAGGATGAGCACCGTGCGTCATACGCCAAGAGCCTGAAAGCAAAGCAGGCGGCAGAATAGCGCCGCCTGATCCTAGGCAAACACGTCCGGTGCCTGCGCAATGCCGCCGCCGCGCGGATCGGTCTTGGCCGCCAGCGATGCCGGGCCTGCCCAGACATAGGCGAGCAGGCCATTGAAGGTCAGCAGGACGGCATAGATGCCGATCATGCTGGCGATGAACCGCCCTTGCAGGATGAAGAAAATCAGTTCTGCCGGGTTCTGTTCAACCTGCTCGAAGTCGCCAAAATTCGATATGAAGATGGAAATCGTCGCGGCTGCCCCGCCCGTATAGAGCACCGTAATGATGATCCAGAAGATGATGCCCAGGAACGCATAGGCAAAGAAGAGCGGCAGGAACCGGCCACGGCTCGCGCCCCACGCATTCAGGAATTGCAGCCGCCGGTCGCGGATGGTCAGACCTGCCGCCGGTGACAGGCGGACCGTGCAATACATCCACCCGAACGCCGCAAGCAGGAAGACGATCGGAAAGCTGAAGCCGAGCGCATAGTTCTCGCCCCCACCAATGCTCATGATCATGGCGCCCAGAATACCCGCGATGATGGCGCTCGCCAGATAGCCGACAATGTTGAACAGGACCCACATCACCGCGACGAGCAGGAGCCTGAATTCGTCGGCACCCACACCAATGCTGAACCCCTCCTCGCGCACATAGCGCCGCTGGATAGCTGCTTCGAACATGGACCAGACAAGCGCAGTCAGCAGGAGAAGGCCGATATAGGAAAAGATGATCCGGCCAGCCATGCCCGTGATCTGGCGCGTGATGACGACTTCCACGTCATCGCCGGTCATGGCACCGCGTGCGACCTGGAGCAGGACATCGGTGAAAAGCCCGATTAGCGGCTGGAAGAGGAGATAGGCCAGCCCGCCCATGAGGAGCACGGCGATCAGATACGACAGGGCATACTTCCAGATGAAACCGCCCGGCCCGCGCGCCTGCGCAAAATGCAGCATTGCATTCGCGAAACTGAAACGATGATCCACCCTGCCCCTCCCCGGAGCTGATACAGCCTCAGCTATCAGCCGAATGTCGTCTCCGCGTCAACTCGGGTGGGCGCGAGGCGCTGATAAAGCGCGACCGCCAGACCGTGCCCCAGCCAGTAGAAAGGCGAAAGGATCAGGAAAGCGAGCGCGGCAAGGCCTGCAAATTCGAGATCGCCAAGCGCCTCAGCTGACTGAGGCGGCGGCGCATAAACGCTGATCACTGTCATGATCCCGCCTGCGTGAAGAACGACAGAAGCGATCAGCGACAGTAAAAGCCAGGGCAGGAGCTGAAGTCCTACCCAGAGAAGCGACAGTTTCGAGACGTGCTTTGCCGTCCATGGCCAGCTTCGGAAAATGGTGACATGGCGCTCTGCGATCGTTGCTGCGCCAAACAGGAAAAGACGAAGGCCGAGCCAGATCAGCGCCCCTGCTGAGACGACAAGCAGAAGGTACAGGATGATCGCTGCGCCAGAGCCGGACAGCGCATCAATCGACCGCCACACCTCGTCTGCCGCCTGGCCGCTTTCTGATGGGTCATAGCCCGACGCATCGATCAGCACGCCTGCAAAGATCGAGAAGAACAGCGTCATGAGGAAGATCAGGATGAAAAACAGCCCATAGACCGCAAGGTTTGCGAAGAAGAGCCGGCACGCATCGCCGATCACGCCGGATGTGCCCGCCTCCGGCAGGAGCTTCCGGTACATGGTCGCAGACCAGAAGCTTCCGACGAAGATCACCAGCAATCCCATGGCGAACCAGTAGAAAACCGGCTCGCCGCCCTCATTCGCCAGCCGGTTGACATAGCTCTGCGCGAAAACGGCGGCTGCCATAAGCAACAGGCCCGGTAGCGTCGGCATAGCTACCTTGCGCGCATGGCTAATGGCGTCTCTCGATATGGAGGCGGTGTGTAAGGCCAAGGCCGCTACCCTGCTTGCGAAAACACTGAAGTCACGCCGTCAGGATAAGCATGCAGCCCAGGGGAAAGTCGAATAAAAATGGCCGTGGCAGGACATCGTGTCCCACCACGCCATGCAAATCCGGTTTGATCAGCGCTTAGCTGTCGCGCCGCGCGTCAGGCAGGCGGTCATTGATATCGTCGCGGATATCGAGAACGGCAACGATCAGGCCACAGATGATGCTTGCCACGATCCAGCCTGCAATCGTGAAACCTGCAATTTCCGCGACACGTGCCATATCGCCGGTTAGGCCATATGCAGCGGCAAGAGTGCCCTGCTGAATAACGCCGTACAGAGCGCCCGCTGCGATGATCGCAAGGTAGGCAATATAAACCATCGCTCGGAAGCTATTGATAATAAAGAATTTCATTCCGTATTCCCCCAAATGAGAAAGTCTGGCCTCGGATTATTCCTGACCAAAAACGCAGCGCGGTGCCGCCTCTAGAATGAATTCGAAGACCTGACGCTGTTCGCGTGTCGAGTTACTCGACACTGCCACATCGCCCTCGCCATTATTTCGGGCAATGTCTGCAAACTTGGCGAACAACTCGTCATCCAGCTTTTCCTCTGCCGCATCCGTCAGGCATTCGCATTCTGCCGTCTCCATGCCGACTTCAGTCTCGCAGAACTCCATGATCGCTGCCCGATCTCTCGAGCTACCGTCGCAGGCCGCTAGAGCGATACTGGCAAGCAGAACTGAGACTGGGAGTTTCATAGTGGCTTCCTTCTGAGGCTTTCTAGGCTTTAGTCTTCTCACGAACCATCTGGAGGCTCCAGAAACGACTGACTTTATTCCCGGCGGAGAATCCGGTCGAAGCTGATCCGCCCCTGCCGCTTCCGAAGGAATTCAGCCTTCACCGCGTCGCGATCATAGTCTTCCTTGACCCAGGCCATAAAGTCTTTTCCCGTCTCGCGCGAGCTGTCCAGATACGCCTCGAAAAAGGCGTCCAGCATCCCGGTCTTGCCGGATTTCACATGCAGGTAGCGCCCCGACAGTTGCTTCAGGGCCTTCTCGACCGGCATATCCTGTCGGAAAATCATATAGAGAGCGCTCATCAGGCCGGCCCGGTCCGCGCCCGACTTGCAATGCATCAGCGCTGGGTACTCGATCGTTTCGAACAGGTCGCGGGCTGCCTCGATGCGCTCAGGCGTCGGCGTGTCGCGTGAAAAGACCTGAAAATCGACCAGCGTAATGCCAACCGCCTCGCAGGCTTCCTTCTCGAGAAGGTAATACCCCTTGGTGCTCTCACCGCGCAGATTGATGATCGTCTTGATGCCGCGCGCGCTTGCATGCTCTGCCACCTGGCGGGGGTTGGGCTGGTTTGACCGCCACATTTCGGGGCTGATCTGGTGCAGGTTCTGGAAACCCTCACGCAAGAAGCCATGATCACCCAGCACCATTTCCAGCTGCGCGCGCCGGCGCCCATCCGCCGTCGTCAGATCGGCTGCAATGTGAGGCGGCTTCTTGCGCTTCTTCTTTTTCTTCGGCGGCGCTTTGCGCTCAGGCTCTTGCTCAGGCTGGGTCATCGCTGTTTTGGCTACCCAAGCCCGGCGGTCCGCGCAAGCTCGGCGCGCACGCTGCACCTCTAAACCCCCCGGTAACCGGGGTCACCTAGCTTCATCGACAGCGCACACCAATGCGACCGGCCAGCTGGGACAGGACATGAAGCTCACCCGCTCAACTCGCGCAGGCCTTCTGCTGCTCGCCTGCCTTGGCGGAATTTCCATTCCCGCACATGGCAGGCAGGTCTCGCTGGAGCCGACATCGCTGGAACTGAGCGGCGCCCCCGGTTCGCGCGAACATGCTCTCGTCACCCTGCAGAATGACAGCGCCGCCGAGACAATCGAGCTCACCATCGGTCTTGCCGACTGGTCGATCAGCGCCGATGGACAGCTCGACCTTGAGCCTCCCGGCATTGCGCCAGGCAGCATGGCAGACTGGGTCCGCTTCAGCCCGGCCTATGTTTCACTGGCGCCCGGCGAAGCCCGCGAAATCCTCGTCGATATCAAAATCCCTGACACCGCATCGCCGGCTACCTCGAACCGGACTGCGCTACTCGCCTCAGCCATCGCACCTGTGTCGACCACAGATGGCGGCAGCCTTCTGAGAAAGATAGAGGAAACGAGCCTGATCTACCTGACAGGCCGGGATGCAGAGAGCCTGCCAGTCATTGAGTCCATCACGCGCGTCCTGCTCGCAGACGGTTCAACCGCGCTTCGGCTGGAAGTCTCGAATACGGGAACGGCCCATGCGCGCCTTCAGGGAATGATCAGCATGGACGCGAATGGCGCAAGCACCTCTTTGCCCCTGGCAAGCCTCGTCGTGCTTCCAGAAACCCGCCGGACGTTCCTTGTCCCGCTCGATCAGCCCATTCCAGAAAATGCGATGGTCTCGGCCAGCCTGGCCAACACCCATGCCCCGCAACATGAAAGCGGGCGCGCAGACCTGGTGCGCTATTCCGCGCCGCTTGGTGAGGCCGCGCCGCTCAGATAGCCAAGCCCCTGCAGCATGGAGACCGCCTCATAAAGCGGCAGGCCGACAATCGCCGTATATGAACCGTTGATCCGGCGCACGAAGGGCGCCGCCTGCCCCTGTATCGCATAGCCGCCCGCCTTGCCCACACCATCGCCGGCATGGCCATAGTGCTCGATCTCATCATCGGTCAGGCGTTTGAACAGAACGCGGGAGCGGACGGCCCGCACAGATACCCGTCCATCCGGCGCGCAAACTGCGAGGCCGGAGATGACCTGGTGCGCACGGCCCGACAGCAGTTTCAGGCAATCAATGACTTCAGCTGCATCGCCTGCCTTAGGTAGTATGCGCCGCCCCATCGCCACGATGGTGTCACCGGCCAGCGTAAAGCTGCCAGCATCGTGCACATGCAACGCCTTTTCGCGCGCAAGGCGTTCGGCCAGCGCGGCGGGCGTTTCGTCTTTTAGCGGGGTTTCATCAATATCGGCAGGCCGGACGTGGTCTGGTGCAATACCGGCCTGCGCCAGCAAGTCGAGCCGCCGTGGACTCGCGCTCGCCAGGATCAGGGGCGCGCGCGTCGCTGGCATCATGACTATTTGAAGCGATAGGTGATCCGGCCCTTGGTCAGATCATAAGGCGTCATTTCAACGAGCACCTTGTCGCCCGTCAGGATGCGGATGCGGTTCTTGCGCATCTTGCCGGCCGTGTAGCCGATAATTTCGTGATCATTTTCCAACTTCACGCGGAAAGTCGCGTTCGGCAGCAATTCCATGATCGTTCCATTGAACTCGATCAGTTCTTCTTTTGACATTGGCACTCCTTGTTCAGCCACAGCGACTGTCAAACCCTCGCTGCGGGCCAGCTATGGCGCGGTTCGTAACTTTCGTCACCTGGAAGGGCAAGCCGTAAAAGGCAACGCGGCCAAACCCGCGCCTCGCGCCTAGTAACGGCTTGGAGAGGAATTTGGTGTCAGATCAGGCAAAATTCAATTCCGGGTGTGTGATGCCGCATCGTCTTGCGACCCACAATGCCTTGCCTGCGGGCTCGGCCTTTCTGAATTTCCGCCATCTCGTGGACGGGATGCTGACCCCGTACATGATCATGGATCGTAGCCTGACGATCATCTATGCGAACCAGGCCTATCTCGACGCGGTCGAGCGAAAACTGCCAGACCTGATCGGCAAGAACGTCTTTCACGCCTTCCCCGACACCGATGACCGCACCGCGCCGATCCGCGAAACCTTCATCCGGACACTGAACGGCGAGACAACGCAGGTCGAGCGCACCTATTACCATTTCCGTCATGCCGACGGCACGGTCAGCACAAAATGCTGGCAGTGCATCCAGACGCCTTATTACGGCGTGGATGGCGAGGTCGCCTACATCGTCCAGCACGCAGAAGACATCACTGAAGCCGACAAGCTCCGCCAGCGAAACGAAGTCATCCAGCAGGAACTCGACCACCGGGTGAAGAACATCTTCTCGGTGATTCAGGCCGTCGCCATGCTCTCAGGCACCCAGGCTGAAACCATTGAGGAGTTCCGCAATGAGTTCGCCTCGCGTCTGGCCGCGATGGGGCGCACGCACGACCAGCTTCGCGATCACAACTGGGAAGGCCTCTGGCTCCATTCCATCCTGAAAGATGGTCTGGACCAGTTCTGCGGACGCGACAGTGAACGCGTTACCATCTGCGGCCCCGATGTCCGGCTCAGCCCGCGCGGCGCGCAGCATGCCTCGCTTCTTGTGCACGAAATGGCGACCAACGCTGCCAAATATGGCTGCTTCTCCGTGCCAGGCGGCAAGCTTCGAATTGAAACCGCGCATGGCGATGACGCGCATTCTGTAAAGGTCTGCTGGAAGGAAAGCGGGCTATCAGGTGTTACCTCGCCCACAAATCAGGGCTTCGGCTCGCAGCTCTTCAACTTCATGCCAAATCTGACGGTTGACCGAGTGTTCGAGGATGATGGTCTGCGCCTCAACCTGACAGCCAAGCTGCTCCACCCGATGGAGCCGTCGCCAGACTTGACCTTCCCCAGGCCTTAAGTGGCAGGGGACCGTGTCTGCCCTGCATGCAATGCGCAGATCAGCGTGAACAGACGACGCGACGTATCGAAATCGACATCGATCTTGTTCTCCAGCCGCTCCGCCAGAAGGTTCGACCCTTCATTATGAATGCCGCGCCGCGCCATATCGATGGCCTCGATCTGATGCGGCGACTGTGTCTTGATTGCCGAATAATAGTTCTCGCAGATCATGAAATAGTCGCGGATAATCCCGCGGAACGGAGAGATCGACAGGATGAACATGTGGACCTTTGTCTGGTCCTCCAGCCTGATATCGAAGACGAGCTTGCGCTCCATCATGGAGAGGTGGAGGACATAAGGCCCGCGGTCATCGTCCCTGACCCCGAACGAGTTCTCCTCGATCAGGTCAAAGATAGCTACGCGCCGCTCATGCTCCGCATCAGGCCCGCTTGATGAGAGCGTCTCTTCATCGATCTCGACGGCAACAAGTCGCTTATCCGCCATCGCTCCCACCACTATTGGTCCGAATGGAAACAGATCGCGCATGGGCCGGCAGGCCCTCAGCTTCTGCAAGGCGCAGGACGGCTGGCGCAAGCGCCGCAAACCCGTCAGGGCCTGCCCGCTGGACACTCATCCGCTTCATGAAGTCTGTGAGGCCAAGGCCAGAGCTGAAACGCGCCGCCCGGCTTGTCGGCAGCACATGGTTGGACCCGGTGAGATAGTCGCCCAGCGCCTCTGGCGTATGATGACCGAGGAAGACAGCACCGGCGTGCCGGATCTGCGGCAGCAGGATATCTGGGTCGCCTACGGCGAGCTCCAGATGCTCGGCTGCGATCTCGTTTGCGATGTCCGCCGCCTGATCCAGATCCTTCGCAAGGATGATCGCACCATGCGCCTCCCATGAGGTGCGCGCGCGCACTTCGGTGGAGAGAGATTTCAACTGCTTTTCCACAGCTTCTTCCACAGACTTACCCACAGGCTTTTCCACAGTGATCAAAATCGATTGTGAGGACGTGTCATGCTCGCACTGGCTGAGCAGGTCAGCGGCGATCCAGTCAGGGTTTGCGCTGTCATCAGCAATGACCAGAATCTCTGATGGCCCGGCAATTGTATCGATGCCGACACGGCCGAAAACCTGCCGCTTGGCTTCGGCGACATAGGCGTTACCCGGCCCGACAATCTTGTCGACGGGTTTGAGATGTCCTGCCCCGAAGGTCAGTGCCGCAACCGCCTGCGCCCCGCCAATCGGATAGTATTCATCGACGCCAGCCTTTAGCGCCGCATAGGCAACGGCATTGGAGAGTTGCCCACCCGGCGCAGGCGCTGTCATCACGACGCGCTTCACCCCGGCCAGCTTGGCCGGCACGGCATTCATCAAAACAGAGCTCGGATAGGAAGCGAGGCCCCCCGGCACATAGACGCCGACACTGTCCAGCGGCGTCCAGCGCCAGCCAAGCTCTATGCCCTCGGCATCCTTGAAGAAATTGTCCGAAGGGCGTTGGCGTTCATGATAGGCGGTGATGCGTTCAGCGGCGTAATCAATGGCTTCTCGGAGGTCTGCCGGGCAGCCAGCCGCCAGCGCATGCAGGTCCACATTGTCCGATTGCAGCGTGACAGGGTCCAGCGTCAGCCGGTCGAACTTCGCCGTATAGCGCGCCACGGCTTCTCCGCCCTTGGCGCGTACGTCCGCCAGCACGTCCGTTACCGTTTGCGCAACGTCCTCGACCTCTCCGCGCGGCTCTGCGAGGAAGGCTGCAAGTTCGTCTGCAAAGTCACCTTTTGTGCCGTCCAGCCACCTGGCCATCCTAGCGTCTCCTGCGGTCATGTTGCGGTGTGTGCCGCGTTGTCCATTCATAATCGCTGTCGAGCAGCGTCACATCGAGCACTTCGACAGCCAGCTCGACCTCGCCGTCGCCCGCAAAGTGAAGGCGCACAACGCCGCCCGGTGGATCTTGATCTGGTTCGAATTCAACCGCGAGCAAAGAATAGACCATGTCGGGGTCAGCGCGCGAAACACCGCGCGACTTCACCGACAGGACGCCGTCAAACGCGAGAAGTGAGCGCACGCGGGTCTTAGGCTCGCGCTTGCTCTTATGCGCGGCATCTTCCCAGCGGAAGCGGTTGATCTCGAGCGCAAAGCGCCGCTGGCTGCGCTCGAACCTGATATTCTCCGCCTTGATGACGCAGTCCTGCACAGCGGCTGAAATGATTTTCAGGTCTTCGCTATCCTCAGCGATGAGCCGCAGTGGTGTATTTGTTGCCATGGCGTGTTCAGCCCCTAGCCTTCGTCTTCATCGCGCGTCCGGCGGATATTCGCCCCGACAGCGCTCAGCTTCTCTTCCAGCCGCTCAAAGCCACGGTCTAGGTGGTAGATGCGGCTGACCGTCGTCTCACCTTGGGCAGCAAGGCCTGCAATGACAAGAGAGACAGAGGCGCGCAGATCGGTTGCCATGACAGGCGCGCCTTTCAGCTTCTCGACGCCCGTCACGATCGCCTCAGAACCACGCACAGCGATATTGGCACCAAGACGCGAGAGCTCTGGCGCATGCATGAACCGGTTCTCGAAGATATTCTCGCGAATGATGGACGTGCCGCGCGCAACCGACATAAGGGCCATGAATTGCGCCTGCAGGTCGGTCGGAAAGCCGGGATGGGGCGCGGTATCGACATTTACCGCCGTTAGCGGCTGGCCCGTCGTCTCAATTTCGATCGTACCCGCATCCTTGTCGGCCTCGACCTTCACGCCGGCATTGCGCAGCGCATGGTTGATCGCGCTCAGCGCCCCCACCGGCGCATTGGTCAGCGTCACATGCCCACCAGCGGCAGCAACCGCCATCGCATAGGTGCCCGCCTCGATACGGTCAGACATCACCTTGTGATGCGTGCCGTGCAGCTCATCGACACCCTGGATCGTGATGGTCGAAGAACCCGCGCCCTCGATCTTGGCACCCATGGAAATCAGGCAATCGGCAAGGTCCGCGATTTCAGGCTCACGCGCGGCATTCTCAAGCACCGTCTCACCCTTGGCGAGCGTTGCTGCCAGCATGGCGTGCTCGGTCGCGCCAACGGACACGAACGGGAAGACGATCTGCGCGCCTTTCAGACCGTGGATTGCGGCCGCTTTCACATAGCCCTGCTCGACCAGAAGGTCCGCGCCCATCGCCTCAAAGGCCTGAAGGTGAAGGTCGACAGGGCGCGCGCCGATGGCACAACCGCCCGGCAGCGACACCGTCGCATGGCCATAACGCGCGAGCATCGGCCCAAGCACGTTAAAGCTCGCCCGCATCTTGCGGACCTGCTCATAGGGCGCGATCGTCGATGTAAGGTTTTCGGCGTTCAGACGGCACTCCGAATCGCCCTTCGGCCAATAGACCTCAACGCCCAGCGTCTGCAGCAATTGCGACAGGAAGCGCGTGTCTGCCAGATTCGGCATGTTGGTAAGTGTCACCGGCTCTGCCGTCAGCAGGCAGGCCGCCATGAGTTTCAGCGCAGAGTTCTTCGCACCGGAGATCGGAATCTCGCCGGAAAGCGGTTGTCCGCCAATGATTTTAAGACTGTCCATGCGCAGGACTTATAATGCGCCGCATGGTCCGGGAAAGGCCGGAATGTGAGGCTTTCATGAAAGATGATGGCACAGGCGGACCATCAGGGGCCGGCGTCTGCATGTCTCTCGCCTCAGATCATGCCACAGAGGACAGCGCCTCGCCTCTTGCCTCGGTCGTCGTGTCGGTCAGCGTATCGATCAGCCATTCATAGATTTCGTCGTCGAGCGGCAGTTCAAACACAAAGCCTGCATAGGTCTTGTTACGCCACACAATCGTCCCGGCGAGCGATTTTCCACCTAGCGCAATCGACGCATCACGCCTGCGCGACAGCCCGGAATGCTTCACCCGGATGCCATCGCGGTTGTAATCCACGACGGTGACCTTCCGGTCCTTCTTGCCCTGCAGCAGCAGGCCGCTCCGCTCGCATATGTTTCGCGGCGCAGACTCATAACCTTTCATGCGAATCCAGGGCCTGAACAGCAGGCCCGCCAGTGAAAGCGACGCTCCGAACATGGAGAGAGGCAGGATATACCGCGAGAGCCCCTCCTTCGCCTTCACCTGAACCTCCACAGGCTCATCTGGACTGGCTCGCGCTGGCAGCGTAGGTCGATTGCGTTCTCGTGATACGCGCGTTCCCACACTGTCGCTATATTGCCGGCTCGCATAGCGCGTGCCGATAGAGGAGCCTCCCCCCGACAGTTCTCGGGCACCCTCATCGGCCGCGATACATCCTTCAGACCGAAGAAATGCGATCAGCGTCATACCGACTTCAGGCGGGATCGACGCAGACGCGACGCGGAACTGGGTCAGCTCATGGCCCGTCGAGGACGCAGAGACCGCAACCGACAGCCGCTCAAAATACCAGTCGAATTCCACTGGGTCGAAGAGGGCCGACTTGACGCCCCGATGCGGGCGCCCCTCCAGCCTGGGCACTTCCGGCAGCAGCCGGCCAATCTCGGCAAACCGCTCATTTTTCTGAGACGGGCTCTCGCTCACCTTCAAAAGGCGAACCTCCTGCAATACATCGCCAGCCGCGTTCAGCGATGCGCAGGCCGCCTGCGCATGCGCCTTCAAACTACCCGCAATCGCGAGCGTCGAAAATATGATCAGGCCATGCCGTTTCATATTTTCTATTTACTCGACAATATTTTAAAGACTGGTTTTCGTAGATATCTATACGTGTACTTGGCGTCTTCAGCCTTTTATGGCTTTGCCCCAAAGCGCAAAACGCGGTGCGAAGGCGCCTCAGCGTTCGCGTTCCGTCGATGTCATGAGGAAGGATGGTGCCGCGAGACAGAATTGAACTGTCGACCTCGTCATTACCAATGACGCGCTCTACCACTGAGCTACCGCGGCGTTTACGCTAGCGTGCGAGGGCCTTAGCTTATGCCGCGAATGATGAAAAGGCCGTTTAACGTACGGAACTGAACAAATGGCAGCTAAACAAAACGAAGACAGCCGGGAGGCGCGCCTGAAGGCCGCGCTACGAGACAACCTCAAGCGCCGCAAGCAGGCCGCCCGCAAGGAAAAGCCGGACGGCGCGGCCAAGGACAGCAACAAGACCGACTGATCATGGACGCGGTCCGCCCGCTGGAAACGACCCATTCGAATCAAAAAGGGCCGCAACATATGGCGCGGCCCTTTTCAGTCATTCTGGCATCAGCCTAGCCGAAGCAATTGTCGCTCTTCAGCCAGTCATCAATCGCTTTCAGCGACTGACGGTGGTGATCAGGCCACCAAGGCAGGCTGTGCGGCATGTCCTTGATCTCGACGAACTTGGCATTCACGCGGTTGCGCACCGCATTGTAGAAGCCGCGCCCTTCCTCGATCGGCACGCGCACGTCGCGGTCACCGTGATAGACGAGGATCGGGATGTTCGCCTTTTCGGTGTTCTTGCTCGGGTCCATCCCGGCAAGTGTATTGCCCTGCACGATGCGCTGGATGCGGTTCGAGCTCCAGAGACGGTTGAACAGCGAAAGGTTCGACACACCAGCACCAGAGATTGCGCACTGATATGGGCTGTTCTCGCGGACGGTCGCGGCGAAGGCTGCGAAGCCACCGTAGGAATAGCCGAAGATCGCCATCTTGTCCGGATCGGCAATGCCCTGATCGACGAGGTATTGCGCGCCGTCATCCTTGTCGTCCTGCATCGCCTGGCCCCATTCCTTGTCGCCAGCAAACCACAGCTCACGGCCAAAGCCGGTTGAACCACGATATTGCGGCTGAAGGACTGCGTAGCCACGCGAGGTCAGGAAAGGCACCCAGCCCGAAATATCCCAGCCCGCATAATCGCGCGCCCAAGGACCGCCATGCGGCAGGATCACGGTCGGGATACGGCCGTCGGTGGTCTTGTCATAGCTGTCCGGCAGGGACAGAAGACCCGGAATGCTGAGGCCATCGCGCGCCGGATAGTAGATCAGCTCGGTCGTGCCGATGTCCGACTCGTCGATCCATGGACGGCTATCGCCGATCATCACTACCTTGTTGCGGTTGATCAGGAGGTAATAGGCAGGCGGCTGGTCAGCTGCTTCCGTCGAGAACAGGATGCGATTGCCGTCCTTTGCCGCATCGATGATGTCGATCATCTGGCCAGAGAATGCCTGCTCCAGGCCTTCCTGGATCGAGCGAAGCTCCGGGTCGAGCCAGTAGGTCTCAACCGTGGCTGCCGCATAGCGGAAGCCGAGCGGCTCGTTCCAGTTTTCCTCGTCCGTGCCCAGCACGACGCTGGTTGCAGAGAAGTCCGGATGCGCAAAGACCGGCTCATTGCTGAACTGGTTGGTCTTCGGATCATAGAAATAGACCGCCGCCTTATCCGAGAATTTGTCGGTGATCATGTAGTAGCGGCCAGATGCCTCGTCGTAGCCACCAACATCCATCTGGTAACGGTTCGAGGCGAGGTAATCGAGCGGCTCTTCGCGCTCCATCGAGCCTGTCTCTTCATTGAGCATATAGGTCTCGATGCGCCAGTCGCCCTCACCTGCTGGCTCGATGCCCTGACGGACCAGGATGCGGCCATTGCGCGGATCGGTGAAGCTGATCCCCTGACGGCCAGAGCCGTTATACAGGAACGTCTTCTCTTCCGTGCGCATGTTGACGCGGTAATACTCAGTCTCGCCGCTCGCGATGTTATTATAGGTGACGATCACATAATCGTCTTCCAGCGGAAGCGTGTTCGAGATGCCCGTCGTATTGTTGAGGTCGCGGCACTGCGCAAGCTGCTTGTCGCGCAGGCGCTCGGTTCCGAGACCGGCAATCCCCTCATCCAGATCATCAAGATCCTTGGAGCCGACATAGAATTTCGTCACGAAGGTCTTCACGGCACCAAAGCCGCCCCCTTCAGTACAGAAGGTCTGACCTGTCCAGGCCTGCCGGCCAACGACGAACACCTTGTCGCCCGGAAGCGCCTGAATGGCGGCAAACCGCATCTTGTTGTTCGGCGGCGTGATGCGCGTCGGCACCAGAGCCTTCGAGGTGTCGATCGTATCTGGCAGTTCCCAGCTCGCCAGTGACAGCGTTTCATTGTCTTCGCCAGGCGTCGCAATCAGACCGACCATATAGGTACCGTCATTCGACATCGACAGGCTGCTGATATTTGGCTCTTTGGCGAAGGCCTCGATCGGGACCGGGTCTGCCTGAGCTCCGAAGGCCAGCCCGACAAGGCCGGCGGCCGCAATAATTTGCCGCTTCATAGATGCTCCCTTCCATCACGCATGTTCAACGACAGTTGCTGAATGTAGCGCATTGGTCAACTTCGCCTTGCAGGCGCACGATTGTCCCCTCCAGCGCGAATAAAGGGCAAGACTTGCCCGTTCCCGTTACCGAAATGTCACACATTCTTTCAACGTCCAAAATCCGTGCAACAAGGGTTTGCGGAATTGTAATGATGGGTGCATGCGTACCACCATCCCGGCACTCAGGGCGGGACTCAGGGAATTTATTCCGATTTTTTGAAGGGGTATCCATGTCGATTAAAAACGATCTGCGGTATCTTGCGCTTGGCTCCGTAGCCTACAGCGTTTTCGCCATTACCGGCGTTGCATATGCGCAAGAAACCGAAACTGACGAACCGGTCATCACGACCGAAACTCAGGACAACGAAGACGAAGCAGAATCGCGTCAGGAACGCGTTGTTGTCACCGGCTCGCTCCTGCGCCGTGACGAGTACAGCTCTTCTTCCCCGATCCAGGTGATCACCGCTGAAACCGCAACGGCTGAAGGTCTCATCGACGCGACCGACATCATCCAGTCGCAGTCGGTTGCTTCCGGTTCGACCCAGATCAACGGTAACTTCGGTGGCTTCGTCGTCGAAGGCGGTACCGGCGTTAACACGATCTCGCTGCGTGGCCTCGGCGCACAGCGTACGCTGGTTATCTTCAACGGCCGTCGTATCGGCCCATCCGGTGTCCAGGGCCAGGTTGGCGCGGTTGACCTCAACGTCATCCCGACCTCCGCAGTCCAGCGCGTTGAAATCCTGAAGGACGGCGCTTCGTCCATCTACGGTTCCGACGCTGTTGCCGGTGTGGTCAACGTCATCACCCGTCGCTCGGTCGACGCTCCAGAGCTTAACGTCTCTTTCAACGTTCCTTACGAGGGCGGTGGTGAGCAGTGGTCTGTTGACGGCGCTTACGGCTTCAACTTCGACCGTGGTAACGCAGTCATCTCTGCTTCCTACCAGAAGCTTGAGCAGCTTTCGTTCCGCGACCGCGACTACTTCGACTGCCCGCAAGAGTATGTCTACGACAAGAAGGGTGGCAACCGTGTCGACACGATCGACCCGAACACCGGCCGTCCAATCTGTCTCCTGTCCATCACGGACGCGATCGACATCAACGCAGGCCCACGTCTCATCTATGACGAAGCGCTCGGCGATTTCCGCCCGTCCGCTTTCGAAGAGCGTGAGTACTACAACGAGAAGTATCGCGACACGGCTGTGATTCCGGAAACGGAACGTGCCAGCATCTTTGCAACCGCCGACTACAATTTCGGCTGGGCAGAGTTCTTCGGCGACGCGCTTTACTCCAACCGTAAGACTGAGCAGGAATACTTCCGCCAGTTCTTCCCTTGGTCGTCTCCTGCTGACCCGCAGAACCCGTACGGCAACTTCGCCCGTCCGATCACGATCGCTCCGTTCAGCACCGGCGTAGACATTGACTACTACTCCGTCACTGCTGGTCTGCGCGGCGACTTCGGCAACATGCTTCAGGACTGGACGTGGGAAACTGCGGCTGTCTACTCGAAGTCCGAAGGCGACTACACCCGTGAAACCTTCCCGCTCAACCGCGTCGTTGACCCGGTCCGCGGCGGTGGTGCGACCAATGTTGGCACGCCTGGCAACTATCAGTGTTTCTACATTGAAGATCAGGACTTTGCGAACAACGGCCTGAACGGCACCTACGTGCCTTGCCCAGTCACCTATGACTACTTCAGCCGTGATTTCGTCGAAGGTAACATCGCTCCAGACGTTCTGGACTTCCTGATCCAGGACGACAGCGGTTCGACCTCCTACGAGCAGCTGACGCTTTCCGGCATCGTGACCGGTTCGCTCTTCACGCTGCCAGCTGGTGATGTCGGTGTGGCTCTCGGTGTTGAAGAGCATCGTGCCGTCGGCCATGTCCGCCATCACCGCGCTCGAGGGCGGCGCCGCGGAGGAGGCCCGTAAGCGAAACCAATAAGTAGCAGCAGCAACGCGAGCGCGCGGATCACCCCGGATCCTCCGACAGCTCCAACAGGATGCCCCCGGTCGCCCAGAACCCCTGGAAGTCCCACATACCGGCGTGGCCCAGAAGCAAGCTGAACACGCTCAGCCGAAT
>DUBH01000049.1:2705-3108 GCA_012960415.1 Henriciella sp. | reverse complement strand
TCCATCACTTCCAACGATTGTACAGTGTCTTGTGCGGACCATACTCTTTCGGGGCATCCCGCCAGCGTAATCCATTGCGGTTTATGACTATAATGCCGCTCAGCACGCGCCGGTCATCGACGCGTGGCTTGCCGTGGGACTTAGAAAAATAGCGCTGCAGGCGCTTCATCTGCGCCTCTCTCAGCCAAAAGAGATCAGACATGTCACCGCTCGTTTTCCGAAGGCTGAATCATGAGCCTCCGAGGAAATCAATGGGGCCTGAGCTGTTGGATGTCACTGAGAACTGACCCAGCGGCGATAGGAAATGTCACTGAGAACTGACCCATGTGGAACCCTCCCCCTGACGGGATTTGTCGGGGGTCATTGGAGTGATCGACATGGATATTTTGAGCGTCATTCGACG
>DUBH01000049.1:307-2683 GCA_012960415.1 Henriciella sp. | reverse complement strand
ATCCGTGAGATTTCGCGGCGGACTGGTCTGTCGCGCAATACTATCAGGCGTTACCTGCGTGCCGGGATCGTCGAGCCCAAGTTCAACGTGCCGTCGCGGCCGAGCAAGCTCGACGCATACGCGGAGAAGTTGTCGGGCTGGTTGCTGGCCGAACAGCGCAAGTCGCGCAAGGAGCGGCGGACGGCAAAGCAGATGCACGCGGATCTGGTTCAGCTGGGATTCGACGGCTCCTACGAGCGGGTCTCAGCCTTTGTCCGCGCCTGGAAATCGGACCGGCAGCGGGCGCAGAGCACGACGGATCGCGGGACATTCGTGCCTCTGGTGTTCAAGCCGGGCGAGGCCTTCCAATTCGATTGGAGCGAAGATTACGCGATCATCGGGGGCGAACGGACCAAGCTGCAGGTCGCACACGTCAAGCTGTCGCATAGCCGCGCGTTTCTGGTCAGGGCGTATTTGCTGCAGACACATGAGATGCTGTTCGACGCGCACTGGCACGCGTTCAGGGTCTTCGAAGGCGTGCCGGCCCGCGGGATCTACGACAATATGCGCACGGCGGTGGACCGTGTGGGCGTCGGCAAGAAGCGCGACGTGAATGCGCGCTTCACAGCGATGACCAGCCACTACGTGTTCGAACCCGACTTCTGCAACCCGGCGGCGGGATGGGAGAAGGGCCAAGTCGAGAAGAACGTCCGCGATGCGCGCAGCCGGATGTGGCAGGTGATGCCCACCTTCCCTGATCTCGATGCGCTGAACCGCTGGCTGGAAGAACGGTGCAAGGCGCTGTGGGTCGAGACCGTACATGGCGGCTTGCCCGGGAGCATCGACGATGTCTGGCAAGCGGAGAAGCCCTCGCTGATGCCGTTGCCCACGGCGTTCGACGGCTATGTCGAGCAAAGCAAGCGGGTGTCCCCAACCTGCCTCATCACGTTTGATCGCAATCGCTACTCTGTGCCTGCCAGCTTTGCGAACCGGCCCGTCAGCCTGCACATCTACCCCGAACGGCTGGTTGTCGTTGCCGAAGGGCATGTCGTCTGCGAGCACCAGCGCATCATTGAAAGGTCGCACCGGCAACCGGGCCGCGTCATCTATGACTGGCGCCATTACCTTGCCGTGGTCCAGCGCAAGCCGGGCGCGCTTCGCAACGGCGCCCCGTTTGTTGAGATGCCGGAGGGCTTTCGTGAGCTGCAGGACCAGATGCTGCGCAGGCCTGGCGGGGATCGGGAGATGGTCGATGTCCTGTCATTGGTATTGCATCACGACGAACAGGCGGTCCTGTGCGCGGTGGACATGGCGCTGAAGGCCGGCGTGCCGACCAAGACCCACGTGCTGAACCTGTTGCACAGGCTGGTGAGCAGCACTTCAGTCGAGCTACCAGATGTGACGCCACCTCCGGCCTTGACGCTGAGCAAGGAGCCCGAGGCCAATGTCGCACGCTACGATGGGCTGCGCACGTCCGGAGGCAAACGCCATGCGTCATGATCCCGCCGGCGCTGCTATCGTCATCATGCTCCGCAGTCTGAAGATGCCAGGCATGGCGCAGGCCGTGCATGACCTCATGGAACAGGGTGCGCCTGCGTTCGAAGCGGCGATCCCCATCCTGTCGCAGCTGCTGAAGGCCGAAATGGCCGAACGTGAAGTGCGGTCCATCTCTTATCACATGAAGGCAGCGCACTTCCCGGCTCACAAGGACCTGTCGGGCTTCGACTTCGCCGCCAGCGAGGTCAACGAGGCCCTCGTTCGGCAGCTTCACCGATGCGAGTTCCTGGATGCTGCCGAGAACGCGGTCCTGATTGGCGGGCCCGGCACCGGGAAAAGCCATGTTGCGACTGCCCTCGGTGTCCAGGCAATCGAGAATCACCGCAAACGCGTGCGCTTCTTCTCCACAGTCGAGCTGGTGAACGCGCTGGAACAGGAAAAGGCGCTGGGAAGGGCCGGGAAAATCGCCGAGGCGTTGGTGAAAACCGAATTGGTGATCCTCGACGAGCTCGGATACCTGCCGTTCAGCGCCTCGGGCGGCGCCTTGCTGTTCCACCTCCTCAGCAAGCTCTACGAGCGCACAAGCGTCGTGATCACCACGAACCTGAGCTTCAGCGAATGGGCCAGCGTCTTCGGTGACGCCAAAATGACCACCGCGCTCCTCGATCGCCTCACACACCGCTGCCACATCCTGGAAACCGGAAACGACAGCTATCGCTTCAAGGCCAGCTCGGAGACCGCGAAAAAGAAGAGGAAGGAGACGCCAATGTTGACCCCATCATGAACCGACCGACATACTGACAGGCGGGTCAAATCTCGATGACAATGCTGGGTCAGTTCTCAGTGACATCCAACAACCGACCTCACAGCGTGATCGGGTACAACGTCCCGAGTCCCATG
>DUBH01000049.1:0-297 GCA_012960415.1 Henriciella sp. | reverse complement strand
AGGGCGCCACGGCCTTGGGCTTTACTGAAACTGAAATATATCTCTTATCACTTTCATGGCCCCTCCGGACCGCCATTCATTGCAGCCCGGAGAAGTGTCGGCCTATATGGAACCGGTCAGTTTAGATAGTATTTCGATCCGTAGGTGGAATAGGGGCCATAGGCGTTGCCGTAACCGTAACGCTTCATGCCGCGCGGATTGATCTGGTTCAGTACCACGCCGCTGACTGGTTTTCCCACGCTTTCGAACTCGCGCAGGGCGGCGATGACCTGCTCCTTTTGGGTCCGGTCCCACTTA
>DUBH01000048.1:9923-18965 GCA_012960415.1 Henriciella sp. | reverse complement strand
CGATACAGATTTCGGTGCGGTGCGTATTACCTGTCACATCAATCAGCGCGTTGCGCAGCAGCCGGTCGACGAGCCATGGCGGCACGCTGCCCTGACCCGGCGCGGGTATCTGCGAGAGCGCAATCTCGAGCTCATAGAGCGTGTCATTGCGCGCCTCATCTATGCGCGGTGCCTGACTGGTCGGGCCAACGAACAGGCCGGAGAAGAGATAGGAAAGGCTCGGATGCCTCTGCCAGTGAAGGATGAGGCTCTTGAGGAGGTCCGGCCGGCGAAGGAACGGGCTGTCATTCACATTCGCGCCGCCGACGACGACATGGTTGCCGCCGCCCGTACCCGTATGGCGGCCATCGATCATGAACTTGTCGGTGCCAAGACGCGTCTGGCGCGCCTCTTCATAGATCGCTTCAGTCGTTGCGACGCACTCTTCCCAATTGTGGGCCGGGTGAATGTTTACTTCGATGACGCCCGGATCAGGCGCGACGCGGATGACGTTGAGGCGCTCATCGGATGGCGGGGCGTAGCCTTCGATATGGACAGGCTTGCCGACCGCCTTTGCCGCCTTTTCAGCCGTGGCGACCAGCTCAAGATAATCCTCAAGCGCTTCGGTCGGCGGGATGAAGGCGCAAAGATGGCCATCGCGCGCTTCAACGCTAAGGGCGGTGCGCACGCTCGCGCCCTCCTGCGGGGTCATCTGTTGCTGACGGACATCCTGCCCCTTCGCCGCTTCGGTGCGGCTGGACACATTCTGGCGCGCATCGGCGGGCACGTTGCGCTGCTCGACCGCCTCATCGATCGAATAGTCCGGCAGCGGCCCGCGCGGCTCTGCCGGATCGGCGGCGTGCATGTAGGGATAGACGGATGGGGCAAGATGAGGAAGCGACTCCAGTGGCAGGCGGTAACCTGCTGCGCTGTCGCCCGGCACGAGGAAAAGCTTGCCGCGACGGAATGACCATTTCTCGGTGCGCCAGCGCGATGTCGCCGCCTTTGCCTGCCAGCGCTGAACCGGCAGGACGAAAGCGACCGGCTCTGTCAGGCCGCGCTCAAACACCTTCGCGATACGCTGGCGCTCTTCAGGGTCTTTCAGCTTGGAGTTTTCGGGCGTGACATTGTCTGGCAGGCGCCCTTCGCGAAGGATCCACTCTGCCGGGTCTTCATAGGCAGGCTGCACCACTTCATCTGGCAGGCCGAGTTCGGCCGCCATCGCTTCGGTCATCTTGCGGGCGTCTTCAGCCGTCGCGCCGGTGTCTTCGCCTTCATTGGCGATGAGATCAGCGTCGCGCCAGACCGGCTTGCGGTCGCCGCGCCAGTAGAGAGAGAAGGTCCAGCGCGGCAGGCTTTCGCCCGGATACCATTTGCCCTGCCCGTAATGCAGCATGCCGCCGGGCGCGAAACGGTCGCGCAGCCTGCGGATCAGCTGGTCCGCGAGGGCGCGCTTGGTCGGGCCCACGGCGGCGGTATTCCACTCTGCGCTTTCAAAATCATCGATGGAGACGAAGGTCGGCTCACCGCCCATGGTGAGGCGTACATCTTCTTCCTTTAGGACAGCATCGACCTTTTTGCCGAGCGCATCGAGGTCCGACCAGCTCTCATCGGAGAAGGGTTTGGTGATGCGCGGATGTTCGGCCACACGGTTGATCTTCATGTCGAAGTCGAAGGTGGTCTCGGTCTCAGGGTCGCCGCTGAAACCGCCAGAGATTGGCGCGGCGTTCTGATAATGCGGCGTAGCGGCCAGCGGAATATGGCTTTCGCCCGTGAGGAGGCCGGAAGTCGGGTCAAGGCCGACCCAGCCAGCGCCCGGTATATAGGCTTCAACCCAGGCATGCAGGTCGGTAAAGTCGTGATCGGTCCCGGCTGGCCCGTCGAGCGCGACAAGGTCAGGCTTCAGCTGGATGAGATAGCCAGAAACGAAACGCGCGGCAAAGCCGAGCCGGCGCAGCACCTGCACCAGCAGCCATGAGGAATCCCGGCAGGAGCCAGAGCCCTTGCGAAGGGTCGCTTCCGGCGTCTGCACACCAGGCTCAAGCCGGACGATATAATCGACAACATTCTCTACCCGCCGGTTCACGTCGACAAGAAAGTCGACCGTGTTCATCGGGTCTTCCGGAATGGTATCGAGGAAGGCTTTCAGCAGCGGTGTCAGCCGGTCCGGCCGCCTGTAGATTTCAAGGTCTGGCGCGTACTCCTCGGAATATTCGAACGGCCAGGTCTCGGCCCGCTCCTCAACGAAGAAGTCGAACGGATTGTACACCGTCATGTCGGCGACAAGGTCGACTTCGACTTTCAGTTCACGCACCGGCTCCGGAAAGACAAACCGCGCCAGCCAGTTGCCGTAAGGGTCCTGCTGGTGGTTCACGAAATGCTTGGAAGGCGAGACTTTCAGGCTGTGTGACACGATCCGGGTGCGCGACTGCGGCGCAGGCCGCAGGCGGATGATTTGCGGCCCCAGCGTGACCGGCCGGTCATACTTGTAATGGGTGAGGTGATAGATGCTGGCGAGAATAGCCATGGAGAACTGCCTTACTGTATCGCCTCCCTTCTCTAGACCACATGTTGAGGTTTCGCGAACGGGAAAGCGGAAATGCTGTTTCACACGCCCTTATTGCCCGGGCCGTGAGCAGGAAGGCGTCTAAAAACTCATAGGCTCAAGCCGAGGCTTTGAAGACGGGCCAGCGTTCCACAATCTTTCCGTCCTCAAAGACAGCGATGTCGCCAAATTGCAGGAAGACTGCCTCTGACTGTGTGGGCCGGAAAAAGACGAAATCGTCAGGTCTGAGCGCTTCATCCCCCGGCGCTGTCAGCATCTGCTGATTGCTTGATCGGCCATACTTTTCATTGACGATGATGCCTTCAGGCCAGACAGGCCTCGCCATCCAGTTGCCGCCAAATGTGTAGATCGTCTTTGAGTGCCCCTCTGGCATCTCCGGCTCGCGGCCCTCCAGGAAGTCAAAACCCGCGACATTGGTTCCGTCCAGAACCTTGAGTGCGGGGGCGGCAATGAAGCTTGCCGGAAGGTGGTCTTCAAGCAGATCGGTATCGAAGTCCGTCGGCTTGACCAGAACTGAGCCGGCAGACACCTCATTCGCCATGCTGGTGTCTGGGTAGAGGCGGTAAGTCGGGCTGCCCGCCGTGTTGAGCGTCAGGCCGCGCTCGTCCCGGTCATTGCATCCTGTCAGCGTCTTTGCGGCGTCATAGATCTCGCGGGCATGGGCTCCGGCTTTCTCGCGCAGCCCGTGCTTTTCCGGCATCTTGGCGATGTGCGGCTCATACCCCATCAGGCCGGTAAAACTTGCACTGTTGGAGGCTTCCAGCTTCTGCCAGGCGTGGTTCAAGCTCTCATCTGCTGGAAATCCGCCGCGATGAAGACCGACATCGATTTCGAACACGATGTCGAAATGGACGGAAAGCTCCGCTGCCAGCGCGAGATACTGATCGAGGCGCTCGGGCGTATCGATCAGCCATTGAACCTTCGCATCCGGCGGCGCATCGCGGTAAAAGGCGCGCGCCGCGGCGACGGGCATCGGCTTGCCCAGCAGCTGTTTCACTTCCGGCAAGGCGCGGGCAATCTCAAGCAGCATGTCGAGATTGAAGGTCATCATCCGGTCAGTGCCGGTCTTCTTCTGGATATATTCGAGCAGCGGCAGGCTGGGCAGCGACTTTGCGACGATGCGATAGGCCATGCCGGGCGGCAGATGGCTTTTGAATGTTTCGATATTCGCGTCGAGCCGCTTGCGGTCGATGATGAGCGTCGGCTGGGCAATGCCCGCCTCAAAGAGCGCAGCCTGCAGCTTTGCGAAGTAGTCGGCGGTGAGAGGCATCACGCCTCCGGCTCGAACAGGGTTCGGAGATAAGACGTCATGAACCGCCCTGTTGGATCCATCCTGCGGCGGACATCGCAGAAGCGCTCAAAATGGGGATAGAGGCCGCACAGATCCTGATAGCGGAGGCTATGCAGCTTGCCCCAGTGAGGCCGGCCGCCCGCGCGCCGGAAGATGGGCTCTATGTGCGAGAAGAAGAAGTCATACTCATCTTCGGCGAAGGCATGCACCGCGACAGAGATGCGGCCAGCGCCGCTGAACGGGCTCAGCCAGATCTCGTCGCCTGCCGTCTTGCGTACCTCAATGGGGAAGAAGACGTCAGGGCGCTCGCGCTCGATATAGGTGATCACCTCATCAAGCGCGTCGAGCGCTGTCTCTTCTGGCAGGTGGTATTCCATCTCGTTGAAAGGGACGTTCCGATCGCTGGCCAGCAACTGCCAGCTGTTTCCGATGACATCCTCGCCTTCAAACCGTGCAAAAGCGCCGGCGAGATAGTCACGGCGCGAGGGCGCATCGCCCCCGGCATAGTCGCGTGCGCGCTTGAGGCCGAGGACAGCGTCATCATCGTCGCTTTCAAGGCGCGGCGTGGCAGACGCGTCTGTCTCTTCATGCGCAATGGAGATACCGTAGCCGGAAAACGGGACGTAGAAGAACTCGTAATTCCTGAGCGACTGCCAGCGCGTCCTCGCCGCCGACAGGATATCGCCAAGCGGTTCGGCCCAGGTGCGCCGGTAAAGTTTATAGGGCGCGACCAGCTGGATTTCGGCTTCGACGAGAATACCGATCGCGCCGAGCGACACGCGGCAGGCCTCGAACACGTCGCGGTCTTCGTCGCGCGAAACAGTGATGAGCTCGCCGCTAGCGGTCAGCAGCCTGAAGGCCCGTGTTTCGGCAGAGAGGCAAGCCAATGTCTCGCCCGTGCCATGAGTCGCCGTGGAGGTCGCCCCGGCGAGCGACTGGGCGTTGATGTCACCGAGATTCCTGAAAGCGAGGCCATGAGCTTCAAGCGCCGGCGAGAGATCCTTGAGACGCGCGCCCGCATTGACCCAGGCGGTTTTCTTCACTCTGTCGGCCGAATGGACAAGGCCCATCCGGTTGAGCCGGACAAGTGTCCCGTCCGTGCAGGCAAGCGGCGTGAAGGAATGTCCCGCGCCGACCACGCGGACCGGACCTGGCGCAGTCTTCAGCAGGGCTTGCAGCTGTTCTGCATCGGCAGGCTCTATCACCTGTGCTGGCTGCGCGACCTGATTGCCTGACCAGTTCGTCCAGACATTCGTGTCTTTGATGTTCTCTTGTGTGTCCGCCATCTGATGTGACGCCTCCCTTTCAGGGAAGAGACCATAGTTTTCGGCAGGCTGGCAACGCCTCGCCGTTCAGACGTGCGTCACGGACCCGAAATTCACAAGCTCTATCCCCCATGAAGACGGGTGAGCTTGACTCTTTTGCTCTAGAACAAAATAAGAACATATGGAGTCCAGAGCCCTCGATATTCCCGGCGTCTTCCGGCTTGGTGAGACGCGCAGAAAGCCAGATCAGAGCTTTCCGCTCAACCTTGGCCGTGAGGGCGTGCATGAGATCTGCGAAGCGCGCCATGGGGACATGGCCGCCATGACAGGCTTTGCGCTGGCTGCAGCGCGCCCACCCGCAGGCGCGGTCTTCTGGGTCCGCCAGTTCGGCCTTGCGCGTGAACATGGCGACCTTCTCCATGCCGGACTTTCCAGCATCAGCCAGTGCCCGGCAGGCCTGCTGTCTGTGCAGACCCGGAAGGCGAGCGACGCCCTCTGGGCCAGCGAGGAAGCCATCTCCTCAGGCGCTGTCGGGCTTGTCATCGCTGAAATCGAGACGCTGGACTTTACCTCATCACGCCGCCTGACGCTTGCCGCCAGCCGGCATGGCATTCCGCTTATCCTTCTATTGCCCTGGCGACGAGAGGGGACAAGCGCGGCGACCGCCCGATGGCGGGTCGCTTCGCGGCCATCGGGGCCCAATGCCTTCGATGCCCGCGCTCCGGGCGCCAGCCGCTGGCAGGCCGTCCTGGAGAAGTCCAGGCAAGCCCCGCAAATGGCGGGGCGCGTGTTCAACATCGAGCTCGACCATGAAACGCTATCTCTCCGTGTGGTTTCCGGGCTGGCCGCTCACACGCCTGCGCCGCGCGCGGCGCCAGCCGACATCGGCCTCAGCCAGGACCCGCCCCGGCGAAAAACCGGCTGAACCGGCCCGCAAACCCTTCGTCCTCGTCGAGGATGGCGGCCATGGCCTGCGCGTTGCGGCGGCCAATGCGTCTGCGCGCGCGCTTGGCATCTCGGCAGGCCTTGGCTTTACCGATGCGCGCGCCCGCTGCCCCGACCTTTTGCATGAGGATATCGACCGGGACGCTGACCGTGCCGCGCTGGAGCGGATTGGCGACTGGATGGTGCGCCTCTCGCCTATCGTTGCCATTGACGGTGATGACGGGCTGATGATCGAGACCACGGGCTGCGACCATCTTCATGGCGGCGAAGAAGCCATGATGGAGACTGTCGCTGGCCTACTTGAGAAGAATGCCATTCCGCACCGGCTCGGCCTTGCAAGCACGCCGGGGGCGGCCAGCGCGCTCGCGCGCGACTGGCCGGGAAAGATTCTTGCCGATGGCAAGGAAGCCGCAGGCCTTGCTGAGCTTCCCATCAGCGCGCTGCGCCTGTCGGAGGAGGCCGAAACCTTGCTGAAGCGGTTTGGCCTTCGCCGGATCGGCCAGCTTTATGGGATCGACCGCAAGGCGCTGGGACGGCGTTTCCAGTCACGCGCGGCAGGCGATGCAGTCCTGCTACGGCTCGATCAGGCGCTTGGTCTTCGCCGCGAACCGCTAACGCCGCTGACCGAAGCCCCCTCGCATATCACCCGCCTGCCCTGCCCGGAGCCATTGCTCGCGACCGAAGGCGTCCAGAACGGGCTTGAACAGCTGGCAGATGAGCTTTGTGTGAAACTGACGGGGCTTGGACAGGGCGCGCGCGCCTTTGCCTTTCACGCCTTTCGCGCCGATGGTGAGGTGAGCTCCATCGCCATCACGCTTGCCCGGCCCGTCCGCACGCCAAAACATATCCTGCGGCTCTTTTCTGAAAAGCTGGACCAGATCGACCCCGGCTTCGGTATCGACCTTCTGATGCTGGAGGCACGCCGCACAGGGCCAATGGATATCAGCGCGCCCGCACTGTCAGGTGACCTTGCCGCCAGCGATACAGACCCTGTCCTCCTCTCGGCCCTCGCAGACAGGATCACTGCCAAGCTCGGTGAAGGCAGTGTGAAGGTGACTGAGGCGCATGAGAGCCACCTGCCGGAACAGGCCGAGCGCAAGGCAGGCTTTGACGGCGAGCTGCCCGCCCCTGCCCTCGCCCCTGCCGATCACGGGCCAAGACCGATCCGCCTCATAGACCCGCCTGAGGAGATAAAAGTCCTCGCGGAAGTGCCCGATGGGCCGCCCTTGCGCTTTATCTGGCGGCGCGTGCCGCATGCTGTGACGCGGGCTGATGGGCCAGAACGGCTTGCGCCTGAATGGTGGACATGGACGGCCCCGCCGCCGCCCTCTGCCAGCCCTGAAGGCATTGACCGCAAATGGCTGAAACCAAAGCTCGACCCGCGCGCCGATGCGGAGCTGATTGCGAAAATCCGGGCAGAACTTGAAGCTGCCGATCCGGGCGAACCTGTATCCAACCTGCCGCGGGCGCGGGACTATTACCGGATCGAGGATGAGGAAGGCCGCCGCTTCTGGCTGTTCCGGCAGGGCCTCTATGAGGATGGTCGGGGCGGCGCGCCGCTCTGGTTCATGCATGGGCTGTTCGCATGACCGGATATGCCGAACTCGCCGTCACCACGAATTTCTCTTTCCTGCGGGGGGCAAGCCACCCTGAAGAGCTGGTCGCGCAGGCAAAGGGGCTTGGGCTTCAAGCCATAGGGGTGGCTGACCGCAATACGCTTGCGGGCGTCGTGCGCGCCCATCTTGCGGCGAAAGATTATGAAATGCGCCTTCTGATCGGTGCGCGCCTCATCACGACGGACGGATTCGATCTTATCGCCTATCCGCAGGACAGGGACGCCTATGGCCGTCTTTCGCGGCTACTCTCAGAAGGCAAGCTGCGGGCAGAAAAAGGCGAGTGCCATATTACGCTGGAAGATGTGATTGCCCACGCTGAGGGACAGGTCTTCATCGCGATGCCGCCGCCTCGCCCTGATGAGGCTTACAGGCTGCGGCTGGAATGGCTACGCGCCCAGTGGGGCGACCGGCTTTATCTCGGTGCCCGCTATGGGTTTCAGGGCCAGAACCGCGAGCGGATCGCCCGGCTGGCCGACCTCGGTTTGAAGGCTGGCGGTGTGCCGATTGTGGCGGTGAATGATGTTCTTTATCACGCTGCCGAGCGCCGCCCGCTGCAGGATGTCGTGACCTGTATCCGCGAGCATTGCACCGTAGATGAAGCGGGCTTCCGGCTGGAGGCCAATGCCGAGCGGCACTTAAAGCCCGCGGAAGAAATGGCACGCCTTTTCAAGGGCTTTGACCCAGCTCTTCGCAGGACGGTTGAGATTGCAGAACGCTGTACATTCTCACTGGATGAGCTTGCCTATGAGTATCCGGACGAGCCTGTGCCGCCCGGAAAGACGCCTCAGGAGCATATCGAAACACTGGCCTGGGACGGTGCAGCCTGGCGGTATCCTGATGGTGTTCCAGAGAGTGTAAAAAAAGCCATTCGAAAAGAGCTGACGCTGATCGGGGAGCTTAATTATGCCCCCTACTTCCTGACGGTCCATGATATTGTCGCCTGGGCTAGAAAGCAGGGCATTCTCTGTCAGGGGCGCGGCTCTGCGGCCAATTCGGCGGTCTGTTACTGCCTTGGCATCACAAGCGTCGACCCATCCGTGACGCGTCTTCTCTTTGAGCGCTTCCTGACAAAGGAAAGGCGCGAGCCGCCCGATATCGATGTCGATTTCGAGCATGAGCGGCGCGAGGAAGTCATCCAGTATGTCTATCGCCGCTATGGCCGCCACAAGGCGGCGCTGACGGCGACGGTGATCTCTTACCGGCCGCGCTCTGCCGTGCGTGAAGTCTGCAAGGCGCTGGGCCTGTCGCAGGACATTGCCTCAGCGCTGGCGGGTACGGTCTGGGGCAGTTTCGGGTCTGATGTGAAGGAAAAGCAGATCCGGCAGGCAGGTCTAGACCCCACCAATCCGGTGATCCGGCGCGCCGTGCAGCTGACCCGCC
>DUBH01000048.1:0-9869 GCA_012960415.1 Henriciella sp. | reverse complement strand
CCAGCATGTCGGCGGCTTTGTCCTGACGCGCGGCCCGCTGGTCGAGACCGTGCCGATCGGCAATGCGGCCATGGAAGAGCGCACCTTCATCGAATGGGACAAGGACGACATCAGCGCGCTCAACATCATGAAAGTGGATGTGCTGGCGCTCGGCATGCTGACCTGTATCCGCAAGGCGTTCGACCTTCTGCGCCTCCACAAGGGGCTCGACTATTCTCTGGCCACCGTCCCGCAGGAGGATGAGGCGACCTATGACATGCTGTGCAAGGGCGACAGTCTGGGCGTCTTCCAGGTGGAGAGCCGGGCGCAGATGAACATGCTGCCGCGCCTTCGCCCGCGTGTCTTCTATGACCTTGTCATCGAAGTCGCGATCGTCCGCCCCGGCCCGATACAGGGCGATATGGTCCACCCCTATCTGCGCCGCCGTAACGGACAGGAAACGGTGACCTATCCATCGCCCTCCCCGAGACATGGCCCGGCAGATGAGCTGGAGACGATCCTGAAGCGGACCAATGGCGTGCCGCTCTTTCAGGAGCAGGCGATGCAGATCGCAATGGATGCGGCGAAATTCTCTGCCGATGAGGCCAATGGCCTGCGCAGGGCCATGGCGACCTTCAGAAAGGTCGGCACCATCCAGAACTATGAAGAACTGATGGTCGAGCGGATGGTCGCGCGCGGCTATGAGCGGACCTTTGCCCAGCGCTGTTTCGACCAGGTGAAGGGGTTTGGCGAATATGGCTTCCCCGAAAGCCACGCGGCCTCATTCGCGCTTCTGGTCTATGTCTCGTCCTGGCTGAAATGCCATCATCCGGATGTCTTCTGCGCTGCGCTTCTCAACAGCCAGCCCATGGGCTTTTACGCTCCTGCCCAGATCGTCCGCTGCGCACAGGAGCACGGCGTCGAAGTCCTCGAAGCGGATGTGAACCTTTCGGACTGGGATAATATTTTGGAGCCTGCCTCCCGGCCAGCGGGCGCCCGGCCCGAGAGGGCTGGGGTTACGCCCGAGCAAATGAAAGTAATCGCTTGTGAGGGCGATAACCTCTACGGCCCGACTGGGCCGGGCGCAGCAGGCCCGAGCCGAAGGCGAGGAACAGCCTGCGGGCACACCCACCAAAAATACGCCGTGCGTCTTGGCTTTCGTCAGATTGACGGGCTGCGCGAGGATGAGATGGAAGCCATGATGCAGGTGCGTGGCGGCGGGTTCGCGCGCCCGGAGGATATTCGGCGGCGGCCCGGTATGACCCGCCGCGCCATGGAGCTGCTTGCGGCGGCAGATGCCTTCCGGTCGATGGGGCTGGACCGGCGCGAGGCGCTCTGGGCCTCACGTGGGGAAGCCGCTGGCAAGACGCTGCCGCTCTTTGCCGCCGCCGACACAGCCGAACAGGGCGGGGAGGCAGCAACACCCCTGCCGCAGATGCCGTCTTCGGAACACGTGCTGCAGGATTACCAGACGACGCGCCTGTCGCTGAAGGCCCATCCCATGTCCTTCCTGCGAGAGCATTATGCCTCCATGCGGACGTTGAGCACGCGCGAAGCCTCTGACCTGCCAAACGGAGCGCGCGTGCAGACGGCTGGCATCGTGCTGGTACGCCAGAGACCTGGCTCTGCCAGCGGAGTCTGCTTCATCACGATCGAGGATGAGACCGGTATCGCAAACCTCGTCGTCTGGCCCAACGTTTTCGAGCGGTTCCGGGCGGTCGTCATGGGCGCGCGGATCATTCTGGTCAAAGGGCGCATCCAGCGGGCCGAAGGGGTCACTCACCTTGTTGCTGAACAGCTGATCGACCGCACCGATGATCTCAGCCTGCTGTCGGAGAATACGCTTCGCGACCCGATGAAAGGCGTGCTTTCCAATGCCGACGAAGTGGTCAAACCAATTCCAGAACGGCGCGGGCCGGGCCGACGGCCGGCGCACACTCACCCGCGCAATGTCCGCATCATTCCCAACAGCCGCGACTTCCATTGAAACGGCTGCAGAATAAGCGCGGCTGTGTCTCGCCTTTTCTCAAAGCTGACCTATCTGGCGCTGTGGTAAAGATGTCAGGTTATAAAACGCAATTTTGCCGTGCAAACAGGTATCTCCGCGCAACCGAATTGGTGAATGCGCGGTCTACTTAGGGTCAGACGTGTTTAACAACTCGATCAGAATTGCCGCTTTGACAGCCGCGCTAATCGTGGGCGCTTGTCAGGGCGAAGACGCGAACGAGCCGCCCCAGCAACGGGCGCCTCAGGCAGTAAATATTGTTCCGCACGAAGTGGGGTATGAAACCGATACGGTGCGGGTCGAAGCCGTTGGCACAGCAAGAGCCCGTGCATCAGCGACCATACAGGCCGAAGTCGCCGGGGAAGTCGTCGCTGTGAACTTCACCGCAGGCGACAAGGTCTCACGCGGCGATGTTCTGATCCGGCTTGAATCGCGCGCCGAACAGCTGGCCGTCGAACAGGCTGAGGTTGCCCGCGCTGACGCCCAGCGGCTGATCGACCGCTATAACCGCGTTTCAACCCCAGGCGTCATTGCCGGCAATGAACTCGACCGCGCCGAAGCTGCCTATGACGCTGCCGAAATCGACCTGCGGATCGCGCGCGATGCCCTCGATGACCGCACGATCAGGGCCCCCTTCAGCGGACATGTCGGACTTACCAATATCGACCCCGGTGCGCGGATCTCGCCCGACACGGTCCTCACACGCCTTGATGACCGCGATGTTCTGTATGTCGACTTCCCTGTGCCCGAACAGACGTTTGGCAGAATCGGGGCCGGTGACATTTTTCAGGTTGAGCCCTTTTCCAACCCTGACGCGACCTATGAAGCCGAAGTCCTGACGGTCGACAGCTCGATCGATACGCAGACGCGCGCCTACACTGTGCGCACGGCGATCGACAATTCCGAGGACCAGCTGCGTCCCGGCATGAGCTTTCGCATCGGGTTTGAGCTTCCCGGGCAGCAATACCCGTCCGTGCCTGAAGCCTCTATTGTGTGGGGCGGTGACGGCGCTTTTGTCTGGGGTGTCAAAGACGGCGAAACGGCACGCGTCCCTGTGACGATCGTGAACCGGATGGATGGCATGGTGCTGGTTCGCGGTGATCTTCCCGAAGGCAGCTGGATTGTCGAGGAAGGCGTACAGAAAGTCCGCCAGGGCACGCCCGTCGACATGCCGGTGTCTCGCAGCCCCCGTCCAATAGCCAATGACGGACCCACGACTGGCGGTCAGGCGGCCGCACAGCCATGACACCGCCGGGTCAGGGATTGCCGGGACTAGCCGTTCGCCGCCCCATGATGGCGGCGGTGCTTAATCTGCTGATCGTGATCGCAGGCCTTGCTGCCATCCTTGGCGTGGAAGTCCGGGAATTGCCGGACGTGGACCGGCCCATCGTTTCGGTACGTGCGACGCTTCCGGGCGCAGCGCCGGAGACGATCGACGCAGAAGTTACGAGCATTCTTGAAGGCGCAGTGGCGACCGTATCTGGCGTCAAGGAAATCCAGTCCTCGAGTGAGGAAAATAGCGCCCGCATGCGGATTGAGTTCAATCCCGGTGTCGACCTCGATACGGCGGCGTCGGACGTCCGCGAAGCCGTCAGCCGCGTGACGCGGGAGCTGCCGGACCGAACCGAAAACCTGTTCGTGACAAAGGCCGACGATCAGGGCCAGTCAGTGCTGACGATCGCTGTCATCAGCGATGCCTATAGCGAGGAAGAGCTTTCGAGGATTGTCGAGAACGACATCATGCCGGAATTCCTGGCGATTGATGGTGTCGCCACAGTGCAGCAGTTCGGCACGCGCGAACGACAGATGCGAGTGCTTGTCGATCCGCTGCGGCTCAACCGCTTCGGGCTAACGATTGCCGATGTCGCCGATGCACTGCGCGATGCGCCCTTCGATGTGCCGGTCGGCAGCTTCAGGTCTGACAGTCAGGAACTGATTGTGCGCGCGGAAGCGACAGCAGCGACGCCTGCCCTCATCAAGGACATCTATATTCAAGGCAATACGAAGATCGGAGATGTCGCCGAAGCGGTTCTCGGCCCCGCCGATGCCGATAATTTCCTGCGTCTGAATGGCGACCCGATCATCGGTCTCGGCATTATCCGGCAGGCATCATCGAACACGATCCAGATATCAGAGGCAGCGAAGGCCAAACTGCGACAGCTCAATCGTCGCTTCGATGACATCGAACTGCAGGTTACCTCGGACGAGGCGGTCTTCATCGAGAAGTCAGTCGAAGAGGTCCTCACCAGTCTCGCTATTACCGTGCTGATCGTGGTGATTACGATCTGGGTGTTCCTGGGATCGATGAAGGCCACCATCATCCCGGCTGTCGCCATCCCCGTTTCCTTGATCGGGACCGTTGCGGGCATCTGGCTGCTCGGCTTTTCCATAAACCTCCTCACCCTGCTCGCGCTTGTTCTGGCGACTGGCCTGATTGTCGATGACGCGATCGTCGTGCTGGAGAATGTCCAGCGGCGACAATCGGAAGGGATTCGCAGGCGGGCCGCGGCGGTGCTAGGAACCCAGCAGGTCTTCTTCGCCGTCATTGCGACAACAGCCGTTCTCGTTGCTGTCTTCGTGCCGATCTCATTCCTGCCCTCGACGACCGGTCGCCTTTTCCGTGAATTCGGCTTCGTGCTGTCTGTCGCCGTCCTGATCTCTTCCTTTGTGGCGCTGACGCTCGCCCCTGCTATCGCCTCCAAATTCCGCTTTATTCCAAGGGACCCGGCCGAGCGAAAAGATAGCTGGCTGGAGAAACGCGGGCGTACGATTTCAAATGCGTATGGCACCGCCCTCAGCACGTGCCTTGCGCACCCTGTCATTGTCGGCCTGGTCTGCCTTGGCGCAGCTGGCGCCGCTGGACTGCTCTACACTTCGGTTCCGCAGGAGCTCGTCCCGCCTGAGGACCGCGGCGTGGTAGAAGTATTCGCTACCGGACCCGACGGAGTGGGTCTCTCCTATATGGATCAGGAAGCAGACGAGATCGAACAGATCCTCCAGCCCTATATCGACAATGGAACGATTGAATCGCTCTTCACCATTGTCGGCCGGTATGACCCGAACCGTGTCGGCGTGACCGCATGGCTAGCCCCCTGGGAGGAGCGCACGCTTAGCCAGGAAGAGATCATCTCGCAGCTTCAGGGGCCGATGTCGGAAATTCCGGGATCGCGGGTCTCGGTCTTCGGCCGGTCCAGCCTGTCCAGCCGCGGCGGTGGCCGGGGCGGCGGACTTCAGATCGCAATCACCGGCAACGACTATAAGGAGATCTATGCCGTCGCGCGGGAGCTTTCGGCCGCCATTGAGGACAGCGAAATCCTGTCCAACCCTGAGATTTCCTACCAGCCGACACAACCGCAGCTCTCTATTCAGGTTGATCGCCGCCGCGCTGCTGATCTCGATGTGCCGCTGGACGAACTGTCCGTTACCCTGCGCGCAATGGTCGATGGCGAGGACCTCATCGACCTCAATGTGAACGATCAGGCGATCCCAATCATCCTTGAGTCTGAAACCGGGACGATCCGCGATCCTGGCGATCTCCAGAACCTCTATGTGCGTTCCAATAGCGGCAGCCTAGTGCCAATCTCGACGCTGACGACGATCCGCGAGGAAGGTGTTGCCGCAGAACTTGACCGGACCGAGCAGCGCCGGGCCATTGAGGTCGAAATGGATACGCCGCCCGGCCTGGCGCTGGCGGATGCCATCGCAGAGATTGAAAGGCTGACGGACGAGATATTGCCGCCGGGCTTCGGCATGATCCTGCAAGGCGAAGCCGCGACACTGGAAGAGAGCAATCAGGACCTCTTGCTGACCTATGGCTTTGCGTTCGTCATCGTCTTTCTTGTGCTGGTGGCCCAGTTCGAAAGTGTGACCAGCCCGGTCGTTATCCTGCTCAGCGTGCCGTTCGCGCTGGCCGCCGCCATCTATGCGCTGTTCCTGACGGGCACGTCGCTCAACATCTATTCCCAGATCGGTCTCATCATGCTGATCGGCCTGATGGCGAAGAATGGTATCCTGCTCGTCGAGTTTGCCGACCAGCTACGCGGAATGGGCCGGAGCGTGCGCGATGCGGTCTTCGAGGCGGCGACCATTCGCCTGCGCCCGATTGCAATGACGCTTATCTCTACTGTGCTCGGCGCTGTGCCGCTGATCATCTCAAGCGGGGCGGGCGCGGAATCGCGCAATTCCATCGGCTGGGTTGTGTTTGGCGGGCTTGGCATTGCCGCCCTATTCACCCTCTTCCTGACGCCGGTCATCTATCTCGGCGTTGCGCAATTCTCCAAGGCGCGCACAGCCGAGACACGGGCGCTAGAGGACGAGCTTGAAGAGGCGCGCGGCAAGGCCAATGAGCAGCCCGCCGAATAGGTCAGGACACCTTTGCCCACAAGCCAGCCCACGGCCCGAGCGCGCGCGGAAGCGCGTCATCCTCCGCCTGAATGTTGCAGGATGCGATCAGCCTTGCGGTCTCGGTCCGGAGTTGATCCGGCATCCCGGCTTGCGAGTCCGACAGGTTGAAAACGCAGAGAATTTCCTCGCCCATATAATGGCGCCTGAACGCCAGAACGGCTTCCTCATCGTGCAGGAAGTCGATGTCTCCCAAGCGTAGTGCGGGTGTTTCCTTGCGCAGCTTTACGAGCCGACGCGTGAGATTGAGGCTGGAGGCCGGATCACTGGCTTGCGTGTCGAGGGCGAGGGCCTGATGGGCAGCGTCGACGGGCAACCACGGTTTCGCATGGGAGAAGCCGGCATTCGGCTCGCTCAACTTCCACGGAAAGGGCGTCCGCGCGCCGTCCCGCCCAAGCGTGCGCGGCCAGTTGACGATGGCTTCGGGGTCCTGAAGGTCTTCAAAGCCAACCTGGCCTTGAGGCAGCCCAAGCTCTTCGCCCTGATAGAGGAAGGCGTTTCCGCGCAGCGACAGAAGCAGGAGGAGGAGCAGGTCAGCAGCTGCCTTGCGGTGCGGCGGGCTTGCCCAGCGTGATACCGCGCGCGGCGCATCATGGTTCGAGAAGGCCCAGCTTGGCCAGCCCTCACCCGTCTCGCCGCTCCATTGCTCAAGCGAGCGGCGTACGCGCGCCGGGCTGATCGTCTGAGCATAGAGGAAGTCAAAATTATAAGCCGAATTCAGCCTCCCCTCCCCCTCAGTGAAGGCCTTCATTTCGGGCACGGGATTGGGGCCGACGACCTCGGCGACGGAAAACCGGTACGGATAGGAGTCGAGGCGCGCACGCACGCGCTCCAGGAATGCCGGAATTTCCGGCTGGGACATGTTGTAGAGATGGTCCTGCATGTCGAAGGGGCGGGTGACCTTTTCCAAGGCGAGGCCGGATGGCGGATTGTTCCGCAGCTCTGCATCGTGGATGGCGAAATTGATCGCATCGAGCCGGAAGCCATCCACACCTCTGTCCAGCCAGAAGGCCGCAGCATCCAGCAGCGCGTCCTGAACCTCTCTGTTGCGGACATTGAGGTCTGGCTGGGAAGCGAGGAAGTTGTGCATGTAGTATTGCTGGCGACGCCCGTCCCATTCCCATGACGGACCGCCGAACACGGCCTGCCAGTTATTTGGCGGGGAGCCATCCGGCATCGGGTCGGCCCAGACATACCAGTCAGCCTTGTCACCCTGCCTGCCTTCCCGGCTCTGCCTGAACCAGTCGTGGGCGTCGGATGTATGAGAATAGACCTGGTCAATGATAATCTTGAGGCCGAGGCCGTGCGCTTTCGCAATCAGGCGGTCGAAATCTTCCAGCGTGCCGAAGAGCGGGTCCACGCCGCAATAGTCGGCGACGTCGTAGCCGAAGTCCTTCATTGGCGAGGTAAAGAAAGGCGAGAGCCAGATCGCGTCGACACCAAGGGATGCGACATGGTCGAGCCCGCCTATGATGCCTTCAAGGTCACCGACGCCGTCGCCATTGCTGTCGGCGAAGCTACGCGGATAAATCTGATAGATCGTGGCGCCCTTCCACCAGGGCTGTCTGTCTTCGGTCATGGCAGGTCACTAGCCTTTCATCGGGCAGAGAGCGGTCCTTCTCATTTCATGCGAAATCGCCGGAGGTAAAGCAGCACCTGAATAACTCGCTGAGTTGACGCTGGGTCCGCCCCTGAGAGCGCTTCACGCGCGCACAGATTTCTGAGACGATCAGGTCAAATATAATCTTGGGAGGAGAGAGCGATGCTCATCAATGTCAGCGAGACCGCACAGGAAGAGGCCAGCGTCCAGCGCGGCCACAAGTTTGAGCGTGCCTATCCTGTCGCCCCGGCGGCCGACCTGACCGACCTCGATCTTTTCACGCAAGGCCAACCGTTCGCTGCCTTCGCGCAAATGCGGGAGTCGGCCCCGGTCTGCTGGCATGAAGAGGCGGAAGGCGCCGGCTTCTGGGCGCTGACCGGGTATCACGACGTCCGGGCGACAGAGCTCAGCACCAAGGTATTCTCGTCCCAGAAGGGCGGCATCCTCATGAATTACGGGCACGCCGATGCGCGTCACCCCCTGCTTCACCGGGCATCGCTCGACGCCATGATCAACCTTGATCAACCTTACCATATGCCGCTTCGCCGCGAACATATGCCCTTCTTCACGCCCGGCTATGTGGCCGAGCTTCGTGAGCGCGTTGATACCAAAGTGGGCGCGCTTCTCGATGCGATGGAGGCAAAGGCACGCGACACAGGCAAGCCAATCGACATGGTTGAAGCGTTCTCTGCAGAGCTTCCCCTCTTCACCCTCTGCGAGATCCTTGGTGTTGCCGAAGCCGACAGGCCGAAGCTGATCAAGTGGATGCACTATCTGGAAGTCTCTGCCGATACGATGCGCAAGGGTGAAGCGATCGACCCGCAATTCTTCGGCGACTTCGTCAACAACGTGCTGGAAATGTTCGAGTACGGCAAACACGTCCTCCACGATCGGCGCAAGAACCCGAAATCCGACCTCCTGTCAGCCATCGCCAATGCCAGGGTCGAAGGCGAACTCCTGTCCGATGAAATGCTGGATGGATCCTGGCTGCTTATCGTATTTGCGGGCAATGACACGACACGCAATTCCCTGTCCGGCACAATGAAGCTTCTGACGGAGTTTCCACAGCAGAAACAGATGCTTATCGAGGACCCGTCAAAGATTACGAATATGGTGCACGAAGCGATCAGAATGGTCTCCCCGGTGATCTACATGCGCCGTACGGCGAGCGAAGATGCAGAGATCAACGGGCAGAAAATCGCCGAGGGTGAAAAGGTCGTCATGTATTATGGCGCGGCCAACCGGGACCCGTCCGTATTCGCCGATCCGGACCGGTTTGACGTGACACGCGCCAACGCCAAGGATCATCTTGCCTTCGGCATGGGACCGCATGTCTGCCTTGGCCAGCGTGTCGCGAACATGCAGCTGGAATCTGCCTATCGCCAGATCCTGGGCCGCTATCCGGACGTTGAGTGGACAGGTGATATCGACATCGCAC
This sequence comes from Henriciella sp., assembly GCA_012960415.1. Lineage (GTDB taxonomy): Bacteria > Pseudomonadota > Alphaproteobacteria > Caulobacterales > Hyphomonadaceae > Henriciella. Next base: position 446 of record DUBH01000048.1, on the reverse strand, counting down.
CGAACAATTTCGTGCACGCCATCTCGCGTCTCAGTGTGGACTTGGGACTTTCGCGGTAGATATACAAAACCTGTGGGTGATAACTTTCTTTGTCTTGTTAAGGTTTGATTTCCGTCAGAATGATAGAAATTGAAACGTCAAAGAGGTGGGGAAGAATCAGCCTTGGATCAGGCCATTGCAATCGGCTTTACGGTGCCGGCCATCGCGACTGCGATGTGCGCGATATTCCTATGCTTCTGGTATTATAACCGCGAAGATCGCGCTGCGCTGGTATTCGCCTTCGCCTTCACGATGGGTTTGCCGGCGGCCTGGACGGGGACCCAGAAGGCGCGACGCTCGATGAAGTGGGCGGCGCCGCCCCAGGTGATCCGGGCGACACGGCCCCAGATATACCAGCCCTCGACGGGGATCTCCTGGTTTCGCCCCAGATAGATCGCCTCCTCGCT
>DUBH01000047.1 GCA_012960415.1 Henriciella sp. | reverse complement strand
CGTCAGCGCCAGAATGGCGAGACCGAACGTGCCGACCATGCCTTCGAGCCAGCGCAACAGCGAGAAAAGCGGCTTGGTGATGTAGTAAAGGATGTTGCCCCAGTCGATCGCGTCTTCGAATCGCGGCACGCCGCCTTCCTGATAGGTATCGAGGACGGCAAGTTCCTTGGCGCCAGAGAAGATGCGGTTCTCTGAGGTGACGGTCTCGCCCGGCTCGATCACGCGCGCAGCACTGGCCACGGTGAGCTGCATCACAGGGCCAGTCTCACGTGACAGGCGCTCATAACGGCCAGCAAACTCATATTGCTGCTCAGGAATGAGGGTGGTCATCCAGTATTTGTCGGTAAAACCCAGCCAGCCGCCTTCGGACGCGCGGCGCACGCCGAGATCGTCAGAATCCTTCAGGCCCTTGCCCTGGTCCATGTTCTTGTAATTGCGCCAGGTAAGATTGTTATCGAAGACGCCAATCAGACCCATGTGCGCCATGCCGGACGTGCTCGATGAGCCGGGGTCAGTTGCTTCGAGGAATTCCTTCCACTGGCCCTGACGGCGGATGGAGCCAAGCGGAGCGAGCGTGCGCGCTTCGGAGCCCGTATTCGTCACCCGGTCGCTATAGGTGAACATGTAGTTTTCATCGACGCTGATCGTGCGCTCGATGGAGACTCCATTGCCTTCATAGGTCAGCGTGACCGGATTGCCGGTCGAAAGCGTCGGATTGCCCTGAACCTGCCATTCGGTCGCTGGGCCGGTGACCGGCTGGTTGCCGTCGAACCAGTACCAGCTGGCGAAATAGCCATGGTCGAAATTCGTCGGACGCAGGAGGCGCAGCTCATTGACGCGCTCAACCGTCGTATAATGATCCTTGAGCTGCAGGTCGTCGAGGATCGCACCGCGCAGGCGGATAGAGCCGTCGACGCGGTCAGCGTCCAGAGTGACACGGGCATTGGCGTTGAGGGCTTCTTCAACCGACTCGGCAGCGGCGACCTGTTCAATCGTGTCGCCCGCCTGCGGAACGGCCGCCTCACGCTCGGCCTCCGCCTGCTCCTGCGCTTCCAGTCGCGCTTCTTCCTGCGGCTGCAGGACGAACGTCTGGTAGCCAAAGACGAAAACCAGCATCAGCACGATTGCGATGATGAAATTGCGCTGGTCCTGCGGGTCCATACCCTGGTTCATGTCGTTATAATCCGCCGGTATTCCGTGATAACAAAGAAGGGTCAGGCCGGGCCCGGCCCCCCATTCAAGGCTGCGCGGAGGCTTATCAGCGCGCTTTCCATATCGTCAAGCAAGCGCTGCCAGCCAATTTCAGCGGTGTCCATGCGCGCAATGAAGACATAGTCGGTATGTGGGACACCATGGCGCGGCAGAAGCTCTCGCGCTGCAGACCGAAGCCGACGTTTGGCGCGGTTGCGCACGACGGCATTTCCGATCTTCTTGGTGGCGGTAAAGCCCTCGCCAATCGTCGCTCTTTCGGCCCGCGCGCCGGTGCGCTGGCGGGCCTGAATGACGAGGCTCTTGCGGCGCTCGCTGAGCCCTCCGCGCACAAAAAGAAACTGAGGTCGAACGGTGAGCCGCTCGACCTCAGCAAATGTGTCTTCGACTGTCGTCATGGCAGCGCTCCAGACGCCGGAGCGGCACAGGCAGCCTTTAGGCTGACAGGCGCTTGCGGCCCTTGGCGCGGCGGCGCGAAAGCACCTTGCGGCCGTTCTTGGTAGCCATGCGGGACCGGAAACCGTGACGGCGGGCGCGCTTAAGACGCGAAGGCTGGAATGTACGTTTCATGGGCGTCGAGCCTCAATCAAGTGTTGACCGAATTCGGAAACCGCGGCTGATACAGGCTGCATTCGGGTAGGTCAAGGCTACCTAACCAGTCTTTCCAGCCCTTTTACTGCCGCAAGTGGCGGGCTTTGATCCTGTCGCCGGAACACTTCACGCCCGTGTGAAGCAGCGGGACTGGAGTGTGACGTGTCAGTCGCCAATACGAAGTCTATATGCCCGGTTATGAAACTTGCAGTCCATACATTTTCCCGCATAGCTGCGGTCCTCACAGGGGTGGCCGTCACCATGACATCTTTTACAGCGTCCGCACAGGACGCGATTTCCCATGAAAGCTGGGGCGACATCCTCGAAACCTATGTCTCGCCCGGCCCTGACGGGGTGAATCTGGTCGACTATGGCGCGCTCGAGACCAATGCTGTCGACCGCGAAAAACTGGACACCTATATCGCCCAGTTCGACGGCGCCGATATCGCTGCGATGGAGCGCGATGCGCAATTTGCAGCCTGGTCCAACCTCTATAACGCCGTGACTGTCCGCTATATCGTCGAGAAGTATCCGACAGATACGATCAAGCCCTGGTATTCGACCGGCCCGTGGAAGAGCATCAAGGTCCGCGCGGGCGATGAGCTCATCTCCCTTCATGGCATCGAGCATGATGTGCTGCGCAAGCAGTGGAGCGATGATCCGCGCCTCCACTATGCGATCAATTGCGCGTCCTATAGCTGCCCGGACCTCCGCACCACGCCATGGGTGGCTGAGACGCTGGACGCAGACCTCAATGACGCTGCCCGCGCCTATGTGAACCATCCGCGCGGCGTTCGCGTGGATGGCGACAACCTCGATGTCTCATCCATCTATAAGTGGTTTGAGGAAGATTTTGGCGGCTCTGAAGCGGCGGTGATCGACCACCTTCTCCACTATGCCGACGCCGACCTCGCAGAACAGATAGCTGCCAGAGGCAAGATCGACGACTATGATTATGACTGGTCGCTCAATGATACAGCGAAATAGGTCCGCAGCCCTTCGTGCCATTCACCTGAAAGCCCACCGCCATGTCTGAAGACAACACCAAGACCGGGACGTCCATCTGGATCCGCCTGTGGCCGATCTATGTGATCGTCGCCGGTCTGATCGCCGCCTGGGCTTTCGGCCTGTTCGACTATCTATCCATCGAGACGCTGCAACGCCAGAATGCGAGCATGCAGGCCTTCGTGGACGAGAATATCGTCCTCGCTGTGGCCGCCTATGTGGTGATCTATGCGCTGGCCACGGCATTCATGCTGCCGGGCGCGCTCTGGATCACGATTGCGGGCGGTCTGCTCTTCGGCCTGTTCGGCGGGAGCGCGGCCACAGTCGTCGGCGCAACACTGGGCGCGAGCGCGCTTTTCCTCGCGGCGAAGACGTCGATTGGCAAGACACTGCAGGAAAAAGCGGGCGGCTTCGTCAAGCGGATGGAGAAAGGCTTCCAGGAAGATGCGGTGTCCTACATGTTCGCCCTCCGCCTCCTGCCGCTGGTGCCCTTTCCGGTCGCCAATATCGCCCCTGCCCTGCTTGGCGCAAAATTCCGCGACTATGTCGTCACCACGGCGCTCGGCATTGTCCCCGGCGTGGTTGCATATACGTGGATCGGAGCGAGCCTTGGCGCGACGTTCGACCGGGGCGAGACAAATTCGCTGCTGGATGCGGTGGCCAATTTCGCGCCGGCTTTCCTGGCGCTGGCCGTCGTGGCGCTGCTGCCAGTGGCCTACAAGAAGATTTTCCGCCGCAAGGCGGCCCAGATTGAGGAAGCTGCCCAATGAGTGATGATGCGACCGCCAAGCAGAATGCCCGCGCGCCCATCCCGGGTGAGCAGTCCCCTGACAAGGTGAACACTGAGCCTGCGCCCCATTCGGTGGGCGCAGCGCCGCATCGCAATCTCAAGGCTGATCTTGTCGTCATCGGTGCCGGGTCCGGCGGGCTTTCGGCGACCGCCGGTGCGGCCATGCTGGGCCTGAAGGTCGTCCTATTCGAAAAAGGCGAGATGGGCGGCGACTGCCTCAACTCCGGCTGCGTGCCGTCAAAGGCGCTGATCTCTGCTGCGAAATACGCCGCGTCGGCGCGCGAAGGCGTCGACTATGGCATTGTCACGGGCACGCCGGTGACGGACTGGCAGAAGGTGCAGGCACATATCCGCTCTGCCATCGACACGATTGCGCCCGTCGACAGCCAGGAGCGGTTTGAAGGCCTGGGCGTCACCGTCATCCGCGAGCATGCGAAGTTCTCGGACCCGCACACGATCAATTCGCCGAGCGCGACCGTGAAAGCCCGGCGAATCGTCATCGCGACCGGCTCACGCGCTTTCATTCCGCCCGTGCCGGGCCTCGCGACGGTCAACTATCTCACCAATGAGACCATCTTCGATATCGACAAGCTGCCGCTCCACCTGATCATCCTTGGCGGTGGCCCTATCGGTATGGAAATGGCGCAGGCTTTCCGACGCCTCGGCTCTGAGGTTACGGTCGTCGAGATGGGCCGCGTACTCGCCTCGTCCGATGAAGACCATGCCAAGGTCGCCGCTGATGCGCTCCGGGATGAGGGCGTGACGCTGCTGGAGGGCCATGAGGCCGCCAGCGTCAGTGAAAGCGACGGCACGATCGTGCTGGAAGCTGAAGGGCCGGACGGCAAAAAGATTGTGCGCGGTAGCCATCTCCTCGTTGCGGCAGGTCGCGAGCCGGTGCTCGACGGACTCGATCTTCAGGTAGGCGATGTCGAGTATGACAAGCGCGGCATCAAGGTCAGCCAGAAGCTGCGGTCCATATCCAATAAACGTGTCTGGGCGCTGGGCGATGTCGCGGGGATGGGCCAGTTCACTCACCTTGCCGGTTGGCACGCGTCTGTGCTCGTACGCCGGGCCTTCTTCAAGCAAGGGTCGCGCGCTGACAGCCTGCCGCTGCCAGCGGTGACGTATACCTCACCTGAGGTCGCGCAGGTTGGCCTCACAGAAGCAGCCGCGCATGAGCAGTTTGGCGACAAGGTTGAGACATCCGTCTTTGCCTTTGAGGAAAATGACCGCGCGATTGCCGAGGGTAAGACCAAGGGCGAATGCAAGCTCGTGATCCATAAAGGCAAGCTGGTCGGCGCGTCGATTGTCGGTGAAGGCGCAGGCGATATCATCCAACTGGTCGGCTATGCGATGTCCAACGGGATGAAGCTGACCTCGCTGACCAATTTCATATCGCCCTACCCCACACGGACCGAAGTCGTGAAGCGGGCAGCAAGCGCGCATTTCTCTGGCGCCGTGTTCGGGCGGCCCGCGCGCCTTCTTGTCAGCTTGCTTCAACGCATCGCCTAGCTTAATTGCCTGCGCGTGCCGTTACGCAACTCTGATGAGAACAGGACAAACCGCCGGGGGCTGTTCGACAGCCTGAGCGTACGGCTATTCCTCGTTACGATCGGCGTCATTCTGCTGATCGAATTCATTATTTTCCTGCCGAGCGCCGCCAATTACCGCGAAAGCTGGCTGAATGAACGTGTGCAGGCGGCCCGCATCGCGGCCCTGTCGCTGGAAGCTGCGCCGAGCCGCATGGTGTCCGAAGAGCTCTCAAACGATCTATTGATGCGCGCCGAAGTGCTGGCTGTGGCCGAGCTTAGCGAGGATATGCGTGAGCAAATCCTGCCGCCTTCCATGCCGCTGGAAGGGCCGATGAAAGAGATCGACATGATGTCGGAAAGCTATTTCGGCGCCATCGGTGAGACGCTGGAGACGCTGACGGCGCGCGACGGGCGTATGCTGGTCATCCGGGGCATGGGCTCTGGCGAGGGCCGTGTGCTGGAAGTTATACTGCCAGAAGCGCCGCTAAAACAGGGCCTGACCGCCTATGCCGCGCGGATCCTGATCGTCTCGCTTATCGTGTCGGTCACAGCGGCGATGCTGATTTATTTCCTGCTGATCGCGCTCGTCGTGCGGCCCATCCAGCGCGTGACACAGGCAGTCATCCAGTTCAGGCAGGATCCCGGCAGCTGGACGAGGCGGCTGGGGCCGACCTCTCGGCGCGATGAGATCGGCCGCGCGCAGAATGCCCTGGCAGATATGGAAGCGGCCGTCTCCGACAGCTTCCGCCAGCGCGAGCGGCTTGCCCAGCTTGGCGAGGCGGTTGCCAAGATCAATCACGACCTCAGAAACACGCTGGCGACTGCGCAGCTTGCGTCCGACGCCCTCTCAGCGTCGGACGACCCACGCGTGCAGCGCGCCGTCCCACGCCTTGAACGCGCGCTTGAGCGGGCCATCGGCCTTGCGAGCGATACACTGCGCTATGGACGCTCATCGACGCCAGTGGCGCGTCTGCAGATTGTCAGGCTCGCCGAAACCGTGAGCGAGGCGGCGATGGAAGGTATCGGCGATGGCGACCATGTCAGCTTCGCCAATGAGATCGACCCCGGAGTCACCGGCTATGGCGACCCGGATCATCTCTACCGGATCGCCGCCAATCTCATCCGCAATGCAGCCGAAGCGATGGGCGAGGCGGGCGGGACGATCACCGTCTCCGGCGACCTGTCGCACATCGACTTTGCCGACACTGGCCCCGGGCTGCCGAAGCGCGCACAGGAAAACCTTTTCAAGCCCTTCGCTGCCTCTTCAAGGCGTGATGGGACCGGGCTTGGCCTGTCGCTGTCGCGCGACCTTGCCCGCGCCATGGGCGGCGAACTTTCGCTGGTAGAGACCAGCGAGGCGGGCACGCGGTTCAGGCTGACCCTTCCCGCTGCCCCGCCTGCCAAATAGGCTAGTCGAGCGCCAGGGCGACGCCTTCGCGGCGGGGGTCCGACCCACCATCCAGCCCGTCGCCGCGCACGATGATGACGTGAAGACCTGAATTCTCGCCGGTCCGTTCCTCGACGCGGTAGCCTGCCGCCGACAGCGTATCGGCCCAGTCCTGTCCGCGCTCAACATCAATCTCAACGCCCACCGATGGTCCGCGCGCAATCACGTTCGGAAGGTTGATGGCTTCCTGCGCAGACAGGCCCCAGTCGAGCACACCGACTATCGTCTTGGAGACATAAGCCACGATGGAATTGCCGCCCGGAGACCCGGTGACCATGAAGAGGTCGCCGTCCTGATCGAACACCATGGTCGGTGACATGGATGAGCGCGGGCGCTTCCCGGCGGCCGGGGCGTTGGCCACTGGCAAACTGTTCATCGTTGGCTGGCGGGAGAAGTCAGTCAGTTCATTGTTCAGCAGATAGCCATTCACCATGCGCGAGTTGCCGAAGGCAGACTCAACCGTTGCCGTCATGGAGACAGCGTTGCCCTGACCATCAATGATGGAGATGTGGGTGGTGCCGGGCGTCTCATCGGTGAGGTCCCTGCCCCACATGCCGATCATCGAGCCGCGGCCGAGAACTTCTCCCGGATCGCCGGGCTGCGGGTTCGCTTCTGGCGCATAGACGTCGCCGACCCGGGCATCGAGATAGCGCGGATCAATCAGGTCAGAGGTCGGCACCTGAACATAGTCGGCATCGGCGACGTAATGATCGCGGTCGGCATAGGCGATACGCTGGGCATCGACCCATGCGGCAAGCTTCTCATCGCTATAACCGGGGCTGCTGCCCTCGGTCATGCGCTCATAAAGGCCCCAGATCATGTTCTGGGTGACTGCGCCGGAGCTTGGCGGCGGCGCAGAGCAGATGCGCATTGTTTCATGGTCGCCGCAGACGGCCGGGCGCAGCTTCACCTCGTAAGAAGAGATGTCTTCCAGCGTCATCGTGCTGGGCAGGGGTTCCTGAGACAGAACGTCGACAATGGCCTGCGCATTCTCGCCCTCGTAAAAGGCAGACGGTCCGTTTTCGGCGACAGACTGGAGAAGGTCAGCATAGGCAGGATTGTCCCGCACTGTGCCAACGGTCAGCGGCTCGCCTTCCGGGAAGAAGTAGACGCTTGCGTTTTCATCCTCATCGAGCCGCATGGCACCGCGAAGACGCTCATTGGCGAGCAGGCCAGCAAGGCGCGGAGAAACTTCAAAACCATCACGGGCAAGATCAATCGCCGGCTGGAACAGCGAGGCCCATTCCGCTTCGCCTTCTGCCTCATGCGCCGCCTTGTAGAGGGCGATCATACCGGGCACGCCTGCCGAGCGACCTGACTGCCAGGCGGTGACATAGTCTAGGACTTCGCCGTCGACCACAAACAGGTTTTCGTCGGCGGCCTGCGGTGCAGTTTCGCGCCCGTCAAACACGGTCAGCGCATCATCCTCAAAGTCGTAATAGACCATGAAAGCGCCGCCGCCGATGCCGGAGCTCTGAGGCTCCACAAGGCCGAGGACGCTGTGAACGGCGATAGCGGCATCGATAGCCGTGCCGCCTTCGCGCAGAATTTTGAGGCCCGCCTCTACGGCGCGGGGGTCTGCAGCCGCCACCATGGCGCCCTTGTCCCAGATCCTGGGGGCGGGCGCCTGCTCTGTCTCTTCGAGTGTCGGTCGGCCGGGGACGCTGGTATCACTTTGTGGCTGACACGCAGCAAGCGCGACCAGAGCGAGCGCTGGACAGAGCAAGGTGGAAGGTTTCATCAGGACTCCTCTTCGGTGTCCCCTTCAGCGGTTTCACCGGTTGTGGTGTTTTCCATGCGATAGGGCGTTTCACCCGCATTTTCCATAGGCACCTGAGGCATTGCCGCGCGCACTTCGCCAAGATTGGCGCTGATGCAGTCATCAAGCTCTTCCTGAGTTGCCTCGCCATCAGCGCCTGCGCGCTCAATGCACTGGCTGAGGTTCGGGACTTCCGTCGAATAGGTCTGGGCCTCCTGCGCGAGGGCAGCGAGGCCGCCTGCTGCGGCGGTTACGATTGCGATGGCAAATTTGAGTTTCATGTCCTGCTCCCCTGACACGTTAAGACCTTACCCCTTGGGGCGGTGGGCGCAAATGAAGCTTTTGTGCCCGGCTTGCCTGTCTGCAAGCAGGTTTCATGCCGGAGAGGCAGGGTGGCTCGCGTGTTGTGTCAGGGGCCCGCCAGCTTTAGGGAACAGGTTGACGTCCAGTCCTGTCCCAGCCCGGGACGCGCAAAAAATGTGGAGCAGTTCGATATGTCCCGGCCCGGCCCTAAAAACCTCATCACCGACGTTCCAGGCATTGAGGTCGGCAATGCGGAAAACCGGGACGTGCTGACCGGTACGACAGTCATCGTCGCTGATGAACCTGCAACCGCGGCCTGCGCCGTCGCAGGCGGCGGCCCTGGCACACGGGAAACGGACCTCCTGCGCGCCGACACGATGGTCGAACAGGTCGATGCGGTCGTCCTGTCGGGCGGTAGCGCCTATGGTCTCGCCGCCGCTGACGGCGTTTCTGCCAAGCTTGGCGCGATGGGACGCGGCTATGGGCTAAAGGACCTTCCCGGCGTGCCGAAGACCCCCATCGTTCCTGCGGCCATTCTCTATGACCTTGCAAATGGCGGCGACAAAGGCTGGGGTGAGCAGCCGCCCTACCGCCTGCTCGGCGAGGAAGCCTTTGAGAACCGCGCGAAATCCTTCCCGCTCGGCAATGTCGGTTGCGGCCTAGGTGCAAATGCCGGCGCGCATGCAGGCGGGCTCGGCTCAGCCTCGCTTCGCACGGCCGACGGGATCACGATCGGCGCGCTGGCAGGCGTGAACTGCTTCGGCTCGGTCTTCATGCCGGGCACGAGCTGCTTCTGGGCCTGGCCGTACGAACAGAATGGTGAGTTCGGCAATCACCGCCCGGGCGAAAACTATAACGCCGACCCAGAAGAATGGGGCGATGCGAAGATGAATCCGCAGCCCGGCCAGAACACGACAATTGCCTGTATTGCGACTGACGCCGCCCTGACCCCCGCGCAGGCGCACCGCGTCGCTCAGATGGCGCTTTCGGGCTTCTCCCGCGCGATCAGGCCGGTCTTCGCACCGTTCGATGGCGACGCCTTGTTCGTTCTGTCGACGGGCAAGATCGCACTGGAGGAGCCCTCACCTATCTCCCTGACACGCATCGGAGAGCTTGCAGCCTCTACGCTCGCAAGGGCGATTGCACGGGGTGTATATGAGGCAGATCAGTAGACTGCAGCATAAGCGCTTGCATCGTGCGCGCGGCGCCGCTATGTGTCCGCCCTCTCAACGGAGCACCCGTAGCTCAGCTGGATAGAGCACCAGACTACGAATCTGGGGGTCAGAGGTTCGAATCCTCTCGGGTGCGCCATTTCTTCCGCGAAAATCAGCAGGCAAGACCGGGTTTATTGCCACGCAATGACTGCCATTTTGTCAGGGCCTGCTCTCGGAGTTCCTCAAGCCGGTCCCGCGTGGCTTCGTATTTCAACTGATCGGAAGCGGTCGGTTTCTGGTCTTGTCGAAAACTGGCCCAGGCTGCGTCGAGCGCCTCTATTTCATTCTCAATATCGTCGATGAAGTCATTCCAGTCTTGGCGGGACTCAAGACCGCTGGGGAGTCCGGCATGGCTGACGAACACACTACTCGGTATAAATTTCATGGAGGAAGTTGCTTCGTTTCTCTGTTATTTGAGTACAATCAAAGCGCTGAGGCCGATCCAGTTCCAAACAATCGCGCCAATTCAGGCAAAGCTTTAACTTGGCTACACGTTTTCTATTGCAGGCTCAAGAAGACGGTTAAATATTTAAAAGTCTAGACTGTTTCGCCGGGCGTCACTTGGCTGATGACATGCCGGATTGTCATGAAAAGCCTGACGACAGTGGCGGTAAGGAGTGCGCATACCGTCACAGTAAGCGCGAAGATCACCTCATACATCAGGCGGTACCAGCCGTCCGGCATCTGATCGAATTCACCTACAGGCAGCACCAGCATGAGAAGCAGGATTACCGCCCCGACAAGACTTATGGTCGAGAGCCAGGCGACCTGCGAAATGCTTCGATAGACGTCATCATCGAAATCGGTCTTTGTCTGATTGGTCAGACCGAGAAGCGTCAGCATGAGGGCAAGTGTGGTGGCAGACGCGCCCGCAATGGCAGAACCAAGATAGAGACCGGTCTGCGTCAGCGCCTGAATGAGATTGGTTGCCTCAGCTTCGCTGTACACGTTGCCGATAGCAAAGCGCGCGCCGATGCCTATGAGGATAACGAGCCCGGTCGTCAGGATTACTGCGAGATGCTTCATATCAGGAATGCCTCCTCCAGCCTGCTGCCAGACCTAATGCAGCAGGCCTCATTCGCGTTCCGCCCGGACAGTACGGCGGAAACTTCGCGGCGGGCCCGCGCGTTTGATCAAAGTGACCCAATGCCTGCTGACACCTGACGACATCTGGCCCGACGGCTTGCCGGAAAGCGACGCGTTGACTTCGCAGCTGCGCGAGCGTGTCCACCGCGACGGTATCTGCGCCGAAGACTTCCGACTGCTGGCTGAACGCGGCGGTAAGGCCTTCCAGCTGGTGTTCGGTGAGAACGTGCTGGTGAAGATCGAATTTGATGTGGCCACCATTGGCGAGCATTCGCATCTGGTGCACGTGGCCGACGCTGGCCGACGCCCTGAAATCATCACTGCCTACCCACAAGATGGAGAGCTACGCGTCCTTGGGCCAATGGGTTGGGGCGAAAGCCCTCATTCACCGCTCCGCCAGCCGCGCGGCACCCAGCGCGTCGGCATCATCGCGCGAGACTTTGGACATGAGCGCTGGTTGAAAATCGCCGTTCTTGCCCGCGCCATCGATGAAGCGCGGCTGAACTACAACTTCCTGTTCCAGAATTCCAATTCCGTTGTGGCGACATTGGCCGATGCGGCTGAGACGGGCTTTGTTGACCTCCCGGGCGGCGGGCTGAACCTTGGTTCTGGCAATCTGCTCTATGACGAGCTGATGGGCGGCCTCCAGGCGCCGCGCTTCCTTGTTCGGGGTGGCACCTCCTACTCTGCAGGTGCCGAGAGCCCTGTCCCCGATACGTGGCCGCAGTCAGCAAATACAGACGGTTAGCGGGAACGCCCCCTTCGCCAGTCCGTTGGTTTTACAATAGACAAGCAAGGAGAAGACCATGTCAGAACAGACATCCCTCGACACTTTCAGGCAAGCATTCGCCGGCTTTTCCGACAAGACGACAAGCGTTTACGTCCCGCGCCCTTCCGTGGAAGTTGGTGGCGAGAAATGGCGCATCCTTCGCAAGAATGTCGTTGATGCTGTCGAAAAGCATGCGCCGGACGCGACATTCATCAAGAAACGGCTGGAAGGCTTCGAACTTGCAGATTTCCGCGCGAACGGGATTGCGCTTTTTGAGGACAAAGACAATCAGCGCATGGCGCACCTTAATGCGCGCCCTGTCGCCTCAATTACTACAGGCGAGCAACCTTTCATCCTGCCGCTACTGGCCGACTATCTGAGCCGCAAGACCCATTGGGTTCTGTTCGTCACGAAGAGTGAGCCGAAGCTGTACCTCTATCAGGGCGGCAATGTGAAAGACATGACTGACCGTCTCGACGCGCCGAAGTATCGCTCCGTCGAAGCGCGCCGCCACGTTCAGGACGACGTGTTCTTCCATTCAGGCTCGCGTGGGTCTGCCCGCAGCAGCGATGGCCGCTCGGTCTATCACGCCCTCGGCACCGGGCAGGACGAGGAGCGCGACAAGACAGACCGCGCCTTCTATGAGGAAATCGCCAATGCCGCCGATGCAGCGTTGCCACCGCAAACTGAAACGCTGCACCTGATCGGCGAGGAAGGCACTGTCGGCCATTTTGCCAAGGTGATGAGCTCCAGCCGCTTTGAGATCGTTCAGCATCATGCGGGCGGTACGGATAATGTAGAACAGCACATCATTGAGGCCTTCGCCGAAGAGCCTGCGGTCGACGGCAAACTGCCGGAAGGCAAGAGCCTGCCAGTCCTGCAGGATGCCGCAAAAGCCGGGCAACTCGGCACGCTCTATCTGCCGCTCGAAAGCGCAATGCTTGAGGAAATGCACGACCAGGCGGACGAGCATGTGAAGTTCCGTGAGTTCGACCATGACAGCGCGGAAGCCGAGCAGAACCGTACAACCATGCTGGCGCTCGAAAATGGCGCTGAAATCAGCTGGTATGCAGCCCATGATCACGGGGCTGTTGCGGAAATCCGCGCAGATCTTCGCTGGTAACAGTCTGTCTATCTTCCAGTTGCGCCGCGTCAGCCCTTGGACAGAGGGCTGGCGCGCGCTAATGTGTTGGGAAGAGACTGGAGAGATAGCCGCCCATGTTCCTCAACTTCTTCAATGAGCTTCGTTCCGCCAAGATCCCCGTCACGCTGAAGGAGTATCTTCTTCTCCTTGAGGCGATGGACAATGACGTGATCGAAATGGAGGTCGAGGACTTCTACTATCTCTCGCGCGCCGCGCTCGTGAAGGATGAGCGCAATCTCGACAAGTTCGACCGCGTCTTTTCCCACGTCTTCAAGGGTCTCGACACGATGCAGGACGCTGTCGATGTGCAGGACCTGCCTGAAGAGTGGCTGCGCAAGATGTCGGAGAAATTCCTCACCAAGGAAGAGATGGACGAGATCGAGGCCATGGGCGGCTTCGAAAAGCTCATGGAGACGCTGAAAGAACGCCTCGAAGAGCAGAAGAAGCGCCATGAAGGCGGCAATAAGTGGATCGGCACGGGCGGCACATCGCCCTTTGGTGCCAACGGCTACAACCCGGAAGGCGTCCGCATCGGGCAGGAAAAGTCCCGTCACCGCCGCGCCGTGAAGGTCTGGGACAAGCGCGAATTCAAGAATTACGATGACAGCGTCGAGATCGGCACGCGCAACATCAAGGTCGCAATGAAGCGCCTGCGCAAATGGGCCCGCGACGGTGCCAATGAAGAGCTCGACCTCGACAATACGATCCGCAAGACGGCCAAGCAGGGCTATCTCGACATCGAGATGCGTCCTGAAAAGCGCAACACGGTTTCGGTTCTGCTGCTGATGGATGTCGGCGGCTCGATGGACCCGCACGTCCGCGTCATGGAAGAGCTGTTCTCGGCCGCCCGCTCAGAGATCAAGAACCTCGAATACTACTACTTCCACAACTGCATCTATGAAGGCCTCTGGAAGGACAATCGCCGCCGGATGAATGAGCGCATCCCGACCTGGGATGTGCTCCACAAATACCCATCCGACTACAAGGTCATCGTCGTCGGCGACGCCACGATGAGTCCTTACGAAATCACCTATGCAGGCGGCTCGGTCGAGCACTGGAACGAGGAAGCCGGCGGCCTCTGGATCCAGCGTTTCGTGGAGCAGTTCCCGAACTTTGTCTGGCTCAACCCGGTCAAGGCCGGCGCATGGGACTATACCGGCTCCATCAAGCTGGTTAACGAGCTCATCGGCCCCGGTCGCATGTTCGAGATGACCCTGCAGGGCCTCGAAGACGCGATGAAGGAACTCAGCCGGTAGGCTAATCCCTACTCATAATCTGCGCAGAAATCCGGATTGCCGGATGTGTCGCCGAAGGCGCAGCCGCGGGCGATTTCGTCTCGGATCATGTCGCAGCTATTGGCGGCGTTGCAGGGCGGGCGTGTGGCTGGTGATATCTGGATGCACTGCTCAACGAGCTGCGCGGCAGCTGTCTCGCCAATCTCCGCCAGACAGGACGTGTCAGATGTGGACGCCTCCTCAGCATCCGGCGTCTCCGGCGTTTGCGTCATCCCGGCATCCTCAACAGGTGGTGGCACCGACGCAGATATGTCCGCTCGATCCTCAGTTGGGGAGCAGGCCGCTGCGAGGCAAAGCGCAGCGAGGGCGGGCAATAGCGGAAGTTTCATGTCACGGTCCTTCGGGCTGGCGAAACGCGTCGCCCAGTTAGAACGCCTTTACAGCCGCCGCGGCAACCCTTCTAAATCCCGGAAAAGAAAACACAGTGAGGAGACGCGCCCATGCCACGTATCAAGGTCAACGGCATCGAGATCGAATACCGCGAGATCGGCAATCAAGATGATCCGATGTTGCTGCTTGTCTCAGGCTTTTCCACCCAGATGATTTCCTGGCCGGAAAGCTATCTCGAAGGGCTGGCCGCCGCAGGGCGCCGCGTCGTCATCTTCGACAATCGCGATATCGGCCTCTCGACAGAGTTCACCAATGAGATCCCACCTGCCCCAGGCGATATCATCAAGGGGCTTTCCGAAGGCAAGGACATGTCGAAGGAGGTGCCTTACCTTCTCGACGATATGGCCGCCGATGCTGCCGCGCTGATCACGGCGCTCGGCGCGGAAAAGGCCGATGTCATGGGCAATTCGATGGGCGGTATGATCGTGCAGCTCATCGCGCTCAACCATCCCGAGAAAGTTCGCACGCTTATCCCTGTGATGACGACGTCTGGCGACCCCTCCCTGCCGCGCTCAACCCCGGAGGCCCAGAAAGCCCTGACGGCCCAGCCGGAAATGCGCACCGCCGATGCGGTGGCAGAGATTTCCGTCGCATCGCGTCGTGTAATCGGGTCCGCCGATGGTGTCCGCAACAGCGACGAGGAAACCGCAGAGAGCGCCCGCGCGAGCTTCAACCGGTCGGACAGGCCCATGGGCGTCGCCCGCCAATACGCCGCCATCCTTGCCCAGCCGCGCTGGCACGAGCGGCTTTCCACGATCAGCGTGCCGACGCTGGTCCTGCATGGGGCGATCGACCCGCTCATCCTTTCCGCCTGCGGCGAGGACATCGCCAAGCGCGTGCCGGGCGCAAAGCTCGAAATCATCGACAAGTGGGGCCATGATATGCCCAACGCGATGGTCCGGCCGCTGCTGGACAAGATCGTCCCCTTCCTGAAAGCGAACGAACCGGGCTGAAGCAATGAGTGAGGCTTCACCTGTCCTGACGCAGACGGATGGCAACATTCTCATCGTCACCATCAACCGGCCTGCGGCGCGCAATGCCGTGGACCGGGCGGCCGCGCAGGCGCTCTATGAAGCGTTCAAGGCGTTTGACGCAGATGACAGGCTGTCGGTTGCGATCCTGACAGGGACGGACGGAAATTTTTGCGCGGGTGCAGACCTCAAGGCCGTCTCAGAAGGGCGAGGCAATATCACCAAGCTAGACGGCGACCTTGGCCCGATGGGCCCGACACGCCTCACCCTCTCCAACCCCGTCATCGCCGCCGTCGAAGGCTATGCCGTGGCCGGTGGCCTTGAGCTTGCCCTCTGGTGCGACATGCGGGTTGCAAGTGAAACGGCGCGTTTCGGCGTTTTCTGCCGCCGCTTTGGCGTTCCGCTGATCGATGGCGGCACCGTGCGGCTGCCCAGACTTATTGGTCAATCACGGGCGATGGATATGGTGCTGACAGGACGCGAGGTCGGTGTCGGCGAAGCGCTGACCATCGGTCTCGCCAACCGTCACGCTGAAGCTGGCGGCGCACTTGATGCCGCGCTGCAGCTCGCCCGCGAAATCGCGGCCTTCCCTCAAGCCTGCATGCGCGCAGATCGAGCTTCCCTGCTAACCCAGTGGAGCCTCGATGAAGAAACCGCCCTGCGCGAAGAGGTCAAAGGCGGGATGGGCGTGATCCGTTCAGGTGAGACGCAGGCTGGCGCGACGCGCTTCACGTCAGGGACAGGCCGGCACGGCAAGTTCTAGCCTACCAGCCGCCGACACCACCGCCGCCACCACCGCCACCGGAGAAGCCTCCGCCCCCGGAGCCCGATGAAGATGAGCTTTGTGGCATGGAGGCTGCGACAGCCGCCGCGACATTCGCCGTGACCGCCTTGTTCAGACTGGCGACAGAGCCGCGTCCCATATGAGCGGCACTCCAGCCGGGATTATAGTCAGCCGCTTCCTGAGGCAGAACGGATTCAAAATGCTTGGTCCAGGGCTTCTCTACGCCGAGCGCGATGGCATAGGGAAGGAAGGTTTCGTATCGGTCCTTTGTCATTGGCGGCGGCTGGTCAGTGCCAACCTTGGCCGCGTTGAGCTGCAGCTTCTCAGCCGTTTCCATGTAGAGCCGGAAGCCCTTGATCCTGGTGCGGACATCTTCGCCCTTCTGCGTTGCGGCGGGCATGAGGTACATGAAAAGACCATTCACCGCTGCGATAACGATGACGAGGCCCGTCAGCCAGTTGTTCCAGCTGGTCGCGTGAATGATGGCAAAGATGATAGCGATGGCTGACAGCGCGATGGCAACAAACGTGTAGCCGAGATTCCAGCGAAAATACTCCGACCCGTATCTCTCGGAAACCTTCTTGCGGAAGGCCTGATAGGCGGCCGTAAAGTCCTTGTTATAGCTCTTGCCGAGCGTGACAGGTTCGCTGCCTGCGAACAGCTTGCGGTACAGCGTCCATTCTTCGGCAGGCAGGCGCGGCGCCGCAGAAACCGGCTTCGGTGTAAGCACCGTGTTCTTCTTGTCCTCGGCATCGATATCGAGCCTGCCCTTGATCCCAAGGTTCACCAGCGTCGAAATCAGCGCGTCATGATCATTGAAGCCGCGGTGATAAATGTGGTGGCAGGCAGAAGGTGAATATCCTGAAGGCGGATCGTAGAGCGCGAAGACCGGACCGCGCGCCGGATCCCGTCCGACGCGGTTCCAAGAGCGGTAGAGGAACACGAAGACACCAATGAGCGAGGCGAGCAGGACGGCCAGTGAGCCATGCCGCTGCCACCAGAGCGCGCGTTTGTCACCCGCAGAAGGCGGATCGATGACGCCTTTCTCGACCGCCATCGCAACGGTCAGCCCCTCATATGGCCCGAGCGGTGCGATAGTTTCAAAAACATGAGCGCCACCTTCTCGTGAGTAAGCGTAGTCGCTCGTGGTTGAACCCTGTGGCCCGGTATAGCCGGACTGGCGAAGAATACCGACTTCGCCGGGAAAGGTCACACGTGCTGAGGCCTGCCGGATTGGAAAGGGCGACTGCGTGCCCGTGACGTTCCAGTAGAACTCATCGGCGTCTTCGAGATAGCGGACCTGGTTCCTCACACGATAAGTGATTTCATACGTGTGAGGGCCGCGCGCAATGCGAACGTCGGGGTCGCCTATCCGCAGCGTATAATCATTTCCGTCAGCGTCTGTCTCATATGGCTCTTTGTTGCCATCGCGTCGGACTGAAATGATGTCATAATTGAAGCGAAGTCGCTCTCCATTGAGCAGGTAGTAACGCGGCAGCGTGCGGAAGATACCCCGATTGATCTGGTCATGTTCTGCAACGATCTCGATCGTTTCCTCAACCTGCACATCGCCGTTCTGCTGGACTTCAATATCAGCATGAAACCGGCTGATGACCTCTTCAGCTGCTGCCGGGAGAACCGCCGCGACAAGCAGACAGAGGAGAGCGAGGACGCGGATCATCACGATTGGCCTCCGAAATCGACCTCCGGGAGGGCCCTGTCTGCTGTCTCGATCTCGAAATAGGCGGCCTGATGGAAACCGAACGGGCCTGCGATGAGGCTACCGGGGAATGTCTCGACAGCGGTGTTCAGCTCCCGCACGGCCCCATTGTAGAAGCGGCGAGCCATCTCGATCTTGTTTTCAGTGTCAGACAGGTCGTCCTGCAGATCCTTGAAATTGGCGCTGGCTTTCAGTTCGGGATAGCCCTCACCAAGCGCGATCAACTTTCCGATCGGGCGAGAGAGCGCGCTCTCGGCGGCCCCGCGGGCGGCAGCATCATCCCCTGCGGCACGGGCCTGATTGCGCTTTTCAACTACCTCTTCGAACAGCTGGCGCTCATGGCTGGCATAGCCGCGAACAGTGGCGACGAGGGACGGGATCAGGTCAGCGCGGCGCTTGAGCTGGACGTCGATGTCAGCCCAGCCATTGTTCACCATCTGACGCTTGGCCACCAGATTGTTGTAGAGGATGATCGCGGTCACAACGAGCAGGACCAGAACGCCGATCAGGACGAAAAGCGCAGCCATGATGGCTCCTCTTCTTGCAAAACCTGAGGCGACTATCAGGCATCCCGGCCTCTCTGTTAAGGCCTTTATTGGCCTGCCGCGCCCGCGATTGATGCAGGCATGCGCATCTCCGGCATACAGCTTCCCTCTCGGTTGACAGCGAGGCATGGCAGGCGCACCCAAAATGCAATCGACCGGAGGAATGGACATGAAAAACGCGCTGATCGCCCTTCTTGGCTCAACCATGCTGGCTGCCCCCGCCTTTCCGCAGGACGCCGAGGCGGGATCAGAAAGCCCGGCTTCGGAAGCCTCCTATGGGGGCCAGTCTGGGCCGGACATGTCGCTCGAGGCGATGACGCCTGAGGATGAAGCGGTGAATGTCGGTCTTGCTGGACAGGACCCGGCCAATATTGCGCGCTACCTGCTCGCGAGCGGCGCCAGGGGTGCTGGCCTCTCACCGGATGGCGAGACGCTGACCTTCGGGTGGGATGTTACCGGCGAGCCGCAGCTCTGGACGCTGCCAGCAGAGGGGGGCCAGCCGCGCCAGCTAACCTTTGGCAACGGCATCACATTCTCTGCCTGGGCTCCCGACAGCAAGACACTTGTCTATGGCGCCGACAATGACGGCAATGAGCAGGAAAGCTATTACCGCATCGCCGCAGACGGTTCATCCGAGGCGCTGGTGCTCCCCGCCGTCGAAGGCGGTTTCAGAGCCTTTGCTGACTTTGGCAGTGATGGCGAATCTGTCGCCTTTGCTTCGACCGAGCGCAATGGCGAGGACTTCGACATCTACATAGCGGACCTTTCGACCGGCGAGACAACCCGCCTCTATGAAGGCACGTTCGGATTTTACGCGCACGACATGTCCCCGGATGGGTCGAAGCTGATCGTCAGCGAGACGGTCGGTGAGGATTCCGACAATCTCTACCTGCTCGACATCGAGAGCCGCGAGATGACGACCATCGCCAAGCCGGAACCGCGCGCCAATCATACGAATGGCGGTTTCGCCTGGTTGCCGGACTCGTCGGGCTTCTATTTCGCCTCCAATGAGGACCGCGAATTCTCAGCCATCACCCTCTATGACGCCGCTTCAGGCGAGATGAGCGTGATCAAGGAAGCTGACTACGATCTCGGCGGGATCGAACTTTGCGGTGAGGCTGGCGCGTACATGGTCTACACCGAGAACGTCGATGGCTTTGATACGCTGCATATTGATCAGAATGGAGAAAGCGCGGGCCTCGACACCAGCTTCCTGCCGGAAGGCCAGTACCAGACGAGCTGTACGATGACGGGGACCAAACTCTCGATCCACGTCAATGGCTGGCGCACGCCGGGCGATGTCTATGTTATGGACCTTGAAACTGGGGACCACACACAGGTCTTCGCGTCCAATTATGCAGGCCTCGACCCGGACCGCCTCATCCGCCCTGAGAGCGTGCGCATGATGGCGCGTGACGGGGTGGAGCTTCAGGGTCTCCTCTATCTGCCAGACGAAACCTCCCGCACCGAGGATGGGCCGCCGCCGGTGATCTTCTTCGTGCATGGCGGGCCGACCGGCCAGTCGGTGGCAAGCTTCGACCCCGTCGTGCAATACCACCTCGACCGGGGCCTTGCCGTCTTTGAACCCAATGTACGCGGCTCCACCGGTTTCGGGCGGACCTATGTCACGCTGGATGACCAGAAGAAACTGCGGCAGCCCGAGGTAAGTTTCCGGGAACTTGTCGAGTAGCGGCCCCAGTTCGTGCCAGAGACTTTTGTTGTGCCGCCTGCAGATGCCCAAATCCCTGACCGCGTGCTTCACGTC
>DUBH01000046.1:6617-20345 GCA_012960415.1 Henriciella sp. | reverse complement strand
CGCTCGAGCTTGAGCCGCGTCAGGCAGAGCTGCTCGCACATTCCAGCCGTCTTGGCTCCATCGCGCTGTCCCTGCGCAGTGTTGCAGACGCCGACGAAAATCAGGGTGTTCCGCTTGCCAATACGAGCCTTCTCGACGGCGATAGCGGGGCAGGGGGCAGCGGTGTGCGTGTCTTCAAGAACGGTAATGTGAGCGGGGGAAGCTGATGAGCGCGATCTTGCGCAGCCTTGGAGCGGTGTGTTCGCTAGCGCTCCTTTCCGCCCCGGTACCGGCCGGGGCACAGGATATTTCTGGCGTCTCCATCATGGAGCCGGGCGAAACAAATGTTTCGCAGACGATCCGCCTTGGCCTCAACAAGTCCACCGTGATTGAGCTCGACCGCCCGGTCGCTGACGTCGTCATCACCAACCCGTCTATTGCTGATGCGGTTGTCCAGACCGCCCAGCGCCTGATTTTTCGCGGCGTCGAAGTCGGCGAAACCAACGCCTTCCTGTTTGACCGTCACGGCCGTCCGATCCTCAACCTCGAAATCGTCGTGAATGCCGACACCGCCGCGCTGGAGCGTCTGGTCGAGCGGTATGTGCCGGGTGCACGCGTCGCAATTGAAAGCATTGGCGGCAACATGGTCGTCAGCGGCAATGTCGACAGCGTTTTGCAGTCCGACCAGGTCATGCGCCTCATCAAGGCCTATTCCGGCGATGAGGAGTTTGAGCCCGTCAACATGTTGAGCGTCGCCGCCAAGGATCAGGTTATGCTCGAAGTGCGCATCGTCGAGATGCAGCGCTCGGTCGTCAAACAGCTTGGTATCGACATCGCGGGCACCTCCATCGGAAGCCTCGAAGACGTCATCAACTTTGATATCGCGTCGGCGACCGGCCTTGCCGTTCAGGGTGCGTCTCTTGGCGGTCTCAATTTCAATCCGCGCTATTCCACCTTCGACGCAAATGGTCGTGAGACGACCATCGGCGCCGGCATCGACGCGCTGGAGCGTATCGGCATCGTCCGCACGCTGGCTGAGCCGAACATCTCTGCCATCTCTGGCGAGAGCGCGAAGTTCCTTGCAGGCGGTGAGTTCCCGGTTCCCGTCGGCCAGGACGACAATGGCCGCGTCACGATCGAGTTCAAACCATACGGTGTTGGCCTCGCCTTCACCCCGGTTGTCCTGTCCGAAGGCCGAATCTCGCTCAAGGTCTCGACCGAGGTTTCCGAGCTGACCAATCAGGGCGCCTTCCAGGGCCAGTCGGTCGCCGGTGTCGATGGCGACGGTAATGTCGTCACCACCGAAGCGCTGACCATTCCGGCCCTGACGGTCCGCCGCGCCGAAAGCACGGTTGAGCTGCCAAGCGGTGGCTCGATGATGCTTGCTGGCCTGATCCAGAGCCGCTCTCGCCAATCGCTCGACCAGCTTCCGGGCCTCAAGCGCCTGCCGGTCCTTGGCGCACTCTTCCAGTCGCGCGACTTCCTGAATGAGGAAACCGAGCTGGTCGTGATCATCACGCCATACCTGATCGACCCCACCAATAAGGGCAGTCTGCGCACGCCTGCGGATGGCTATGTCAACGCCACCGACGCCCAGTCGGTTTTCTTCGGCGCGCTGAATGCGGTCTATGCCCGCGACGGTCAGGGGCTCAGCCGGGACAATTACAACGCGCCCGTCGGCTTCATAGAGGAATAGGAGAGCCACAGATGCATCATCTCAAAACCTCTGGCCTGATCGGCGTTCTCTCAGCCGCCGCCATGCTTGGCGCCTGCGCGTCCAGCCCCAATAATCTCGTGCCCGCAGATTATCAGACGGGCACCACGCTCGACCGCAACCAGATCGGCGTTGGCGAAACCAGCCAGCGCCTCGAGCTTGCCATCGACAGCCGCAGCTCATGGTTGCGCGCTGGACAGGAAGACCGCGTACGGTCCTTCGTCTCCGAGTATCGCCGCAATGGACATGGTCTGCTGATCGTTGCTGTACCTTCTGCCTATGGCGCTGACCCGTATGCAGTCGCCGCCGTATCTGAGGCCCGCGAAATCGCGTGGGCTGGAGGTGTGGCTCTCGATGATGTGCGCGCGCGGGCCTATGACGCCGGTGGGCGGCGCGATGCTCCGCTCATCATGACGTATCAGTCCTACGTCGCCATTGCGCCTTACTGCCCCGAAAAGTCGCAAGTCCGCTTCTCCGATGCTCGCAGCAATAACGATATGCCCGCGCTTGGTTGCTCCATCCGCGTCAATCAGGCGGCCATGATCGCTGACCCATCTGACCTGCTGGGCAATCGCCCGCTGGATGAAGGGGATGTCCTGCGTCGTCAGGCGCAGCTGGAGCTCTTCCGTGAAGGCCAGCCGACCGGGGCTGAACGCGGTGAAGCTGAAACAAGCGCTGTTTCGACAGCCGTGAATTGATTTTGAGTGACGATCGAAGGTCTTGAACGACGATGAGCAGAGAAAACGCACTTTTCGATGACGACTTCGACTTCGGTGACGGCACCGATGACCACAATGATCTTGTCGGTCAGCTGACCGGCGCGCGCGAAGAAGATGACCTCGCCCCACAGGTAAGCATCCCGTCGATGCAGGCCTTTGAGGGCGGTGACCGGGCCATCCCGGCCATCTCCGTTCTGGCCTTCTGCGAAACCAAACGCGTCTCTTCCATCATTGACCGGGTCAAGAGCGACCGTCGCATGGCCAATGCGTCCGTCAGCATCATTCCAGGCGGCATTCCGGCTGCGATCGAGCACCTGTCCAGCAATCAGACGCCAAACCTCCTGATCGTTGAATCTTCTGCGCCCTCCAGCGAGATGATTGCGCAGATCGACCAGCTTGCAGGCCACTGCGAGGAAGGCGTCGAAGTCATGGTGGTCGGCGCGACCAATGACATCGCGCTTTACCGCCAGCTTGTCGCCCGCGGCGTCAGCGAATACCTCGTTCCACCGATTGAGCCGGTCCAGATGGTTCGCTCGATTGGCAACATCTTCACTGACCCGGAATCACCTTTTGTTGGCAAATCCATCTCGGTCGTCGGCGCCAAGGGCGGTGTCGGCTCCTCGACAATTGCACACAATCTGGCCTGGTCACTGGCAGAGAATGCACGGGTCAACACCTCGCTCGTCGACCTCGACCTCTCCTTCGGCACGACGTCGCTCGACTTCAATCATGAGACGCCGCAGACCGTGGCCGACGCGCTTCTGGCGCCAGACCGCGCCGATGATGCGGTCATCTCGCGCCTGCTTGCCAAGGCGACCGATCGGCTCTCGCTATTCACTGCGCCTGCCACTGTCAGTCAGCTGATGGATATCGACGCGTCTGCCTATTCGACCGTGATCGAGGGCGTGCGCCGCCTGATGCCTTATGTGGTCCTCGACCTGCCGCATGGCTGGTCGCAGTGGATCTACAATACGCTGATCAGCTCTGATGAGGTGATCCTTGTCTGCCAGCCGGATCTCGCTTCGCTGCGCAACGGCAAGAACATGCTCGACAAGCTCAGAAGCCAGCGCCCGAATGACCGCGCGCCGCGCCTCGTCATCAACATGATGGGTGTGCCCAAGCGGCCAGAGATTCCGGTCAAGGATTTCGCCGCTGCCATCGAGGCAGAGCCTGAAATCGTGCTGCCATTCGATCCGCAGCTGTTCGGCACGGCGTCCAATAAAGGCCAGATGATCTCAGAGGCGGACCCGCTGTCCAAACCGGCTGTGGCCATCGACCAGCTCGCCAGCATGCTGTCCGGCCGAGAGACCGTTCAGCCGGAGAAGTCCCTGCTGAAGAAACTTCTCGGAAAGTAAACGGCGCTAGAACAATTCCATGTCCTTCGGCAAACGCTCAGCAAACGCTCTAAAGCCAGCTCCAAATTCGGCGCCTGCGCCGAAACCAGCTGCGGCTGCGCCGCCGCCTGCGCAAAAGCCCGCTGGCGCCCCACCGCCATCAGGCGCGCCCGCGCCAGGCCATAAGCCTGTCGCGCTGAAACCGCCGCCGGATATGGCGAAAGAGCGCGTTCACCGCGTCGATACGCGCTCTGAAGAGTATTACGCCACCAAGACGACGATCTTCAACGCGCTGATCGACACGATTGATCTTGGCCAGCTCGCCCAGCTGGATGCCGAAAGCGCGCGTGAGGAAATCCGCGACATCGTCGTGGAAATCATCAGCATCAAGAACGTCGTGATGTCGATCTCCGAGCAGGAACACCTGCTCGACGATATCTGTAACGATGTGCTCGGCTACGGCCCGCTGGAGCCGCTTCTGGCCCGTGACGACATCGCCGATATCATGGTGAACGGCGCCGACACGACCTATATCGAAGTCAACGGCAAGATCGAGCGCACCAATATCCGCTTTCGCGATAATGCTCAGTTGATGAACATCTGTCAGCGCATCGTGAGCCAGGTTGGCCGCCGCGTTGATGAAAGCTCGCCGATCTGTGACGCGCGTCTTCTCGACGGCTCTCGTGTGAACGTGATCGCCCCGCCACTGGCGATTGATGGGCCGACGCTCACCATTCGTAAGTTCAAGAAGGACAAGCTGCGCCTCGCCGACCTCGTGAAGTTCGGCTCGATCTCTGAGGCCGGTGCCGAACTGCTCCGCATCATCGGCCACTCACGCTGTAACATCCTTATCTCCGGCGGTACCGGCTCGGGTAAGACGACGCTGCTCAACTGTCTGACGGGCTTCATTGACCCGACAGAGCGCGTCATTACCTGCGAAGACTCTGCCGAACTCCAGCTCCAGCAGCCGCACGTTGTGCGCCTCGAAACCCGCCCGCCGAACATTGAAGGCTCTGGTGAGGTTTCCATGCGCGACCTAGTGAAGAACTGTCTGCGTATGCGCCCGGAACGGATCATCGTGGGTGAGGTTCGCGGCCCCGAAGCGTTTGACCTGCTTCAGGCCATGAATACCGGCCATGACGGCTCCATGGGCACGCTGCACGCCAACACGCCGCGCGAAGCTCTCAGCCGTGTGGAATCCATGATCACCATGGGCGGCTTCTCCCTGCCTGCGAAAACGATCCGCGAAATGATCGTCGGCTCGATCGACGTTGTCGTGCAGGCCTCGCGCCTTCGCGACGGGTCGCGCCGCATCATGCAGATCACCGAGGTCATGGGCCTCGAAGGCGATACGATCATCCTTCAGGACATCATGAAGTTCGAGGTCGAGGGCGAAGACGAGGATGGCCGCGTCAAAGGCCGTCACCGCGGCACCGGCATCGGCCGTCCACGCTTCTGGGAGCGCGCCTCCTACTTCAACATGGAGCGCGACCTCGCCAAGGCGATCGATGCGCTGGACACCTGATGCTGGGCGGCGATCTTCTCATCTTTCTTGTTGCCGGCCTCGCCTTCGTGGCCTTGGCCGGTATCGGTCTTGCGCTCACCGGCGGTGACAATGACAGTGCGGCCCGCCGTGCGCGTCAGCTCAAGGAAGGCCGCACAGGTAACAAGAATAACCAGAAGCAGGACCCGGCTTCACAGCGCCGCCGCCAGACCCAGCAGATGCTGGACAAGCTGCGTGAGCGCGATGAAGCGCGTCGCAAATCGCTCGTTCCGCAGGACATTCAGGGCAAGCTTCTGCAGGCAGGTCTCACGATCAAGCCGGAAACTTTCTGGGCCCTGTCAGCCGTCCTTGGTGTCACCCTTGCCCTCGTGACCTTCATCTCCGGCGCCGAAGGCCCGCCCCCGATCGCGGGTATCGAGATCAAGTCGCGCCCCGCCATGATCATCGCCGCGTCTGTCGCAGGTTTTCTGGGCCTTCCGCGTTGGGTCATCAGCTTCCTGACCAAGCGCCGCTACAAGAAGATGACGGCCCAGTTTGCCGACGCCATCGATATCATCGTGCGCGGTGTGAAGTCCGGCCTGCCGCTGACCGAATGTCTGCGCATCATTGCCAAGGAAAGCCCGGCCCCGCTTGGCACAGAGTTCAAGGCCCTCACCGACAACCTGCAAATGGGCATGACGACAGAGCGCGCACTGCAGCAGCTCTACAAGCGGGTCCCACTGCCCGAAGTGAACTTCTTCGTCATCGTGCTGACCATCCAGGCCAAGTCTGGCGGTAACCTCTCTGAAGCGCTCGGCAACCTGTCCAAGGTGATCCGCGAGCGCAAGATGATGCGCGAAAAGATCAAGGCCATGTCGTCCGAAGCCAAGGCATCTGCCGGCATCATCGCCTGTCTTCCCTTCGCTGTCGGTTTCATGGTCTTCATGACGACGCCCAGCTACATCATGGAGCTCTTCATCAAGCCGACCGGCCACACCATCCTGTTCATGGGCGTCGGCCTCATGATCACCGGCGTGACCGTGATGCGCAAAATGATCAGCTTCGATATCTAGGGGGAGGGACACATGATCGACTTCTTCTCTTCCCTGATGCAGCCCGCCACGCTGGCTTCGATGCTTGCAGCTGTCGCGATGTTCGCGACCATCCTGTCCGTTGGCATGCCGCTGCTGAAGGGCGACAAGCTCGAAACGCGCCTCAAACAGGTAACCACCCAGCGTGAACGCCTGCGCCGCGCAAACCGCGATGCGCTGGAGCGCCGCGGCCTCAAGAAGGACAATTCCGGCAAGATCAGCGAGATCACCGGCAGGCTGAACCTGCAGAAGATGCTGGAAGACCCGAATGTCGAGCAGAAGCTCGTTCAGGCGGGCATGCGCGGGCCGCGCCCGCTCGCCATCTTCTATTTCTGCCGCTTCGTCGGCCCGATGGTGATGGCGCTCGTCGCCTTCCTCTACATCTTCTTTGTCAATGATATGGGCCTGAACCCGCAGATGAAGATCGGCGCGGTCGTCTTTGGCGCGGCTGCCGGCTTCTATGCACCCAACCTCTACGTCTCGAACATCGCCCAGAAGCGCCAGCAGTCGATCATGCACGCCTTCCCGGACGCCCTCGACATGCTCCTCATCTGCGTTGAGTCCGGCATGTCGATCGAGCTTGCCTTCGCGAAGGTCGGCGGCGAAATCGGCGCGGCCTCTCCGGACCTCGCTGAAGAATTCCAGCTGACCACCGCCGAACTTGCCTACCTCCAGGAACGCCGCACCGCTTACGAGAACCTTGCCAAGCGGACCGGCCATGAGGGCGTCAAATCTGTCTGTCTCGCGCTGATGCAGGCAGAACGCTACGGTACGCCGCTCGGCGACGCGCTGCGCACCATGGCCAAGGAAAACCGCGACATGCGGATGTCCGAAGCCGAGAAGAAAGCCGCTGCCCTGCCGGCCAAGCTCACCGTGCCGATGATCCTGTTCTTCCTGCCAGTGCTCTTCCTCGTCGTGCTCGGCCCGGCCTACATCAAATACTCAGAGATGCAGGCCCAGAACGACATCAACGCCGAGACGCGATAGCGGGCCCGCGCAGGCCGCAATTCGTCTAGGCAATCAGATCATTATTTGAAGAGTGCCGGTGGCCCGGGCTTTGCTGGGTAAAAGTTTACCGGCTGCTCAGTGATCCACGCAGCTGTGGAACGCCGCGGCGTTCCGGTTCCTGTTGCTCAGGGGCTTGCTGGATCTGCGGTGCGGGGGCGTCAGCCTCATCCATCACCAGCGCTTCATAATTGCGAGCAGGCGCAAGCAGGCCGCGCATCGTGGTCACATTCGCTTCCATCGTCCGTGCTGGTGCATGCGGGTCTGCCGCGCGCATTGCGTCAAACTCGCCCTGCAGCCCAAGGATCAGCGCCAGGTTCTGGCGCACGCGCCCATCGGCGTCCGGCAGGTCATAGGCTTTGCGAAGCTGCGCCTCGGCCCCTTCAAGGTCACCGGTGAGCGCCAGCGACAGGCCATAATTGGCCAGCGTCGAGGCCCGGTCCGGATCAAGTTGCAGTGCGCGAAGATAGGCGGCCTGCGCATCGAGGTGACGCTCCAGCCGGTCAAGCGCCAGGCCAAGCGCGGCGTGTGCCGTGGCGTCCTGCGGCGCAATTACGCTCGCCTGGAAAAAGGATTCTGCCGCCTCGCCCGCCCGGCCCTCGCTCAGCAGCGCGCGCCCCATGATCAGCTGCAGCTCAGCCGATTGGGGATGGGCCGGGATGGCGCCGGACAGGACATCGATGGCCCGCTCATGGCTGCCAATCTCTCGCAGCACGCGGGTAAACTGGATCGTGGTCTCGAGACTTGTCGGGTCCTTGCGGAATTCGCCTGCCCAGAAGTTCGCGCGTGTCAGCGCATCGGCGCGCTGCACCTCTGCGATCTCTTCAGGTGTTGCGGGCGCAAGCTCCTGCTCATAGGCCGCCTGCAGCGCTGCTTCCGCGCTTGCCGTGCTTTCACTCGCCCCTGTCGAGGCGCAAGCAGATGCCAGCAGTAGGACACAAAGAGAAACTGGATAAAGAGCTGCGCGTTGGACAGACATCGGGCAACCTCCTGCCAAACTGATTCACGCTGCCACCTTGCGCGTCCAAGCCTCAAGGATCAGTTAACTGAGATGTTGATTGCCTTAACCAGTTAGACCTTCGGAGTATCGATCACCCATGCACAAAGCGTTCACTGCCAGCGCCGACAGCCCCGCCCGCCTGCACCTCTTCCGGTCCGGCGAATGGAGTGAAGCTTCCGCCGCTCTCTCTGATGCCATCAAGGCACAGGCCAAGGCTCAGGGCTTCAAGGGTGGCAATGGCGACATGGTCATTGTTGCCGGCCCGGATGGTGAGATTTCCGATGTCCTGTTTGGCCTTGGCGAGACATCAGACGCGCTGGCCGTTGCGGCTCTCTCAGGCAAGCTGCCCGCAGGCGACTACAAGATCGAACGCGATGGCGACATGCCGATGGCGAACATCGCGGCAGGCTGGGCCGATGGTGCCTACCGCTTTGATCGCTATCTGAAGGACAAGGCCAACCCGCCGCGCCTCGTCATCGGGGATGGCGGCGACGCAGAAGCGCTCGACCGCGAAGCTGACGCGATCGCGCTCCTCCGGGACCTCATCAACACCCCGGCTCAGGATATGGGCCCGGCAGGCATCGAAGCGGCGATCCGCGTGCTGGCCGAACAATTCAGCGCCGACCTCTTGGTCATCACAGGCGATGACCTGCTGAAAGAAAACTACCCTATGGTGCATGCGGTGGGCCGCGCCGCACCTGAAGCCCCTCGCTTCATGGAACTGTCCTGGGGCAATCCGGACCATCCAGAGCTTGCGCTCGTCGGCAAGGGCGTCGCCTTTGATACGGGCGGGCTCAACATCAAGGGTGGTTCGGGTATGAAGCTTATGAAGAAGGATATGGGCGGCTCTGCCCATGTCATCGCACTTGCCAAGCTCGTGATGAGTTCGAACTTGCCCGTCCGCCTGAAGCTCTACGTCCCGGCCGTGGAAAACGCGATCGGACGCGACGCTTTCCGCCCAAGCGATATCCTGCAGACCCGCAAGGGTCTTACGGTCGAGATCGACAATACTGACGCTGAAGGCCGCCTCATCCTTGGCGATGCGCTCACCCGTGCCTGTGAAAGCGATCCCGACCTTCTCGTCGACTTTGCCACACTGACGGGCGCCGCCCGTGTTGCCCTCGGACCAGAGCTTGCCCCTTTCTACACCGATGACGGCGACCTTGCCGACGCGATCAATGCGGGCAGCACGGTTTCCGGTGATCCTGTCTGGCGCATGCCGCTCTGGGATCCGTACAAATCCATGCTGAAAAGCTCTGTCGCCGACATCCAGAATTCGGGCGGCAGCTTTGCCGGCTCCATCACGGCGGCTATCTTCCTCAAACAGTTCGTGGATGCGCGCCGCTGGGTGCACCTTGATGTCTGGGGCTGGCGCGTTTCGAAGTATGGTCGTCCGGAAGGCGGCGCCGCGTGTGGCCTACGCGCCATCTGGGCCATGCTGCGCACACGCTATGCCTGATTTGGCGGGGCAGGAGGGTGAATTCGCCCTCCTGCCTTGCGTCCGGGCAAAATTCCTGCTTCTTAGCGAAATTCGATAAGAACAGGAGTTTCCTTCATGCGCGTCAAGCTGTCAGCGACTGCCACCGCCCTTGCCCTCATCCTTGCAGCCTGTGGTGAGACCTCAGCGCCTCAGCAGGGCGCCAACCCGGAGGCGGGCGCCGAAACGACCGAAACCGCTGCCGCTGACGAAGCTGAAATCCAGGCGGAAACAGCCCGTCTGAACGCCTGGTTCGACGAGAAATACGAAGAACAGGTCATGATGAGCCCGATCCAGCTCACTTTCCTTGGCCGCAAGGAACGCAATGACGAAATCGACGACATGTCCTATGAGGCTGCGCAGGAACAGCTCCAGTGGCGCCTCGACACGCTCGCCGAGATGGAAGCCAATTTCGACTATGACAAGCTGACGCCAGAGGCGAAGAACTCCTGGGACATCTGGAAGTATCAGACCGAGCAGGCCGAAGAAGGCATGCAATACTTCTATAACGGCTTCACCTTTGACCAGATGAATGGCGCGCAAAGCTTCCTGCCGACGATTCTCATCCAGTTCCACCGCGTCGACAATGAAGCCGACATGGAAGCCTATATTTCGCGGATCAGCGAAGGCGCCCGCGCCGGTAACCAGCTTCTGGAAATCGCCAAGGAAAGCGCAAGCCGCGGCGTCGAAACCCCCGACTTCGCGCTCGAAGGCGTGATCGACCAGTCCCGCAAGGTCATCACCGGCGCCCCATTCACGGACGGCGAGCCGTCCGATCTCTGGGCCGACGTCCAGATGGAAATCTCCAACTTGCAGGAAGCAGGCGAGATCGACGAAGCCCGCGCTGAAGAACTGATGACCGCGGCTGAAACCGCGCTGACCGAAGACTTCCAGCCTGCCTATGAAAACCTCATTGCATGGGCCGAGTCAGAGTTTGAGGACGCCCCGGAAAACCCGACCGGCCTGACCTCACAGCCGGGCGGCGCCGAGTATTACAATTACCGCCTCAAAGTCTCGACCACGACCGACCTGACCGCCGACGAGATCCACGAAATTGGCCTGGAAGAGGTTGAGCGCCTGCAGGGCGAGATGGAAGCGGTGAAAGAAGAGTTCGGCTTCGATGGCACGCTGCAGGAGTTCTTCGTCTATCTGCGTGAGAATACCGACGACCGTGAGCTCTATTACGAGAACACTGACGAAGGCGCAGACCAGTACATCGCTGATGCGACCGCTGCCATCGACAATATCGAAGGCCAGCTGCCGGAGTATTTCGGCATCCTTCCGAAAGCCGACCTGATCGTGAAGCGCGTGGAGCCTTTCCGTGAGCAGGACGGCGCTGCCCAGCACTATTACCCGGGCACGCCAGACGGCTCGCGCCCCGGCACCTATTACGCCCACCTCTCGGACATGAATGCCATGCCGAAGCGTGAGCTTGAAGTGATCGCCTATCATGAGGGGCTTCCGGGCCACCACATGCAGATCTCCATCGCGCAGGAACTGCAGGACATCCCGCAATTCCGCACGCAGGCTGGCTTTACGGCCTATTCCGAAGGCTGGGGCCTCTATTCAGAGCGTCTTGCCAGCGAGATGCCGGGCACCTTCCAGACGCCTCAGTCTGAGTTCGGCCGTCTCGGCTCTGAAATCTGGCGCGCCATCCGCCTCGTCGTGGACACTGGCCTCCACTCCAAGGGCTGGACGGAGCAGGAAGCCTGGGAATACTTCACCGAGAATGCGGCGGTCACCGACCAGCAGGCCCGTTCTGAAATCCAGCGCTACATCGTGATGCCGGGCCAGGCGACCGCCTACAAGATCGGCATGATCAAGATCCTCGAACTGCGCGAAATGGCGCGTGAGGAACTTGGCGATGATTTCGACATCCGCGGTTTCCACGACACCATCCTCGGCGGCGGCGCCCTCCCGCTCGAACTGCTCGAGCGCCGCGTCAACACCTGGATCGAGGACGTGAAGGCTGGCGAAGCCGGTATGGCCGACACCACTGAGGTCGAGACCGAAACAGAAACGATGGACGTCGAGGAATAGGTTTCAGGCCTGATCCCGCACTCCCTCTCCCTCATCCTGAGCGTAGTCGAAGGACGAGGGAGTGACGCATAAAACAAAAGCCCCGCAGTCGCCGCTGCGGGGCTTTTTATTAAACCGCATCCGGCTCCTGCAGCTCCTTGGCTTTCATCGCCTCGGCGATGTGGTCTGCCAGAAGCCGCGCCTTGCCTTTCAGCTTGCCGCCGGACCAGACCACATTCAGCGGCAGGGCTTCGGCCTCCCACTCTGGTAACAGGCGCGCGAGCTGGCCCTCGCGCACCTTCTCACACACCAGCCAGTCCGGCGCGAGGATATAGCCGAGCGCGTCCTGCGCGCACTGGATCAGCATGTCGCCGGACGAGGCGCGAAACCGGCCTGCCGCGCGCAAACTGTCGGTTTCCCCGCTCTCCTTATGCGAAAGCTCCCACATCGCAGCGCCCGCCTGCTGGCGAAGCGACAGCGCGTCATTGGGCTCCAGCTCGCTCGGCCGGGTCACGGATTTCTGCTGGGCGACATAGATGGGCGACGCCCAGAGCTTGCGGGGGCTGAGCGCGATCCGCTTTGCCATCAGGCTTGAATCGGCAAGGTGGCCCAGCCGGAAGGCAAGGTCGACGCCTTCCTGGACGATGTCGGTATAGGAATCGTCTGAAATCACATCCAGCGACAGGTCCGGATAGCGCCGCATGAAGCTCGCCAGCGCTGGCGCAATCACCACCCGCGACAGCGAATGCGGCACGCTGATGCGCAGCTGGCCGACTGGCTCATTGTCGAGGCCGCGCACTTCGGCTTCTGCCGCCTCGAAAGACTCCAGGATGGGTTTTGCCCGCGCATAGAAGGTCTGGCCTGCCTCGGTGAGGCTAAGCGCGCGCGTGGTTCGCAGGAAAAGGTCCGCGCCAAGCTGGGCTTCAAGGTCCTGGATGCGCCGCGATACGGTCGGCTGGCCAATCTCCAGATCCGCAGCGGCCTTGGAGAAACTTCCCGTGTCGGCGACCCTTATGAAGAGCCGCATTGCGTCCAGCCTGTCCATCGCTGCTCGTCTCCATCTTGCCCGCGCGCCCTTCCATATAGGCACAAGGCTTCCGCAGCGCGAGTGGGCGGAGACCTCGCCGGGATCGCATGACAGCTCACCCTTTCGTGAGGGTCCGGCACCAAGCTGTCATTGGCGACGGAGCAAAGCTGTGTCTATCTCGCCGGCAGTTCAAACAGCGCTCATGGGGGACGCAAACAAGATGGACCGTATCAAATCACTCGCACCGCACATTATCGCGGTCATCGCATCGCTCGTCTTTCTCGACAGCCTGCGCTTCAAGTACACAAACGCGCCGGAGACGCAGGTCATCTTCGGCAAGCTCGATGCGTGGGCAGAGAGTTTTGGGGCAGGGGGCCTCTTCGCGCAGACGGGCCTCTTCAGCCAGTATGTCATCGGCACGGCAGAACTTGCAGCGGCAGCCCTTCTCCTGCTTGGCATCATGCCGGCCTTCCGCCGCCTTCAGGGCCTCGGCGCGCTGATCGCCTTTGCCGTGATGAGCGGCGCGGTGAACTTCCACCTCTGGACGCCGCTTGGCATCGACCCGAACAATGATGGCGGCGGGCTTTTCTTCATGGCCTGCGTCGTGCTCGCGACCTCGCTCCTGCTCATCTATATCCGCCGCCGGGAAATCGCCGCCATTGCGGGCGGTGTCGCCGCCGCCCTGACGGGCCCTGCGCCCTCTCTCACCACCTCAAAAGGCCAAACCCAATGATCAGACACGCCGCCGCCGCGCTCATACTCGCTTCCGCGGGCCTCGCCTTCGCCGCGCCCGCCCAGGCCGACAACCCGGCCGTTTCCACCGACGCGGAGGGCCGTGCGATCCGGGGTTACGACGCGGTGGCCTATTTCGCCGACGGTG
>DUBH01000046.1:0-6607 GCA_012960415.1 Henriciella sp. | reverse complement strand
AGTCGCCAGTCTATACCGGCACCTTCTCGAACACGGCCGTCGAAGGCCACGACCCGGTCGCCTATTTTACTGAAGGCCGTCCGGTCAAAGGCAGCCGCGATTTCACCACGAAATATCAGGGCGCAGAGTTCCGCTTCGCGAGCCGGGAAAACCTCGACACTTTCCTCGCCGATCCGGAAAAATATGCCCCACAATTCGGGGGTTATTGCGCCTGGGCGGTGTCCGAAGGCTACACCGCAAAAGGCGACGCAGACTACTGGGCGATCGTCGATGGAAAGCTCTATCTCAACTACAATAAAAATGTTCAGAATCTCTGGGAACAAGATCGCGCGATGCACATTGATAGAGCGAATACGAACTGGCCGGAGGTTCTGAAGTAACAAGGCAAATTCCCTCCTCCCCTCACCCCGCCTTGTCACTTCCGGCTCGAAGACCCCGCACCTCCCCCTCAGTGCGGGGTCTTCCTCGTTTCAGCGTTCCGTTTTTTTTCGCCATCCCTGACCACAAAAAGAAACGGCCAGACCCGAAGGTCTGACCGCTCGATCAATCGCTCAACTGGCGACCCGCTACTTGCGCAGGATGACCCAGACGGCGTGGATGATGCCCGGCACATAGCCAAGCAGTGTCAGCAGGATGTTGAGCCAGAAGTGCAGGCCAAGACCCACCTGCAGGAACACGCCCAGCGGCGGGATCAGGATGGCCAGAAGAATGCGGATAACGTCCATAATGGGGTCCCTCGTCTAAAAACAGACAAACGCCAGCTCAGGCATCTCGTTCCGGCGGGGGCGGGCCTTCCAGCATCCGCCCGACCTAATCGTCCCGCTCGGCCCATTCCTTCATGATGTGGTGCGCCACGGCAAAGGGCGGGGGCGCGAACATCTCGTCATGCTGGCCCGCCAGAACCCGGCGGATCTCGTCCCGCGAGAACCAGCGCGCGGTCTCCAGCTCATTTTTGTCGACGGCAATCTCATCGCTCTCGGCCGGCAGGATCAAGCCGATCATCAGGGATGACGGGAACGGCCAGGGCTGGCAGAACAGGTATTCGGTCTTGGCCGGGTCGCAGTGGATGCCCGCTTCCTCATGCACCTCGCGCGCAGCCCCCTGTTCCAGCGTCTCGCCCGGCTCGATAAAGCCAGCGAGGCAACTCCACATCCCCTTCGGCCACATCTTCTGGCGGCCCAGCAGGCATTTGTCGCCCTTCACAGCCAGCATGATGGCGACCGGGTCCGTGCGCGGGAAATGCTCACCCGTACATTCGGTGCACGCTCTCTGCCCCGCAGCGAGAGCAGAAGCGATGAGAGCGATGCCACTCAAACAGGGACCGCGCCGTAGAGGCGAGGTTGGCCTCCATCTCACTCATCAGGCCCATGGCCTGGCGGAAATCGGTAAACTCCCCCGTCCCGGCGATCAGCGACGCCTCGACGTCAAAGTCCCCCGGCATCTCCACCGCGAAGACGGGCGTTTCATTCTTGTCGAGGCCAAGAAAGAGCGGCTCACTGCCCGGCGCGAGCTGTGCCGCCTCCGGCCCCAGCCAGACCAGCCCGCCATCCTTGGCCAGCAGGGGCAGCCCCCCCTGCATCAACAGGACAAGCACATCATCGCGGGCATAGGCAGAGGCCAGCCAGTCGGGATCGGTGCGGTGATGGCCGGCGCGGTCAATCGGGCGCGCGCCCAGCGGGATGAAATCGGAATTGGTCGTATTAGCCATGCACAGACCCCGTCTGGTCTTCTGGAATTTTCGCCCCGCAGGGTGCGGAGTTTTGCCGGTCAGCGAGGCGCAGTTACGCAGGAAGGGCAGGCCCTTTCAAGTGACTGCAACGATGCTGGCAGGTAAAAGACCGTGCCTTGCGGGGTGTACCCCTGCGGCAAGCTGCGGCCATCCCCGATGAGGCGCTAGACTGTCAAAAAATTCCGGAAGACCAGACAGGCAGCATCCGCCCCCTTGTCACCCCGCTTTCAAAACGCGATATGGGGGTCAGGAGGCTGGCGGTGGACGAAGTCCTCGCCAACCGGGTCAGGTCGGGAACGAAGCAGCCCTAACGAGTTTCGCTTCGGGTCACTGTCCAGTCTCCGCTTTCCCATAATGCAAATGTTGGCCGGTTGATTGTGCGCGAAGCACATGCTCTTGTTTGAGATGAGGCCGCTGGGACATTGGGTTTGGAAGCCAAGCCCAGCGGTGCTCGCGGTTCGGCTTTAGCCGATTAAGACGACCCCGGTTGGAATGGGATCGAATTAGTTGGAGGCAGGCTCCATTTTCTTGTTTTCTGACAGTACTGAAGGTGGCCTTCATCACGGAGGCGGCGAAGATGGCTACGTATGGTTGTTTCGTTTCGTCGATCACCCGCGCCATTCCGAAAGAAATTTATAATGTTCTTGGTGGGAAGTGGTGTGCCGTGTCCGAGCAACTCCATCGCGATGCGAAGTGTTGCGAATTTGCCTTCGGTCTTTGGTGTAATGGGCGTTAGGCCACGCGGATCTACAGGAAAATTTTCGCGCTGCGCCAAAGCGATCAAAAACGTACGGTAGCGCTGGAGCCTGTTGATATCGGCTTCCACCTCAGAAATCCTGCGTCTTAGATATTCAGAACCAGTCATAGCACGAACATCTCCTAGAATGCGAAATCAAACAACTAAAAATAAAATACAATAAATACAGTGTTGACATTTCAGGTTCGAGATTGCAGAAGCAAAGCTTCTGAAATTTCCGCATCAAATTCGGCCGAAATGGCGGACCCCGCCATTCGGCCATAGCCAGCCAAGGACCGTCCGGTTTCAGGCGGTCAAGGCTGCCGCAGGCACGGCTACAAGCCGCCCGGCCTTGTGGGCCTGAAACAGGGCGGTCATTTCTCGAACCTAGCGGAATGCTTATATGTCTTAGCGCAGAGGGAGTGCGGGAATGAGCGATGGGACGACCAACTCTGATCTGCAGCGCACGCTAATGGACTCTGCAATTCAGTTAGAACCTGATTTGTATATTTTCTTGCGTAACCTTCCGGATGCCAGCGGAAGATTCGACCGGAACGCCAGCCTGAATGTTCAAGGTCAGAATATTTTAGAGGCTCTCAGGTCCAAAATCGAACCTAAGTTGGCCACCGTAGGAATCGTTGTGGTGAAACGCCACTCGGATTGTGGATCCTCCCATCATTCAAGGTTCGCCCGCACAGATGATGGAGGCTACACATATGAGTTTCCATCCGAGCCCACCGATTTCGATGACTTTATGAGAACGTCGGAGAGATTTTCTGATGTTTGGCAGGGGCCGGTTCGGTGTGTCTGTCCCTGCCGAAAGGTCGAACTGATCACCGAACACCATGTTCTTGAGGATTGTTGGTTGCGGGGCGGCATCAATCGAAACTGGATGGTCTTCGAAGCGATTCAAATGGTGACCAACCTCGCCATTGCTCACCGCATCTGTGTTCGCGGAGCCAATCGCAGTGCAGTTCGAGAACACTGCTATAAAGCTATTCTACATGCGGTGAATTTGGCTGCCAATCGTCGTCCACCAGATGCCGCCCGGCCTTGATGGCCTGAAACAGGGCGGTCACTCGACGTTTTCAGAAAAGAACTAACGTCCCGCAGACCCCTGCGTGGTTCGACTTCGCTCACCATGCGGGCAGGGGTCTACGGGGTTCGTTTTCAAGGCAAGCGAGCGCTGAGAGGCTCCATAATGGATACCTGCCCCTCATCCTGAGCGAAGTCGAAGGACGCAGGTATCTTCGGAGGGTGGGAGCGTACCCGCTAAGGCGGTAGCATC
Source organism: Henriciella sp. (assembly GCA_012960415.1). Classification (GTDB taxonomy): domain Bacteria; phylum Pseudomonadota; class Alphaproteobacteria; order Caulobacterales; family Hyphomonadaceae; genus Henriciella. The sequence goes on along the minus strand of DUBH01000046.1, from coordinate 2,854 downwards.
ACCTGCGGCAGGCCGGCGATAACAACGCCCTGCCCGGTCAGCGCCGCACCAATCCCCATCATCAGCACGAGCAGCGCAAAGCCCTCGCCAGCACGCGCCAACAGGGCAGCTGCGCGGGCGTCGGGGTCGAGCTTTTCCCACGGGGTGCGGGCGGCGAAGGCCGTCCAGTCGCATGGGGCCTTTGCGTCCTCGCGCACATCCAGCGTGATATAGATCCGCCCATTGCGGGCGACCGCATAGCCGACAAGGCCAGATCCGCCTTCTGCGCGGCGCGCCTTCAGATAGGCCTCAAGCCGGTAAAGGTCCCAGAAGAAGACCGGCCAGAGCCAGACCTCCAGGACCGAAAGCGTGCTGAGGATGAAGGAGCGCTTGACCATGGAGGCGACCTTAGTCGGGGCGGTGAGGGGGCGGATAAATTCGGTGCAAGGGCGGTGTACTGGCGGTGTGGCGGCGGTGTGGCGGCGGTGTTTCTGAAGGACGCTGGTGCAGGCACTGGACTTTCGCCCCGCCGGGGTGAAAATCGGACGGGACAATTTTCAAGGCTTTTGTGGTGGGAGGCCTCTTCATGCTCAAATGGGTCAAGGCAGCGCTTCTGGCGGCTTCCTTCTTCGGCGCGGCGCATGCCCAGGAACTGGTGATCACGCCAGTGCCCGAAGCGCCGTGGGCAGAGCCCGGCAGCGTCACCTACCTGCAGAATGAGCGCGCCAAGACGCTCTATGCCAGCGGGCAATATGAAGAAGCGCGCGAGATCTGGGAGAGCCTCATCCCTTATGGGAGCCTCGAGGCGCACACCAATCTCGGCGTCTATTATCGCCAGGGCAAAGCCGTCACGCCGGACTATGACAAGGCGGTCTCGCTCTGGCAGGTGGCGGCGGCGCAGAACTTCCCGCCGGCGCTCTATAACCTCGCCGCACTTTACCGCGAGGGCTGGCCCGGCCACCCGGCAGACGCCCAAGAAGCCTTTGAGACCTATGTGATGTCGGCGCGCGCGGGCAATGAAACGGCCGCCTATGTCGCCGCGCAGATGGCTTTCAATGGCGAAGGCGTGCCGGTGAATTTCGAGGATGGCCACAGGCTGCTGCGCCTGTCTGCAGACCTTGGGCATCCGAACGCCTTCCTCACCATGGGCAAGTTCGATGAGCTCGGCCTAAACCCGGAAGGTGACCTCCTCTCTGCCCGCGAATGGTATGAAAAGGCCCAATCGATGGGCCATCCTATGGCGGCGAGCGCGATTGCGTACCTCCCGCCGCTCGACATCGGGTTTGCGACCATGCTGATGCGTGAGGGCCGCCACCAGAAGGCGCGTTCTCTCGCAGACCGACTCTGCTGGGAGATGAATGACGTCTATTCGTGTGAGCTCGCGGGCCGCTATGATTTGCTCGGCGCGGACGGTGTACCACGCAATTATGAGCGCGCCGCCATGTCACTGGAGCGGGCCTGTCTCGCCAATGTCGACAAGGCCTGCGTGAACTTTGCCCACGCCGTCGCCGAGGGCAGCCAGATTGCGCCGGAGAAGTTCACACCGCTGCAATTCCGCCGGGCCGAGAACAACTATGCCGCCGCCTGCGACCACCAGCAGGACTATGCAGCCTGCGCGGGTGTCGTCTTCTTCAACTATTACCCGTATTTCGGCCTGAACAGCCGCGAGCGGATCATGAAATATGGCGCGCGCGGCTGCATGAATGGCGGCAACCAGTTTGCCTGCGATGTCTGGATGCCGATGTTCAATGCCTCGCTGCCGCCTGTGCCGCGCGAACGGACCAGCTCCGGCTTTGGCAATTTCCTCGGCAATACGCTGACCGCTGTCGTGGGCGGGCTGGCCGCGGGGGCTGAGGCCTATGCGGCGAATAGTGGGAGCTCGAGCGGGTATTCCGGCTCATCCTATTCGAGCGCACCCGGCAGCCAGAGCTCCACCGGCAGCATGCGGGACTTCAATCAGTATCTGCGGGCAGTGAACTCCATCGGGACGGCCTATTCCGCGCCGTGCCCGGCGAGCAATCCTTATTGTTGATGGGAAGTGCTGAGGCCCTCCCTTCTCCCGAATGCGGGAGAAGGGTCGGGGATGAGGGCTGCGATGCTAATGGTTGGCGAAACAGCAGCACCTGTCTTCTACCTGGGTGCCCTCACCCCTAGCCCCTCTCCCGCGATCGGGAGAGGGGAATGGCGTTACAAATTATAACCGCCCTCATCCTGAGCTTGTCGAAGGACGAGGGCGGTGAGCGGAGAGCTTGAGAAGAGACAGATGCCCCACCCCCTGCCCATCACCCTGATCGCAGCCTTATGCCTCACCGCCTGCGCCGCCTCCCCCGCAGCGGCAGACCAGAATGCGGCGGACAGGGCGGCGCGTGACCTGATCGAACGCCTTGGCGCCCAGCAGACCTTTGCGATGCTCGGCTGGCAGCAGAACGCCGACTACAAACCGGCAGAAGCCTGTTTCGAGGCGTGGGCGGCAGCCGCCGATGTCACCGCGCCGGACCTGCCAGATTGCGACGCCCACGCCGAGGACCTCGCCCGGCTCTATGCCTCCTATGGCACTGAGGTGGACCCGGTGGTTTTCAAGTCAGATGCTTATTGGACGGCATGGGAGGATTTCAGCCTGGCGTTTCCGGGCCTCGTTGCAGACTGGGAAGCGGCCGGCGGCAGTGAGGAGGATGCGAGCTTTCTGGATCACCCGGTCTGCGCCGCGCCGCTGCAGCGGGGCTGGGAAGGTTCAGCCTATTTTTACGACGGGGCGGAGCATCCGCTGTGCCAGCTCTACAAGATCGACCCGGTCGCGGCGGCGCAGTAGGGGCTTCTCCCTTTTCCCTGGGGAGAAGGGCCGGGGATGAGGGGGCCTGCGTGTTCGGCCAGTCAC
>DUBH01000045.1 GCA_012960415.1 Henriciella sp. | reverse complement strand
AAACCATCAGACGGTTGGGCCCGACGTTTGGGCCGGTCAATCATGACGATTGTCGCGGCGCAGACGGTCACGAGCAGAGTTCCCGTCGTCAGAAACACACGGAACTGAGCCAACTCTCCGGCCAGCACTGCAAAGAGAGCCGAGAGTCCCATCGCCATCACCAGGCCAAAGCCGCTGAATGCAAGCATTCTGATGATGGCAGGATAGTTCATGTCAGCCTTCTGCTCTCTTTGAGGTGTCCGGGGCCGATCTAGAAGAAGTCGGCACTGACGCGGAAGAACTGTTCCACCTTGCTGGTCATCGCGCCCTCATAGAAGAGTAGCGCATGATCATTGGCGCGCACTGTAACATCGCTAGATGCGAAGATGACCTCGCCGTCGCGCAGGACAGCCGCAGCTGTGATCCCCTTCGGCAGGTCGTCATAGCCAAGTGATTTTCCGATGAGCGGCGACGTATCAAGCGTGACGCCTTCTGCGATCTCAGCGGCGCCATCCTCCAGTGACTGGAGCGCAAGAATACGCCCGCGGCGCATTTTCATCAGAACGCGCGACACCGTAAGAGCTCTTGGATCAAGAACAGCGTCCAATTTCATTTCGCGCGCCAAGCCGGCAAGCTCAGGTGCGTTGACCAAAGAAAGTGCGCGCTTAGCGCCCATCTGCTTGGCCAGTTTAGAGATAAGAATGTTGGTCTTGTCGTCGTGAGTTGTCGCGATGACGAGGTCCGCTGTCGGCGCGTCGGACTCTTCGAGGATATAGCGCGTGAGGCCGTCGCCATGGATCACGATTGTGCGTGATAGCTCGGCGGCTGCGCGCTCGGCGCGGCCAATGTCCGATTCAATGACACGCACACGAACGCCGGTCTGCTTTTCCAGTCCCTTGGCGACATAGAGGCCGACATTGCCGCCGCCGACGATAACCACGCGGCGCATCTCAGGTTCTGGCCGGTTGAAGATACTGTTCAATCTGTGACTGTGCGACTTCAACACCGCTACATAAGCTGTGTCGCCGGTCTTCAACTGGTCATTGCCGCGCGGCGCGAAAACATGTCCAGCCCGGTTGATACCGACAATGCGGGCACTGAGGCTTGGGAAGAGTCCCTGGATTTGATCGAGCGCGGTATCGAGCACCGGACTGTCGTCCAAGACTTCAATTGCAACGAGCTGTACGTCGCCGCGGCCGAAGTTCACGCTCATGATCGCGCCTGGTGTACTGAAGCGCTGCAGAATCGCGTCGCCAACCTCAATCTCTGGAGAGATGACGAGGTCGATGCCAAGGCCTTCCCGGGAAAAAAGTTGGCGATAGCCGGCCTGCAGGTATTGTTGCGCCCGAATACGCGCAATCTTATTCGGGATGTTGAACAGGGTGTCGGCCACCTGACAGATGACCATGTTGATTTCATCTGAATAAGTCACCGCGATAATCATGTCGCAGTCATTGCCGCCAGCCGCTTCGAGGACTTCAGGATGACCCGCATGTCCGACGACCCCGCGCACGTCGAGCTCGGTTTGCACCACGTCGATTAGCTTGGTGTCCTGATCGATCATGACGATGTCATGGTTCTCAATCGCCAGACGACGCGCAATGCCCTGGCCGACCCGCCCTGCTCCGCAGATAATGACCCGCATGGCTAGACGTCCGACCGTGACGCGGATGCATTCACGCCAAGTGCCTTGAGTTTCCGGTGAAGGGCCGAGCGTTCCATCCCGATAAACTCTGCAGTCCGCGAGATATTGCCATCAAACCGCGTAATCTGGAGCGACAGGTATTCCCGCTCGAACTGTTCGCGTGCGTCACGAAGTGAAAGACCGACGAGATCGGCAGATGCTGTGGGGTTCGCACCCCTGGAGAGCCCGCTGCGTTCCTGGGGTAGTTCGTCCACAGACACGGGACGTTTCGCATCGTGCGGCGAGAGAATGAGAATACGCTCCACAAGGTTCTTGAGCTGGCGCACATTACCCGGCCAATCCATGGACTGGAGCACAGCAATCGCTTCCGATGAAAAGGTTCGCGCATTGAGACCAGAACTGTCGGCAATACGGCCGGTGAAGTGATCGATAAGCGCAGGAATGTCGTCTCGCCGTTCGGCAAGCGAAGGCACCCGGATCGGGACGACGCTGAGCCTGTAGAACAGGTCCTCGCGAAAGCGCTGCGCGGCGATCTCTTCTTTCAGATCTTTTGTTGAAGCCGACATGACCCGAACATCGACAAGGACATCGGATTTGCCGCCAACCCTTTGAAAACGTTGTTCTGTTAAAACGCGCAGGATCTTGTTCTGCGTGCCAAGCGGCATGTCGGCCACTTCGTCCAGCAACAGCGTGCCTGTATGCGCTTTCTCGAAGAAACCGATGCGCCGCGGACGGCCATCATGGTCTTCCTCACCGAAAAGCTCCTGCTCCATCAGGTCGGGTGATACATTGGCCGCGTTTACGACAACGAACGGACCGTTCTGTCTATTGGATTGAGCATGGATGAGGCGAGCGGCAAGCTCCTTGCCCGCCCCGGCCGGTCCCGTGACCAGAACTCGAGAGTTCGTTGGCCCAACCTTGTCGATTGAGGCCCGCAGTGCGGCGGCGGCCTGGCTCGAGCCGATCCAGTCATCGCTGCTCACCACCATGTTCCGCAGAGAGGCGTTCTCGCGTTTCAGTGAGGTCGACTCAATCGCGCGGGCAACCAGGTGCAGAAGCCGGTCAGACTTGAACGGCTTTTCGATGAAATCGTAAGCGCCGCGCCGGATAGCTGCGACAGCCGTTTCTATATTGCCATGACCACTGATCACGATGACTGGAATTAGCGGGTCGATAGACTTGATGAACTTCAGGACCGACAGGCCGTCCATGTCGCTGCCCTGAAGCCAGACATCGAGGATGATCAGGCCGGGCGCGCGCATGCGCACCTCTTCCAGCGCCCTCGCAGCCGTCGCTGCGCTACGCACGGCATAGCCCTCATCTTCCAGGACGCCAGAGATCAGGTCTCGGATATCGGGTTCGTCGTCGACAACAAGAATGTCCGTGGTCATGAGAGAGCCTCCGTGGTCTCTGGTTCGGCGAATTCGTCGAGATTGGCTTGCTTCGGCAGCGTGATCCTGACCTTAGCGCCGCGATGAGAATGTTCGCGCTCCCGCAGCTGAATCGCGCCGCCATGATCGACAATGATCCGGTTCACGATAGCAAGTCCAAGGCCAGTGCCTTTCTCTCGGGTGGTAACATAAGGCTCGAGCAAGCGCTCGCGGGCTTCTTCAGGAAAGCCCGGGCCGTTGTCTTCAATAATAATTGTGATCGCCCCATTGGCCACCTTGTTCGCATTTATGGTTGGAATAACCTTGGGCCTACCTGCGGGCTACTATGGCGGAAAACTAGATACCCTTTTATCTTTTGTTGCAAATTTAATCTTAGCTTTCCCTGTGATTTTATTATTTTATTTGTTT
>DUBH01000044.1 GCA_012960415.1 Henriciella sp. | reverse complement strand
AAATAGCTGTGCGCGTTCATGTCCAAGGTGCTGAGTGTAGTCATGATATCCTCCTGAAACCTGTCGCTGAGACGACAGGAAACAGGCGGAGGGGCATGGGGCCGGCGGGTCAGGGATCGCCCCGAGGGCGACCGCGAAGCGGCGGTGGGGGCAACGATTTTGTCGGACCGGAGCAAAGCGCAGGGGAGGCAAAATGGTGGGGCCCCGCCGTCCTTGATGCGGTGGCTGCACGCCCGTCACAATAAGATTTCCGTGGGTCAGCCCCTCCCCGCTCTTACGCTCCTGAACAACACAAGAAGGGGCCCTGTCCGGTGAGGACAGGACCCCTTCGGGAGAGATCGACTGGGAGAGATCAGTCGATTTCGGGAGCGTCGCGATTGTCGCTTTCGCCGCCAGATTCACCGCTCTGAGGGTTGCCGCGCGAGAGAAAGTCGACCTTGTCGGCGAGAATCTCGCAGCCGTACCGCTTCACGCCGTCCTGATCGTCCCACTGGGTGTAGTGCAGGCGGCCCTGTACCGACACCAGCTGGCCTTTCGAGCAATACTGGCCGACAGTCTTGGCGAGGCCGTTGAAACAGGTCACGCGGTGAAATTCGCTGTCCTTGGCGGTGTAGCCGTTGTCATCCTTGTAGGTCTTGCCGTCCTTGTCGCGTGCGGGGCGATCGGTGACGACGGTGATCCCGGTGACGCTGGTCCCGCTCTTGGTTTCCCGTGTTTCGGGATCGCGGGCAATGCGGCCGGTGAGGATAACGATATTGGTCATGATAAATTCTCCTTCAGCTCTCAACCCGGAAACCATTTCCGGCTTGCGACCGTCGATGAGAAACAGGGCATGGGAGGACTGCACCGCAGGCGCGCAGCGCCAAGGGAAACCCGTTTACGCCGGGTGGTGCGGGCAGCCCGCGCAGCGGGCAACACGGCCGGAAAGAAAATGGGTTGCCGGGCTCAGCTGACCTGGTTCAGACAGGTTCGCATGAAAAGCCGGACTGGGTTCGGAATGGGCATGAAGGCAGCGCCATGGTCCAACGCTCTAGTCGCAGGCCGCGGTGCCTCCGCTTGCAGCAAGAAGGTCCATGAAATTGCGGGCAGCGCCGCAATCATCAGGAGACTCCAACACGGCTCAAGGTCAGAGGCAGACCCAAGCCAATGCGGCAACCCCTACCAAGCGGAGCGCTTCTCCCGGCCATGCTCAAGGCCGAAATTGATCCGACAGCGCTCGACACCCGAGGCCATCATATCGGGGCTAACCGGCGACACATCGGTTGCCAAGGACATAGCGTAAAAGGAAATCACTGGCAGTTACGGTGACAAGCTAGCCGATTTTCATTTCTGCGCCATCAGGCGTTACGTTGCTTGCATCAGAGCGTTCGGGACTATCGCGTTTGTCACATGCAGCTCCCACAGCTTCTTGCGGTCCACAAGGCAGCGCGCCGCCTTCTTCTTCCCATCGCAAAATGTCTCTATCCTTCTTCTCGATCACCATATGGAATTCTCCAAATTGAAGCGGCGACCCAGCAGTCAATCATCGTATCGGGCAGAGGCCCAGCGTCTACAGAACCGTTAGTATCACAGCGCCGATAGCACTGTTCCGGTCGCCTGTTCGGGACAGGGATGGCACTTGCACGACACAATATTCATTTCAGATCGCGGCTCTCCTGAAAATTACCTTGTGCAGAAGAAACCCCGCGCATGAGCGTGTCATACGCGGGGTTTCAAAGCGGCCCCATTGCACCTGCGACCCGCAGGGCTCCGGGGGGACGTCGGGACCGCCTGTTCGGTGAGCGATGCAAAAGACGCTCGATGTTCTTTCCCGCTCGCGTCACATGTCTTTCATGTCGTGATCCGGCATCGTCCGCATATCGTGACCTGCATGCGGGTCGGCGGGCTCGGCCGTCGGCGTGACCGCGCTGGCATCTGTCGGCTGAACAGGCGGCACTGGTGCCGCGCGCGAGTTGCCGGAGCGCGGCCTGTTTGAGACCTCGTCCATGCTCTCAGGGGAAGTTCCTGCAGTCACCGGCTGCGCCTCGCCGTTAGCATCCGAGGAATTTTCCGTGCCATCAACAGCGAGGGAAGCTGTGGCAGCCGATGGCGCAGTTCCGATGGCAATTGGCGTCTGCGCGTCAGGTGCCGAAACCTGCGACTCGTCACACCCGGCGAGGAAAAACAGAGCAGCCACAGCTGGAGCGCGACCGGCGGCTATCATCTTCGATTTGCTTTTGCGTATCATACGATTCCCTACAGCCAGGAAATGCCGAGATGGTTCTGGCCGTGCGCCAGTTCGCCTCCGAGGAACCCCTGGGCGAGAATGAGCCCAGCCATCGAAACAAGCGCAATGCGCAGCACCGTCCTACTCTCCGGGCGGCGGTGCGCCAGCATGGCGAGTACAACACCCAGAACGGCAATGAGCATGCCGTTCCAGCGATGGAGCTGCATAGCCGTATCACCGCCAAACCACAGGCCGGTGTGTATCCACCCGAATATGGCTGCAATGACGGCGCCGCCCGCCCCGCCATAAATGAGCACGCGTACGGCGGGCTCCAAGCCGGCTTCTCTACGCTTACCGACGAAGAGCTCGGTCAGCGCTGCCATCAGAAACAGGGCAATCGGGAAATGTATCGTGGCGGGATGCAATCTCTTGAGCACACCGACGATGCCTTCCTCGTTCACATCGGCGGCCTCACCCGATGCTTCGTCGTGCCCGCCGGAAGCATGAGCGTCGCCCGAAGCTCCATTCGATAATTCCTGGGCTTCACCAAAGTTGTCTGCTGGACTGCCTGTCGCAGGCGCAGCTGCGCTCTCGGCCCCGCCATGCGCTTCGTCACCATGCGCGTGGACCGGGCTGACCCAAAGAAGACTTGCACAAACAAGCGCCAACAGTTGGAATGGTTTCAAAATGACAGGTGCCCTTTCATGGCGGCTTACCGCTGCCCATGCAGATTGTTACGCATCTGGAGCTCTCACCCCTCAGAACAGTTTTTGGGGGTGGGCTAGCGCAGGATTCATTCGAATTTTGTGTGCTCGGGCAATGGAACGTCTGCCCGAATTGCGTCCCATTGCAGCGATCGCAGCCCGGAGGAGCGTCAGCACCGACCCGGGTCGCCGGTTCCTAGTCTTGCTGCGCCATATCCTGCTGCGCAGCCATCTGCTCCATCATATCGTGCATCATCGTCATGCGCTGGTGACAGGCCGCCATCATGCCGGCGTTGTCCCCCTGCATCATGCCCGCCATGTGCTCCTGCATCTTTTCGCGGTGCTCGGCCATCAGCCTTTGGCGTTCGGCAGGATCGCTCGCCGCGCGGGCCTGCTGCATCAGTGCGCGCATTTGAGCCATCTTCTCACGATGGGCCGTCATGGCCTCGGAATCCTGCATCATGTGGCCACTGTGATCCTGCTGCTGTGCTGCAGCTTGATTTGTGTGGTCGTGCTGCTGCTGTGCCATTACCGGGGAGGCTGTCAGGCCCGTTGCGAGCAAGAGGGCCAGGGCTGTGCGGTTCATCGTCGAATTCCCTTCTATGGGCATGTGGTGGATGCCTTGTGCATTCATAAATCTTACGCAGCGGACGCGCCTTCCCCTCAAACAATCACGCAAAAGATGGCCATGGCGAAGGCTAGGCCAACAGCCGACCGGTTGCAGCATTGCTGATTTTCAGCCAAGTTTTCGGCAGAGGCCGGGAGAAAAAAGAGAGGTAACGTCATGACATCGGAAAAGGCGCCGGGAATGCTGCCATGAGCGCGGTCAATAAGGATGGCAGCTGGCAAGTCCCGGAACCGGACAAGGCCGAACTGGTGCAGATGCGCATTCGTCTCATAACGCTCGAAAACATCGTTCTTGGCCTGCTGTCCCGAGCGAGCAGTGAGCAGATCGAACAGATCAGAAAGCGCGCGGACATGATTGAACCGCGCCCCGAGGCGAGCAGGCACCCCCTCACCGAACTGGCAGCCAATGACATGCGCAAATTTCTTGACCGTGCTGCTCGGCTTACCGACAGCGCGGATCATGGAGAGGCTGAGTAATCTGGCAATGGAGACGCGATTGAGGGCCGAGAATGCAGGCCGGGCGCGGCTTTGTGATGCACAAATCTGCGGTGTCCTGGCAAGGTGACCAGAACCCATTGGCTTGTCTATATTTGCGGAAGCTTGATCGCGTTCGTCTGGGAAATCTACCAGATGCCGTTTTTCGTTCCGGGCAATCTCGAACCCTATGAACAGACCATTCGCTGCGGCATTGCGAGCTTGGGCGATGGACTTATCCTGCTCGCAGCGTACTCGCTCGCAGCCCTGAAGGGCGGGCGCGCCTGGTTTCGCCAAGGCGCCAAGATATCTTATGCAATTTACTTCGGTTTCGGCCTTGTCATTGCAATCGCTGTCGAAATCATGGCGACGTCGCTACCGTCAGACAGCCTGCTGAGCTGGCGCTATAGCGATCTGATGCCCCATGATCCATTGACCGGCATGGCGCTGATCCCGATCGCGATGTGGACGATCGTGCCTGCGCTGACGATCCTTCTGGTTCGGTTTGCTCAAAACGCGCGCAACTGAACTGAAAGCAGTCTCAACGAGCGACTTGGCCATGTCTCGCCCGGCGCTTGATCCTCGGGAACCTGTTGGCCAGCAAGACGAAGCCCGAGATCGCTATAATTGTCCCGCCGATGCCGAACAGCAAAAGCCACCAGCTGTTGATCCGGTCGCGCTGTGTCCAGTCCATGATGTGCAGCCCCCAGATGAAATCGAAGAACCGCCACGTGTCGCTTCGCGCGGAAAGGACCGCACCGCTCGATGCATCGACATAGACGCGCGTGTTAGCCTCGTCATTATAGGTGATTTGCCATGCAGGAAACGGACCTCTGAATTCGGTGCCGACGCTTTCGTCGACCAGGCGCGCCGCATGGATGGATGTTTGCGGACCGACCCAGGCGCGCCGCGCAATTGAACGTGCCGTGGCTGCGGGAATGGGAGATAATATCCGACCGCTTTGTGGCTCATGCAGGCTCACGGCGCCATCGGCTCGCCGCACTTCAGTAACAGTCTCGCCATCAAGGGCCCGGGTCGTGATTGCGGTAATGTCATCGCTGTCGGACAGCCATCGCGGGATGGCGGCATCGGCGGGAAGCGTCTGTGCTGCACGCGAGATGACGTGTTCGGATCGTACTTCCTCCAGATCGAGAAAGGACATCAGAGCTCCGGTGGCCATCCACAGAAGCACCTGAAGGCCGACGAAGATCGCCAGCCATTTGTGCAGCTTGCTGCCCAGGATATGCAGGCGCAGCTTGAACGAGCGCTTCGCCACCCGGTTGGCCCCTCGCACTCCGATCAGCGGTTGCGCGGCGCGCGCGACGAAGAATGGTATTGCACGATCTTCCAGCCATCGGCGTCATGGGCAAGTACGGATGTTGCCACGCCCTCGCGGTCGATCACCCGCCCATCCGTCAGTTCGATCCGGTAGGTATAGGTCTCGCGCCCGTAAGCGAGATGTCCCATGCGGGTGACCGCAACGGTCGGATCACCGAAGGTGAAACTTGTAATTGCACCCAGTTCGGGCCCGAGATGATGCTCCATATAATGCGTGAAGCTGCCTTCGTCCTTGCCGTTCTCGTAAACGAAAGATTCGTCGGCAAAAAGAGCATCCATTGCGTCAGCGTCGCGGGCAACCAATGCCTCACGGTAGGCGACCAGAACCGCTTCTGCACCGGCGACATCGTCGTTCATGGCCGCCATGTGATCGGCATGGTTCATGCCTTGCGCCGAATGGTCCATCTCCATCGCTTCAGCTTGTTCCTGATGCGCCGAATGATCCATGGTCTGCGCCATCGCCGGTACTGCGGAAACTGCGAGGGCCGAAGCCATCAAACCGTGAATGATCATCGAATTCTTCATTGGTCTTTCCTTTTCTAGAACCAGAACCGGAGGCCGACGACGTAGTTCGTCACGCTGGGATCTTCGCCCTCAGCGCGCGCAAAATCGGCGCTGTCGCCAATCCGCCATTCCTGAGAGATGCCGATATATGGCGCGAACTCGCGCGCGAATTCATAGCGCAGGCGCAAGCCCGCCTCGATCGTATCGAGGCCTGCACCCACTCCAAGCTCAGGTATATCCTGAGCGGACAGAGCGATTTCGGCGCGAGGTTGAAGGATCAATCGCTGGGTGATCCGCTGATCGACTTCGGCTTCGATCCTTGCGGTAACATCGCCCTTGTTCGACACAAACGCTGCGGCATCGACTTCGAACTGGTATGGGACCAGGCCCTGAATGCCGATGACTGCATGCGTGCGTTCCGGTCCGGTCAGATCCTGCCGGATACCGCCCTGCAGATCGAAAAAGGGGGCTATGGCCCGGCTCCAAAGCGCCTGGACCTCGGCTCCCTCAACCGGCTCGCCGAAACTGCCTTCGCCCTCGGATTTGAACCAGAACTTGTTGATGTCACCGCCGTAATAGCCCTGCACATCCCACAGATAACCATCCTCGCCCGCGCGCACACGATATTCGAGACGGTCTCCCTGGAACCACAGGCGCATGCCGCCGTCGGTGTCCCTGATCAAGGCTTCGCGAGCCTCTTCCATAGCTTCTGCCCCCCAGATCGCGATTGCCGCGCGGGCGGGCCCGCTACCGGCTTCTGGCGGCGCAGGCAGTAGCGGGATCGCGGCATCGGAGTTGGAACTGTCCTGCATCGCGGAATGATCCATTCCCTCCATGCTGCCGGTCGCCATCGAGCCCTGATCCATTTGGCCCTGATCCATTTGGCTATGATCCATTTCAGGCTGATCCATCGGCATGGTCATGCCAGTCTCTGCCGCGTCTGCAGCCATTGCCCCGTGGTTCATCTCGGTGTGATCCATAGCGCCGTGATCCATCGAACCGGGCGTGGCGGATTCCGGTTCGCACGCGCCTTCCGGGACCTGGTGGCCCATTGCGCGGTGGCGCTGTGCTTCCAGTGCGCATTGCGCGGCAGCTTCGTCGGCTGCCGCCTGTTCGGCGCTTTGCTGCGGCTCGCTGGTGGTATGGCCAGCGTGCTGCGCCAGAGCGGGCGTGGCCGCGGTTCCGGCGGCGAGGGAGGCGATCAGACTTATGGCGACTTTCTTCATGCTTCGCCTCCAGCCGGATTGGCGACGGTGACGATCTGAAACATCCCGGCATGCATGTGGTAAAGCAGGTGACAATGGAACGCCCAGTCGCCCGGCTCATCGGCGGTCAGATCGAACTGCGCGCTGCCACCGGGCTGCACTATCACCGTATGCTTCAATGGCTGGCGGTTGTCAGGTGCGCCATTGACCAGCTCGAAGAAGTGCCCGTGCAGATGGATCGGGTGCGCCATCATGGTGTCGTTGACCAGCTTAACCCGCACGCGTTCGTTGTAGGCAAAGCGGATCGGCTCGTCCGCTACCGCCGAAAATTTCTTCCCGTCGAACGACCACATATAGCGTTCCATATTTCCGGTCAGGTGAAGCTCCATCCGGCGCGAAGGCGTTCTGCCCTCCTGATGCGGCGTCAGAGCGCGCAGCTTGCGGTAATCGAGTGTGCGGTGCAGAACATCATCAAGGCCAATTCCGGGATCGCCCATCCGGTCGACCGGGTTCATGGCGACCATATCAAGGCCCGGTCCGACTTCCACGTCGGCAGGCAGGCGCGACGTGTCACGCATCTGCATACCGGACATTCCCGACATACCTTCCGTACCAGAGGTGTCGCCCGAGCCATGATCCATACCGGCCATATCGCCATCGCCGTGATCCATGCCCGCCGTGGCACTGTCGCCGCTGCCATGATCCATACCGCTCATGCCCATGTCGGCCATGGTCAGCAGCGGCGGATCACGCAGCGGAGGAATGGCGGCGCGCGCACCTGGCGCAGACGCCAGCGTCGCGATGCCCATGCCGGAGCGGTCCATCGATTCTGCCACCAGCGTATATGCAGCCTGCTCACCGGGGGTCACGACGACATCATATGTCTCGGCCACGCTGATCTGGAACTCGTCGACCTCGACCGGCTCGACATTCTGCCCGTCTGCCTGAACCACGGTCATCGGCAGGCCGGGAATGCGGATATTGAAGAACGTCATTGCCCCTGCATTGATAAAGCGCAGACGCACGCGTTCGCCGGGCCGGAACAGATATTCCAGCCCGTCGAGCGGCCCATGACCGTTGAGCAGATAAGTGTAGGCCGCGCTCGATACATCGAGGATGTCAGTCGGCATCATGCGCATCTTCGCCCACATCCGCCGGTCCTCACCCGACAGCGGATAATCATCCGTCCAGGTGTTCTGGTTGTAGTTGAAGTAGCCTTCGCCCTTCTTGAGCTTGTCGAAGATCGTGTGCGGCGACATCTCGCTGAATTCGCTCAGCACGACGATATATTCGCGGTCCGCCTGAACCGGATCGGCACCCGCCGGATCGACCACGATCGGCCCATACTGGCCCGCCTGTTCCTGAAGGCCGCTGTGCGAATGCCACCAGTACGTTCCCGATTGCCGCACGGGAAATTCGGCCGTGAAGGTCTCGCCTGGCTTGACGCCCGGGAAGCTCACACCCGGGACGCCATCGAGCTCGAACGGCACAAGGAGACCGTGCCAGTGAATGGACGTATCTTCCTCAAGCTGGTTGTGAACGTTGAGCCGGACTGTCGTCCCTTCCTTCAGGCGCAGGAGGGGTCCGGGAATGCTGCCATTGACAGCGATAGCACCGCCGCGGCGGTTGCCGGTTGAAAACGCCGATCGCGCCACCGTCAGATCGATATTGGGGCCAGTTGCCTCGTCGATACCCTTGCGGGCCGCGCCGGTCAGCAGATCGGCTCCGCGCGCCCAGGCCGGAACAGCGCCGGCCAGACCAAGCAGGCCCATGCCGCCCGCTCCTGCGCCAAGAAATTTTCGTCGATTGACGGAGATCATACGTGCGGCTCCTGATGTGACATACACCGACCCTTACGCGCCCGTCAGCTGAACCCCTCAAAGTTTTTAACCCGTTCTCTCAAACGATTCCGGGCGCGATAGATGCGGGTCTCGATCGCCTTCTCGGTCGTCCCGAGCAGCGCGGCGGCCTCGGCCTGGCTTCGGCCCTCGACACTGACGAGCACGAGCGCTTCGCGCAGGCGTATGGGTAACTGCCTGATCTCCGCCTCGACGAGCCTGAGTTGCTCACGGCTGGCTGCAAGGTTTTCGGGATCGGGCGTATCGTCGGCCACCGCCTGTACCTCGTCGGAACTCGGAAAACCGAAGAAACCGACGACCTTCCTTCGGCGAAGTCGGTCGCGACACCGGTTCAGGACAATGGTTGTAAGATAAGGGCCGATGGGCTTGGAGGCATCGAGACGATGCCGAGTGAGCCAGACCGATGCGAGGCTGTCCTGGACCACGTCCTGAGCGGACGAGGAAGACCCCAGCATGCGCGTCGCCAACGCAATCAGCCGCGCGATGTGCGCTTCGACAAGAGACGAAAACGCCTGCCTGCTGCCGGCCACTACCTGCGCGACAAGTGTTTGTTCTGAATTGCCCCCCTTTTTTGCCGGCATGCGGGGTCAGCTGCGCGGGCTGTCGGTAAGAGCTTTGGACACTTGCTGGTCAAATCGTCTTTGCTGATCGGGGTCGAGAATTTCACGCATGTCGAAGACATGGCGGACCGTTGCTTTTTGGAGATCGCCCATGCGGGCATGAACCTCGTCGATGGCCGTCCCCACCCCGGGTCCGTATTCGTGTTCGGCTTCCATCGCCTGCGCGAGTTGGGCGTTGGCAGCGCGCGCAGAGGCCTCGAGCCTGGCCCGTTCCACAGCGAAGCGCGCTTCGAGTATCTCAAGGCGTTGCTTCTGCTCGTTTGTTAGCGTGAGTTCATCATGCACGAACGCATGCAGGCCCGTATCAGCATCGTGATTGGCCCAGCGATCCGCGCCGAGCGCACCGAGACTACCGGCGAGCGCCGCGAGCAGCACCGCGAGGGCAATATGCAATTTCTTCAATGTCTAGCGCTCCACATGCAGCAGCGCGGAGGGCGAGAGCCGCTCTCCGACAATGATACTATCAGCTATGCCAGGTTGGGAACCAGCAAATTGTGCAGGCCACCCGCTGGTGCCTGCGCCGGCTCCCAGACCGACGACGAACAGGCCCGCGAACAAGGCCATCCTGCGGCGTCTTTCAACGATTTCGCCAAGCTGGCCTGCCCGTTGCCACACGCCGGTCATGAAATCGTCCGGAACTTTGAAGGAGTCCTGTGTGCCCAGCGTCCCAAGCATCGCATCGAGTGTCTGATTGTTACGCATCCATTGCTCCTGTCGGTTGCCCGCTTCCTATACGCGATAGAATACCCGAACCCTTAAGTTTCTTTTTTGAGGGCTGCGGCCCGGCTGTGCGTATCAGAACGTGCAACGAACAATAGCGAAGGTTGTTTGAACAGATCGGAAATTATGTGGTGAAAAATGCACGCCTCACAAAAGTGGGACGGGAGTTCACTCCTCTGCTTGGCCACAGCTGGCTCACACCGCTCTACGATCGTGCGATTGGCGTTTTCACGCGCGAGGCGAAATGGCGCCGGGAGATCGTCAAACAGGCTCGAGTAAAACCTGGCGACAAGGTCATGGATGTAGGTTGCGGCACGGGGACGTTGTTGCGAGCCTTCATGACCAGCTGCCCCCAAGCAGATTTATTAGGCGTAGAACCCGATCCGGCAGCGCTTGCGATCGCACGGCGCAAGCTTGGTCCTGCTGCGGGCCTCGTTCGATGGCACAACGGATTTCTCGACAGTCTCGACCTTTCGGGTGATCGGCGACCCGATACGATCGTCAGCTCGCTTGTTTTGCACCAGGTTCCCGTGTCGCAGAAGCGCGCGATCCTCGAGCAAATGGAGGCCTTGCTAGCTCCTGGCGGCATGGTGCTGATCGCTGATTACATGCGCCAGGACCATCCGCTCATGCGCGCAATGTTCCGCGCGACCGTTCAGCTTCTCGACGGTTTACCAGACACCCAGCCGAGCGCTGACGGAGCAGTCGAGAAATTGCTAGGCGAAATTTTCGCAAGCGCAGAGCTGCTCGCTCAGATCCATACCGCAACCGGAACCATTTCGCTCTGGCGCGGCTCCAGGAAAGGCATGTAACATGATCAAAGACAATCCATCGAAGCCGCTGCGGCGTTGGCTGACGGCATCGGTTCTTCTCACGCTTGCGGCCTGCTCGAATGCCGCACAGGCCGCCACCTACACGATGTTCAGGGACCCG
This sequence comes from Henriciella sp., assembly GCA_012960415.1. GTDB lineage: Bacteria > Pseudomonadota > Alphaproteobacteria > Caulobacterales > Hyphomonadaceae > Henriciella. Next base: position 10,159 of record DUBH01000044.1, on the reverse strand, counting down.
GGATGTGGTTGCTGCCTGAGCTGGGCAGGACATGTCGAGGGCGGCATGGAAGCAGAAGTGGCTTCGGTCGATACTGACGATATGAGTGCGCTCAAGGCAGCCAAGGGCGTACCGCAGGATATGTGGTCGTGCCACACAATGGAAGTCGAGGGCTACATCATCGAAGGTCATGTGCCCGCCGAAGCGATCGCGCGGCTCCTGCGCGAAAGGCCCGAGGGCGTGACCGGCCTCGCCGTTCCCGGAATGCCGCTAGGCTCCCCCGGCATGGAAATGGGCGATCGAGTGCAGCCCTATGAGGTCATCGCTTTTGGTCCGGACGGCCACAAAGTCTTTGCATCCTATCCGTGACCGCCACCCGATCTGTATAATCGCAATGCAATAGGAGATCACTCATGCAAGACCGCTCGCTCAAATCGTCGATCCTCGCCTGGGGCTGGACACTCAGCCTGTTTCTGCTCCTCAGCTACTTGATCTGCATAGCTTTCGGCCTGCTCGCGCCCGAACGGTTCCATATGCATGAGGCCTGGGAACCGCTGCTTCCCGGATTCGAATGGCTGACACTCCCTGGATTTCTCGCAGGCGCAATCGGCAGCTTCTTATATGGGTGGTACATCGCCGTGATCGTGGTGCCTTTGTACCGGTACTTCAGATAACGCTTGAGGAAATCAAACTGGCTTGAAACGGCGCTCTCTCGATCGGATCGAGCACTCGATTTCGCGCGGATGTCTGATGCGTCAAAAGCAGGCCGGCGGCACCAGCCAGTAAAGACGCCCCCAACAGGAGAGGAACAATTTCGCGACATCGATCCAGCGACGATATACAGGGTCTGCTCCTGCACACTGCCATAGGCGCAGTCATGGGTTTCGCGATCCTTCATCCGGCGACGACACTTGTCTACTGGTACGAATTCGGCGCTTCGAACACTGCTGCCCAAAGCAACGCGCTCGCTTTTCTGCTTGACCGCCTGTCTTCGGCATTCGCGTTCGAAATGCTAACGATGAGCGCTGTGTATGTGGCGTTGGGCGCTGCGATTGGGCTCGGATTTGGTATTTATCACAGCCGCCTTTTGGATGAACGCTCGAAAGTTCGTTTCCTCGAACGCGAGCTCGAAGAAGAACTACCCTTGCTCATTGCCCGGGGCGAAGGAGAGCATGTCGAGTTCAAGTCGTCTATGCGTTGGGACAGACGCGAAGAGCGCGTAAACCGGCGCCTGCAGCAGGTTGTCGTGAAGACGATAGCGGGTTTTCTCAACCATGAAGGTGGCACGCTTTTGATCGGCGTGGAAGATGACGGGACTGTTGCGGGAATTGAAGCGGATATGCGAACGCTCAAGCACGCGAACCAGGATGGATTCGAACGACTTTTGATGGACACTGCAAGAGACGCCCTGGGCGGGGATGCTTGTGCCCTGGTCCATAGTCGTTTTCATGGGCTTGGCGGGCTGACCGTTTGCAGGGTGATCGTCGAGAAAAGCGTGCATCCGGTCTACTACACCGAAGGGGGTGTCGCTCATCTCATGCTGCGCACCGGAAACAGTACCCGGGAGCTGGATGTTCGCGAAGCTCAGGCGCACCTTCAACGAAGAGAAGCCGGGCCGATGTGACTATAACCCGGTCGCACGCAGGTGCCTGGAGTTTCACAGAATCTTTTTTGAGGGGTGAAGCCCTGCCGAACGTACGGTTCGGCAATGATGTTTCTCGGACGGGAGGACATCCATAGGGGGATGTATTGCAAGACCATGGTCACCATCGAACGGGCAATACCGCCGGATCCATAACGCTGCTGGGCGGTATCGCGATGGGAACCGGCGTCATGATCGGCGCAGGAATATTCGCGCTTACGGGACAGATCGCCGAGCTTGCCGGCCCGCTTTTTCCACTTTCGTTCATCGCCGGTGCCCTCGTTACATCGCTTGCGGCCTATAGTTACATCAAGATGTCGAACCGCTGGCCATCCTCGGGCGGTATCGCGATGATCCTGCAAAAAGCCTATGGTCCAGGCGTAGTGGCAGCCTCGGCATCGCTCTTGATGGCGCTCTCGATGGTCATCAATGAAAGCCTGGTTGCGCGTACTTTCGCCACCTATGCGCTTCGCCCGTTCGGTCTGGAAAGCACCGGCTGGCTCGTTTCCGCCGCCGCGCTCGCCCTTATCGTCTTTGCCTACCTCGTCAATGCCGCAGGAAACAAGTCGGTAAGCGGTTTCTCGGTAGTCATGTCGGCGATCAAGATCGGCGGTATCGCGCTGTTCGCTGTAGCCGCGATCTGGGCCAGCGGCATCAGTGGCGGCTCATTTACGCAGCCTGCCGCACTTACGAATTTCGAGGCGTTGCTCGCCTCCGTCGCCTTCTCGATCCTTGCCTTCAAGGGATTCACCACGATCACCAATAGCGGCGGTGAGATCGTGGATCCGCACAGGAATGTCGGACGTACGATTATCATCTCGATCGCCGTATGCATCGTGGTCTATCTGCTTGTCGCTGTGGCTGTCGGGTCAAGCCTCACGATCCCACAGATCGCCGAAGCACGCGACTACTCGCTCGCGGCGGCGGCGCGTCCGGCACTGGGGGAGCTGGGCTTCTATTTCACTGTTGCGATTGCAATTGCCGCGACCACGTCGGGCGTGATTGCAAGCGTTTTTGCCGTCTCACGGATGCTCACCATGCTGACCGAGATGAAGATGATCCCGCACAGTCATTTTGGCATGAGCGGCGGGATCCGCAGCCACATGCTGGTCTACACCGTGGTTATCGCAGGCACGCTTGCGGTTCTATTCGACCTGTCCCGGATCGCTTCGCTGGGGGCGTTTTTCTACCTGATTATGGACATGCTCGTTCACTGGGGCGTGTTTCGCCGTCTGCGCGGTGAAGTCGGCGCACGTGCATCGATCCTGCTCGCGGCACTCGCGGCCGATGCGGTCGTGCTGGTCGCATTTACCTGGGTGAAACTAAAGAGCGATCCGGCGGTCGTTGCCTACGCAGTGCTGGGGATTGCAGCCGTCTTTCTGGCCGAGTGGATCTACCTAGCGAAAAACGCAAACACGCCTCGCGATAGCAGCAAAAGCTCCGGGAAAGACACATGAGCACAATGGGCCTCTGGATCAGCATCAAGGTGTTCACATCATAGCCGCCTTACTCCTTGGTATCGTGTTGTTTTTGGTCGCCATTTACGCGCACCTTTCGATCCTGGGTGTCGGTCATTCTCTTGCGAGCGAGCGTCAGGATCTCTTGGCAAAGCTCACCATATCCCTCCTGGTGCTGTTTTCGCACCTGCTCGTCGCTGTCCTGTTTGCAGTAGGCTTCTGGTTGGGCGCCGAATGGGGTCTGGGGAGTTTCGACGAAACCTCCAGCATGAACTGGATGGACTATTTCTATTTCTCGCTGATCAATCTGACGACACTCGGACTGGGCGACATTTATCCAACTGATCACCTGCGGGTGATCGCAGGGATCGAAGCCCTGACCGGGTTCGCGCTTATCAGCTGCTCGGCGCAGCTTTTCTGGAAAATGATGAAGGAAGGAGAAGGTAAATGAGCCAAGATTCACATTCGGACAAGGGAGGGGGCGGCAATTACTGGCGCTTCATGGCGATGGTCTCGACCTCGACCGTCATCATGTTTTTCTTGATGTACACCAACAGCTTCGATGCCGACGACCTGTTCTGGAGCGAAACGCGTTTCTGGATGATGTTCGTCATGGGCGGCGCGATGATGATCGTGATGCTCCTTTTCATGTGGGGCATGTACAAGGACCGGACTAAGAACTTCATCATTCTGGGTGTCGGCGCGATCACCATGGCCCTGGCGCTGTGGCTGGTCCGCAGCCAGACGACGGTCGATGATACCGAATACATGGCCGCGATGATCCCGCACCACTCGATCGCCATCATGACCAGCGAGCGCGCCAGTCTGAAGGATCCCCGGGTGCGCGAACTCGCGCAGGCAATCATCGTCGCGCAGCGCCGTGAGATCGCTGAAATGAAATATCTGATCGATGATATCGAGGAGAACGGCCCAAGGACCGAAGAACGCCTGCCAGAGGAGATGCAACAATGAACAAGTTCGCATACATGACAGTGCTCGCGCTGCCGCTCGCCGCCTGCAATTCGAACACCGCACCTGGAAACGACCGTGAAGCGCAGCTGGACCCGCCTGCAACCGCGGCCCCGATCGAGAGCGCGGCCAGCGCTCTTGCCAATCTGAGTCCCGGCCTGATGCTTCCCGAGACGATGACCGATGCTGACCTTTCTGCGCTCGGCGCGGAAAATTCGTGCCAGTTCCGGCTGACCGAAGTGGCGTTCCCATCTTTCGTTTACGATGGCAACGGACGGGGCGCAATCAAGATTAACGGAAAGCTCATTCCGGTCACCGCGAGCGGTCCCGACAGCTATGCAAGCGGGGAGCTGCGTATCCAGATCCGCGTGCTAGACGACGAGGGCACTGCCGGACTGCAGATGCAGGAGCTGATCGTCGCGGCCCCAAGAGCCAAAGACGAGCTCGGATTCTGGGGCTACACGACCTGCAGCGGCGATCCCGCCTGACAAACGGATAGGCGGACACCGGTCACGTCCGGTGTCCGCTGTCCGGCAAGGACGTGCAGAAACTCATTCTAGTGCTGCACGGATTGGATCAATCAACTTCAAACCGCGGACATGAGCTCATGAGCATTTCGTCACCCATCGCCGTCTTCGGAGCCGGCGGCAAAGCCGGAACCGAAGTCTTGCACCGCGCCCGGCAGGGCGGGCTCGCAGTCCGCGCCTTCGAGCACAATCTACCCGAGCCAGGTGATCGCGTAGAAGGGGTGGAATACGTCCAGTGCGATGTGCTCAAGGATTCCTTCGCCGACCAGCTTCGGGGTTGCGGCGCAGTGATATCCGCGCTGGGGATCGGGTTCAGTCCCTCAACCGCCATAGATCCGCCACCTCTTTACACCGATGGCACGCGCCATCTTTTGGAGGCCATGCGAGAGACCGACATCACACGGATTGTCGTGATCTCGGCTGCGTTTGTCGTACACCAGCCGAGCATACCAGCATGGTTTGAGCTCACCGCGCGCTCCGCCCTGTTCAATATACTCGAACAGATGCGAGCCATGGAAGGCATGCTCGAGCACGAAGTCGGCCTCGATTGGACCTCCGCGCGCCCCGGCTGGCTGCTTGATGAACCCTATACGGGTGAAGCAATCATAACGGACGAGCGCTTGGCGGAACGTTGTTTCCGGTGCCGCCACGGCGACCTTGCTGAAAGCCTCATCGAATTCGTAGCCGAGGGAACCTGGCTGAAGGCGAAGCCCGCAATCGGCCGACCCGAAGCGGAGCGGTTTGAGGAGATGAGTGCCCTCAAAGTAGAACTCGAGTTGGATTGAACAGCCCACCAGTAACCGAAGCGCAATCGGCCAGAGGATCCCGGCTGTTGGCCATGCAACATGCAGTAGCATCCAAAAGTGACAAGGAGACAAACGCAGCCACCGCTTTTCCAAAGACTATTAATGCTCGCAAAAAGAAATTTACCGGCAAAAGGGAAAATATAATGGCCAGGAAGGTAGCAATTTTTGGCGCTGGTGTTGGCGGCCTGACAGCAGCTCATGAGTTTGTCCGGCGCGGATACGAGGTGTCGGTGTACGAACGCAACGACACCGCCGGTGGTTTTTTTCGCAGTACCCGCCGTGAAACCGACAACTTGCCGACCGAATATTCGTGGCATGGCTTTGGTCCTTGGTATCACAACACCTTCGACGTTCTTCGCCAGATACCCTTTGATGACGAGGCATCACTGTATGACCGCGTTCTGTCGAGGCCGATGGAATATGCGGTTGTCCCGAACAGGTTTAATGACGACCAGAAAATAGCCGCTTTCTTTGAAAAGCCGGGCGCATTTCGCATGTCGCTATCAGACAAGGTTTCTCTCGCCTGGGGCATCCTCAAGGCCTGGTCCGTTAACAAGCGGTCAAAACACCGGTATGCTCAGACGAATGCGGCAGCCTACTGGCAGCCACGCATGACCTTGACAGGTCATAAAACTTGGAAGGCTCTGTTCGGGCCGTGGATCGGTGCAGATTGGCCTTACGCGTCCCTGCACCATGTCGGTCTATTTTTCGGGCGCAACATCAGGTCGGGTCCTGCGCACAAGCATCCCGCCGATGAAAACGGCGCGGCCTGGGAACACCGATCGATGGGGGGATGGTCGCTCCTCAAGGGGCCGAGCAATGAAGTGTGGTTCGACAATTGGGTCGAGCATCTGGAAGAAAGCGGCGTAGCGTTTCACTGGCGGGCACCCCTCGAAGCGCTTCAGTTTGATGGAGCGCGGATCACCGGCGCAAGCCTATCTTCAGGCAATGGAGTGCGTGCGGATATATACGTCTTGGCCAGCACTCCGTTCTCGTCTGCCGAAATCGTAGAGCGAACGCCCGCTTTGTTGGTTGACCCCCAGTTGGCGAAACTGAGGCCGCTAATCGAGGACGGCCCGCACACTCAGGTTTCCTTTCGTATCGCCTTCGCTGAACGCATGGCCTGGCCGCGCGAACGCACCGCGATCGCGCTGACTGATTCTCCCTTCAACATCACGCTGTTCGCAAATGAGCAATCGTGGCCTTCCCACATCGATCTAGGCGAGGAGGTGCAATCGCTCTGGACGTGTACCGCATGCGTTGCGACCGTTCCGGGAATAATCCACGGCAAGCCGCTTCGCAATTGTACCAAAAGCGAATTTATCGACGAAGTTCTCGCCCAGATACGCGCATCGGAAGTGCTGGACGGAATGATTCGAAGGACGAATGGCGGTCGCGGAATGGAGGAGTTTGCAATCCTCAAGACCGAAGTCTGGGACGAATGGGAATTCGACCCTTCCGGCATCACGCCAGAGCAGCCCAAATGGGTGACCACCACGAACACCCGCGACCATCGGCCCTGTCAGGCGACATCGATACCAAACCTCGTCCTGGCGGGTGCCCATACGGACACCGAGGCGGATATCTGGAGCATCGAGGGAGCGGTCGAAAGCGGTCGCCGCGCGGCGAAAATCTTCGAGCCTGAAGTAGTCGTTAAGCCGCAGCACAAGCCTCTCGCGCTCAAGTTCACATCATGGATTGACGATGCATTTTTTGCCCTGCGGCTGCCACATGCGCTGTCGGTGATCGGAGCACTCGTCGGCGCTGTCCTCGTGATCGGTTTGTATGAGCTGATTGTGCGGAGTTGATTGTAAGCGGAACCCGGCTGCGAGGCATAGGTTCGAAAGATATGACTAAAACGCTCAGAGGAGAGCCACCATGGATCGCGTCAAGATTGACAATGACCTTTCAGTACTGAATTTTCCGCCTGAAGCGCACGACATGCAAAATCTTGCAGAGGCTGGCTTCAAGACTGTCGTCAATCTCAGACAGGCAGGCGAGCAAGGGGAAAAGCTTAGCCCGCAGACCGAAGCGGAAGAAGTGCGCGAAGCTGGCCTCGAATATCTTCACTATCCCGTCTCGCCGCCCGATCTGACGGCGGCGAAGGCGAAGGGTCTTGCAGTTCGGCTCGAACAGCTTCCCGGTCCCGTGGCCATTCACTGTGCAAGTGGCCGCCGGGCCAGCTTGATGGCGCTTGTATCGTGGGCGCATCAGCACAATTGCGGTGCATCCGCCGCTGCGGATCGCGGGCGGGAATCGGGCTTGGACATCAGCGAAGCCGAGCTATCGCCAATGCTCGTAGAAAGTGAGGCCCAAGCGTGATTTTCAGACAGCTTATCGAGCGGGAGTCCTCTACCTATACCTATCTGATCGGATGCGAGAACACGGGTGAGGCGGTTCTGCTCGACCCCGTCATCGAGACGTACGACAGGGATCTGAAAGCCGTCGCTGCATTGGGTCTCAACCTGTCCTTCACGCTCGACACGCATATCCACGCTGACCACATCACGGGTGCATGCCGACTGCGCAGTCTGACAGGGTGCAAGGTAGCTTACCCTGTCGATGACAATATCTCATGTGCGGATGTGGAAGTGAGCGAAGAGGCGCCCCTAGCGGTAGGCGACCTGACCATCCGCGCGCTGTTTACACCCGGCCACACTGACAAGCATCACTGCTATCTGATAGAGCAGGGCGGGCATAGGCAGATCTTCTCAGGTGACGCGCTGCTGATCGATGGCTGCGGCCGCACCGATTTCCAGAACGGCGATTCCGAAACCCTTTACAGGTCTGTCCGCGAAAAGCTGTTCGCCCTCCCGGAAGACACGCTGGTCTATCCAGCTCATGATTATTCTGGTCGCCGCGTTTCGACGATCATGCAGGAACGCACACGCAATCCCCGCTTGAATGACGATGTTTCGCTTGCCGAATTCCAGCAAATCATGGCCGATCTTGACCTGCCCTATCCCAAGAAGATCGACGTGGCCGTGCCTGCCAATCTGAAATGCGGAGATTGCGTCGAAGAAGCGGTTGAGCAATTGCATGAGCTCGGCGGGAAGTCGCCGCAGGGATAGGTTGGCCTGCCATAGATCGCACGAAAGCCTGCGCCGGTTATTGCGCGCTATCCGCGCGCACCCATCATTTGATCGAACTGGGAGACGATCACCAGAACCATGTCTGGATGGCAAATCGAACTGCTATGCTTCGGGATCGATGAGTTTTTCCAAATCCGTCGAAATCAAGATCGCCTTGGATCCGCTCGATAACGGAAACGCTTCCCCTCAAACCTTGCCAGGCAGCATCAGCCTGCATGACATGGCAGGCCGAAAAGCGTCTGGAACCATCGTTGCGCAATGGCCCATCGAATCTCTACGCTGGCTTCAGCTATCGCATCAAACGGAGCATACATGCGAGTGGCGTTCTCTCAGAGCATGAGACTACATAAATGCTTTCATAAGAGTTGGCTCGAACAAGCCCCAAGCGGCAGCGATGAAGGTCAACGCAGTTGCAACTAGGAGCATAATTATCTGAGGGTTCAAGAACCATTTATGTGCGGCTTGGGAATCGCAATGACCTTTGCGCCGATATTTCCGTAGAAAAATGAGCCAACTAGCCGCCACCGCAATCATCGAAAGGGCGGTCATTGGCCAGTGAAGCGAGCCCAGAGGCGTCAAAATACTGCTCAAGCTCGCACTTAATCCGGCAGCGGCCAGCACCAACGGTAGAATGCAGCAAGAGCAAGCTGCCAAAACAGCAGCCGAACTGCTTATGACACTCACAAAGGCGGTCTTGCCTTCATTCAAAGGAAATGTCTCGACAGCATTAATCTGTTTAGCCATGGAACGACTAGTCGCCACGGGCGGCCCTTAACCACATGTGATCTTTAAATAGATCTGCCATAGTACTCTTTCGACCAGAGGCTTTCCAAGCAAGGGTTCTTCGTATTTCGCGAATGTGGCATAGCCTTCAACCAATTGAAGGTCGAGGTCAATTGCGTCCCAACTTTCTGGCAGCTCCTGAAGCCCGCATTACGCAGCCCTGGTGTCCTAGGTTGCTGGACACCGCAGTCCTTTGGCCAGCATAGCTGCGCCCAACACCCATTGTACCAGAAAGACGGAACCCCGCGCCCAGGGTTGGGTCAAGCGCGGGGTTCCTGAACGGCCCCGGGACACCTGCGACCCGCAGGGCTCGGGGGGAGACGGGGCCGCCATTCTATTAACGAGGAGCAATCCGGCCGGGAACGGATTTGGTTGTTCGCTGCACCTGAGCGTTCACGTTTTTTGCAAATCCATAATTCGAACGGATAGATCCACTCGTAGATGTGGCGACGCACGCAAAACTTAGCATGAGCATGCTGCATTCTCGCCAACACTCAATCGCCGGTCACCTGCTCGCTCAATCAGTCGAGCGGTTCTGGGATCACGCGCAAATACGGTTTCTTTTCGTCCCAGCCAGCAGGGTATTTTGCTTTCGCATCCTCGTCCGACAAGGAAGGCGGGATGATCACGTCATCACCTTTTTGCCAATTGACCGGCGTCGCGACGCCCTTGCGTTCGGTGAGCTGAACCGAATCCAGCAGCCGGAGCACTTCATCGAAATTCCGCCCGCTGCTCATCGGATAAAGCAGCATGGCACGAATTTTCTTGTCTGGGTCGATGATATAGACAGCGCGGACGGTGGCATTGTCGGCTGCGGTTCGCCCCTCCGCATTGCCCGTTTCGTCGGCCGGCAGCATGTTATAAAGCTTGGCGACCTGAAGGTCGCTGTCGCCGACCACGGGAT
>DUBH01000043.1:65364-102715 GCA_012960415.1 Henriciella sp. | reverse complement strand
CCGCCAGGTCGGCGCACACCAGGGCGAGCGCCGGGTCCACGAATAGCGGATCGATGTCATACCCGTCTCTCAGGGCCTCGTGGAAGTAGAGCGCCATGTCAGTGAAGTGATCGATTTCGGCGAGGGCTTTACTGTCCACCGGTATATCGAAGAGCGGTGTTTCCGGACTGGCCGCGCTCGCATCCGGAGCTTCCAGCTTGGCAAGACCTTCTTTCAGGTTGGCTTCGCTATCGAGCAGGAACTGCCCGCTGGCGACGACCATGTCGCCACTTTCCAGACCCGACAGGATTTCGGTCCGGCCATTGGCCGAAATCCCGGTTTGCACGGCGCGTCCGGAGAAGCGGCCATTGCCTTCGGCGATGACGACACGGGCGCCCTCGCTACCAAGCAGAATGGCTTCACTTGGAACCGAAAGACGCGGTCGGCCGCCGATATTCAGCCTTATGTCCGCATAGGCGCCCGGGCGAAGATAGCCCGACACATTGTCCACTTCGATCCGGACGTCGGCTGTACGGGTTTTCGGGTCGATTGTCGGATAGATATAGTCGACCTGGCCTTTACCGGGGGCATCGGGCGCGCTCGGAAAATCGAGTTCGGCCGGCATGCCTGCCTGCACTAGCGGCAGGTCGCTCTCCGGCACAGAGGCAATGACCCAGACATCGGCATAGGATTGCAGGCGCAGTATGGGTGTACCGGGTTTGACATAGTCGCCATTGCGGACCTGAAGCTCGGCAACCGTGCCGCCGGCTTCTGCGTAAACTGGAACACGTTCAATGACCTGGCGGGTTTCGGTCAGCCGGTCGATGGCCGCATTCTGCATGCCAAGGGAGCGCAGGCGTTGGCGAACCGACGCGATGCGCGCTTCGTTGCCGATCTTGAACGAGTTCAGATAATCTTTCTGCGCGGCGATCAGGTCCGGACTGTAGATCCGGTAGAGGAGACTGCCGGGGCGGACGGTGTCGCCCTCGGCATTGACCGCCAGATTCTCAATCCAGCCTTCTAGCCGCGAGACGGTAACATTTTCGAGCCGTTCATTGGTCTCGACCGTGCCGAAGGCTCTCAGTACACGGCTGAAATCCCTGGTCTCGGCAGGTGCTGTCCGGATCCCCATGGTCTGGATCATTTCCGGCGAGACGGCCACGCCCGATCCGGTGTCATCGGCATAAACCGGGATGTAATCCATGCCCATGGAATCCTGTTTCGGAACGGGCGAAGTGTCCGGCTTGCCCATGGGATGCTTGTAGTACAGGATTTCCCCTGTTGAGCTCGTCGGTTCCTGGGTCTTGTCGGCAGGCACCAGGTCCATGCCACAGATCGGGCAGGTGCCGTCCGGATCGGTCGAAATATAGTGCGGGTGCATGGAGCAGGTGTATTGTTGCGTCTCGCTCAAGGCGTTCGGCTTTTCACCCTGGCCGCCCGGTGATCCGCCCGGTGCGCCGCATGCGGCGAGCAAGAGGGCGGCAGATGCGGTGCCCATTATCAGGAATGTCTTTTTCATTGTGTCACCAGGAGGGCATTCAGGCGTGCGATCGCAGCGGCCTTGCGGGCCGTTTCAGCTTCGATTTCCGCCCGGAGTTTGAGAATAGCGATCTCGCCGTCGATGATCGGCGCATAACCGCCAACACCGGATTCATAAGTAATCAGCTGGGCCTCGACTTCGTCTTCGACGGCAGCAATCTTGACCTGCAGCACGTCGATACTGGCATCGGCCGCGCGTATAATGGCGTCCCGGGACGCATACTGGGCCGCCGCATTCCGTGCGGCAGCCTGGTAGCGTTGCTCGGCGCCGGCCCGCTCAGCCTTTGCGGCGCGCAAGTTCGGCGCCTGCTTCCTTTCGGCCCAGAGCGGAACCGTAAAAGTCACCATACCGGAGACCCAGTCATCCCCCGCGAACATCGCGCCTTCATCGCGCTGTTGATAAGTGAGCTGGGCCCCCCATTCTGGCTTCCAGGCCGCGCGGGCCTCGTCGATACCGTAATCGGTAACGCGGACGGCCGCGTCGGCAATGCGTACGGTGTGGAACTCAAGCGCTGCGCCGGACCAGTCTCTTTCAGTCAGGGGAGGGAGGCCGGTCGAAGGGACCAGTCCGACGAGTTCGATCAGGCGCGCATCGGTCTCGGCTTCCTGCCGGTCAAGATCAACAAGCGTCCGGGAAACTTCTGCCCGTTCGCTTTCAATTTCGGCAAGGCGATAGACGGCCGGGCGGCCCGCATCGATCTCGGCCTCGACAATGTCGACAAGCTCGTCGTATTTGGCGTTTCGCGCTTCGGCGAGGGATCTCTGCCTGGTCAGTCTAGTCTTGTCAGCGAGAAGAGCGATGAGTTCGGCGCGCAAGGCCGCATAACGGGCATCGCGAACCGCCTCGGTCTGTGCTGACATCGCCCGGGCTTCACCGGCGCGGGCTTCACGGCCCGCGAAGCTCGGAAATTGTTGCCGGATACCAACGGCTTTATTGGTCGGCAAGTAACTGTCGAATGAGGGATCGAAAATCGGAAAGTTGTTGATCCCGAGGGATACGACGGGGTCCGGGAGTGCGGTTGAGGCGACAGCACGCTCCCGGTCGGCTTCGGCATCGTAACCGAGAGCGGAGAGGCTTGGATGGGCCTCGAGACGGGCTTCAAGCTCGGCAAAGCTCTGAGCGCTGGCAACCGCCGCCAGGGGCACAGCGGCAAACGCTGCGACCAGCAGCATTCTTGAAATGTGGGGCATGATAAAACGGGCTCTTCTGAATTGTGAGAAGCGATGACGACGGGCTGCTGTGGCGGCCGCAGGTCATCGCTCTCAATTCAGGAAGCGCTGCTTTAGCGATATTGGCGTGTGCTGGACGATATCCAGCCGAGGTGGAGGCCCGGTCTTTAGCGTTTCGCGCTCTGGCAGGAATGCCTTTGGTGGGTTAGCGAGAACCGCAGCAAATTCTGCGTCTACATTCGCAACAGGTGCAACTGGATTGGCGTCACTGTGCGCCTGGATAAGCATGGGTGCACAGTTGTATCCCGCGGGGCAATCAGACGATGATGCCTGATCTGTATGCCCGGTGTCGGCCATGGCTTCCATCGCCATGTCATTACAGGGGTGATTGCTGCTCATTTCAGTCGGCGCGGTTTCGGAGGTCCCGACCATCAATGGACACGCCATGACCGGATGAGCCGCCATGAAGGCAGCGGCAAACAGTGTCAGGAGGCGGGTCACAAACTGCATCATTGTTCAAATACGTGAAAAGATTAAAACTTTCATTTCAACAAACTGTGAGGCCGCTACTTCTTGCGGCCACCAAGCACAGCAACAAGTTCCTCGACCTTTTCACGCCGGTCATCGACATTGCTTCCGGTCAGGGCATGATCCACACACGTTGCGATATGGTCATCCAGGATAACGGCCTCGAGGCCGACAAGCGCGGCCTTCACAGCCTGCACCTGACGAATGACATCAATACAATACCGATCGTCGGACACCATCTTCATGATGCCGCGCACTTGTCCCTCGATGCGGGCAAGCCTTCGGGTCGCGGCCTCTTTGGTTTCAGTCTTCATGGCAAATACCCCATACAGGGTATCCATATGGGGACCTCGTGAAGCAATTTCCAGTCTCTTCATGCGTCAGAAACGAAAGGTTCAGCCCAAGATGGACTGACAGTCATCACTCATTGGCATTTCCAGCTGCGGTCCACGCCTTCATCGAGCCGATATAGACATCGACCTCGGAGAACCCCTTCCGCATGAGCTGCGAGGCGGCAATGGTGGCCCGGGCGCCGCTTCCGCACATGACGGTGACGGGCTTGTCCGGGTCGAGGTCACTGGCCGCATCAGGCAGCTTGCCGACATAAGCGTGCTTGCTGTCCTTGATATGGCCGCTCTCATATTCGTCGATGGCCCGGACATCGAGCAGGGTCCAGCCAGCCGGCGGGTTGTCTACGCGCGCGGCGACGGTTTCGGTATCGACGAAGTCGAGTGTGTCGAGCGGGCCGTTCTGGACCGCCACGGGCATGGCGCCGCTGACAAATCCGCTCACATTGTCGAAGCCGATCCGCTGAAGCGTGGTGGCCGCATCGACCGCCTGGTCGTCATCGCGCGCTACCAGCAGCACCGGTTTGTCGCCTGGCAGCAACCAGCCCGCGAAGGCGGCAAGCATGTCATCCGGGATGCAGAGCGAGCCCGTGCGGTGTCCGCCGGCAAAGTCGAATATGCCACGGACATCGAGGCAGACCGCATCGCCCGGATCGAGCAACCTGGCCGGGGAAGCGGGCAGGGGCGCCGGCGGCGCAGCTTCGGTGCCTTCCATATTGCCCTCTTCCATGCGCCGGAAGTATGGCGGGATGTAGTGGTTCTCGGCTACCTTGGCGTCGATGAAAGCCTCCCGGTCATCGATCTGCAGGCTCGGATTGTTGAGCTTTTCATGGCCGATGGAGGAAAACTCCCGGTCGGCCATGCCCGAGCCACAGACCGAACCTGCGCCATGCGCGGGATAGACGAGGCACTGGTCGCCGAGCCCCATCAGTTTCTTCAGGCTGTCATAGAGCAGGCCGGCAACTTCGCGTTTGCGGTCGGGATAGAAGTCCGTGCGGCCCACATCGCCAATGAACAAGGCATCACCCGTGAACACACCGACCGGACCTTCCTCGAAGCTCTTGTCAAAAAGCACGTAGGAGAGACTGTCGTCTGTGTGCCCGGGCGTTTCGAGCACCTTGAGCAGGGCCTCACCAATCTCGAACGTGTCGCCTTCGCGCGTCTCGGCGGCGTACTGGATTGGCTTTTCAGGGTTCGGCCCGTGCCATACCTTTGCGCCGGTCTCTTTCTTCAGCAAAGCGGCGCCTGAAAGCAGGTCCTCGTTCCGGTGGGTTTCGAAGACGTGCTTGATGACAGAGCCTTCCTCACGGGCGAGGTCCAGATATATGTCGATGTCACGCCGCGGATCGATGACCGCAGCTTCGCCATCGGCACTCAGGAAATAGGAAAGATGGGCAAGGCCCTCTGTCTTGATCTTCTGCAGTCTCATTCTGTTTCGCTCCTTTTCGGGATCGAATGGGTCTGACTGGACGTGGAAAGCACGTCAGTCCTCGGCGATGGATGCACCGGCAGCGTCTTCTGGATTGAGCGTGCCTTCAAAAGGGGGCACGGGACGGCTTTCCGCCTCGCTCTCGGTCGACGCCGGACCATTCTCCGCGATGTCCGAAATCAGCCACTCCATTTCCTTTATCTCGCGGCGCTGGGCCGTGATGATCTCGTCGGCAAGCTCACGTACACGGACATCGTCGATGCCGGCGCGTTCACTGGTCATGATGGCAATGGAGTGGTGGGGGATCATCGCTTTCATGTACGACCGGTCCTCGACCGTGCTTTGGCTGCGCACCAGCCACAACGCCAGGACGAACACGACGGCAGCGCCAACGAATATACTGATATTGATGCGGCTGTCCTTGTACATGTTGAGCATGAAGCTCAGCATCACGACGGCCATCGCCGCACCCATAATGAACGCCATGTAAAAGCGCGTCTCACTCCAGCGAACATGCTCCCACGCATAAGTGTTGAGATACATCAGCCCAAACATTACGATCATCGATGTGATGATCATTGCGCCGAACCGCCAATAACTATTCTTCATATCCACTTTCAACATCCTCCTTATACAGTGGTGGGGTATTTCCACGACTAACGGAGAAGTGTGTGAACAGGTTCCGAGTTAATCCGATTTTTGAATTCCGCCCGAAGTTGGACCATCCATTTGGTTTCGCATCAGGAGGAAAATGAAGGATGCCGAGCACGAAATCAGCAGGAAACCATTGAGTGATTCCAGTCCCGCCAGGAACCGCGAATGTCCGGTTGGATAGATATCGCCCAGCCCAAGCGATGTGTAGTTGACGAGGAATTTCCCAGTTCATCAAGGCTGCGAAACCGGCGAATTATATTGGGACGATATCGCCGGTAATGACGAATATCCTTGGGCGTTGGATGAGCCAGCGCCGTTTATCTTCCTCAAGCCGAACTGAGCGTCTGGCCAGCGTTTTCATCAGCGCTGGCTTTTAAGCTCAGAAATACACGTGGCAAGTAAATTGACGATACTGACAGGTTTTGAAGGGCGGCGTGAAGATAAAAGCACAACCTAGCCGCTCATCCGTTCGCGCGTGGGTTGTGGATTGATTTGTCAGACTTTTTGCAAAATGGATGCGACTCATGCAAAGAAACATCGGGATGTAGATCATGCACTAGGGGGACGAACTGGCGGCCGCGTATGCGTATTGCGGATTTTAGTGCGATGTTAAGCTTGCTTCATTCGGTGTTAAGGCCAGTAGCTAAAACGGGTTCAATAGCGGCGTTGCTCTGAAAACGGGTTGCTGACCTCGGCAATACTGTCGCCGAGATCAGTAGGACTTAACCGATTGGTATGCCTTACATGCCGCGATTGTGCTGCTTGAGCTCCTGAAAAGTGAGATACCCATCATCATCGGCGTCTGCTTCCAGAAAGACGTGCTCGGTGAATGCGTCATGCTCGCTGAGGGTCACAACACCGTCGCCGTCGCTGTCCATGAGTTGGAAACGTGCTTTCTTGCGCAGGTCGGCCTGCTCACGCATTTTCGCCCGGCGCGCATGATGGCCGGCGCCATAGGGGCCTGGTCCGAGCTGCGCGCCTTGAAAATCCTCAAGCGTCAGACCGTCGCCATCGGTATCCATCAGCGCGAAATTCGCGCTGTGCCAGGCATCAAACTCTGCGCGGCTGCGTAGACTGTCACCGTCAAGATCGTGTTCTTGCATCCTGCTGCGTAGGCCAAGGTGCAGTCGAACGCCGTCGCGCTCTGTCATGTGTGCCGCTGGTTCTTTTTCCAGCTGAGGGTTTGGGGTTTCAGCTGCGGCCATGCTCGTCAGGAGTAACGAGGTGGTGAGCAAGGTTGAGATAAGACGTGTAGCTTTGTGTTTCATGACACACTCCATGAAGGCCTGACCGTGACACGGTCAGGCATTTTGTTCCAAAGCCGGTTTGTTTGATAAAGCATGGCGACCCTGCCGGTTTGATTTCTATCAAAAAGACCGTTGGGACCGGTCAAACTGCGCGTCCTCATTGCGGCGCCTAACCGACCAGTAAGGGCGTGATCGAAATCTCATTTGAGGCATGTTGGACCGCATTGGTCGATACGACACGTGTCGAGACAGACTTAAGGTCCTCATAAGCATCGCCGGCAAAGAGCGGATGGACGATCACGCAGACCGGTTTTGCAAAGCCAGCGGTCTCAAAGTGGCGGGCCGCTTCCATCATGGTTCGCCCGGAAGAGGCAATGTCGTCGACAAGAACGGGTTGATGGCCGGTCCAGTTTTCAAGGCCAGGCGCTGTCACTTCTACATTGCGGTCGCCATGGCGGACTTTGGAGAGCACAAGATGCGGGGCGCTCGCTCGGTCGGCCACGTCAGAAACCCATTGCTCGCTCTCAGCGTCCGGGCCAATGATGAGCGGCTTGTCGACATGGGCCTTGATCCAATCGGACAGTGCCGGGGCGGCGTGCACAACCTTTGTATTGATTGAAAAAACGTCATTGAGATCGTGGATGCGGTGCAAATGCGGATCGACGGTGACCACCCTTTCAAACGCACCTGAGAGCAATCTGGCAAAGTGTCCTGATGACACAGACTCGCCGTCTGAAAATCTCTTATCCTGACGCATATAGGCAAGGTAGGGGGCAATCAGCCCAACCGATGTGGCGCCAAGCTCGCGCGCTGTATAAGCGGCAAAAAGAAGTCCTGGCAATTGCGGGTCAGGCCGGGCGAGCGTGCAAACCAGTTCGACTGCTTTTCCAGAGACATCTGAGGTGAGGCGCACATAGGTCTCTTCGTCCGGGAATCTGCGGTGTTCAAGGGTGCCAAGTTCAGAACTTGTGATTTTGGCAAGCTCAGAAGCCATAGCTTCATTACCGGGAAGCGGAATGTAAATCGTCATGGGTTAACCCTCAATGGTGAAGAGGCCGGCATTGGCGTGAGCGTAGCTCATGGCATAGTCGATCTCGCCCGACGCCTCTGCGTGGATGGTGAGAAGCGGCTCACCAATCGTGATTTGTTCGCCTAGGCGTTTGTGAACGGTCAGACCAGCGGCCGGGCGTTCGGGAGCACCAGCAAGTTTTGCGAGCCTGGAGAGCTTTCTATTATCGATTGCTTTCAAGACCCCTGACCGAATTGCCGCGACGGGCGCAGTTTGCGCTGCGCGTGGTGGTTCGCGCAAACCGCCTTGAGCGGCGCATATGGCCTGAAACTTCGACCAGGCAGATCCATTGTCGAGCGCGTCCTGAGCCATGGCCGCTCCGGTATCCGGTTTGGCACGGCCCGCAAGTTCAAGGGCGGCGCCAGCCAGCGTCAGCGCCCGTTCGCGAAGATCTGGCGGCGCGCTTTTGCTTCTTTGCAAGACCCTGAGCACGTCCCAGGCTTCGAGCGCCGGTCCGATGCCGCGCCCGACGGGTTGGAGCCCGTCGCTGAACACGCAATGGGTCTTGAGGCCAAACCCACGTGCAACGATCGTCATGTGCTGGGCAAGGGCGCGGGCACCGGCAGCACTACGCAGTTTAGCGGTTGGTCCGACGGGCAAGTCGAGCACCACATGGCTCGCGCCGGCGGCGATCTTCTTTGACAAAACAGACGCGATCAGCTGACCTTCGGCGTCGATGTCGAGGGCCCGTTCAATGCGGATGAGAATATCATCAGCCGGGCTGAGCTGGACCGCGCCGCCCCAGGCAAGGCATCCACCTTCCGTTTCAACAACCCGCCTGATGTCTGGCAGTGACAGATCGACTTGGGTGAGCGTCTCCATCGTATCTGCAGTTCCGGCGGGCGATGTGATGGCGCGCGAGGAGGTCTTTGGGACCGTCAAACCCAGGCTGGCCAAGATCGCAACAACAATCGGCGTCGTGCGATTTCCGGGTAGGCCGCCCACGCAGTGTTTGTCGATGACCATGTCGGTATTCCAGTCGAGTTGCTCTCCAACGTTCACCATGGCGCCGGTCAGCGAGGTGATTTCGTCTATGTCGAGGCTCAGCGTGGAACAGGCTGAGATAAAGGCGGCCAGATGAATATCAGAATACAGTCCGGCGGCGATATCAGTCACGATCCGGTCAAATCCATCGCGTGCCAGCCGTTTGCCGGTCATCCGTTGACGCACATCAGAGAGAGACGGAAGTGTCGGAGCATGGCTGACTTTAAGATCTGCGCCGGGCTCGGCGCCAAGCCGGCTCCAAGCCGCTTCAGAAAGACCAGCCTCGCTAAGGGCCAGCCAGTCATCGTCGATCTGGTGGAGGGTCGCGACCACGTCCCGCCCGTCGCAACTGATCAGCACACGGGCGCGCGACGTCAGTCCTTCTGAACGGCAGACCGGGCAGTCGGTCCGCATTAGAACGATCGCTTCGTCCTGAGCATGCCATTTCAGGCGTCGCGCGGACAGGGTCGTGGCGGCGTGGGGTTGATTATCATGCGTCATTCGTCGCCGCCTCCAAGCTCATAGGCCTTCTCGATGGCAACAACATCAGTGCGCCAGCCGAGCTCATCCTGCATTCGCGTGCTTAGCGCCTCTGATGCATCGGGTTCGCCGTGAACAATAAATGCTTTTGCCGGACGCTTTTCAAAGCCGCCAAGCCAGGAGATCAGCTCGTCGGCATCCGCATGGGCTGACAAAGCTGGCAGGCTGGCGATCTCGGCGCCGATATGAACGTCGTGGCCGAACATTTTGACCTTGCTTGCGCCCTTGAGAATCTTGTCTCCGCGCGTGCCACCGGCCTGATATCCAGCAAACAGGATCGTGTTTTTCCGGTCTCCACCAAATGCCTGAATATGGTGCAGAACGCGGCCGCCTGTGATCATACCGCTCGCTGCGATCACAACCTTTGGCATCAGATCATTGGTAATGGCTTTTGAAGCGTCGACGTCACGCGCATAAGTCGCAATCGCGCAAGTCTCTTCACAAACCTGCCGCGCAAATCTGTGATCATCGAGGTGTGTGCAGAGAAGTTCAGTTGCGTTTATCGCCATTGGGCTGTCGAGATAGATCGCGACATTCTCGAGCCGGCCCGCTTTTTTGAGCATCCAGATATGGTAGAGAATGAGTTGAGCGCGCCCGACCGCAAAGGCTGGAATAACCACTGTCCCGCCGCGCCTGGCGGTGCGTGCAATCACGTCACCCAACTGTTCCATGGGATCGAGCTTCGGATGAGTGCGATCTCCATAGGTCGACTCAATGACGACGTAATCGGCATTTTGCACCGGCTCAGGGTCAAACATGAAAGGGTCGTCATAGCGGCCAAGGTCACCAGAAAAGATAATGGTTTTGCCGCCCCAACGAACTTCAACGGTCGATGCCCCAAGAATATGCCCAGCGCGGCGTAAATAGATATCGGCCCCAATCGCGAGATGAACGTCCTGGTGAAAGTCGATGGGGGTGAGCTGCTCAATCGCCGCTTCGGCGTCGGCGATCGTATAAAGTGGCTGAGCCGGTTTGTGGCGGGTGTAGCGAAGGCGGTTGGCCCGCTCGGCGTCTCGTTCTGAAATATACGCGCTGTCGCGCAGCAGGATTCCGCAAAGATCCTTGGTCGCGCTCGAGCAATAAACGGGACCGCGATAACCTTCTCTGACCAGTTTTGGCAGATAACCACTATGATCAATGTGGGCGTGCGTGAGGACAATGGCGTCGATGGATTTTGGATCAATCGGGAAGGGCGCCCAGTTGCGCTCGCGCAACGCCTTATATCCCTGGAACAGACCACAATCGATCAGTATACGCTGACCTTCATATTCAAGAAGATGGCGTGAACCGGTCACGGTTCCGGCCCCGCCAAGACTGGTCAGGGTGAGGGTCATGATGCGTGCTTCCGGCGCAGGACATGTTTTGAGCGCACGAGAGCGGATGGGTCGCCTTGCCCCTCAATGGCGCGCCGTTCCTCCTCCGAAAGGAGATCGAGAGGTTTATTCGGCAGCAGCGCCATGGCGGCATCGACAGTATGAGCCCAGGTGCAGCGATTGGCGAACAGCATGCCTGCGACATCAAATGTTCCGCCGCGAGAAATGTAGCCGAGCGCGCGCAATTGTTCCGGCCCGCCATCCAGTCGTCTCAGCACACCCGTCATCGGTTCGGGCCGCGTATGCGTTAGCAGCACTCTTGCCAGCCCGCGCGGGAAAAGGGCTTCAAGCCTGTCTTCGCTCGCTGTGAAAGCCTGCTCCATTGCGTCGCGTCCCATGCGGAACCTGCCCGGTTCAAGGATCAAGGTGACACAGCATGGCACGCCGCGTTCAGTGAGACGCTGGAATGCGGCGAGGGCTTCGTGCGCCTGATAAGCGCCGATCGCGACCAATTGAATGTCGGCTGCCATGATGTCACCGGCGATATGAAGCGCTCCATTTTCCAGCGCCTGTTCGGCTTCCTCTTCGGATAGAAGGTTTGGGACATCTCGTTTCGGTGTCACCAGGCAGGCGATTTCGCCGCGCCCACGATAGATGTTGCGCAGCGCTTCAGCAGCGCTTGGCGCGTCGACCGGGAAGATCACCCGAGCGGTCTCCGACATTTCTCCGAGCAGCGCTTCGGGCAGTGTCGGGTCCTGGTGGGATTGTTCATTCTTGGCATTTTCCCAAGTATGCGAAGTTGCAATAAGCGGGACGCTGATCCAGCCCGGAATTTGACCGAGTTCTTTCTGTCGACGCGCGAAGATAATCTCCTGGCGCAGCGCGCCGAGCATCTTCATGGCGAAGGCCTCGTAGCTCACTGCGAGATTCAGCCCGCCCTTATTGCCAAGGGCTGCAGCTATCACAGCCTCTTCATTCAGCGCCGTGATGAGGCGACCATTTTTGGATTCAGGCGTGCCGGGCTCAGGCGCATTGACCCGATGCTTGAGCATCTCGAGCGTCAGCGGCATGTGGTTGCTGCGAAGCTCGTCAGGGTTTGCAACGCGGACCCGCAAATGCGGATTGGCGCGCACAATTTCGGTGAAACACTGATCGATCGCGTCCATTGCGCAATTTGGGCGGGGGGTGCCGAGCGAACGCGCGTCTGACCTAGGCAATACGGGATCAGAAACCTTGCGAACGGCGAGGGCGTTCTGACTTTCCAACATGCGGTTTTGTATTTTGTGGACGCTTAGGGTCCGGACCGCATCATCAAGCATGTCAGGCGGTGTGTAGAGCGCTTGTACGCCTTCATTGAAGAGCACGCGTGCGCCCTTATTGGTGCGCGGATTTCCTTCCAGTGGGAGATTGTGCGCGCTATTTCCCCCAGCCCCTGGAAACCCAAAACCCTTGATGCAGGGCGCAATCAGATAAGGCAGCCGCGCGGGGTAGGGGCCGTCCGTATCGCTCAGTTTTGAAAGCCGGGCCTCCGCTTCCAATATGCCCCATGCATAAGAGAGGGGATCATGGCCATCGACAATGATTGGGTCGAACCCGCTTAAGGTCAAATGCTTGACTAACCAATCAAGTCCGCCTTCCTGACTGATTTCGGTACGCTGTTCGATCCGCCGGCCATTCAGCACCATCGCAGGCACGGCGAAACCACTATCGCTGGCGCGCCACCAGCGCGGCGCCCAGTCGGATCCGCGCTGCTCTTCGAAAGCGCCGTCGCTCAGAAAGGCGACAAGGCGCTCGCCCAGCAATGGCATGTGGATATATTGCAGGCTGGTGAATCCAAGATACCCGCCTTCCGACAACCCGCCAGCTGTATTCGGGTTGACGTGGCTGCCGAGCGGCACGCCGGGGCGGCCATCGGGGGTGATCGCATAGCCGTAAAAGTCACTGACGAGCCGGGAAAGGCCTGCTTCACTGCGATCATAGCGCCCTTGCTGCGCGGCTGAGACATCGCCTGTGAGTGCGTTGATGGCTTCAATTGCAGCGACGCAATGACCCTGCCCAAGGGTCCAAGCACGGGTATGGCCACTCAACGCATTGGCGGCGAGATAGCCTGCAAATGCGATCGCCATGTTAAACGATCCGCCCATATGGCCTTCTGGCGAGGGTTTGAAATCCCCCGCCTTCAGGGGTGCGCCAGACAGGTCGACGCGACGTGCATATGACATGTGCGCGATGAGCCACATTGCCGCATTCGCGAGTCTGTCCGTCGCCGAGAACACGTCTGCGGCCTCGGTTTGTGTGAGCGCCAAAAGCCCGCGGTCGGCGTTCTGCAAGATACTCTGAAGTCGCTGCTGCGTCTCGGTATCATGGACGATCACGCCATATCCGCTGGTCCATTGTTCTGTCATGATCGTCGATATCCCCCTGCCAGTTCGCGCATCAAAAATCAGGTGAGCAGTCTTGATACGGCGCGTGGCGGGCAAACCCTCACGATCAGATTTGCGTGGATTCAGGCTGGCTTTCGCGGCCCAGAAACGCAGCCTATAAGCAGGAGAAAGGCGATGAGTGTGATGGTTCAGTCTCGCCCAGAAAGGGGTTTTGATGCGGTGCGATAAAACCTGCGAACTGCCTGGCGCAAGTGATTTGATTTCCCTCAACAAGTCCTGCTTTTGCATGACGCTCGGCAGGGCCGATCTTGATGAAGCCATTTTGGATCATGCCGGCAATGATGAGCTCTCGGCGCTTCTGGCGGCGCGGCCCAATCTATTTGCGGCCACGGCCGTTTTTGTCTCACCATCGGACCTGCGGGCGATGCAGGCGCAAGTGTCTGCAATTGAAGCGGTGGCATCCCTGACGTCTTATCAAGAGGTCGCCCTGGCACGCTCAAATGATAATATTTTCAGCGCTCAGACCGGCGCACGCGGTCTGTTCATGGGATACGATTTTCACATCTCTGAAGACGGACCCAAACTCATTGAGATAAATACAAATGCCGGCGGAGCCTTCCTGGTCAGCGAGCTCCAGCGCGCTGCGGCGAAACATGCTGAGGCTTGCGGAGATGCGCGTCTCGCGGATTCGGACGCAATCGATGCAGTCCTTGTTGAAAGCTTCATCTCTGAGTGGCAGGCGACGGGACGGGAGGGCCGTCCGGGCAGGTTGGCTATTCTCGATCAGGACGCATCTGGGCAGTATCTCTATCCGGACATGGTGCTCGCGAGAGACTTGTTGGCCCGCAACGGCATCGAAACCCTCATCCTTGACCCCGAGGCGCTCACCTATGAGAACGGCGATCTTGCGCACGGTGGAAGAGCTATCGACATGGTCTATAATCGGCTAACGGATTTTGATCTGTCCGAGCCAGGTCATGCACATCTGCGCGCCGCGCTCCTCGACGAGGCGGTGGTTATCAGTCCGGCGCCGCGCCACCACGCGCTCTATGCCAACAAACGAAACCTGATTTGGCTTAGCGATCCAGATTCGCTTAAATCGTTTGGCGCGGATGACGCAGACCGACAGGTGCTTGCGGCGATCCCCGATACGCGGCGCGTTACCGAAGACGTCGCTGATGAGCTTTGGGCGACGCGGCGAGGATACTTCTTTAAACCCGCCGCGGGTTTTGGCAGCCGTGCTGCTTATCGTGGTGACAAGCTGACGAAACGCGTCTGGTCGGCAATCCTGGAAGGGGATTATATTGCTCAAGCCCTGGTCCCGCCGACGGTGCGCGCTGTAACTGTCGACCAAGAGCCGGTAACACTGAAGTATGACGTTCGGCTTTACACTTATGCCGGGAAAACACTGCTGTTGGCTGCCCGCGTTTATCAGGGACAGACGACCAACTTCCGCACCAGCGGCGGCGGGTTTGCGCCGGTGTATCAGTTCTGATGATCTGGCACGCTTCGTTTTCGGATAATGGTGCGGAGTCACACCAAACGCTTTAACTAGGGCGCTCATCGCTGCCTGTCGATTTAGCGCCAGTCTGAGTTCAGTTAGCCAAATCGTCCGCATCTCGAACGAGTTGAAGAAAATCAAAAAATCAACTCTTAGGAGATCTGTGCTAGTCTTTTGAAATGGCTAAGCGATCAAAACAAGGCTCATTGGCCGCGCCTGAAAAGCGTGTCGCTAAGGCGTTGCTTCAACGCGGATGGCGAAACCAGGACATCCAAGACCTGATCAATCAGGGCCGTACAGCCACTATAAACAGTGCGCGGATCACTGAGGTAAAAAAGAACGAGGGCCAAAAATGCGCCAGCGAAAAAGAAACCAATCTCTACATCGCAAAGAAGGCAGCGATAGATCCTAAAACCGGATTGAATCTATACGATGACGAACGATTGGTTCGCGCGCGCGAGGCTATGATACTTGCTGTGCAGACGTTCAACAGTCCTGGCGTAAATTTCAAAACTGAAGTGTTTTCAGTTCTCGCGAATATTGCGTGGACGTACCTGTTACATCAGCATTATGAGCGCACCAAAGTCTCCATCTACAACTCTGACGGTCAATCACTTTCATTGACCGCGATGCTAGAGCGTCCTGATTGCCCGGTCTCGGAAGGGACAAAGAACAACCTGCGCGCACTGAAACTCATTCGAGACAAAGTCGAGCATCATTTGCTGGGTGGGGTAGATCCAGATTGGCATGCTCTCTATCAAGCCTGTTGTTTGAACTTTGATCGAACCATCTGCGAGCTCTTTGGGGACAGGCTCTCACTATCAAGTGAGCTTTCACTTGCTCTTCAATTTGCTCGAATGGAGATTGGCCAACTCGGTTCTGTACAGTCCCATCAATTGCCCAAGAAGATCAAAGCTGTTGACGCGCAGCTGGCAGAGGGAATGACCGACGAGCAAATCGCAGATCTTCACTACCAGTTTGGCGTAGTTTATACGCTTACGTCTACCTCGAAGAGCAAAGCCCACATTCGGTTCGTATTACCTGACACCCCCGAGGCTGAAGCCATCGAAAACATTTTGGTGAAGTACAAAGACGCCGGCAAGTCCCACCCGTTTCGGGCATCGGATGTCACAAAGCTCGTGGACGAACGCACAGAAGAGAAATTCACTTCACACAATCACACTCAGGCATGGCGTTTTCACAAAGTGCGGCCGCGTAATTTCAAACCTGAGTCTAAGCAAGTGAACGGCAAATTTTGTACCTACCATTCGCTCCATAAAGACTATTCATACTCGCAAGACTGGGTGGATCTTTTGGCTAGCGAGTGGACCGATCCAAAAAAGAGAAACAAGATCAAAGCGGTGAAGCTTAATAAGTCCTAATTGACGCGGATATTCACTTCTTGGCCATCTGTTGATGGCCCAGGCGAATTCTTTAAACCAATCACGTCCAGTCAGTTTCTGAAGGCGCTCGTCGGGGTGGACCCGATTGTAGGGACTGGGTTCGCTCTGAAAAAATGCTCATTCAGCATCGTTTGAGTAGTAGAAGACAGTATCGCCATCGTCCAAAGAAACGGGTCGAAGATCGAAGTGTGCCGCGGAAATTAGGTGCTTCATCATCGGTGGGCTTTGCCGTCTCTGGAATTGCGCCAGAGCCTTACAGTCGATGAGCCGACCCGTGTATAGGCAGAGTAAGTGGTCGGACACAGCGCACCATCAATCTTTCATGGTCATCTTCCGAATTCGAGCCAGACTATATGTCTCCATTGCCGCCGCTAGGAGTGATCAAGGCCCGCATCCTTCGATGCGGGCCTTAGCTTCCGTCTGCTGATTGATTGCCGGTCCGGAGTCGCCAATAGAAACGCTGCCTCCTAAGAATTGCTAGAACATGGTTCGCAAGCCGACTTTAAAAACGGTGTCATCCGCGCTGCCGGTTTCCAATCGTTGAAAGTCAGCGGTGTCGCCATAGGCTTCTTCATAGGCAAGCTCAACATAAGGTGCGAATTCACGGGTGAATTCATAGCGCAATTGAGCGCTATATTCCGCCGTCGCTAATCCCGAACCAATCTGCCGGGACGGATCGTCTTCGGCATAGAAATCTAGCGCAATGCCGGGTTCGAGGATCAGGCGTTGCGTGAATAAAAGTTCGCCCGTGGCTTCAAATCGGGCGCTGACATCGCCACTCGAAGAGACAAAGGCGGCGGCATCAACTTCGAAGAAGTAGGGCGCAAGTCCTTGCAGTCCTATAGCGCCATAGGTCTCGCCTTTTGGCTCAAGATCGTAGCGCACACCAATCTGGGCATCCCAGAATTTTGAAATGTAGCGTGAATACAGCGCTTGGACCTCGGCGCCCTCGAAGTCGCCATCGGCGAACTCACCTTCGGTCTTCCACCAAAAGCGATTATAATCGCCGCCGACCCAGCCTTGGGCATCAAAGGCACCGACGGTTGTATCATCAATCTCGGCAATATCGGCTTCGATCAGCGTGTAATTGTAGACCGGGTCACCTTCGGCTGCGAGGGCAGGCAGGGCGGTCGCCATAGCGAGCGCACCCGCTATCAGGATTTTGGGTTTCATCTGTTTTGTCCTTATGGGTGTTTGTTATTGAACGCCGCCAATGACGTCGACTTGCCGGAACATGCCGGTCGCGGCGTGCTGGAGAATGTGGCAGTGGAAGGCCCAGGATCCGGTGGCATCGACGGTTACATCGGCGGAGATAGTTTCACCTGGCCGGATCGTGATCGTGTGCTTGCGGGGCGCCATGTCGCCCTCGCCATTCACCAGATCCATCCACAATCCATGCAGGTGCATCGGGTGCTCCATCATGGTTTCATTCTTGAATGTGATACGAACGCGTTCGCCGTAATTAAACTCCAGCGGGCCGGCGTCACCGAACTTCACGTCGTTAATCGACCAGAAATACCGTTCCATGTTCCCTGTGAGACGAAGCTCGACCTCGCGATCTGGAGCTCGCCGGTCCGTATATGGCGTGAGCGCGCGGAGATCGTCATAGGTGAGGACTTTCTGTCCTTGCTCCATCGCAGGCATTTCGCCATGTCCGCTATGGGCGTCTCCACTCATGTCCATGGTCATCTCATCCATGCCGGTAGCTTCACCATCAGCCATCGCGCCGTGGCTGGCATGGCCTTCGCCCATCGCTGCCATTGTCAGCTCTGGCCGGGGCCCAAGTTCCGGGATCGCCGCTTCGGCGCCGGGTGTCTCGCTGAGTGTGCCGCGGGCATATCCTGATCGGTCCTTTGCAGCGGCGAAGATCGTATATGATTGTCCCGCCTCAGGCTCGACGATAACGTCGAAGGTTTCAGCGATAGCGATCGGGAACTCATCAACCGAGACTGGCTCGATGTTCTGACCATCGGCCTGGACCACTGTCATTTTGAGTCCCGGAATCTTGACGTCGAAATAGGTCATGGCGGCAGCATTGATGAACCGGAGACGGACTTTCTCGCCCGGTTCGAAAAGACCGCTCCAATTGTCTTCAGGCGTTTCACCGTTCACCAGAAACGAGTAGCCGGTAATGTCGACAATGTCGGTTGGATCCATGCGCATCCGGCCCCACGCCAGTCGCTCCTGGATGACGTCGGTCTTTTCGCCGCCATCAGCATTTGTCCAATCACGCCAGAGGTCGAAAACGGTTCGGCGATTGTAATTGTAATAGTTCGAGCGCTTCTTGAGATTGGCGAGCGCTTTGTAGGGACTGTCGTTCAGCCAGTCGGCGAGAATGATCACATGCTCGCGATCATACTCGAAGGGGTCCGGCTGTGCCGGTTCGATTATGATGGGCGCGAAGACGCCCTCCTGTTCCTGCAGCGCAGAGTGTCCATGGTACCAGTAGGTGCCTGACTGGTTGGCGGTGAAGTTGTAAGTGTAGGTCTCGCCCGGCGCGATGCCGTCAAAACTGATCCCCGGAACGCCATCCATACCAGCGTCCAGGATAATCCCATGCCAGTGAAGCGAGGTATCTACGTCGAGTGTATTGGTGACATTGATGGTCACGTCTTCGCCTTCACGCAGTCGCAATAGAGGGCCAGGGCTCGTCCCGTTAATGCTGACGCCAGTCAGCGTCTTGCCATCGACCGTCCGTTCAAATTGGTCGATCTCCAAATTATAGACGTCTGCGAGTGAGGCAGGCGCGATCAAGCTGCTTGTCGCGATGAGCAGCCCGGCAAGTTTGAAACGCATCATGTTCTCCTTATTGCGTTGGACGCCGCTAGAATATTGGGTGAGGAATGGGCGTCCTTATCGGATGGTTACGCGGCCACGCCAGGCACCCCTTATGCCCCCTTAGGGTATGAGGTGCGACACTTTAGCGACCCGTCACCGCCGCATCGCACTTTTCAGCCAGGCAAAGGTCAGACTGGGGATGATCAGCCACTGTAAGAGCGGCGATAGCCCGGTGTTGAGCGGTGCGATCGTCGGCATTGTTTCGCGATAGGCCCAGCTTTCGCGGATCGAAATATTCAGCCATTCGCTGAACACCGTATAGGTCAGTCCAATCAGGAGGCTTAAACCTGCAACGCGCCAATAGTGTATGTCTGGCCATCCGCCACGCCCCGCGATAAGCCAGGCGATCGACAGTGAAGACCCGGCGATCAGGACATCGCCAAGTGTGCAGTGCGCGATCGCGAAGGCGATCTCGGCGCGTGTCCCATCAATCCAGATCGTGTAAAGCGGCGCGTGGGCGACCTCCCAAATCAGGTTTACGACCGCGATAATCAAAATGTAGGTGAAAAAGAACTTTACCAACCGCCAGTTTGGATGGGTGGGTGGTTTCGGGATGTCCAGTTCTTGAGTCATTGGCGTCTCTTGCGAAAATGCGACCAGATGCCAGTTTCTACGTGTCGACAGGTATTATCCCTCACATGCAGATCGGCGTTGTCGGGCGTGCGATCGGTCCATATTGACTTTAATCGATGTTTTTTGAGGGAGCGCGATAGGCGCTGCGTATACGTCAATACGTAATCTTCCCTATGTTTGCTTCTCGAAAGGAGAGCGCCATGAAAAATGACCTAGATGTGCTCATTAATGATTTAAAGATTGAACCGCTTGATCGCGACCTTCACTGTCTCGAAGCCGAGGTTTGGGAGCGGATTGACGCGCGCAACCCAGCCGGACACCCAGCTTCGCCCGCAGCGATTGCCACAGACAGACGCCTTTTTGCGACACCGGCAGTAAGTCGAACCGCGGCGGTTGCGCTTGCCGTTGCAATCGGCCTTTTGGTCGGATTGTTCGGGGCGCCCAGCCAGTCATCGCCGAGCGATTTTTCGGTCTTCTCTGTTGACGCCCCATATGCCCCTTCCGGGCTTCTGAGGTAAGAGGAGTAATGAAACTAGAACACTGGATCATTGTCGTTTTCCTAGCCCTGTGCGCGGGCATGACCGGCGTGTTTGTCGCTGGAAACTGGTCTGTAACGCATCCGGTCGAAACAGCGTCTGGTTTGCATGAGCTGGTCCATCACGACTTGGATCTCTCAGCGGATCAGGAAGCAGAACTCGAGCTAATCGAACACCGTTTCGCGGCCAGAAAGGCTGAGCTGGAACAAAAGCTTCGCGCGGCCAACTTGGCACTTGCTGGCGCTATGGAGGCCGACAAATCCTATTCGCCCGCTGTTCAGGCGGCGATCGATGATTTCCACACAGCCATGGGGGAACTGCAAAAAGTCACTATCGAGCATGTGTTTGAGATGCGCGAGATCCTTACCGAGGAACAAGCGATCGTCTTTGACGCAGAAGTCGTTCGAGCACTGACGGAGCTTTAGACATATACACGTGCACAACACAGAGCGAACAGATGCAGAGCTTGCTGTAGCCGCAGCGGGGGGCGAGGAACGCGCTTTCACCGAGCTTATGCGCCGTTACAAGGAACCGCTCTACCGCTACGTTCAACGCTCGATGCGTGGCAATGAAGACGCCTATGATGTGCTGCAGGAAGCCTTTACCGCAGCCTGGCGTTCGATTGACCGTTATGACCCGTCGCGGAAGTTCTCGACCTGGATCTACCACATTGCGCTCAACAAAGTTCGTGATCATGGCCGTAAACGCGCCGTGCGAAGCTTTTTCTTTCAAGCAGCACCTCTGGAGAGCCCGGATCGGCCCGATATCGCGGACCACTCGCAAAATGTTCAAGACGATTATGAGCACCGCGATGAGCTCAACCGTGTCTCGAAAATGGTGGACGCGCTGCCAGATAAGTTGAGGCAGGCCTTTACGCTGCAGGTCCTTCAAGACATGCCCCAAAGTGAAGTGGCCGAAATACTTAGTGTCTCCATCAAGGCGGTGGAAACACGGGTCTACCGCGCCCGGAAAATCTTGCAGGAACAGGTCGAAAAGCTCGATTAGGCTTCTTTTTTAGCAGACATTAGCGGCGACGTTTCGGACCTCGGGCGCGATGCGAGATAGATCCCGATGGCAGCGAGCGCGCCGCCGCCAATGACATTTATCGTCAGTGGCTCTGAGAAGAATAGCGCGCCAATCGAAACGCCAATGATCGGAACGAGAAAACTAAATGCGGCCGCCTTGGATACATCCAGCGACTGCAAAGTCACCTGCCATAACCAATAGGCCAGCGCCGTCCCGGGCAGGGCGAGTCCAAGAAGTGAAATTATGAATTGCGCCGACCAGTCGATGGCCGTTGGGGATTCGGTCGCGAACGCCAAAATTGAGATCGGGATCGCTCCAACCAAAAGCTGTAACCCCATCGCCATCGCCGCATCGACGCGCATCGCTAATGACTTAATGGCGATGTTACCTACAGCGACGCCGCTCGTCGCCATAATTACCAGGACCAGACCGAAGGCTGTTGACCCCCCGCCCGAGGCCAGTACGCGCGGTATGGCGATGAGCGCCACGCCGCCGACGCCGAGGCAAAGCCCAAACCAGCCAATCGGTCCAAGACGTTCGCGCAGAAACACGACAGCGAGCACGGCGGCGATCAACGGCTGGAGACTTTCTATCACGGTCGCAAGACCAGGTGATACAAACTCCGCGGCGTGAAACATTCCGAAGTAGCCAATGCCGGTCATTCCAAGACCAGCAAGCGTGATCCAGCCCCAAACGGTCCACCCGCGAGGCAACGCGGCTCGGCGCAGAGCGGCGACACCTATTAAAACACTACCAGCCAGAACAGCGCGTAGCGCTGCAAAGGTCAGGTGAGGCGCATAGTCGAGCCCCAGCGTGATGAGCGGATAGCAGGAGGCCCATAAGACC
Source organism: Henriciella sp. (assembly GCA_012960415.1). Taxonomy (GTDB): domain Bacteria; phylum Pseudomonadota; class Alphaproteobacteria; order Caulobacterales; family Hyphomonadaceae; genus Henriciella. The sequence continues at coordinate 80,809 of DUBH01000043.1, read as the reverse complement.
ATGACGAGCGCTGCGAGAATGCGGGGGCTGACAATCAAACCAGGGCTCCGGTGAAACACTTGAAAGAGTGGAGCCGATTATGAGGGCGCCGCCTGTGTGCTGCGTAATACGTTGCAAGTGCCCAATACCCTTGGGCTCGAATAATTATATAAAGGATGCCCCTCATGAAACCAATCTTGATCACCGCCGCCGCTATTTTTGCCTTGTCGCCCACGGCCTTGGCTCAAGACGGCCACAAGACGCACGATCACAGCGAAACACCTGCCGTTGAAGCAGAGGCAGACGCCGCCGAGGCCAAAACCTGCATGGCGGGTCATGAAGGCATGGAGGGCATGGAGGGCTGTATGGCCAACATGGAAGATAAGATGGCTGAAGGTCATATGATGGACCATGGCGGCGATCACATGATGGATAGCGACAAACCCATGATGGGCGAGGGCGGCATGGCGATGGACATGGACAAAATGACGGAACATGGCGCGGATGGCCATAAAATGCATGACGCATCAGGCGAGCATCCAATGTCTCCGGAAGACTGTCAGGCCAAGCATGAAGCCATGGGCCATGATCCAGCTGAGCACTGCCCAATGATGACGGGCGATAAGGAGGAGGCTGCCACAGAATAAGGCGTTTTCGGGCGTTGTTGTTCAGCGCCGCCGCCTTGGTCCCGGGCCCTCGCAGTGCGTCCCCCCCCTTCTCGTGCGATCTCGTTCTGAACTTGCCGCGTCCCATATGCCCTCCAAAGCCATCATGGGGCGCGGCAAGATTTTCAATGAAGGACAGCAGGCTGCAATAAGTCCTGTAATGAAAAAGGTGTGCCCAGCGTCTGTTCCAGTGATGAAGGCTTCAGGGAGTATATTTCATGTCAGACACCGTTCCCGCAGATCCAGAGCGACGTGATTTTATCTTTATTGCGACGACTGCCGCAGCTGCCGCTGGAGCAGGCTTAGCGGCCTGGCCGCTTGTTGATCAGATGAACCCCGCCAGCGACACACGTGCGTCAAGTTCGCTCGATGTAGACGTTTCGAAAATACCGGTTGGCGGTGAAATCCGGGTTCTGATCGGCAGCAAGCCGTTTTTTATTCGCCGCCGCACCGAAGCGGAGATCGCCGCTGCCAATAGCGTGAATATTGAGCGATTACCGGACCCCGAGACGGATGAAGCCCGCTTAAGACCCCGCCCCGAGATGGCACGCTCAACCCCGCTATATTGATTACATCGGGCGTCTGTACCCATCTTGGCTGTGTGCCGGTTGGTCCAAATCAGGGCGCGGTCGGAGACTATGGCGGCTGGTACTGTCCCTGCCACGGATCGCATTATGATATTTCTGGGCGGATCAGAAAAGGACCGGCGCCGCTGAATCTGCCTGTCCCAGACTATGTCTATCTGACCAATGATTTAGTGACGATCTCGATTTGAAAAACCGATTTGGAGCGCTTGTCACCAAGAGCGACAGACAATGAAACACCAATTTGAAAACGCACACCTGATCGTCTTTCTTGTACTTTGCCTGTTTGCCCTTGCGGGCTTGAGTCTTTTAGGAGCGGCGGGTGGCGGGACCAACAAGTCTCAAGGCGAGCTGCAACGCGCTGATCTGGTGGCCGGACCTGCCGACGGCGCTGAACTTCATCCCGGCAAATCTTACGTGTTCATCGTGAAGTTCAATGCGGATGAGGGATTAGCTGAAATTCTTGCGCTCTACCGCCCGCAGCGCGAGCGCGCTGTTCAGGCATTCGGCGTTTGGGCGCGGGACAAGCCAGCGTTTCGCGGACTGGCGCTGGACCGTGTCGCATATTCTGGTGAGGCGCTGCTGATTTACGACCCTCGTACGGATGATAGGATACCACGTCCAACGCTCGACGAAATAACACAGCAGCTTAATGCGTCGCCATTCGTGAGATATGCAGACCTTGATTCGATCGTGCAGGCCCAGTCGGCAGCGTGCCACAAAAATTGCGCTCAAGCGTTAGGTGATTGATTGTGGACGCCATGCTCGCACCAAATGCAGTTACAATCTTCATGAGTGCAGCTGGGGTCTGCGAGCGGCGCTCGAAAACGGCGCCGCGCCAGAGGAAATAGAAGACGTTTTAGAACTGATGGGCGGTATGCCCGCCGGAGGGCCTCGCCGGTGTCGGTGCGGGCAAGATGTCCAACCATGAAATCAATTCCGCGACGCCCAGCCATATTGAATAAGAAGCGATTGACCACGCCAGTTCTAAGCGTTGGCTGGAGCGTTTTCCGCCAAGCCTGTCTATAGCTGGTTCCATGGATCATGCTTTCAGCGGCCAATCGACCTGACCGAATAGCGTAGCGCAATCCGAAGCCGGCCAGTGCATCCTGGAAGCCGGCATGTTCACCGATCACGGGATATCCGCCCTGCAGCGCCGTGCGGAGCAAGCGGGTGTTACCGAAGCCGCCAAACGGCTGAGGGTTCTTCATACACAATCCGGCATGACGCTCGAAGAACGCTAATGTCTCGGAAAGGTGTGATGCCTGGTCGCGAAAGCCCGTAAACATGCAGCTTGCCACTGTCCCTCGTCCCCGATGCACAAGCAAATAGGCGTACCCTTTTGGCGCTAGCGCAGGGTCCAATGCGAGCCAAGCGCCATCCGCCATATCCGTATCGAAGATCTTTCCGACTGCAATAATGTCGGCGCGCCGCGGCCCTCCAGCAAGCACCATCTCGCCGGATGTTTGTGTTACGCGGTCATTGAAGCGAACCTCCACGCCAGCCGCGAGGGCTTGTTCGAGAAGTCCGCGGTCCAAACTGCCGTCGGCGCGGCCTCGCCTGAGCAAGTAGAACAATGGACGCGCGCCATACACGCGATGAGGCTTGGCCTGGCTGTCGAAGACAATGCCCGTCTTTACGCCGCGGTGTTCAAAATTTATATTGATCCCGGCTGAGACAAGCTCTTCGAGCACGTCTTGTGGATCGGTCCAGTTTTCCAGACCTTGAAAATCACCATGAAAGCGGTGTCCGACATCACGATGCCACTCGCGCACGGTCACTTTGCGACCGGCTCGCGCCAGAACCGTCGCGCACACAAGGCCCGAGGGTCCGGCGCCAACAATCGTGATGTCGGTCTTCGTCGTCATTCTATTGTATCATTGGCAGCGTCTCTTTCTCGCCGCACAAAGCCCGCGCGGTTTTGAACGAGACCAGCCTTCGAGTGCTGGTGTCCCAGAGTTTCAGCCGTGTGGTTTTAAAGCTGTCTAAAATGGTCATCCGGCCGATCCTTGCGAGAGGAGGGTGGTCGCGCAGGACTTGCTGCAAACGATAGAACGGCACACGGCTATTGAGATGGTGGACATGATGGATGCCAATATTTGCCGTCAACCATCGCAAAGGTTGAGGCAAATCATAGAAAGAGCTGCCATGGAGTGCAGCTTCATGGAGTTGCCAGGTGTCATTGCTGTCCCAGACGGTGTGTTCAAACTGGTGCTGCACATAGAACAGCCAAACACCGATGATTGCGGCAAGCATTGTAATCAGCAGATATACCACCAGGAAGGGGAGCCAGCCAACCGCGGCGATGCCTCCAATGAGAAGCGCAGCAACTGCAATATTGGTGCCCATTGCGCTGAGCCAATACTTCATGCCAGCGCGCAAGAAGCCTATCGGGAGGCGATGGTGAAACAGGAAAATGAAAATTGGCCCGACCCCAAACAAGACGAATGGATTGCGATAGAGCCGATAAGCGAGACGGCCTGAAAACGAGCGGGAATTGTATTCTTCGACGGTCAGGGTCATGATGTCGCCAATGCCGCGCCGGTCGAGGTTTCCCTGCGAACTGTGATGTACATTATGCGATCGCTTCCAAAGGTCGAAAGGCGTCAGGGTTAAAACGCTGATGACGCGCCCGGTCCAATCATTGGCGCGTTTCGATTTGAAAAATGCACCATGTGAGCAGTCATGCTGGATCATGAACAATCGAACCAGAAATCCTGATGCTGCGGCGCTAAACAAAACGGTAAGCCAATAACTAATGCTGGTTGACCAGACCGCAGCGCCCCCAAGAATTAAAATGGGGACCATTGTAACAGCCAGTTCGAACAGGCTTCGAACCATCGAGGGCTCTCGATAGCCGGCTAATACCTTTACCCAATCCCTGGCAGGGGCATGCGATGACGCAGCGCTCTGAGGTGTCGCCAGATATGTCATGAGCTGATCTTTCTTGGCTGCCCTGGCGCAGGTCGGAGCGGGATGGATAAAGGGATGCTCATTCTGCGGATAACATTTCGGCGTCGGATTGAGCCGGCGCCAGAAGCTTCCCTAATTGAGGCGCTGCGCGTTTGACGGCTTTGGCTCCAGCAGCGATGCAGCGACCAGTGTGTTGAAAATCGAACAATCCGATCTGAGTGTCGTAACGCGGGGTCAACACCAGATCAGCGTGTTCGTAGCGTGATCTCGAAAAGGCTTTGTGAGTGATTTCGATCGAACGCAGGAAGACATCCAGCCCATTTTGAGGCGGATAATCGCTAATGCGTTGACCCGGATCGAGCGTGATAACGCAATCGACGCCTGCATTTCTGACAATGTCCACGGGTGAGCTATCAGAGTAGCCGCCATCAACCAGGAGATGCTCGCCGTCTTCAAAAGGTGGTAAGATGCCGGCGATCGCCGAGCTGGCATAAACCGCATCGACCGCATGCCCCTTTGTTTTAATGATCCTTTCACCGCTCAGAATATCCGTTGCCGTAATCAGGGTTTCCACACGGCCTTGCTGCAGGTCTTTGCCAAGGGTTAAATCTTCGATCACCGAACGGCCCCAGTCGACCGTGTGCTCACCAATGCCCCATCCAAAGGTTAAAGACTTCAGATCACGTCCAGCCAATATAAAACTTTTGAGCCTTTCCTTTAGGCCATGCGTTTTGAGCTCTGGCAGGCGGGGGAAGCCCGATACATCCATCTCTCTCAAGTCCAGGTACCAGTTCGGATTGAGCGAATAAGTCGCCGCGACAAGCGCGCCGATCGAAACTCCCGCAACAACTCTTGGATAATATCCAAGATGGTTGAGCGCTCTGAGGGCGCCCACATGGGCCATTCCGCGCGCCCCGCCGCCGGCTAGAACGAGGCCGAAGCTCTTGTGCTGCATATTGCCTCCTTCAAGCTGGATGAACCTGTAGCAGTGTAAACTTGAATGTTTAGGTATCCCTCAGTTCCGCGATCCGCCTGGTCCGGCGGATCGCAAGAATGAGAAGGGCTAGGAAGGCAAATCATTCGGGCGGGATTGCGTGAGGGTCTCTAAGCGTCCCCAACGCGGCCAGAAGCGCGGAGTGACCGCGGCGTAGGCGCGATACTCGTGGCCGAATGCGGCTTCGGCGTCCTTCTCCTCTCTGAGGGCAAGACGGACATACATGAACACCAGAACCGGGAACATGATCAGGGTAAGGATGGTCGGCCATTGCAGCAGGAACCCAAACATGATCAGCACGAAGCCGGCATATTGCGGGTGGCGCATGCGGGCATAAATGCCGGTTTTGGCGAGCTTGCCACTGCGCAGCGCCCCGTGCAGGATCGGCCACCCCCATGACAGAACGCTAAAACCCAGCAAGATGAAGCCGAGGCTGGCAAAGTGGAATGGGCCAAAATGTGGATTGCCTTGCCAGCCGAAAATCATCTCCCAGAAATGCCCGGAATCATGGGCGAACCAATTGATGTCGGGAAACTGCGATTCAAGCCATGGCGAGAGGAAGTAAATCGAAAGCGGGAAGCCATACATCTCGGTAAAAAGAGCGATCACAAAACCGCTAAAGGCGCCAAATGACGTCCAGTCTTTTGACTTGGATGGTTTTGCAAAACTGAACGCGAAAATGATGAAGATGGCCGAGTTCAGGATCACCAGGAACCAGAGACCATATTCAGAATGGGCCATGCTCTCACTCATCGCCGTGTCCTCCAGTCATCATCCTCATCCAGTTGGGACGGGCTCTGGCCTTCGTGATTGCCATGCCCCCCATGACCTCCATGTCCGCCCATCGAGCTGTGCATGAATAGATGCATCACACCGCAAAGGAGTAAGAAGCTGACCAGGAAGACCGCATCACCGGGGATATGAGCGCGGTGTTCAAAGAGTAACAGGAAGCCGATCGCGCCGGCGAACACCAAGAGCGGCATCCAGAAGCGTCCACCTTTTGGCCGATGGTCATCATGATCAGAATGGTTGTGCATAGCGAATACTCCTATAGCAGGGTCAGAACGGACGGGATCCGCGGGATGAAGATGATGGGTTTGATACGCGGCTCCGGCCTGAAGGCCTCAACCCGATGAGCTGCGCCGCAAAAATAAAAACGATCAACAGCCAATCTTGCCAGCTCAAATGCCCGGCATGATCCAGGACCAGGAGCAGGAGCGCTCCGATGCTGAGCGCCCTCAAGCAGAGCGTCAAAAACCCGAAACCCGGAACAACACCTCGCACTGTCATGCCGACACCCGCGATCGAGACAGTTTAAGGAGTTGCGCATTGATTGCGCAGATCACGGTGCTCGCCGACATGAACACGGCGCCAAGCGCGGGTGTGAGAATGACGCCCCAGGGGAAAAACACCCCCGCCGCCGCTGGAATGGCGAACGTGTTATAGCCGGTCGCCCAAGCGAGGTTTTGCATCATTTTATTGTAAGTCGCGCGAGCCAACTCGACGATCGCCACGACATCAGACGGGCTGGACCGAACAAGAATAATGTCGGCGGTTTCGATCGCGACATCCGTGCCTGCACCGATTGCGATCCCGACATTCGCTTGAGCCAGCGCCGGCGCATCGTTCACGCCATCGCCGGTCATCGCCACGATCAGACCGCGGGACTGAACTTCACGGACTTTAGCGGCTTTTTCTTCTGGCAGGACTTCGGCAATCACTTCGTCGAGGCCGATTTCCTGGCCGACCCATTCCGCCACCTGTTGATTGTCGCCAGTGAGCATGATGCACTGAATGCCCATGGCCTGAAGCATGAGGATGGCTTTAGCGGATTCCTCACGAATGATATCGGCCAGCGCGATTGCGCCAGCGAGCTTGTCATCAATGAGCACGAAGACGACTGTCTTGCCCTGCGCGCTCAGGGTTTCGAACCGGGGATCATCCATTTCAAGACCCTGGTCGCGCAAATAGCCGGGGCTGACGACTTTCACGTCGCGGTCCTTAACGAGGCCTTCTGCACCTTTGCCAGGGATCGCCTTAAACTTGTCGACACCCCATGCCTGCGGCGCATCGCGAACGATCCCCTGGGCGATTGGGTGTTCAGAATGAGCTTCAATAGACGCCGCGTAGGCGACGATATCGCTCTCAGTGAATGTCGTATCAAAAACAAGCGTATCGGTGATCCCAAACTCGCCCTTGGTCAGCGTGCCGGTTTTGTCGAAAATGATGGCATTGATGTTGCGCGCTTCTTCGAATGCCGTCCGATCCCGAATGAGCAATCCATTGGTGGCCGCGATCGCGGTCGAGCGCGCAACCACAAGCGGCACAGCCAAACCAAGCGCGTGCGGGCAGGCGATGACCATCACGGTAACGGCGCGCGCCATAGCAAACCCAAATCCCTGATCGGTGAACAGGGTCCAGAACAAGACGGTCGATAGGCCTCCGCCAAGTGCGATAAAAGTCAGCCACTTGGCCGCCGTGTTGGCGAGATCCTGGGTTTTGGATTTGCTGGCTTGGGCTTCCTTAACCAGCTTGATGACGCTCGACAGGAAAGTCTCATCACCGGTCTTGTCGACCCGGATTGTTAGCGAACCTTCGCCATTGATTGATCCGCCGATCACTTCGGTCTCCACGGTCTTGAAAATCGGCTTGGACTCGCCGGTGAGCATGGATTCATTGAGAGACGACTCGCCCCTGACAATGATCCCGTCAGCTGGGACTTTCTCGCCTGGCTTGATCAGAAGATGTTCGCCGCCTTTCAGCGTCGAAACGGACACATCGATTACGCTGCCGTCATCCGCCACCAGGTGGGCTTCATCCGGCATCAGGCTTGCAAGTTTTTCCAAGGCGCGCCCAGCGCCAAGCACCGATTTCATCTCGATCCAGTGCCCGAGCAACATCACCGCAATCAGGGTTGCGAGCTCCCAAAAAAAGGTCTCATCACTGCCGATTGCGACCATGCCGATGGAATAGGCGTAAGCAGCCGTAATCGCGACCGAAATCAGCGTCATCATACCGATGTCGCGGGCGGTGATCTCTTGCAAAAACCCTTTCAGGAACGGCCAACCGCCATAGAAGAAAACAAGACTTGAAAGCCCTGCCAGCACATAACGGTCACCCGGAAACCGCAAGGCATCTTCGAGGCCAAGCCAGCCTTGGATCATCGGCGCCAAAGCGAGGATGGGGATCGTGGCCACCAGCACAACCCAAAACCGCCGGCGATAATCGGCAATCATGCCTTCATGGTCGTGGCCGCCATGCGGGTCCGTTTTTTTCTGTCCGTGACCGCCATGAGGCGCGTGGCGAGAGGGGGGGGCGTGGGTGGAGTGATCCATGGTGGAGGGTCTTTGTCTGCTAAGTCATGCTTTGCGGGATGGGTGAGAGGCGTCGCTCGGCGCGCTGAAGGCGGCGGGAATGCGCGCGTCTGCATAGCGTTCGGGATTTAGTTTGAAAGCTGTGTGGCAACGGTTAGAGCAAAAGAAATAGGCCCATCCACCATATTCCTCTGACGCGTGAGCGTTTTCGAGGGGGATCGTGTTGCGGCAAACAGGGTCTTCTACGGTCATCATCGTTTCTCTTCTCAATGAAAAATCATGCCATCGATATGGAACCCGGCATCGACATGAACGATTTCACCGGTCACGCCGCTGGACAGATCGCTGGCCAAAAACAAAGCCGCTTTTCCGACTTCGCTGGCATCGATTGTTCGTCGCAGCGGTGATTTGGCTGCGGCCTCGTTTAGCAATTCTTCGAAATGGGTGAGGCCAGACGCGGCTCTTGTCGCAACGGGTCCGGCGGAAATGGCATTGACGCGGATGCCGGCGGGTCCGAGCTCATGGGCAAGGTAGCGTACAGCGCTTTCAAGCGCAGCTTTGACCGGGCCCATGACATTATAGTGATCAACGACTTTTTCTGAGCCATAGAAACTGAGCGTGATCAGAGAGCCGCCGCGTCGCATTAATGGTTCAGCCCGCCGCGCCATATGAAGGAGCGAATAGCAAGACACCGTCATGGCGGCTGCGAAACCGTCGGCCGAACAGTCTGTCAAACGCCCCTGAAGATCAGATTTTGGCGCACTTGCAATCCCGTGAAAGACAAGATCAAGCCGATCCCATTTTGCTGCGACCGCGTCGAAGACAGCGTCCAGCGATCCAGGTTTGGTGACATCGCATTCGAGAATGAGATCTGCATCTGCCTTTCTCGCTAAAGGTTCAACATGCGGGCGAGCCTTCTCGTTCAAATAGGTGATCGCCAGGCGCGCGCCTGCACCGCGAAGGGACGTGGCCGCCGCCCAGGCCAGACTATCACTATTCGCAATGCCGACAATCAGTGCGGTTTTTCCGCGAAGATCACAATCGGGTGTGCTCACATCCAGCTCCTTGCAGAATAATACGCAGCCAAAGCCGCCGTCCCTCACGGAGGCAATCGTGAGAGACGGCGTTCCCTGTTAACCGGCGTCGGGGCAGTTGGGGGGAGATGCGCCGGGTCAGGATGGGATACGTTCGAGCGCGAGCGCGACGCCCTGTCCGCCGCCAATGCAGAGGGTGACGATGCCGCGCTTAAGATTGTCTCGTTGCATGGCATGGATCAGCCGTACGGACAGAACAGCGCCCGTCGCGCCGATTGGATGGCCATGTGCAATGGCGCCGCCCTCGACATTCACTATGTCCTCGGAGAATCCCAGCTCGCCGACCAAAGCGACGGCAATGGCCGCGAAGGCCTCGTTAATTTCGACCCGTTCCACCGATGCAAGTGGCCAGGCGGCCCGCTCCAATGCCTGTTTCACAGCAGGTACAGGACCAAGGCCGAACAGTCCGGGTTCGACGGCGCCGACGCCCATGCCGGCAATCCGGACCGCAGGCTGCAGCTGGTTTGTCTCTGCCCAGGCCCGGTCAGCAACGATCATTGCAGCAGCGCCCGCGTTCAATCCGGGAGCATTCCCGGCTGTGATCGTTCCATGCTCTCGGAAGGCCGGCTTCAGATGCGCAAGACTGTCTAGAGTCGTATCCGGGCGATTGTGCTCGTCCCGATCGAATACCGAAATCCCTTTACGGGTTTTCATCTCAACGGGCACAATCTCGGCGTCGAAAAGACCGTCACTCTGGGCTTTCGAGAACCGGCTTTGCGAACGCAACGCCCAGGCATCCTGAGCGGCACGGCTGATTTGGTTCTGTTCGGCTAAGTCTTCGGTATGCCAGCCGGAATGCTCGCCGGAAAAGGCATCGTTCAGCCCGTCCCTAAGAAGACTGTCAATGAGCGCCCCGTCGCCCAGACGATAGCCGTAACGCGCTTTGCCAAGCAGAAACGGGGCTTGGTCCATATTCTCCATGCCGCCAGCGACGGCGCACGCCGCGTGGCCAAGCATGACGTCTTGCGCGGCGGTTATGACCGCCTGCGCGCCGGATCCGCAGACCCGGTTGACGGTCATCGCGGGGACGTTGACAGGAAGACCCGCACCTATCGCTGCCTGACGCGCCGGGTTCATTCCGGCGCCGGCTTGCAGAACCTAGCCCATAATAACGGCATCGACCCGATCCGGTGCAAGTCCTGCCCGTTCCAGAGCGGCCTTGATCGCTATAGCGCCAAGATCGGACGCCGGGACGTTTTTCAAACTACCGCCAAAGGCGCCGATGGCGGTGCGCACTGGCGCGCAGATAACGGGGTCATGACTTGGCATGAGCGTCTCCATTGAGTGATGTGGGGGAGGTTGGCGTGGGATGGCTGGGCGGGCAGCAGTCCGCTTCCGGTAAAGGTGAGCTGCGCGTTGCGTGCACCGGCCAGACCGGGGCTTTGTCTCGCGTCGCGGATTTGCGGTCCTTTGCGGCTAGGCTAAGGCGCGCCAGCGCCAGACCTGCGAGCCGTGCGTTCACCGGATCGGCACGCGATGGCAAGACGATGGGTGCGTTCAGCCCGAGGACGAGACCGGCCAGCGTGGCGTCAGCCATATATTCCAGATTCTTAGCGAGGATATTGCCAGAAACGAGATCTGGGACGAGTAGAATGTCGGCATCCCCAGCCACAGGCGAGGCAATGCCTTTGATTTCCGCGGCTTTAAGCGAAATTGCGTTGTCAAAGGCGAGCGGTCCGTCAACGACTGCGCCGCGCACCTGACCGCGCAGGGACATGACCGAGAGTGCCGCGGCATCAAGGCTGGAACTGATCAGCGGATTGACAGTCTCAATTGCTGAAAGGATTGCGGCTTTGGGCTGGTCGATACCAATAGAAACCATAAGATCGATAGCGTGCTGCAGGATAGCGGCTTTCGCGCCCAAATCCGGGGCGATGTTGACTGCGGCATCTGTAATCGCAAGCAGTTTCGGATAGGCTGGAATGTCCGCCAGAAAGACATGGCTGACCCGCGCTCCAGGCTGACGCAGACCAGCATTGGCGTTGAGCAGTTCTTTTAGCAAGACGTCGGTATGGATCAGGCCTTTCATGGCGGCATGCGTGCTGCCCGATTTCAGTAAACCGGCTGCGCGTTGGGCTGCTTCTGCCTCATTCCAGGCGGGCAAGACTTGATCGGGATGGAATGAGAGATTTGCCGCCTCGGCTTCAGCCTTTATGGCATCAGGATCGCCGATGAGAATGGGATGGATCCAGCCGCGCTTGAACGCCGTATCGGCGGCGATTAAAACCTCACGTTGCGCCGCACAGACAATGGCGACCTTGACCGGCGGGCCGGCGTCGGCAGCGGTTTGCAGGGCGGCGAAGTCTCGAAAACCCGTCATGAGGCTCGCCGCTTCATCTGCGCCGGCGCGGCTTCAAACATTTCGCGCCCATAACGGGCAATCATCATGGCTTCATCCGTGTGAACCGTTTCGACAATCACGCCGCTGTCCGGCTTTGAAATGCACGCTTCGCCGCGATCATTTGCGGCCGCGTCAAATTTGATTCTGTAGAGATCGCTAAGCGGCTGGCATATCGCGGCCCGGATCGACGGGGCGTGTTCGCCAACCCCGCCGGTAAAGATGATCCGGTCAACGCCGCCCATAGCCGCGATCAGGGCGCCGGCCTGCTTGCGCGCTTGATAGGCAAACTGCGCAAGTGCTTCGCTTGCATTTGGGTCTTGTGTTTTGAGCAGAGTTTTCACATCGCCGCTTAGACCTGAAAGCCCCAGCAAACCCGCCCCAAGATACAATTGGTCGCGCAAGACAGATGGCGCCCAGCCTTTCTCGATGATGAGGTGTAACAGCAATCCGGGATCGACGTCACCGCTACGGGTCGCCATGGGCAGTCCGGCAAGCGCCGAGAACCCCATGCTCGTGTCTATGGTTTGGCGATTCTCGATGGCGGCCATACTTGCGCCGGCACCGAGATGGGCAACGAGCAGGCGCTGCCGGGACACCGCCTGACCAGCGCGCGCGGCGAGATCGTCGACGATGAATGCATAAGAGAGACCGTGAAAGCCGAAACGACGGATGAATGGGTCTTCCATCTCGGGCGGCAATCCCGTGCGCTGAGCCGCGATCGGCATGTCTGAATGAAAGCTCGTATCGAAGCAGGCATAGTGTAACGCATTCGGTAAACGCAGGCGCGCGGCGACAATACCGTCAAGATTGGCAGGCATGTGCAGCGGCGCCAATGGGATCAGTTTGCGGAGATCGGCCTCAACCTTGGGCGTCAGGCGCTGGGCGCTGGTATAATGCGGGCCGCCATGCACAACCCGGTGTCCGACAGCAGAAATTCCGCCGAGATCGACATGAGCGGCCATCTCATGAAAGAAGGTTTCCAGCGCAACGGGGTGGTTGATGCAGCAGGTGCGTTCGTCCCAAAGTGTGTCGCCATAAGCGGTCTCAGCTGACATTCTCGCCTCTGATGCGCCAATGCCGGTGACGGCGCCCGACATTGTCTTGACCACGTCGTTTCCGACCCGGAAGAGCGCGATTTTCAGGCTTGAAGACCCGCTATTGACGGTGAGGACGCGATGACTTTCGCGCTGGGGGGTGTCGAGGGCGCTCATTTCTTTGCCGCCTCGTCCTTTATAGGTTCAGGCAATACGGGCCAGTCATAGAGCCAGCTGAAGGCCAGTTCGGATGCGGCATCGCGAGACTCGCGCATGCGGGTCAGGCCGGTCTCGATCCAGTCGACGCCCATCTTTTCAGCTGTGCGAAAGCGATTGTCCTCATTGACAGCCTTTCGATTGGCGCGAACCATGGGTGCAAACGCGGCGGTCATCGCCATAGCTGGATTGAACCGTTCTGAGAACATGTAGCGTGTCACCCGCATCGGATGAGACCATTTCATAAGCTCTGCTGTGACCGGATTAGACCAGGCGCGCACCCACGGGCTGGCGAAGTTCGAATAAGCCGTCTCCAATTGCGCCGACAGACGCCCGACACGCTCAAATGCCTCAGGCTGGGTTTCGAATACCAGGTCCTCAACCCGGCGGGGTTCAAACCGCACAATGTACTGGTCGTGGTCGCAATCAGGATCGCCGGTCGGATTATCGATCCTCATTTCATAGAGCCCAGGCTCCAGCGCTTCGATATCGGAAAGGTTTTCCAGCATCGCGCGATGTTCGAGGCGCGCGACACTCGCAGATACAAAGATGCCGAGATGCCCGGCATGTTGATTGATCAGATAGACAATGCGTTGATCGGCTGCGATGAGTGCCTCGGTCGTCTCATAAACCGCTGGGATCCAACCAAGTGCCTGATGTGGCGGGGTGATATTGTCGCCATGTGAGGCGAAGATGACGAGAGGATTGCGGATCTGTTTTAAATCAATCTCACAATGGGCCCCGAGTTTCACCAGACCTTTTTCAAGCCGGTTGCCGATAAAGAGGTTTTCGACAATCGCAAGAATCTCTTCGCGGCTCAGGCGGTAGAAGCCGCCCCACCAACGCTCGAAATCCAGGAACCTGTCGGCGGCTGTATCGACGTTTTCAAACAGATCGGCATATTTCCGGAAGATTGCCCCTTCAGGTTTGAGGGTTTCGAAATTCTGGACCAGCCAGGCGCCATCGAACCGGCCATTTCCGAGATCAGACAAGAAGTGATTGATCCAGGCCCCTCCGAGGAATCCTGCCGCAAGCCGCATCGGATTGGCACCGGGTTCACCGGCCCAATAGGAGAGCGGTGACCCGTTCATCACAATCGGTCCGGCCAGGCCTTCGCAATCAGCCGCCAGAAGTGCCGCCGCCCATCCGCCTTGGCAATTGCCATAGAGCACTGGCGCCTCGCCATCATGTCGCTCGGCCACGAGTTCTACAAACTGGCGCCGCCAACACATCGGCTAGCGTTTGACCGGAAACAGGGTCAGGCGTGAACACGACGAAGTATACGGGGTAGCCTTCATGTAGAGCGATGCCGACTTCAGAATCGTCTTTGAATCCGCCAATGCCGGGGCCATGACCCGCGCGGGGATCGATAATGATCACGGGTGGTTTGTCTGGATCAAGACAATCGTCGAGGCAGATATCGCCAATCTCGAGTATTTTTAGAAGTTGATAATTGCACGCAGGTTCAAATGTCGCTGCGTCCGCCACGAGCTCATACTTGAACTTCAAGACAGGTGGCATGCCGTCTCGCTCATGGGCGAGCATTGTGTTGGCGCGCTGGCGCAACGCGTCAAAGAACAGAGTTTGTCTCTGCATGAGATCAACCCCATAAGCAGCGGCGTCTGGCAGGCTGGGCCGGGACGAGGCTTGAATGGGCTTTGCGGACTCCGGCCTTGATTGCGCCCGGCGGGCGCTCTTGGACGCTTTCTTTTTGGGATCAGAGCGTTTGGCTTTGCGGGGTTTTTTAGCTGTCATACGTTGATCATCTGGCATGGCTTGAGGCTTTCGCGGTAAGGGGGCGATTGAGAACGAAAGGGTCAGGCTGCGTCACCAGCGCTTTTTAGCGCTGGCATCGATTTTTCCTTGCCTCGGCCCGGCTTCGAGCCGCCTGCGCAACAACAGCCCTTTTTGACGGGCGGTTTGACTTTGGCTTTGGGCGTTTGGACGGCGCTTTTCTTGACACGGTTCATGGCGATCTCCTTCTCTTCAATTTCGTCCTGGCTCGGCGAGCACAAGCAAAAACCGCCTATTGCGGACCTGAAAACAAAGACGCGCGAACCGGAGCGGCGTTACACCCCGCCGCTGCGAAAACGTATCAAGGAACAACCTGGCCCGGAGGTATGGACAAGGCGGTCGCTTCAACGCGTTTTCGCAAGTCTTCAGCGCCCGGACAGGCGCATTGAAAATAGCCGTGTTCGATACAGGTCAGGCAGGTTTGTTCCAGGCGCTGGCGCATGGCCCGGCGTGCGCGGTGAAGTTTCACTCGAAGCGCATTCTCAGCCAGGCCGAGATCATGAGCAATCACAGAGCG
>DUBH01000043.1:0-65308 GCA_012960415.1 Henriciella sp. | reverse complement strand
GATTCAGTGTCGGCAACATTTTGTATAGGCATGCGCAAATAACAAAGTCGATCTCATCATCATCGAACAGGAGGGCAGCCTCTGCCGCATAGGTTTCCAGCGCTTTGTCTGAGCGCGTCATTGCTCGAAAATGATCAGCGATTGTCGAACGAAGAATCTGAGACAACCAGCCTCGAAGCCGGTCTTCATCTTTAAGATCATTAAACCGGGTCAGCGCCTTAACATAGAATTCTTGCAGCACATCCTTGGCATCCGCATCGTTGCGCAATTTTCGCTTCAGAAACCGAAACATGTCCTGATGCGACTCGATGAGCGCAGCTTCAATGGCTCGTTTGCGCCGTTCTGAAGGGCTTGGGTCGGACGTCATATTCGTAAGCGGTTCCACGTATATTGGGGCTTGAGGAGTGTGATACGCACGCCGCCAGAATCGCCCTCAAGCGCGAACGGATTTTCGGTCACTTTTAATATGGCGCTGGGCCCTGAGTGTAATGGTTCAGGGGCCGGGCCGTCTTACCCGTATCAGAGTATGTGGTGAGCGCCGGACGTTGCGCTTGCGCCAGACGAGAAGGATTTTCCCAATGAGCCTTTGGAGTGCAATCGCCAGGAGCCGGCTTGACCGATCTATTCGCAAAGGATGCCTGGAAGTCACGTTTCCAAATGGCGCGACGTCCCTCTTCGGCTCATACTGCGTTAGCCCGATCCGTATCGCAATCAAATCGGAAGCATGGCTTCGCCGCATCCTGCTCGATCCGGAACTGCAGCTCGGCGAGGCCTATATGGAGGGGGGGCTGGTGCTGGAAGCGGGCGACCTTTATGATCTGCTGGATATTTTCTGGACGAATATATTGTCTGATGGCAGCCCGAGTGCCTCGCTACCGGCATTCCTCAGAAAGACGTTTCGGGCGGTCGCGCAGTTCAATCCACGCGCACGCTCGGCTCGAAATGTCGCGCACCATTATGATATCGGCAACGATCTTTACCGCCTCTTCCTCGATGAGGACATGCAGTATTCATGCGCCTACTTCCCTGACCCGGAGACGTCTCTGGCCGATGCACAACGCTTCAAGAAAGATCATGTCGCACGCAAGCTGTGCCTGAAACCGGGCGACACTGTGCTCGATATCGGATGCGGGTGGGGCGGACTGGCCTTACATCTTGCCGGCCGTGAAAATGTCCGTGTTCACGGGGTCACTCTGTCATGCGAGCAGCATTGCCTTGCCCGCGAGCGCGCGGACGACATGGGCGTCAGCGATAGAGTGGAGTTCGAGCTTCAGGATTATCGCAATCTGACCGGGCGTTATGACCGTATCGTCTCGGTAGGCATGTTTGAGCATGTCGGTGTGCCGCACTATCGCGAATATTTCGATCAGATTGCGACGTGCCTGAAAGATAACGGCACGGCGCTCATTCACACGATTGGGCGGACCCCAGGACCGGGAGCGACGAATCCATGGATCGCCCGCCACATTTTTCCAGGCGGTTACATACCGGCGCTATCTGAAATCCTGCCTGCGATCGAAAAAGCCGGCCTGATGGTCCTCGATGTTGAAATCCTGCGCCTGCACTATGCAGAAACCCTCAAAGCCTGGCGATCACGGTTTCTCGCGCGAGCAGACGAGGCCAAAGCGCTCTATGATGATCGCTTTGTACGTATGTGGGATTTCTACCTCGTGTGCAGTGAATTGTCATTCCGGCATGGCGTCCACAACGTCTTCCAGCTTCAACTCGCCAAACGCCAGGATGCTGTGCCGCTGACACGCGACTATCTGTATCGGACTGAGCCCGCGCGTGGCCCCCTTCGACAGGTGTCGCCCGTAAATGATGAAAGACCGTTCGCCAATGCCCAGAGATGACAAAAAAGAGGCAGGACGCTCCAAGAAAGTCTACAAACATGACTTGCGTGACCTGCAGATTGAGCTTGTCAAAATTCAGCGACGGGCAATAGCGCATAACCATCGTATACTAATAATATTTGAAGGACGGGATGCGGCTGGCAAAGACGGCATCATCAAGCGGATCACCGAACATCTCAGTCCGCGAGAGACGCGCGTCGTTGCGCTTGGAAAGCCGTCAGACCGGGACACGCGGAGCTGGTATTTCCAACGCTACGCGTCGCATTTGCCAGCCGATGGAGAAATCGTCCTGTTCAATCGGTCATGGTACAATCGCGCCGGGGTGGAACGGGTCATGGGATTTGCCAGTGATGACCAGGTTGAAGCGTTTTATGACAATGTTGGCGCGTTCGAAAAAATGCTGGTTGGCGACGGAACCCAGATTCTCAAATACTATCTCGACATAAGCAAGCCTGAACAGTCGCGCCGCCTCGCAGACCGTGATAAAGATCCGCTCAAACAATGGAAGAAAAGCCCGATTGATGCGGTCGCACTCGAAAAGTGGGATGACTATACGGCTGCGCGCGATGACATGCTGCGTCGTACGGACTTGACGCACGCGCCGTGGTTTGCCGTTCACACCGACGACAAGCGCCAGGCGCGATTGAATACGATCCGGCATATCATCAAATCGATTGATTGTCCGGAGACGGACAAGGCCCTGGCCGTTCCCGATGAAACAATTGTCTTGCAGGCCACAAAGAAAACCATTGCAGCCCTGCATCGATGATTCACTTCGTCTTCCAGCACACGATGCTAGACGCTGTAACCTGGAACAGGGGCGCACTCTCGACCCGGACTCTTGCCAGCATGGAAATGTCAGAGCAGCCCGTTCGGCTGATTTTCGATGCGGCCGCAGCTCGGTCCAAACAGTTGGAACTGTAACGTATGAGGGCCTCGCGCGTCATATGCGTATCATATCAGAGTAAACTCAAACGTTTGCATCCGTTTGATGTTGATCACCCTATCGCAGACGCGACAATCCGTTTTCCGCGTCGATCGCCGACCAGGAGGCCGCCAGATGACAGACAGTCAGGATCAATGTGACGGGCGACCAGTCATCATGGTCTATGTGCCAATCTTCCGGGAGAAACTGGCAAAGCTGGAACGTGCGGGGACGGCCATACACCAGAAGCTGTGCGACTTCGCCGGACACTGGCGCGCATAGATCTCGGCCTGACCAAATCGAGATCTTGCGACGATCGCCAGATCCGGTTGACTGCCGCAGAATGAGCTGTCTCTCCCGGCCAAACGAACCCGCGACAGGGAAGCGATTGTGGCGTGTGCGCAGCGCAGCTGCTGTGTCTTCAGTCTCTTAAATCCTGCGGGCGGGTCGATGACCAACACTCTTGTCTTGTTGATCGCCGGAATTCTGATCGTGCTGGCCTATGATTATACCAATGGCCTCCAGGACGCCGCGAATATGCTTGCCACAATTGTCGCCTCGCGAGCAGCAACGCCAATACAAGCCGCGATACTTGTGTCCGTATTCACCTTTCTTGGCCCTGTTCTGGGTGGAACAGCCGTTGCCAATACGATCGGCAACTTTATTGATGTCACTGATCTACAGAATATCGCGTCGCTCACGATTGTGCTTTCAGGCTTGGGGGGCGCAATCGGGTGGAATTTAATTACCTGGTGGTTCGGACTGCCAGCATCCTCTTCTCAAGCGCTCGTAGGCGGTCTGGTTGGGGCTGTGCTGGTTTCTGCCGGACCAGAGCATGTCGAATGGGGGATGTCCGAGTTGAACGCAGGGCGCGTGAGCGGCGTCACCAAGGTCCTGGGTGCGCTGCTTATTTCGCCAGTCCTCGGATTTCTGTTCGGCTGGATTATCCACCGCTTGGTAAGATTTGCGCTGCGCGGCGCTCGTCCGGCCGTCAATCGTAACTTGCGCGGATTTCAATGGGTGGCGACCGCAGCGCTCGCCTTTTCTCATGGTACGAATGACGCTCAAAAGGGGATGGGGATTATCGCCATGTTACTTGTGATCAGCGGCGTCAATGCAGAGTTCACCGTGCCGATTTGGGTGATCCTCGCAAGCGCAACTTCCATCACTTTGGGCACGTTTTCAGGTGGTTGGCGGATCGTTCGAACGCTCGGCTTCGGGATCTACAAAGTCAGACCCATTCATGCGCTTGATGCCCAGCTTGCATCGGCAAGCCTGATTCTGGCCGCGTCCATGACGGGCGCGCCGGTTTCAACCACTCAGGTCGTGAGCACGTCCATAATGGGCATCGGTGCATCTGAGCGTCCAAAGTCGGTCCGCTGGGGCACGGCGCAGCACATCATAGGCGCCTGGCTGATTACCATGCCCGGTGCAGCCGCGATATCGATCGCGCTGTATCTTCTTATGCAAGCGCTTGGCGCAATCGTTTAGCAGGACGCCCTCGGGGCACGCGAGAAAGGAAGTATGATGTCGAAACGCCCAGGTGACGTTAAGCGTCCTCCGAGCCTTGTTCGGATTTTGAACGGACTGTTTCCGCGCACGCCAGATTTTCATCAGTTGCTCAATGATCAATGTGAACTCGTCGTGCAGGGGATGGAGGTTTTTGCTGAATTCATGATGACGGGGGACCAAGCCGCTGCCGACAGGGTTCGCCAGCTCGAACACGAAGGCGACAGTTTGAAAGCAAGAAACATCGATATACTGAACCGTTCCTTCGCAACGCCCTATGATCGTGAAGACATCTACCGCGCGATTACCGCTATCGATGATGGGCTCAACTATGCCAAAACCTCGGTGTGGGAGATGGATGTTCTTGGAGTGAGCCCCGACAAGCCTATGGCTGAAATGGCTGACTTGCTGCTGCAGGGCGCCAGATCACTGCAACGCGGATTCAGTGTTCTGAAAACCAATCCGGGGGAAGCGGAACGCGCCGCAAACGCTGTTCGCAAGACCGAGCGTCACGTTGAGAAAGTCTATCGGCGAGCGATAGCCGAATTATTCAGCCCGCAGCATTATGCCAACGATTTGGCGGCGCGACGCAAGGACCTCAGTGAGGATTTACGACCTTTGCTCGAACCGGACGATAAGGCGAGCTGCGACTCTGTCCTGAAAGGGGTTTCCTTTGTCATGGAGACGCTCAAGCGTCGGGAAATTTATCGCCACCTCTCAAATGCGGCCGATCACTTTGCGCATGCCGGCGATATTCTGCACGATATTACCGTCAAATCCGCCTGATATTGTCGGTCCCTGATATCCTGGCTCAAACCAATCCCCTTGCGCTTTTTGGACTTTGCCGCCCGCAAGCAGACGCGACATTCAGCGAAAGACGCGCGCAATCACTCTTTCTCGTCAACTTTGAACGCCTCGTCATGGCCGCTCCGTATTCCTTCAATGAGGTATCAATTGCCCAGGATCCATCAAAACCAAACCTTAAACAGGCGTAAAGTGAGCACGATCAGTATGGTCCAGCAGCTTAGATAGATTGCTGTGAGCCAAAGTTGCTGATCGGATATGCCTGGGCGTCTGTGGCGAACGCTGCGGATCAAGGCGACAAGGTGAACCGTCAGTCCGAGAAGGGCAATCAGCGCAGCGGTTTCTGCGATATAAGGTGCCACGATTGCACCTAGTCCCACGCCAAACAGGCCAATCCCAAGGCTGGATATGACGCAGGTCAAGACCTTGGGTAAAGTGTGGGAGGAGTGGCTTGAGCCATCGGAAGTTTGCCGGCGGGGACTTTGGTGAGAGTTCATCTTAAACTTTCCTGTATTGTGATGTGGTTCGCCGTCCGAGCCACATCGCAGCCAATAGGACTGCAAGACGAACAGACGCAGACCTTGGCCGCGCATTACACGTTTCAGTTTTTTTGCAGCTAAACGAAACAAGACGTCCAGCCCGCAGGCGCTTCCGCGACATTGCGAGACCCATTCTAGACTCACTCACGAGGCTGGGACCGCAGCCGTTCGCGCCCTCGGAGTGAACGTGCCAAGTCGAAGGCGACGCCACCTAAGGAATCATTGCAGGATTGCGCCCAATATTCGGATATCGTTTCTATCCCAGCTGGCAGGTCGGTGTATCCTGGCTTGCAAGCGGTCCAAATATTTCAGGTGATTGTGTGGTCGATTTGAACGCCTGCGACCGCATCCGGCTCAGCCGTACGAGGTCTTCATCGGTGGGGACGCCAATTGGGTGGCAACACGATTGGCATCGCCGCAAATGGCCAGTAAGGGCGCACCAGCAACATTATCATCGAGCGAATGTCTCATCGGGTCTGAGTGGCTGGAGCCTTTGTCTGGCGGCAGCAAGCAGGCCAAGCCCGGTCACCGCCGAAAGCGTGGACCCGATGATCACACTCAAAGTGACCCCTTGCAAAGCGGTTGGACTATCGAATGCGAGCGCCGCCACGAACAGGCTGATTGTAAACCCAACCCCCGCCAGAAAGGACGCGCCGAGCAAATGCAGCCAGCTGACGCCGAAAGGTCGTTTGCCTAACCCACTCCAGACAGCCAGGCTGGCCGCACCAAATACACCAAGCGGCTTGCCAAGGAAAAGGCCCAGCCCGGCGCCGAGGCTGGCGGGTCCGAGCAGGGAGGATGGCGTTATGCCCGCCAAGTGAATGCCGGAGTTGAAAAAGGCGAAGATCGGGACAACCCCATAAGCGACCCATGGCTTCATGCCCGCTTCGATGACCGCAAGTACGGGGCGCCCATTGATTGTAAGCGGAATGGTCCAGGCCACGAGGACACCGGCAATGGTCGCATGCACGCCTGATTCCAGAACCGCGACCCACACAAATATGCCTATCAGGACATAGGGCGTCATATTTGAAATGCGCATTCGGTTGAACCCGATCAGGACGGCAAGGCCGAAACCAGCCATAGTCAGCGGGACGAGGCTCACCCCCTCAGTATAGAAGAGCGCGATGACAGCCAGCGTTCCGAAATCATCGAATACGGCGAGCGCCATCAGGAAGACTTTCAGACTGGCCGGAACGCGGGCACCAAGTACCGACAAGACGGCGAGTGCGAGTACAATATCGGTCGCGACCGGTACCGCCCAGCCATGTTCGGTGTCCGGATTACCCGCATTGAACATCAGATAGATTGCAGCAGGGGCGAGCATACCGCCCAGTGCGCCAATCGCGGGAAGGGCGATCCTGCGCGGCGATGCAAGGTCGCCGACCAAAACTTCTCGTTTGATTTCGAGCCCGACCGCAAAGAAGAAGAAGACCATCAGGCCCTCATTGATCCAATCGACAAGTGGTTTGGACAGCCCGACCTCTCCGAGTTGAATCGAGAAAGGCGTATGATGGATAAAATCGTAGGTCCCAACAGCCGGAGAATTAACCCAGATAAAAGCGATGGACATGGCTGCGAAAACGGCAAGCGCAGCATGCCGTGTCGACGCGCTTGAATCGGCAGGCAGATGGCCGGCGTCTGCGGTGGCTGCCTTCGGATCTGGAATGAAAGGGGCTTTATCCACACAGTCAGATACGTCTGGTTGGGGTTCACCCCTTGGCCAGGCCGTCAATAGATCAAGGTATCCTGACAAGCGCAAACTATTCGCGTTGTATGAAACCAAGAGCGCTTTTCCCGCGATGGGGGCTGGTGATCAGTTCTGCGCAGCATCATGCCTCGTGAAGAATTTCGTCTGCGTATGAGTGCGCCGGACCACTGCCGCGTATCTGTATTAGTCTTTCATGAAACATGCTGAGCACAGGCGTCGGAAAAAACCGTCATTTACTTTGAGCCAAATGAGCCAGTTCGCACCGGGAAGGCCCCCGATCGCCTGGGTTGCCTCTGCGAAAGAACGCGCTGAATCCGCGGCGGCCCGGCTTCAGTTTCGTACAGGTTGTCGCCATCGAGGAGCATGGTTCAGAGTGATGCAAATTGCGTTTTTCGAAATAGAGCCGCGAGACGCGGCAACGTTTGACAGTCTGAAGCCAGGCAACAGTCTGAGACTGACAGATGAAGCTCTCTCGGCCGGAAATGCCGGCGCCTTCGTTGATGCCGAAATTGTTTCCACCTTCATAAATTCGGCCATCGATCGTGCGGTTCTGGATCAGCTGCCAGCGCTCAAATTGATCGCGACGCGATCGACAGGATTTGACCACATTGACACCGCCCTGTGCGCCGAACGCGGCATTCGTGTCTGCAATGTGCCGGTCTATGGCGAAAATACTGTCGCCGAACATGTCTTCGCCCTCCTCCTTGCACTCAGCCATCGCTTGCTCGAGGCGGTGGAGCGCGCTCGCTCAGGGCCATTCTCTCCTGCCGGACTGACGGGCTTCGATCTCGCCGGTAAGACACTAGGCCTGGTGGGCACCGGCGCCATCGGGCGGCATGTTGTCCGCATTGCTCACGGGTTTGGCATGCATGTTTGTGCATTTGACATCGTGCCGGATTCCGATTTTGCGACGCGCGAGGGCTTTTCTTATCGGACTTTTGACGACCTCCTAACGACCGCAGACATAATATCCCTGCACGTGCCGTCCACGCCTCAGACCCGTCATCTCCTATCTGCGGACGCCTTCATGCGCATGAAGGACGGTGTCGTAATCATCAACACGGCGCGCGGCGACGTGGTCGATAGCCATGCGCTCATCGAGGCTTTAAAGAGCGGAAAGGTGGCGGCGGCCGGACTTGACGTCCTGCCTGATGAACCCATGCTTCGCGAAGAGGCAGAGCTGATCTGTTCGGTTGATTGTGACGGAGATGATCTGCGCACCCTGGTTGCCGACCAGGTTCTATTGCGAATGCCCAATGTGATCGTGACACCTCACTCCGCTTTCAATACGCGAGAAGCCATCGCCCGCATTGCCGAAACCACAATCAAGAACATCAAGACGTATCTAGCGGGCGAGCCGCAAAACCTGGTCGCAACGCAGAAAAATCTGTCACTGAAGGAGCAAGAGCATGTCTGACAAGTCAATCCGGGTCGCCGTAAACGGTTACGGTGTCATCGGCAAACGCGTTGCCGATGCCGTGACACGCCAGGACGATATGCAGCTGGCAGGCATCGCTGATACATCTGTTGACTGGCGGCTGCGTGTCGCGAACCAGCGAGGCTATCGAGTCTTTGCGGCAACCCCAAAGGCGCACACATCGATGAGCAAAGCGGGTATAGTACTGTCAGGCAATTTGGATGACCTCCTGGACGAGGCAGATATTGTCGTCGATTGCACACCGAAACATGTTGCAACCGGAAATGTTGCTCTCTTCCGAAAGCGGGGGCTCAGATTCATTGTACAAGGTGGCGAACCCCACGCCCTTACCGAGCACTCATTCGTCGCCGAATCGAATTTTGACAGCGCTGTGGGCAGATATGAAACGCGGATTGTCTCCTGCAACACGACGTCGATTGTTCGAACGCTCGGCGCGCTGAAACGGGCAGGTTTGCTCAAAAAGGCGCGCGGCACGCTTTTGCGCCGCGCCACCGATCCCTGGGAAAGCCATCAGAGCGGCATCATGAACACGCTAGTCCCGGAACAAAGCATTCCAAGCCATCAAGGCCCGGATGCCCAAAGCGTCGATCCGGATTTCGATGTCGTGACGATGGCGGTCAAGGTGCCGGAAACACTTGCGCATCTGCATTATTGGAACGTTGAACTGTCGCGCGCCACCGACCGAGAGGAGGTATTGGCGGCATTTCACTCTTCGACGCGTATCGCCATGGTCAGACTGGACGACGGACTGACGGGTATAAACAGTGTCAAGGAACTCATGGCCGACCTGAAACGTCCAAATGACAACCTATACGAAGTCGCTCTTTGGGAAGACCTGGTTACGATTCAGAATAATGAACTCTTTTATGCCTATATGGTCGACAATCAGGCGATCGTCATCCCGGAAACGATTGATGCGATCAGGGCGCTGACAGGGCTTTCGACAGATTCACAAAAATCCATCGCGAAGACCAATGCCGCCCTCGGTATTGGATCGGCGCTCTATTGAAACCGTGATGGCGTGGACCGAGGCGTGTGCGTTGCAAGATCGGTACGTCGCGGCGCCAAACCGCCTGGCAGTGAGCCTAGGGTTTGGTGCCCGAATAGATGGAGATCGATCCGGTCGGCGTGAGCGTGACGCTCTGCTCTTTGGCATGCGTAAATCCCGCACCCCGCATGAATTCGGGCAGCCGGCCGTCCTTGTTGGCTCTGGTGTCGGCATAGCCATCGGTCAGGCGGACCAGGTTGAAAGCAAGCTTCATCGGTATTGAGCGCTGCCGACCGTAATCAGCGATCAGCAACTCGCCACCGGGTTTGAGGAGGCGAAAAGCGTTTGCGAGGATACTTGTTTTAACAGAGACCGGGCACTGGTGGAGCACGAGGCTGATCAGAATCTTGTCCGCGCTTCCCGGCCGGACAATGTGGTCAATCTTTTTGTCGCCCATCGCGGTTACGAATTCGATAGCGGCTCCAGCTCTTACCGCTTTCGCTTCGGCGATCGTTCGTATGTCGGGGTCCGGATCAATTGCGATCATGCGAATGCCAGGCTGCGTTGTTTTGATCAGACACGCCATGCTCGCAGTGCCCGCGCCGATATCGATGATTGTCTCTCCGCCTCTGGGGGCCAAAGCGACGAGCAGCCTGGCTCGCCATGTTTTCTCACGGGTCAGGAGAGCAATGGCGCGATCATAAAGTTCTATCGAACCATGAGGGCCGAGTGCGGGCGTGTAGTTAGGAGCTGGTAACTTGGTCATCACCCGACCCTAGAGCGGAGCAAACCCGCCAGTATTGAATGTTTCAACTGTATTGAAAAACGGCGGCTGTGTAAGTTCCCGGTGTAATGAGTGAGGGAAGGTGGCGTCCATGCCGTATCACCATAAAGGCTGATCGCTCCCATTTGCGGCAGGCTTGGTCCCATGCGCATTGGAGACACCGATGATGAGAAACCTCAAGGCCGACACGTATACGCCTCACTCACACGTGCGTGCGCATTGTCCCCGGGGCCCTGCCTGCAGAACAGCGCTTCTGTCAATTATTGGACTCGGCGTTGCGGCCCTTCCAGCCATGGCCCAGATCAATCTCTACGACAGTGACGTTGTCGCCATTGATGTTGGTCTCGACGCAGCCACAGTCGTTTTTGCGCAAAGCAATCCCTGGTTTGGAGAGCCCGAAGCGAACATCGGTGTCGATACAAGCACATGGGCGGAGTTCGCAGTTGAGCCGCAACTGTACCTGACATTGAAAAATGTATTTGGGGGGGAATTGTCAGCCGGCCTGTCTGCTGTCGGGACGAAGACATACGGCGAGAGCGCAGAAGGTTTCGCCGCCGGGATCAGCGACCCCGGCAAGGCGACGCTCGAAAAGCTCTATGTCGGCTGGAAGGCAGAACTTGGCGAAGATGATTTCTTCGAGGTCATCGGCGGCGATTTTGACTATGAAATTGGTACCGGCTTCCTGATCAAGGATGGTGGCCGTGATGGCGGCGACCGAGGCGGCTTCTACCTGGGTGCCCGTTCGGCGTCGCGCAGCAGCGGCCTCGTTCGCCTGAAGCAAGGAGATCTGCTGCTGGAAGGGTTCTGGCTTGGCAACAATCCGGGCCGGGCCGGTATCAAGGCGCATGTCGGCGGGGTCAATGCCGAGTATGACATCTCCGAGCGCGCCTCAATTGGCGCAACCTATGTCGAAGTTGCCCATTTTGATGACCCGGTCACCGCAAACACAGCCGAGGAACTGAAAACCTACGATGTGCGCGCCGCGATTGACGTCTCTGACCGGTTAACATTTTCTGGCGAGTACGCCCTGCAGGAAGGGGCCGGTTTCTATGAGGGCCAAGGCGGCTACCTTCAAGGCCGCTACAAGCTCGATAGCTTGCCGTTTGAGCCGACAATCACCTATCGCTACGCCGTCGTCACAGGCGATGATCCGTCGACGCCGCAAAATGAAGAATTCGTACCGCTCGCCTACGGCTTCACCGATTACGGCCAATGGTATCAGGGTGAGATCACGGGCAACTGGATTTTCGGGAACTCCAACCAGAAAACCCATATGGTCAAAGGCTCTGCCACGCTGACTGACACCGTGTCGCTGACCGCTTCCTGGCTCAATTTCACTCTGGATGAACCTGGCCAGATCGGTGTGGACGATGAGGCGTTCGGAGACGAAGTCGATATCTTCCTCGACTGGCAGGCGACCGATCGCTTGTTCCTGTCGGCGGCAGCCGCTGTGATGGTGCCGGGCGACGGCGCCAAACAATTTACGGGCGGTGATGAGACCTGGTCTCACTTCATGCTCTACGCATCCGTCGCATTCTAGGAGAGGGGCTGAAAACATGTCAGACTCAATTGAAACGGACGATGCACAGGCCCCATCGAAGGGCTTCAAGTTTCCAACTGCCTATACAATCCTGTTCGCGCTCATTGCCCTCGTTGCGTTGGGGACATGGATTGTACCGGCAGGGCAATATCAGCGAGCGGAGAATGCGGAACTGGGCCGTGAGGTACCGATTCCAGGGACATACGAAACCGTTGATGCCAACCCGCAAGGGATTGTCGATGTATTTCTCGCACCGATTGGCGGGTTCTATAACCCGGACAGCAATCAAGCGCAGGCTATCGATGTCGCGCTGTTCGTGATCATCATCGGTGGATTTCTCGGCGTTGTGACCCGGACAGGCGCCATCGATCATGCAATCGAACGCTGCATGTCGGCCTTGAGGGGGCGAGAGATCTGGATGATCCCGATCCTTATGGCCTTCTTTGCTGTTGGCGGCACGACCTATGGCATGGCCGAAGAATCGCTCGCCTTTTATGGGCTCCTGATACCGGTCATGCTGGCCGCCCGGTTTGATGCCGTCGTCGCCGTTGCCGTTATCCTGCTCGGGGCGGGGATCGGCGTCCTCGGTTCGACGATAAACCCGTTCGCCACGGTTATCGCTTCAAACGCGGCTGGCATCGCGTTTACGGACGGGCTGACCCTGCGGGTTTTCATTCTGGTAACAGGCTGGGCGATCTGTTCGGCCTACGTGATGCGCTACGCCGTCAAGGTGAGAGCAGATCCCTCCAAATCGATCATCGCCGACAAGAAAAA
The DNA here is from genome assembly GCA_012960415.1 of Henriciella sp. Taxonomy (GTDB): domain Bacteria; phylum Pseudomonadota; class Alphaproteobacteria; order Caulobacterales; family Hyphomonadaceae; genus Henriciella. Next base: position 52,443 of record DUBH01000043.1, on the reverse strand, counting down.
CGAAATCGCTGCCCGCTTCAAGAGCGACGGCCATGATCCGGACGCGCCGCTCTCACGATCACAAATCCTGACCCTGATCATTTTCGCTGCGACCTTCGCCATCATGATATGGGGCGTATCTTCGCAAGGCTGGTGGATGGACAAGATGTCGGCCCTGTTCATCGCTGCATCTATCCTTGTCGGGGTCGCCTCCTGGATGGGTGAAGAGGGCTTTATCGACGCCTTCATGGCGGGCGCGAAAGACCTTCTCGGCGTGGCGCTCATAATCGGCATTGCACGCGGAATCGTGGTGATCATGGACGCAGGCAAGATGACGGACACGATCCTGCATGCGGGCGAAGGCGCCTTGAGCGGGCTCGGGCCCATCGGGTTCATCAACACCATGTTCGGGATAGAGCTTGGATTGTCCTTCCTGGTACCATCGTCCTCGGGTCTTGCCGTCTTGAGCATGCCAATCATGGCACCGCTTGCCGATTTCTCGGACGTTGACCGCTCGCTTGTGGTGACCGCCTATCAGTCGGCGAACGGGCTGGTGAACCTCATCAACCCGACCTTTGCGGTCGTCATGGGAGCACTCGCGATTGGCGGTGTGCCCTACCAGCGCTGGCTCCGGTTCATGTGGCCGCTCCTGCTCGGGCTGGTCGTCCTGGTTATGGGGTCTCTGACGATCGCAACCCTGATCAACTGAGCGGGCACAGTCTTCAACGCCGCATACTGAACCGCAATTCAACGTGTTTTTGAAAGGACCTCTCCAATGACAGGCTTCGGTGTACATTCTGAAATCGGCAAGCTGCGCAAAGTCATTACCTGTCAGCCAGGGCTCGCGCACTCACGGCTAACGCCCGCAAACGCCGATGCGTTGCTCTACGATGATGTTCTCTGGGTGCAGGAAGCCAGAACCGATCATGCCGACTTTCGCATGAAAATGGCCAATCGCGGGGTTGAAGTCTACGAATTTCATGACCTCTTGAGTGAGATTGTCGCGATGCCTGAGGCCCGCAACTGGATCCTCGACCGGCGGGTGACCGACGACCAGGTCGGCGTCGGCATGCCGGAGGAGTTGCGCGCCTGGCTGAGCGAACTTCCCCCCTATCAACTGGCGGTGTTTCTGATAGGCGGAATTGCCGTTCATGACCTGCCGTTTAAGGCCACTGACATGTTCGGCAGCTATCTGGGTCCGGACGGATTTGTCATACCGCCACTGCCAAACACGCAGTTCCCGCGCGACAATAGTTGCTGGATCGGCAACGGCCTGACATTGAACCCGATGTTCTGGCCCGCGCGGCGGCCCGAAACGCTGCTCGTCGCCGCTGTCTACAAATTTCACCCGGCATTTGCACACGGTGATTTCAAAGTCTGGTGGGGCGATCCGGATACCGATCACGGCCCCGCGACGCTGGAGGGCGGCGACGTCATGCCATGGGGCAACGGCACTGTCCTTATCGGGATGGGCGAACGCACCAGCCCGCAGGCGGTTGGACAAGTGGCGCGCGCCTTGTTTAAAAACGGGGCCGCGACCCGTGTCATCGCCTGTCAGATGCCGCGCGCACGCAGCGCGATGCACCTGGACACGGTCTTTTCCCATTGTGACCGGGATGTCGCGACGGCTTTTGTCGAGGTTTGCGACCAGATCCAATGCTATACATTGCAACCCTGCGACAAGCCCGACCACGTATGCGTCACAAAGGAGAGCCGTCACCTTTTTGTGATAGCGGCTGAGGCGCTTGGGCTCAAAAAGCTGAACATCGTTCAAACGGGCGGCGACGCCTACAATCAGGAGCGCGAGCAATGGGACGACGGCAACAATGTCGTCGCCCTCGAACCGGGGGTCGTTGTCGCGTACGACCGCAACACATCGACCAACACGCTCCTGCGCAAAGCCGGTATCGAAGTGATCACGATCCGTGGATCCGAACTCGGGCGAGGCCGCGGCGGCGGCCATTGCATGACCTGCCCGGTCTGGCGCGATCCGGTCGATTTTTAAGTGCCCGTTTGGCACCCGTATATTCATGATGAGGACGTATAATGGCCTATAATCTTCAAGGACGCAGTTTCCTGAAACTGCTGGATTTCGACCAGCGCGCAATGCGCTATCTTCTCGATCTGTCGCGTGATCTGAAACGCGCGAAATATTCCGGCATCGAACACCAAAGCCTGAAAGGCAAGAATATCTGCCTGATCTTCGAGAAGGCCTCGACGCGTACGATGTGTGCGTTCGAAGTTGCGGCCATGGATCAGGGAGCAGGCTTTACCTATCTCGGGCCGTCCGGCTCGCATATCGGTCACAAGGAATCAATGAAGGACACGGCTCGGGTCCTTGGGCGAATGTACGATGCGATCGAATATCGCGGGTTTGGGCAGGGAAAGGTCGAAGAACTTGCCGCCTATGCGGGCGTGCCCGTATTCAACGGTCTGACGGATGAATGGCACCCGACCCAGATGCTGGCGGACCTGATGACGATGCACGAACATGCCGACAAGCCGCTCCGCGACATATCCTACGCCTTTGTCGGCGATGCCCATAGCAATGTGGGTCATTCCCTCATGATCGCCGGGTGTCTGATGGGTATGGATGTCCGCATCGCTTCGCCCGGGAGCCTCTGGCCAAGCGACGACTATTTGCAGCCTGCCAAAGAGCTGGCAGCCCGGTATGGAGCCCGGCTGACGATCACCGAAGACCCGGTCGAAGCCGTCAAGGACTGTGACTTCATCAATACTGATGTCTGGGTGTCGATGGGCGAGCCAGCCGAGGTCTGGGAAGAACGGATCAAATTGCTCAGGCCTTATCAGGTCAATGCCGATTTGATGGCGGCAACAGGCAAGCCGACAACCAAATTCATGCATTGCCTGCCGGCATTCCACAATGCAGAAACCGACGTCGGCCGGGACATGCTGGAGAAATTCGGGATACCCGAAATGGAAGTTACTGACGCGGTCTTTGAATCGCCCGCGGGAATCCAGTTCGAACAGGCCGAGAACCGGCTGCACACGATCAAGGCCATTCTTGTGGCCACGATCGGCGGTTGATCCATGCGTATACTGGTTGCCCTTGGCGGAAACGCCCTTTTGAAACGCGGTGAAGCACTGACGGTCGAAAACCAGCGCGCCAATGTAAAAATTGCAGCAAGCGCGCTTGCCCCCCTGGAAACACGAACTGATTGTTACGCATGGCAATGGGCCCCAGGTCGGATTGCTGGCACTGCAAGGGGCGGCCTACAAGCCAGACGAAGCCTTCCCTTTGGATGTTCTCGGCGCCGAGACCGAGGGCATGATCGGGTACGTGATCGAGCGCGAGCTTCGAAACTGCCTGCAAGGGGACAAAGAGATCGCGACACTGCTCACCATGATCGAGGTCGATACGCTTGATCCGGCGTTTGACGCGCCGAGCAAATTTGTCGGACCGGTTTATTCCCGGGCTGATGCAGAACGTCTTGCGGCCGAAAAAAAATGGCAGATCAAAGCGGATGGTCAGGATTGGCGCCGGGTTGTTGCGTCGCCCAAACCTCAGAAAATTCTTGAACTGGATCCAATCAAATGGATGCTCGACCGCGGCGTAATTGTTATCTGCGCCGGTGGAGGGGGGATTCCGACAATCCGGGGAGAAGATGGTCGGCTCAAGGGAGTTGAAGCCGTCATCGACAAGGATTTTGCCAGCGCGTTGCTGGCCCGCGAACTTGAAGTGGATCTCTTCATCATGGCGACCGATGTCGATGCGGTCTATGTCGACTGGGGGCAGCCCTCACAGCGGCGCATTATAGAAGCGGGGCCTGATGCTCTGGACACGTATGAGTTCCCGGCAGGATCAATGGGCCCAAAAGTCAGAGCTGCCTGCGCGTTTGTGCGCCATAGCGGCGCAAAAGCAGCGATCGGTGCATTGAAGGATATCGAGGCGATTGTTGCAGGTGCGGCTGGCACCCTCATCATCAACTCGGTTCGCGGCCTGAGAGAGGAATCAGTTTGACACGCCGTCTTGCTCTTGGACGCTCAGGAATCGGACTTTACCGTCCTGTACGGCATTTTCTTCTTTATGCCGCCATGGGCGCGATCATAGGGGTCATTGTTCTTCACCCCATCATTACGCTCGTCTTGTGGATGGAGTATGGCGCTCTGTTTTCACCCGAATATTCTGACTTTGGCCGATTTGCCTGGGAGCGGGTGAGTGGCGCGCCAGTTTACCATCTCATGGCTATGAATGGCATTTTCGCTGCACTCGGCGCGGCAATCGGAATGGTCTTTGCCGTTCTGACACGTGCACTCTCTGTTCAGTTGCGTAAAGCTGAGGGACTCCTTGAGGATCTCCAAACGGCATTGCCAAGTGTCATTGCCGGAGGTGAGAACGAATTCACCGAGTTCAAATCCACTTTGCGGTGGGATATCAATGAATCGAGGACCAATAGAAGTCTTGAGCAAGTCATTGCCAAGACAATCGCTGGATTGATGAACCATGAAGGCGGTCGTCTCCTAATCGGCGTGACAGATGCAGGCGAGCTGACCGGAATTGAACAGGATCTTAAAACGCTTCGGCAGCCGTCAGTTGATGAATTTGAGCGCGCCTTGACGGGGATCGTAAAGACGTATCTGGGGGGTGTCGCTTGCACGCTGATCAGGTGCCGGTTCCTGAAGATCGACGACATGACAATATGCTGGGTGCTCGTAGAGCGCGCCGCAGAACCAGTCTTTCTCGTCTTGTCGGATACCTCGAAATATTATGTCCGCACCGGAAATTCGACGCGCGAATTGAACGCCGCGGAAGCACATGATCATATTCAGCGAAGAGGGAGGTAGAAGTCATGCCTGTCGATCAGCAGAGCGGCCTCCTGTTTTCCGACGCATTCACATCTCGCTTGACTGTCGCTGCGTCAGACATTGATGCGTTCAGCCATGTGAACAATGCAGTTTATCTGAAATGGATGAATGACTGCGCCATGGAACATTCAGCGTCGGTTGGACTGCCCGCTGAAGCGTGCGTCGATCTGGACCGAGGTATGGCGGTTCGGGAAACTAGGCTGGTTTATCAGCGGCCTGCGCGACTTGGCGACGGGGTCATCATCGCAAACTGGATAACGTTCAATGATGGCAGATTGCGAGCCAATCGGTACTTCCAGGTCGTGCGGGCAGATGATCATCAAACACTGATTCTGGGCGCATCCAAATATGTCTGTATCGCGCTTTCCACCGGCAAGCCCGCCCGTATGCCCGATGTGTTCGCGCTGGCATATCAGGTTGAACCGGGATTGCAGCGGCGCCTCGTTGCGGATGCGAGCCTGCGCACTGAGCTGATCATATAAGAGAGCATGTCCCGTATCCGGATTGTCAGCGACTATCGGAACCTGCACGGCGTCGTTCGGCGACGACTGTACTTTGGTGACCCGTTCAATGGCGGTGAAGTGAGCGTGCAAGTCCATGTAAGCCACTGCCAGCTGTGATGCGGCAACCCTTTTGGGGGTAGAATTCGCCCTTCCGCCAGGGTTCGTCTATACGCTCACAGATGCAAAATTCCAGCGGCGTTTCGAGCGCGACTATGTACCGTGGGATTATGTCGCCGCTGGGGACAAGTTACCCTATGTGTCCGACAAACAGCTGACATGGAACGCAGGTGTCGAGACCAATCGCTGGGGTAGGGATCTGTCGGCAAACTATGTGTCCGATGCACGGGCGCGCCGGGCAGGGCGCAATCGAGGCGGCGCAACTCATCGAGGCGCGTTGGGTGGCGGATGCTGCAATATGGAGTGACCTGACGGATCGCATCCGCGTGCGGGTAAAGGCCGAGAAACTTTTTGACGACGTGTATGTTGCCTCAATAGACCCGGCCGGTCTTCGCCCGGGAAAGCCGTTTGAGTTCCTGATGGGCGTTGAGCTATCCTTCTGAGGGGGGCTCAGAAGGCGCCGGTCTTCACCCACTCTAAAAAAGCGATGCACCTATTTCCTGCATTTTGCGACACGGGCCGACACTGCGGACGCCAAACGCGGCTCGAAACGACTGCTCACGCGTGTCAGGCGGGCGGTGTCAATGCCGGCAATGGCGAATGGGTCGAGTGCCATCACTTCTGGCTCACGCAGGTGTTGTTTGAGGTCGTGTGCCGTGTTTCGAACCGTCACCCCGGTACATCATCCAGACCAGATAGGATGACATGACCGCCCCGCCGAAACAGAAGACCGAAACATAGGCGTATGCGAAGAACGTATAGGTTGTGATGAGAACGCCAAACGCGAGAAAACCGAAGATACGCACGCCGCGTACCGATGATAGTAAAAGTGGCAGGATCACAACTGACACATAGATCGCATAGGTAATCTCTCGGCGTCCGACAAAGTCCAGCAGCTCAGTACCTTCATAGATGATCACGTGCGAGAGGAAGCGCGTGTTGAGCCAATCCGCATGCGCGAAGTAAGGCACATATTGCAAGGCGCCGAGCATCGCGCCGACAATCACGAATATGAGGAAGTAGGGCTTTCGCTTCGCCGGCTCCAAGGCGAAAGTCGAGACCGGGATCCAGACAGGCCATGCGAGCCAGGAAAAGAACATATAACTGAGTGAAGCGGTGGCAATGAGCTCGGTATTCTGGCCGGCGCCGGCAACCCAGACAACGCCTTCAGCAAGCTGTTGCAGTCCGAACAGGAGTGGCAGGGTTGCCAGTGGCAAATAACGCCGGTCGCCCCGCCAGGCCTGGCGCATGCTAAGCGCGCCTGCCGGGATAAGCCCTGCGGCGGCGATGAAACTGACTTCTGCTGATAGGCACATATTTTTGGTCCTCTTGATTGCTTAATTTTGGGTCAGGACACGCGCCTGCGAAACAGCCAGGCGCCTGCGGTAAGGGTCACGACAGCGATAACCGCCATGGGCCAGGTATGGTGGAAGAAGAGTTCAGCTGGCGCGTCCTTCATATAGACGGCCTTGCTGATCACGATGAAATGCATGATCGGATTGGACTCGTTCAAAGCTTGGAGCCAATCGGGCATATTGGCGACCGGGGTTGCATACCCTGACAATAGGACAGCTGGCATCATGTAGATGAAAAGACCGATGATCGCCTGTTGCTGTGTTGCTGCGAGCGAAGAGATAAACAGACCAATCCCGATGATCGCGGCGAGATAGATGATCATACTGGCATAAAGCAGAAGCAGAGACCCGCGCAGGGGAACATCCAGAACCAGCCAGCCAAGGATCAGCATTGCTGTCGCGCTTGCCAGGGCGATCATCAGAGCCGGCACCGCCTTGCCGATCAGAATCTCTGTTGGCCTGAGCGGCGACACAAGCAGCTGCTCGAATGTACCAAGTTCGCGCTCGCGTGCGATGGACAGGGCCGAGACCATGAACCCGACAATCGCGGTCAGGACGGCAAACAGCGCTGGTACGGCTGACCAAAGCGGATCGAGATTTGGATTGTACCAAACACGGGTCACGACCTTGGTGAGGGTCGGCACACCGAGCGCGGTCGCTTGATCTTCGTTGAAATCCTGGACGATCCGCCCAGAATAACCTGCAAGGATTTGGGCGGCGTTGGAGGCGCGGCCATCCAGAATGAGCTGTACGTTCGCTGGTTCACCGCGCTCCAATTGCCGGGAAAAGTCCGGACCGATCCTCAAGACCAAATCGACCGAACGAGAATCAATTGCCGCGGCGATATCGGCGTCGCGACGCAGATAGAGAATTTCTTCAAACGTCGGTGAACCCTCGAATCTGCTGATCAGTTCTCGCGCCTCGACGCCGCGATCCTGGGTGTACACGCCGAGCGTGACGCTGGAGATTTCCTGGGTGATGGCGAAGGCGTAAATCACCAGAAGGAAAGGCGGCGAAAACAGCACGACCCAGCGAGTTTGCGGGTCGCGGGCGCTGGCGAGAAGCTCCTTGATAATGAGAGACCAGATGCGTTGAAACATGCCGCTATTCCAGACGCGTGCGCGTGGTCAGCGCCGTGAGAGCGAAGATGATGAGCGCAAACACGCCGAGCCCAATCAGATCCGGAACGATAACGCTCCAGACGTCGCCTGCGAGAAACTCAGTTTGCAAGGTCGAGACATAGTATCGGGCGGGGACGCCATAGCTGATCAGGCGCAATGCGAGCGGCATACTGTCAATTTCGAATACGAAGTTCGAAAAATAGAAAGCCGGTAGGAAGGCGGTTAAAACTGAGGTTTGCGCGGCGACCAGTTGGTTGCGGGTCAAGGTAGAGATCAGAAGGCCCTGACCGAGCGAGCACAGCATGAAGAGCGATGAGGACAGAATGAGCACGGCGAGCGAACCCCGAAACGGCACGCCGAACAAAAGCACGGCTGTGATGACCGCGAGCGCCATGGAGCCCAGCCCGAGCAGGAAGTATGGCACCAGTTTGCCAATCAGCAGCTCCAAGATACCAACCGGCGTCGCGAGCAATGCCTCCATCGTGCCACGCTCCCATTCGCGTGCGACGACCAGGGCGGTGAGGAGCGCGCCAATCGTTGTCAGAATGATCGCAATCGATCCTGGCACGAGATAGTTTCGGCTCGAAATCTCCGGATTGAACCAGACTTGCGGTTCCAGCTGCACACTTGGCGCCAGGGCCGGTCGTCCACGGCTGATCCATTCCTGTTCCAGCCAGTTGGCCCATAGGAGCTCGACATAACCACTGACCAGATATGCCGTGTTCGGATCACCGCCGTCCACGATAACCTGAATAGGCGCGCCTTCGGCCCGAAACGCTTTCTCCGCGAAATCAGCTTGCAGTACGATTAACCCATCCAATTCGCCAAGTGTCAGCGCGCGCTCGAACAGGCGACGATCCGGGCCCGTTTCGACCTCGAACAGGGTTGAGTTTTCAAGCGAGGCTTGGAAGCTCGCAGTTTCCGATGACTGCTGCTCAACCACCAATGCGACATCAAGTTGGCGTGGATCAAAGGTTACGCCATAGCCGAACAGGAAGAGAAGCAAGAGCGGCATCACGCCCGCGATCAAGACGGAACTCGGGTCGCGCAGAACCTGGCGCGACTCCTTTACGATCAGGCCGGTCAGACGTCGCCACCGCAGCGCAAGGGGTTCGCGGTCCTTCATCCCGCCTCGCGCTCTCGATCACTCTGCTCAACCAGCGCAATGAACGCGTCCTCAAGCGTTGGGTCCATCATGCCGCTTGCGCGGGCGCGGTCTTTCAACTCATCAGGTGAGCCACTGGCGATCATCTTGCTGCGATAAATAAGCGCCATCCGATCGCAATATTCCGCCTCATCCAGGAAGTGCGTTGTCACCATGATCGTGACGCCATTGGCGACCATCGCATTGATATGGGTCCAGAACTCTCGCCGGGTGCGTGGATCAACACCGGATGTCGGCTCATCAAGGAAAAGGACATCCGGTTCGTGCATAACCGCGCAGGCGAGCGCCAGGCGTTGTTTATAGCCAAGCGGCAGCCCCATGGCGTTGACATCCAGCCTGTCAGCAAACCCGAACGTCTCAATCATTTGAGAGATGGCGTCTTTGCGGGATTTGCCTGTCAGGCCATAAACACCAGCAAAAAAATCGAGGTTCTGCTGAACGCTAAGATCGCCATAGAGCGAGAATTTTTGAGCCATATAGCCGATCCGGCCGCGCGCCTTGCTTGGGGCGTTTTGCAAATCAAGGCCAACCACACGGGCCGAGCCCTCGCTCGGCTGGAGCAAACCGCACAGCATTTTGAACGTGGTCGACTTGCCAGCGCCATTGGGTCCAATCAGGCCAAAGATTTCACCGCGCCCCACTTCGAAGCTGATATTATCAGCAGCTGTGAAATCCCCGAACCGCCGCGTTAGCGCACGCGCCTCGACCACCTGATTCATAGTATGTTCGGCGCTATCCTCTCGATTGGCAAAAGGTGAGGTCGCGCGAAATCCACCGCCGATCAGATCCATGAAGGCATCTTCAAACCGCGGCTGGATTTGCGAGATTTCAGCTGCTAGGCCCGCGTTCAGCGGCGCGAGATTTGGCGGATCGGCACCTTCGGCCATGACCAGACGCACGCGGCTTCCCTGGATAACGCCGTCAATCACGGTTGCCAGCTTTGTTGCTTCGCTTAGGACTTCGCGGCGATCGGTGTCGATATGCCGGATCTGGTAGGTGCGACCGGCGACCCGGTCTGTGAGGTCTTGCGGCGAGCCTGCATAAAGCAAGGCGCCTTCATTCAGGAGCAGCACGCGGGCGCATTGTTCAGCTTCATCTAAATAGGCCGTGCTCCAGACGACGCCAATCCCCTGATCGACCAGTTCATAGACCATGCGCCAAAGCTCTCGCCGGGAGATCGGATCGACGCCAACGCTTGGTTCGTCAAGCAACAGCAAGTCGGGTTTCTTGATGAGGGCGCAGGCAAGGCCAAGCTTTTGCTTCATACCGCCGGAAAGCGCTCCAGCCAGCCGGTTCGTAAAAGGTGCGAGGCCTGTAAATCCCAAAAGCCGCTCGAAGGCCTCTTCGCGGTCTGACCCTAGAACTGACCGCAGATCAGCGTACAGCGTCAGGTTTTCCTGGACGCTCAGATCTTCGTAGAGCCCAAACCGCTGGGGCATATAGGACACAATCCGGTGAACCGCTCCGCTATCCGTGACAGGATCCAGACCGTTGACAGTGATCTTACCTGTTGAGGGAACCAGTAAGCCTGCGATCAGACGCAGCAATGTGGTTTTTCCAGCCCCATCGGGACCAACCAGACCAGTGACTTCCCCTGCATTGAAATGGGCCGTAACAGAATCGAGCGCCGCAAGGGCGCCCTTATCAAAGCGCTTGCTGAGTTGATCTATCTGGATCAGCGGGCCCGGCACGCTCAAACATCCCGGTCGGGGCTGAGCATGACTGTAACCGGCATGCCCTGTTTCAGGCGGTGTTCTGGATCTTCAACGATGATGCGCACGCGGTAGACAAGGCTGGTTCGCAATGACCGGGTTTCGACCGTCTTTGGCGTGAACTCGGCGACCGGCGAGATGAACCCGATTTGGCCTGTGTAGACGCGTCCGGAGTCGGTGCGCACCTCAGCGTCCATACCGGCCTGGATGAAATCAAGATCTGGCTCTTCAATATAGGCGCGCACCCAGACCGGCGAGGTCAAGGTTAAGGTATAAATGGTTTCCCCTGCGCCGATGATTGCGCCCGGCTCGCGAACACGTGTCAAAATGATGCCTTCATTTGGGGCGGTCAGCATCGTATCGGCGACGCGTTGCTCAGCCAGGGCGCGAGCGGCTTGTTCGGCGGCCAGCACCGAACGCGCCTGATCGATATCCTCAGAGCGCGGTCCAATGCGCGCCAACTCCAAGCTTTTTGCGGCGGCGTCACGCTGCGCAATGGCCGCGCCATGCCGCGCTTCGGCTTCCTCATGTGCCTGGTGTGAGGCGATATCTCGCTCGGCAAGAAACTCCTGTCGCGACAGGGTGGTTTCAGCGACGGTCAGAGCCGCTTCTGCTGCGGCGAGCTGCGCTTCAGCTTGGGCGATTTCCTGGGGCCTGGAGCCGGCGAGCAGAACGCTGAGCGCAGCTTGAGACCGTGCGACCCGCGCTTGCGCGAGTTTCACTTCATTTTCATAGTCAACCGGCTCGAGTTTTGCGACAACTGCGCCTGCAGCGACCTTGTCGCCTTCATCGACCATCATTTCGGCGAGGCGCCCGGGAACTTTGAAACCCAGATTGACCTGGCGCACATCGACATTACCGAACACTTCGATATGGCCGCGCTCTTCATGGGGGTTGCGTAGCTGTGTCCAGCCGACAATCGCGGCAGCGAGGAAGACGATGGCGATGCCGATCAGACCATAGCGTTTTACCAGATTGGTCACTTGTGCCCCCATTCCTCAATAATACGCGTGCCCGAGTTCTTTCCCTGATAGGCGCAGGCGCGCGCCAAACATTTCAGGTGCAACTGTATTGAAGCGTGTGTGGGGGGCTCATTGCCTGCGTTCCTCGCTCTGCTCCGTCATGAACAGAAACAGCATCGCCGCCGAGCAACTGATGAGCAGAAAACCATTCAGCGCCTCGACACCGGCGACGAAGCGCAAATGGCCGGTTGGAACAATGTCGCCAAGACCGAGTGAGGTGTAACTGACGAGCGAAAAGTAAAAGACGTCCATGGCTGTCGTCGGCGTATCACCGCTTAGATCACCTATCTCTAGGGCGCGGCCCAGGCCATAAGCGAGGGCGTAAAGACTGGCCGCCGCGAGATGCGCAATCCCCGAGACGCAAAGCGCAGTGACAAGTTTGCGGCCGCGATGATAGCTCGCAGCTCCGAGGTGGCGGATTGCGCCTGAGACAATCGCATAGTGAAGCGCGCCGGATAGCACGAAGGTGACTGCGGAGATGACAATCGCCAGGATCATGGCGCGAACCTCGCGGTGTGCCGGGGCCGCGAAACCATTCTCATACGCCCCGCGATAGGGTGCGCCATCGCTTTTAAACCAATAAGGATCCCAGTCCTGCTCACCGCTCGCTCGCAGAACTCGATCAGGTTTACCCTCGGCGGACCAGTTACATCATGAGTGAGAGTGCGCATGATCGGGCGCCTCCTTGTCGCGGATCCGGCCGAGATAGAGCGCTTCGAAAGCAAAGATTGCAGCCATTGACCCAATCGCGATGATGACGATCATCGGGTCTGCGGTCGCTTTGATGAACAGGAAGGCGCCAAGGGCAATCAGGTCGAATAATATGGCGGCGACTAGAATAGAGGCGCGGGCGCCGACATCTTCGCGTAAATAGCGCAGCACGCCGTAGTGGATAATAATATCCATTACGAGATAATAAATCGCGCCGAGTGAAGCGATCCGCCCAAGATCGAAGAAAGCGGCCAGGAAGGCAGCCAAAACAACAGTATAGACAAGCGTGTGTTTCTGGATGCCGCCGGGCATGCCAAAATGCTTGTGGGGGATCAGGTTCATATTCGTCAGCATGGCGAGCATGCGCGAAACCGCGAAGACACTGGCGAGTAGTCCCGACGCGGTGGCAATGATTGCGATGATCACGGTAAACGCCACGCCAAAATCACCAAAGGCCGGGCGCGAGGCTTCTGCGAGCGAGAAATCCTTGGCTGCGACAATTTCTTCAAGTGTCAGTGAGGACCCAACCGCTAGAGCGACAGCCATGTAGACAACAAGGCAGATCGCCAGCGACCAGATGATCGCGCGGCCGACATTCTTATTGGGGTTTTTCACCTCATCGCCGCTATTGGTGATCGTGGTGAACCCTTTAAAAGCAAGAATGGCGAGGGCGACGCCGGCGAGGAATCCCCCAGGTCCAGTCTCATTTGTTGTGGCCGAGGAGGCTGCTTCAAAAGAAAGGCCGGACGCCCAGAGCGCCGCGCCAGCAAAGATCAGAATGCCGCCAACTTTCAGGACCGCAGCAACTTTGGATACGCCGCCAATGATTTTGTTTCCGGATATGTTGATTACAAACGCAAAAACGATCAATCCGACGGCTAGAACTGGTACCAGAATACTGTCTTTCGAAACATCAAAGAGTTGCAATGTGTAGGCGCCGAATGTGCGAGCGACGAGGCTCTCATTGATGATCATCGACATAGTCATGAGCAGCGCGCTGGCGGCGGCAATTGTCGTTGGCCCATAGGCTTTTTGAAGGATCATCGCGATGCCGCCGGCCGACGGATATTTGTTCGACATTTTGATGTAGGTGTAGGCGCTGAACCCGCTGACCACGGCCGCAAGCAAAAAGGCGAGCGGAAACGCCGGTCCTGAGAATTGCGCGACTTGCCCGGTCAGTGCGAAGATCCCGGCGCCAATCATGACACCGGTGCCCATCGCAATGGTTCCTGCGAGACTTAGCGAGCCTTTTTTATAGATTTCGGATTTCATTGCCCAACCGCCTGTTCAGCCGGGAAGCGGCCGACATAGCTCGCGAATACGCTTTGCTGCTCCGCACTGAACAGAATGACATCATAGGCGTCAGGCGGGCTTGTGGTTTCCATTCCGGGAGAGCCCATTGGCATGCCGGGCACCGAAAGCCCCGCCGCATCTGGCCGGGTTTCAAGAAGCTTACGAATTTCCGAGGCTGGGACATGGCCCTCAATCGCGTAGCCATCAACCGACGCGGTGTGGCAGGAGGCAAGTTCATCGGGCACGTTCAGCGAGGCCCGCACAGGTGCAAGGTCTTCGCGTTCGATAACACGTACTTCAAGACCATCGCGCTGAAGGTGTTTTATCCAGGCCGTACAGCATCCACACCAGGGTGTTTTATAGACGGTAATGGTTTGCGCATTTGCGGGGCTCGCCAAACCGCCCGAGACGAAAAACCCAGCGGCAAGCGCAAAAAGGGCGGCGGCCAAGGCACCAAGAATCCATTTTGACATAAGTGTTTCCTTCGAAATTATAGTTTGACGGAGCGAAGTCGCAGCGCATTCGCAATGACTGAGAATGAACTGAGGCTCATCGCGGCGGCGGCGATGATTGGACTGAGAAGGAGCCCAAAGAACGGATAGAGGATGCCGGCAGCAACCGGCACGCCGAGCGAATTATAGATAAAGGCAAAGAACAGGTTTTCGCGAATATTGCCCATCGTCGCGCGGCTCAGCCGCTGCGCGCGGGCGACACCGCGAAGATCGCCTTTGACCAGGGTGACACTGGCGCTCTCCATGGCCACATCTGTACCGGTTCCCATGGCTATTCCGATATCCGCTTGAGCAAGGGCAGGCGCGTCATTGATGCCGTCGCCGCACATGGCGACGACCGCACCTTTCGATTGGAGTTCGCGCACGATCCGGTTTTTGTCTTCTGGTGACACATCGGCCTCCACCTCATCAATGCCAATTTGGCGTGCAACCGCTTGCGCTGTTGCCAGGCTGTCGCCCGTCAGCATGACGACTTTCATGCCCGCCTTGTGCAAGGCGGCTATGGCTTCAGGGGTCGTTTCTTTGATTGGATCGGCGACCCCAATCAGGCCCGCCGGTTTGCCGTCCAGAGCGGCGAACATCACCGTCTGGCCGTCGCGGCGATAGGTTTCAGCATGGGCTTTCAGTGTTTCGTCAAAAGCACCGACCCGGCGCATCATCTTGGCGTTGCCGATGGCGAAAAGCTTTCCATCGACCCGGCCCTGCGCGCCTTCTCCGGTGACTGATTCAAAATCGGTCGACTCCAGGCGCGCTGCGCCGCGCTCTTCGGCCCCGTTGACGATGGCTTGCGCAAGAGGGTGCTCGCTCCCGCGTTCAATCGCGGCAGCGTAAGCCAGGAAGTCTGCTTCTGCGAGACCACTCGCAGGCTCGACTGTCACAAGTTTGGGGTGGCCCTCTGTCAAAGTGCCGGTCTTATCGACGACGATCGTGTCGACTTTTTCAAACGTCTCGAGCGCTTCAGCATTTTTGATCAGAATGCCGCTCTGTGCGCCCTTTCCTGTGGCGACCATAATTGACATCGGCGTTGCAAGGCCAAGCGCGCAGGGACACGCAATAATTAACACAGCCACGGCGTTGACGATCGCAAAAGCCATGGCCGGGTGAGGCCCAAAAATCGCCCAGACGATGAAAGTGATAATCGCGATCACGACGACGGCCGGGACAAACAGGCCGGCCACTGTGTCGGCGAGCTTCTGGATGGGCGCGCGTGAGCGCTGAGCTTCGGCGACCATGCG
Organism: Henriciella sp.; assembly: GCA_012960415.1. GTDB lineage: Bacteria > Pseudomonadota > Alphaproteobacteria > Caulobacterales > Hyphomonadaceae > Henriciella. The sequence goes on along the minus strand of DUBH01000043.1, from coordinate 36,891 downwards.
TACGATTTGCGATAGCATTGTATCTTCGCCGACGCGCGTCGCGGCCATGACGAGTGATCCGGTGCCGTTAACTGTACCGCCGGTAATCGGATCCCCTGCTGCTTTCTCGACTGGAATAGGTTCTCCAGTGATCATGGACTCGTCGACATTCGAACGCCCTTCAACAACTTCGCCGTCGACAGGTACTTTTTCGCCTGGCCGGACCCGTAGCCGGTCACCGCTCTGGACATCGTCGACGGAAACCTCTTCTTCCTGTCCGTCCGCCACGATTCGGTTTGCTGTCGGCGGGGTGAGTTCCAGGAGCGCGCGGATTGCTCCCGATGTTGCGCTTCGGGCTCGCAGCTCAAGAACCTGCCCGAGCAATACGAGCGTCGTGATCACCGCGGCCGCTTCATAATATACAGCGACTTCGCCAGCCTCATTGCGAAATGCGTGCGGAAAGATGCCTGGCAAAGCTGTTGCAACAAGCGAGAAGACAAAAGCAACGCCTACGCCGAGAGAGATAAGGGTGAACATGTTGAGGTTCATCGTCCGTACCGACCGAACACCACGGACGAAGAATGGCCATCCGCCCCAGAGGACGACAGGAGCCGCCAGCACGAATTGAGCCCATTGGGACCAACCGGCGGGCAAAAGCCCTTCGAGGGGTTTGCCGGAGATCAGGTCACCCATGGCGTAAATGGCAAGCGGGATGGTGAAGATGGCGCTGATCCAGAATCTACGGGTCATATCGTCGAGTTCTGAAGTGTCTTCTTCGCCTACGACAACACCTTCTGGCTCCAGCGCCATGCCGCAGATAGGGCACCCGGAGTTTCGGACGTCGCGAACGTTTGGATGCATCGGGCATGTATAGACCGTGCCTGTGTAGCCCTGCGGGACGAGATCATATTTGCCGTCCGCGCCGGCATCGGCGTCTCCGCCACCATGGCAACAATCATGATCATCCCCGTGGTGGTGATCATGATGTCCATGGTCGTGATGTTTATGATCGGTATTGGTCATATCCGCCCCTCCGGGGTTTGGCTTCAGTGTCACTCTTAAAGGTCAGCGCCCGGGTTGGGCGGCTGATCTCTAATGGAGTTCTGGCATTAGGCTTTTTGGCGATTGAACAGTCGGTAGAGCGGTACGAAGACAAGCGCGATATACCAGCCGTAAACGTAGGACTCGATGAGGCCGAGGAAGAAGCTTGAAACCGAAATGAATTCAAATCCGGGTAGGAGCTGTTCCCACGCACCGTGCATGTGGAGACTAGGCGGTGCGACCAACCCCCATGCGATACAGAGCGTAAACGTGATGGCGAGAAAAATGGATAGGGCGTGCCCAGTGGGGATGAGGCGCATGGTGTTTTCCTTCTCTTTGGTTGTTGCCGCCACATAATTCGTGCGACAGCGATGCGTTGCTTCGAAAATGAGTTAATACCCATAGGGGGTATTGGTTACTCCGTATATATACTTAGGGCCCGCATCGTTGTCTTGAGCAAGACAAGCGCGCCGACCAATCCGCGTTGGATGAGGGATCAGCTGAGATCATCGACGGACACCTCCAAACCCGACAGGCCAATTTTTGGGGTCACCCCGAACCATTGTTGCAGTCGGCGAGTGAAATGCGCCTGGTCAGCAAAACCGCCCGCGGCCGCTGCATCAGCGAGACTGGACGACGCCTCCATTGCCTTAGCGGCGCCGAGCAATTGCAACCATTGCAATAGCTTGCTGGGCGGAACACCGAAGTCCGCCTTGACGATCTCTCGCAGCCGAGTTGGAGACAGCGCGAGCTCGCGCGCCAGAGCGGCGGGATTGGCGAGTGCGCGAACGTTGCCAAGGGCTTTTTGCAGGCGTGAATCTATGGCCGAACCAGGCAACCGGCCCGCGAACCTTTTCGCCCAATCGCGCGCCTGATTAATGTCGCTGATGTGCTCTAGAGCGGCTGATAGATCATCCGAAAGGCAGGCAGGCTGATTGCATTGCTGATCGTTTCGAATTCCGGAAAAGCGCGGGTCAATATAGATCGAGCGCGTCAGGCGTCCCTCAGGACCGATGGAATGGGTCTGCCCAGTAGGGATGTGAATAGCCTTGCCGGTCGGGGCTACTATCTCTGAGTTTGTCGTCACCACGACTGCGCCATCCAGCCCGAGTATGGCCTGATGTGCCAAATGAGCATGTGCCGTGTTCTTGCCAAGGCGAGCGTCGAGCGCGGCCCAGCCGACCCCGATGGCCAACGCGCCAGACCAGGGCGCCGCGCTCATTTCAATCTCCCCTGAGTGTCAGGCTCGGTTGCTTTAAGAAAAGCGTAGATCGCTGTTTCGCATTGACCGCACGCGGTCCCGAGCCTGTTCGGGCTGTTGCTCGTCGTTTCCAGCGAGGCTCTTTCAAGGCCTCTGAAAATACCTGCCATCGCTCGTAGTGCCCTGAGGAGATTTTCTCGGCGGTGTTCGATCGACTTCGCAAATGCCTCAGAAAGAAGAATGCACACCTCGGCCGTCATGAATGCCATTTCTGCAAACTTAGTTGCGGGTGTGTTTTCAGATGCGCTGCTTATAAGCTTCTCAAATTGGCTTTGAGCCCGAAGCAATGTTTCAATCAGTGAATGCGACGCGGAGGTCATGCGGCCACCTCCGGCGATACGGTTTTTTGGTTTATCGAGCGGGCGCGCAGCTTCAGAGCAAGCACTGGCTTTTCGATGACATGCCACGAAGTGGCCGCGACGAGCAGAATGAGCGGCGCGGTCATTATAGCCAGGACAGCGGGGCTAACATCTGGTTGTCCAACCAGAAATACCTGCAAAAGCGGGTAGTGCCAGATATAAATCCCGTACGAATAGTCCGGAATTTTGGCGATGCGGACGGACGCACGTTTTGGCAATCCAGCTCGAAGCATTAGGCTTGTGAGGGCAAGGGTCGCAAACAATTCGCCGAGGGGGCCGCCGCCAAGGAGCGCGAACGCTGCAATCAGACCTGCGACCGCCAAGAGGGGCGGTCTGCGCAAAATAGGCCACTGCCAAAGCGTCATTCCGAGCAGAAAGGCCGATGAGAGGCGGAGCAAGGACATCACGCTCGGCGGGAGCGCACTCGTATCGATGAACAAAGGCGCGCTAAGATAGACCGATTGCACAAGCAAGAAGACGCTAAGAACACGCCATGGGCCGTTGACGGTGCCAAACATGAACGCGATGCCCGCTAGGATGTACGCTGCTAGCTCGAACCGAATGGTCCAGAGCGGCCCGTTAAAGTCGGTTTCCAAATTCTGAGAGAATATCTGTGCGGGCGCGCTGTCGGGATCGCCAAGCGCCAAGACTTTGTAGGTGTATTGCCAGGTCTCCGGCTGAAACAATGATCCGCCGCCCTCGGCCGAATAGACAGGCGCGAAGACGAGGACAAAAGCCGCAAGTATAATCACCAGAGCTGGGTAGATCCGCAGAAACCGTGAAACTGCATAAGCCTTCATATCGCGCCTTGTATGAAGACTCTTGGCAATCAAGAGGCCTGACAGGACGAAGAACCCGTTCACGGCCATATAGCTGGCAGTCCATTCGTGGATGCGAAACGGTTCGAACCCTGTCGTGAGGAGCCAGATATGACCGAGTACTACAGCGATCGCCAACACCCACCGCACCGCGGTGAAGTGGTTTTGACCCATCAGCGGGTCCGCAAGCTGTGTTTGGCCACCCCCAGCCATTTATCAGTGCTCGTGATCTTCGGTGATCGGCGCGGATGACCAATGGACATGGTGAATCTTCCAGACCCCAGCGTCGCGTTTGAGAACCATGGTTTCCATAGCTTGGCGGTGCACGGGCTCGCCTCTATAGGCGCCATTAATCTCCGATTGAGAGATCACCGTAGCGATATCGCTATTCTCGAGAATGTTTCGGTCTTTGAGATCGAATGAAACCGCGGCTGTATAAGCCATGTCTGCGGGCATATGATGGCCGGCATACTCTTCGAATGAGCGCTCGGCGCCGCCGCCCTCAGCGATCACGACGTCGGGGGAAAACAGCGCGCGCAGCGCCGCCTCATCACCTGCTTTTAACGCTTCGCCGAAAGCGTCAGCGACGCTCGCCGGCGATCCAGCTTGTGGCGCGGGTGTTGTGGACGGGCTGTCTCCATCATGGTGCCCATCACTATTGTCATGACTGATTGGAGCGACGTCGTGATGGCCATCGGAGTTTTCATGGGCAGCCGCGGTCGGCGCTAAATCTGGCATGGGATCCATATCATGATCTGCCGTGACGCCGCCGCCGCCATGATCATGGTCGTGGCCATCTCCTGTCACCTGCGGCAGGCTTTTGACCCCAAGGCCGTAGCCATAGACGATTTTGCCGCCCCACCAGGCCGTGACGGTTAAGGCGAGCGCGGCCGCAGCCAAGCCTGTGACGAAAATGCCTGAGGCGGCTTTTGCTCTTCCCGTCCATCGCCAGGCCGCCAATAGGAGGATGGCGAGGCCGGATGGTACAGCCCAGTTGCGGTGGGTGGTCATCGCTGCATGCGACGGCGCGTCATGATCTACCGTGTAATAGGCTTGAAATCCTGCCGCGATTGTCAGCACGATTGCGATCGCACTAAAGGCCAGCATCCAGTCCGCGGCCGGGCGCAGAGTCTCTCGCCATCGCTCGACAGGCGAAAAGGCGGCCAACACATAAGAGGCCAAAGCCGTGAGGCTAAGCGCATAGGCAAAATGCACCAGAATCGGATGCAGGTTCGGTTCAATCAAATCGCCCAAAAGCGTCTCCCAGTTAGCCATATGCGTGAGCGTCGCTATCTTCAGCGACTGGCATTGTCTGGGTGATACGCCGGACACTTGCCTGACCCCTCAAGAATTGTGGGGTCTGCAAGCGGCGTTAGCTCAGGTCTTTCATGCGACGATCAAATTCTTCCTTGTCTATTTCGCCGCGCGCATATCGTCGCCGGAGGATATCGACCGGGTCGTTGGACTTGGAGTCCGCCCCGTCCCGATTGATGGTCGCACGCACAGCGACATAGATCAGCAATGCCAGGACGCCCCAAAAAATCAGCGCGCCAAGATTGCCGAAAATCATATGCCCCATATCGGCCAATTTAGATCTCCATCATGTTTAGAACCAGGTTCGCACACCGACGAGCAATGCCGTTTGATCTTTTTCGCCTCCAGACGCCTCAATGAAGTCTGCGGTATCGCCAATAGCGCTTTGCCATTCGACGCCAATATATGGCGCGAATTCGCGAACAATTTCGTAGCGAAGGCGCAGGCCGGCATCAACGCTGGTTAAACCAGAACTGAGTTGCAGGTCAGGCATATCCTGAGCAGAAAGGCTCGCTTCTAAGCGGGGTTGAAGGATCAGACGCTGGGTTAGCAGCAACTCATATTCGGCCTCGACCCGTGCCGTGACGTCGCCTTCGGTGCTCACAAAAGCAGCAGCGTCAGCTTCAAACCAATGTCCAGCCCGCACTTTATGGGCCAGTTTGAAGTAGGGTTTCTGGGGGAAGGACAGGACAGTCATGACCTAATACCCATATGGGGTATACTCAATATCATCGCCGCTTGCCGATTGCATTTCAACTTGGCCAGCACGCGGCAGTTTGGATTTCCTCCTTATCGCGGCGCACGAGAGGACGAGTGCGTGTGAATGACCTGCCAGGTGCCGGCGACCTTGCGGAACAGCACCGTTTGTTTCCCGATACGCTCCAGGCGTTCGCCATTGGAGCTGAACGTTCCACTGATCGCTGTGTCCGCGACAGCCCATGCAAAGTCACTTCCCTCGAATTGCACGTCTATATTCGAGAAGTCGAGTTCGAGATCCGGAATGGTATCTTTTTCGGGCTCGACATGATTTTCGACAAGGTCGAGCAGGCCAGTATTCTCGCCGCCTGACTCAAAGTACCGGGCGCCTGACCAGTCGAGAAAGTTCTGTCGGAACAGTTCGCCATCGCCGGTCTCCCAACCGGTTTCGATCGCGGCCATGATATCCAGGATCGCCTGTTCATCAGTCGAGACCGGTTTGGTGTCGTGATGGCCGTCGGAGTTGTCGTGTCCGGCGGGGACCGTGCCTGACATTTCTCGATCAGCTGCACCGTCGGTATGGTCGTGATCATGTCCATCGCCGCTCGCCGATGATCCATCCATCGTGTCGGATGGAGGCGCTCCGTGAGCGTCTTGATGATCGTCTGTTGAATTTACGGTGCCTTGGTCGCCATGACCGGCTCCGCCGCCATGATCATGATCGTGGCCTGGCCCGCTGGCTTCAGGAAGGGTCTGCACGCCAAGTCCGTACTTGTAGACAATTGTGCCTCCCCACCACGCTGTAACCGTCAAAAGACCTGCCACCGCCAGGGCACTGATCGCAAATACCGGGCCGGGCGACGAGGCCCTTCTCAGCCAGCGCCAACCGGCGAGGGCCAGTAATGCGAGGCCCGTGGGAACAGCCCAGTTGCGATGGGTTGTCATCGCTTCATGGGACGGCGCATCGTGAGCAACGCTGTAATAGGCCTGAAACCCGGCCGCGATGGTGGCCAGAACCGCCAAGGCAGCCAATGCCAGCATCCAGTCGGCGGCCGGTCGAAGGCTGTCGCGCCAGCGGCCTGCAGGTACGAGGAGGCCAGCCACATATGCCAAGGCTGCAGATGTGCCGAGGGCATAGGTAAAATGCACCAGCACGGGGTGAATATTGGGTTCTATGAAACCGCCCATTTTGTTCTCCTAATACCAGGTCCGCAGGCCCACGAGAAAGACGATATCGTCGCCTTCACCGCCTGCGGCTTTGATCATGTCGCGTGTCTCACCGAAGGCGCTTTGCCATTCGACGCCGACATAAGGCGCAAACTCCCTCCTGATTTCATAACGAAGCCGCAAGCCGGCATCGAGTGTGCTAAGTCCCGCGCCCGTTTCCCTTTCCGGTATGTCCTGCGCGGAAAGATTTGCTTCGATCCGAGGCTGCAAGATCAACCGCTGGGTCAGGAGCAACTCATATTCAGCCTCGATGCGGGCCGTTACATCGCCTTTTTCACTGAGAAAGGCGGAAGCGTCGACTTCGAACCAGTAGGGCGCCAGACCATTCAGTGCGACGACCCCATGCGCGAGACTATCCGGTTCGATGTCGTAGCGAACGCCCGCCTGAACATTCCAGAAAGGCGCAACCGCGCGGGAATAGAGCGCCTGGATCTCGGCATCATCCACGCCCTCTCCATTCAGAGAGGCGCGGCCCTCGCTCTTGAACCAGAGCTTGTTGATATCGCCCCCATACCAAGCCTGTCCGTTCCAGTACAAACTGTCGCCCTCGTCAGACATCTGAGCCTCGAGCTGGTTGAAGAGGATGTAGAAGCTCTTCTGGTCTCCGCCTTCCGCAAGAACGTCCCGGCGAGCGTCCGCCATTGCATCCTCGCCGTAGATGGCGTCGGCCTGATCCCAGGGCGGGGTTTGATTTGTGTCTTCCGCGAACGCGCTGCCGGTCGCGTAGAGCGCGAAGCCGAGGAGGAGAGGGGCTGCCAAATTCGGTTTCATCATGATTTTCCCTCCCCATGGTTCATGCCGTGATGGTCCATGGGCATATTCATCTGACCTGCCGGCATTTTTTCAGCTGGTGTCGTATCGTCTGCTGGCGGAATGACGCTGACGACCTGCATCATGCCAGCGTGCATGTGGTAAAGCAGATGGCAGTGGAACGCCCAGTCACCGACATGTTCTGCGGTGATGTCGACGCTGACCCTGTCTGCAGGCTTGACCGTTACTGTGTGCTTTCGAGGCATGTGATGACCACCGCCATTCACGAGATCGAAAAACATGCCGTGCAAATGGATCGGGTGTGGCATCATTGTATCGTTTACGAGCGTCAGGCGAACACGTTCACCCTCGTAGAACTTGATTGACTCGGTTACCTCGGAGAATTTTACACCGTCGAACGACCACATGTAGCGTTCCATGTTCGACGTCAGATGAATGACAATTTCGCGGCCAGGCGGGCGATGGTCCTCATTCATGTCGAGCGCGCGAAGCTGGTTATAGGTGAGCGTGCGGTGGGGGACATCATCAAGCCCGAGACCGGGTTCGCCCAAGCGGCTCATCGTCATGCCTGATACTTTTGCGACACCGGGGCCGCGCTCTATATCTGCTTCAATCTTGACGGGCTGGACCGCCGGACCATGAGGATCGGGCATCATCGACATGGCACCCATGTCGTGGCCTTTCATGTCGTCCCCGGCCGTCGCGGTGTCCGGACCATGATCCATTCTCCCCATGCCTGACATGCCCGCCATGTCTCCATGGGCCATTCCCATGTCCCGCATGGTCAGCATCGGCACAGCTCGAAGCGCAGGCGCATCGACCCGCATACCGGCACGCGGGCCGAGCGTGGCGACGGCCTGGCCGGAGCGGTCGATCGATTCGGCAACAAAGGCGTAGGCGCGCGCTTCGGTCGGCGCGATGATGACATCATACGTCTCGGCCACGCCCATCTGGAACTCGTCGGTCTCAACCGGCTGGACATTCAGACCGTCGGCCTGGACCACCGTCATCGGCAAGCCCGGGAGGCGGACATTGAAGAGGGTCATGGCGGAGGCGTTGATAATGCGCAGGCGAACCCGCTCGCCCGGCTGGAAGACCATATTGAAATTATCGGCCGTCGAATGGCCATTGATCAGGTAGGTGTAGGTTTCGCCGGTCACGTCTGCGAGATCGCGCGGGCTCATTCGCATCTGCCCCCACATGCCGCCAAGTCCGGTTGGGTTCGACAGGGTCGGGCGGTTGAAATTCAGGCTCTCGGCATTCTTCTTGAGCTTGTCGAAGATCCGGTGCGGATGCGTGAAACTCCAGTCGCTGAGGACGAGCACATATTCCCGGTCATAAGCCACTGGGTCTGTACCTGCCGGATCTATGACGATCGGACCGTAATGGCCGAGTTGTTCCTGCAGACCAGAATGGGAGTGATACCAGTAAGTGCCATTTTGCGGCACCTTGAACTGATATTTGAACGTTTCGCCCGGTTTGATGCCCGGGAAGCTGACGCCCGGCACGCCGTCCATATGGAAGGGGACAAGCAGTCCGTGCCAATGGATCGAAGTGTCTTCGGCAAGCCGGTTGGTGACGTTCATTGTAACGTCATCGCCCTCGCGCAACCGCAAGAGCGGACCGGGAAGTGTGCCATTGATTCCGGTTGCCATACCGACTTTGCCGTTGAGCCTGACCGGGAACTGCCCGATTTCGAGGTCGAAGCGCGTGCCCGAAAGTGAGGGCACACCAAGGTTTCCGTTGCTGGAAGATTTTGCCCAAGCGGGCAGGAGGCTGCTTGCCCCCAAGGTTGCGCCGGTGCCGAGCACCGTCTGCAACATACGTCGTCTGTTCAACATAATCGTCTCCATGAGGTGAATTTATGCAATCGGGCTGCTAATGCAGCGACGCACGAAATCAGCTCAGGGAACGCACCTTCAATGTGACTGGCGTTTGTTGCAGCAGGTAACTTCGGACCTCAGGCCAGGGCGTGCGGACATTGACGACGCGCTTCCATGCGTGTTGCCATGAGGGTGTAGCAAGCCCGATGGGCGTCGTATCGCCTAATACGTGCTGGACCGGGTTCGCCGTCTTGTCGGCTTGGGCGACCGTTGCTGTCTGAAGCTTGCAGTGATCAGTCTCATCATCGCAGGGCGCCTCAGGCCCATCGGCGGGCGCCTGGTGAGAATGAGCGGTGAACTCGGTTGCCATGCTATTCGTCGCCGACATATCGACGGGACACGCGCAGAGCACCTGCGACAGGCTGAAAAATACCGTCACGAGAGTTGCGACAACAAAGTTCATGACTACCACTTATACCCCATAGGGGTTTAAATCAAGAAAGAACCTCTGAGCACTCAAGGTTTGTCGTAACGGAGCAGGATCAACCCAGACCCGCGGGTCAGTCCCGAGCGAAAAGTTGCATGGCTACGCTCCAGCGCGAATTTGAACGGCCAGCAAATCATGTTAGCGATGTGAATGTCGTTGATAGGCAGCGTCGAACTTTGACAACACGAAAGGGCTGCACCACAGTTTGCGCTACAAATTGCAAACAATCTGCACAACAAGCGAAGTTTTGAGTGCCATAGTGCGTTGAATTAATTTAATTTCAAGCACGATTACTGGGCGCGTCACTCGCGGTTCGGAATCCATTGTCGGCTCTTGGCGAAAGGGCAACCTGGTTTCGCTGCGTACGAGCTTCAATTCATAAATAAATTGGACCCCAGACCCTTTTGTTTAGTACGGATTGTGCCATTCCAGTGATTAAGAGACCTGCTTCCTCATTCTATAAAACATCGTAAAATCAATATGTTGCGCCTGTGTCGAGAGTATTTATTGTCTTTGTTGTGCATGACTTTTTAATAAGAAATGTTGCATAATATGGAGCATGACCCCTATATTGTGGGTGATGGAGACAGAACATGACCGCGCTTGCAAAACTAAAAAGGAAATTGCGCCCCGGACAGGTGTACCGGCGCAAGGAGCTTGCGACCTGGTCAAACGCTGTCGATCGACATGTTGGACAGCTGCTTGACGAAGGACGCCTCGAAAAGGTTGGGGCAGGGCTCTATATGGCTCCGAAGAAAACTCGGTTCGGGCAGGCACCCGCCAAGCCGGAGAAGCTGGTTGAGTCATTCCTGGGGGATGACCGGTTTCTTATGGTTTCGCCAAACGCCTATAACAGCCTCGAATTGGGAACGACGCAGCTCTACAATGAGCCGGTAGTTTATAATCGCAAACGGCACGGCCATTTCGAGCTGGATGGCCGACGCTATGACTTCCGCATGCGGACCTCTGTTCCTTCAAACCTCAGCGAAGAATTCCTCCTGGTGGATCTGTTGCACAACCTCGATCGGCTTCCCGAGGAAAAGGCAGCAGTGCTTCCCAAGGCACTTAGGCGTGCGCGACGTATGGACCGCGCGCGACTGTCACGTGCGGTGAAGGATTTCGGATCGGCGCGGGCTGCAAGGCTCCTCAAGCCTGTATTGAACCCTGATCAGGCAACCGCCGCGTGACCCTCCTGCACGCACTGCCTGATTTTGCCGACCTCATCGCTGTTGCTGCGCGAAACAACACTATCGATCCGGGCCTCATCGAAAAAGACTACTGGTTGATGCACTGCCTCTGGGGACTGCAGCAGCTTGACTATAAGTTTGAGCTGAAAGGCGGAACTTCGCTGTCAAAGGGATACGGCCTCATCGACCGTTTTTCGGAAGACATCGACATCCTGATCCACCCAGAGACCGACCTCCAGTATGGCCCAAACCACAACAAGCCTGCGCAGGTAAAGGCGCGTCTCGAATTCTTCAACGGTCTGGCCGAAGCCATCAAAATTCCTGGCATTATCGAAGTGGTCCGCGACGAAGAGTTCGACGACACACGCCACTATCGCGGCGCAGGCATTCGATTGAAGTATGAGTCGGTGAATCCACTGCCAGAAGGGCTGAAGGCAGGCATCCTGCTCGAAGTCGGGTTCGACCAGGTGGCGCCGAACCGGCCATGTACGATTTCGTCCTGGGCTTACGAACTTGCAGTCGAGAGTGGGATTGCAGACCTGACCGACACCCGCGCGGTCGATGTGCCTTGCTATGAGCCGGGCTATACTTTTGTCGAAAAGCTCCAGACCATCTCAACGAAATTCCGAAAGCAGCAGGCGGACGGCGACATGCCTGTCAATTTCATGCGCCACTATTATGACGTGTACTGCCTGCTCGCTGACGCCTCAGTGAAAGAGTTCATCGGAACAGACGCGTACAAGGACCACAAGGCCAAAAGGTTCCGCAAGGCAGATGAACCGGACCTCACCAGGAACGAAGCCTTTCTGTTGAGCGACGCAGAAACGCGAAAGGCGTACGCGGACGCTTATGCGAAGTCACGAGCGCTTTACTACAGGGAGCCTGCACTCTTTGACGATATTCTGGCACGCATCAGCCGGCGCCTGCCGGAACTTTGAATGATCGTTGCTCGCAGGGAAACCTCTAACCCTCTGAAATAAAAGGAATTACTAGCTTACTCTTTTGTTGGGTGCGCCCTCCCGCACCCAAATAAGCCCCTGATCTTCGGATTGGGGGCTTTTTTTGTTTGTGCGCGGGCTTTGGTCTCAGCGTGATAGCTCCTGGCCGTTTTCCGACTCTCTTGATTGGTCTAAGTCACGGGGTATGGCGGCGCACTCCTCATGATACAGATCTCGGCAGACGGTGCGCTTCGCTCCTTTCGGAGCTTCAATTACCGCGTCTGGGCCAGCGGCTCTGTGGTTTCGAACTTTGGCACCTGGATCCAGCGCACGGCGCAGGACTGGCTCGTCCTGACCCAGCTGACCGATCACAATGCCACTGCGCTCGGCTTTGTCGTCGCCTGCCAGTTCGCGCCTCAGCTACTCCTGCTGCCATGGAGCGGCTTTGCCGCAGACTATTTCGACCGCCGGAAACTGCTGGTCTTCACACAAGTCTCCATGGGCATTCTTGCGTTATTGCTCGGCCTGCTGACCGTGACCGGGCTTGTAGAGCTCTGGCATGTCTATGTTTTTTCGTTTCTGTTTGGCTGCGCAGCCGCCATCGACGCGCCCGTCAGGCAGACGTTCGTCAGCGATCTTGTCGGCGACACCGATCTACCGAACGCGGTCGCGCTCAACTCAGCGTCCTTCAATAGCGCCCGTCTGGCCGGTCCGGCAGTCGCTGGCTTCCTGATCGCCGCCTTTGGCACAGGCTGGGCCTTCCTGATCAATGGCGCTTCCTATTTCGCTGTCCTTCTATCGCTCTTCTTTCTGAGAGTGCGCGAATTGCACAAGGCGAAGCGAGCCGAGCGTCAGCGTGGTAACTTCACCGCGGGCTTCATTTATGTGTGGCGCAGGCCGGACCTACGTATCACCCTCATCATGCTTTTCCTGATCGGGACTTTCGGCTTCAAGTTTTCAATTTTCGTTGCGACGATGGCGGCCAAGGTCTTCCAGACTGATGCGCAGGGCTTTGGCGTCCTCTCATCCTTCATCGCAGTTGGTACGGTTGCCGGTGCGTTCCTGGCTGCGCGGCGCCGTACCCATACGATGGGGCTAATGGTGACGGGGGCGGCATTCTTCGGCGTTGGTTGTCTCGGCGCGGCGCTCGCGCCTGGCTACTGGACGTTTGCGGCTGCACTCGTCGTCACAGGCATGGCGGCGCTGACCTTCATGACCACCACGAACAGCATGATGCAGCTGACCACCGCGTCGGAAATGCGTGGCCGTGTCATGGCGCTGCGTATCGCTGTCGCCTTGGGCGGTGCGCCTCTAGGCGCGCCAATTATTGGTTGGATTGCCGATGTGCTTGGCCCCCGCTGGGGGCTTGGAGCAGGGGCAGTTGCAGGATTTGCGGCCGCAATCATCGGCGCTCTCTATCTCAGAACGCACCATCAGAGCGAAGAAACAGCTGGCGAAACTTGAGCGATTGGCGACAGCGCCGCCGCTCCTGTGCTACCATTCCAGGAAAGCAGGCTTTCACACTGCAGGACGAATGGGAGGCGCGCCATGCCGGCAGATACAATCAACTCGCTTGATATGAAAGCGACGCTGTATGAGCGGGCTGAGGTTTGGCGTCCCAGGCTTGCCGCGCGCGCAGAAGAAGCCGAAGCGTGCAGGAAACTGCCGCAGGATATCGCTGATGGCCTCGCGCGCGATGGTCTCTATGGGCTTTGCCATTCAGAGAGTGATGGCGGCTCCGGCACGACCCCAATTGAATATGCCGAACTGATTGAAACACTGGCGCGCGGCGACGCGGCGCCCGCATGGTGCGCCTTTATTGCTTCGACCGCCGCCTTCGGCATGGCCTTCGCTGACAGTTCTTCAGTGCGGGAGCTGCTTTGCCGGCCCGGCGTGAAGACGGCGGGCGTGTTCGCCCCGATGGGCCGCGCCGTAGAAACAGAGCAGGATGGCCAGAAAGGCTATCGCGTCACAGGGCGCTGGGCTTGGGGGTCTGGCAGCCAGAACGCCGACTGGGTCAGCGGCGGCTGCTTCCTCGCCGATGAGGCTGGCCAGTTGATCATGTCATCCAAGGGCGGCCCCATACAAATTGCGCCAATCTTTGCGGCAGACCAGATCAGTTTCGTGGACACCTGGCATGTCACCGGCCTCAAAGGCACGGGCTCAACCGACTTCGAAGTTAAAGACGTCTTCGTCCCGGCTGACCGGGTGACTACCGGCTTTGGCCGCACGCGCCAGGATGAAGCGGCCTTCCGCTTTCCCGCATTCGGCCTGCTCGCGATCGGGATTGCTGCTGTTGCGCTCGGCGCGGCGCGGGGCGCGATGGACGACTTCTACGATCTTGCGGGCGCCAAGAAGCCGTCGGGTAGCAGCAAGACACTATCTGAAAAAGCACTCACACACCGCGACGTCGCGCTGAGCGAGGCTGACATCCGCCAAGGCCGCGCATTCTTCTTTGAGGCCATCGAAGCGGCTTGGCAGGCTGCGCAGGAAGGGCCCGTGCCGCTCGAGCTTCGCCGCGATCTGCGCCTCGCGACAACAAGCGCCGTCCAGTCTGCCAAGCGCGCCGTCGATCGGATCTACGAACTTGCGGGTGGCAGTGCCGTCTATAGCCAGTCGCCCATTCAGCGGCGCTTTCGCGACATCCATGTCGCGACCCAGCACATCATGGTTGGCGCGTCGACCTGGGAGACAACGGGGCGGCTTTATCTCGGCCAGCCTGCCGACACAGCGATGCTTTAGGGGCGTCAGCCGCCTTCTGGCAGCACAATGTCCCGGTGCGTGTCGAAGAGCTCAGCAAGAAAGACGCTCAGCGCGCGGATTCGGGCGAGGGGCGCGAGATCCTCATGGGTCGTCAGCCAGAAGCTCCGCTCGACGCGGACATCCTCCTTCAGGACGGGCTGAAGCGCCTCATCGCGCGCCGCCATGAAGTTTGGCAGGACTGCGATGCCAAGCCCCGCCCGCGCCATCTGCAATTGCGCGATGATGGACGGGCTGCAGAATTGCAGCGTCAGATCCGGTGCGATTTCAGCGTGATAACGAAGCTGCGGTGAGTAGATGAGATCGTCCACATAACCGATCAGCGTGTGCTGGGAGAGATCGGCGGGCGATTGCGGCGCGCCCCAGCGCGAGAGATAGTCCCGGCTGGCAAACAGGTGCAGCGCATAGTCTGACAGCTTGCGCACTTTCAACCGGCCCGATGTCGGCCGCGCCAGCATGACGGCCATATCGGCCTCGCGCTTGGGCACGCTTGCAAAGCCCGACATGGCGATAAGGTCGAGCGCGATAGATGGATAGCGGTCGCGAAAGCTCGCTAGGGCAGGGGCGATCAGCGCATTTCCTAGGCCTTCAGTGACGCCTAGCCTGACCCGGCCGCTCGCCTCCGTCCCGCCTATGTCGGCCTGCGCGGAGATTTCGAGTGCAGACTGCTCGATCGCCTCGGCCTTGGCGACGATCGCTTCGCCCGCAGACGTCAGGATGTGGCCGCGCCGGGTGCGCTCAAACAAAGACAGGCCGAGATCAGCTTCCAGCCGCCTCAGACGCCGCCCGACCGTCGTGGCGTCGAGCCCTGTGCGCGCGGCCGCGTCAGACAGTTTCGCATGACGGCTGATTTCGAGGAGGAGTTTGAGGTCGTCCCAGTTCACGGGGCTTGTCCTTGGCTGCACATATGCAGGTTAAACCTGCATATGTGCGTGTTTAACTGCGTGTGCGCCAAAGATAAACTGCCGCCAGATAGATATGGGAGAAAGCCGTATGCGCAGCGTTCATCATTTCATTTCGGGTAAATCCGTTGAAACCGCCTCTGGCCGTTTCGGTGACATCTACAATCCGAACACCGGTGAAGTTCAGGCAAAGGTCGGCCTCGCGCTCGATGCTGAAGTCGACATGGCGGTCGAAGCAGCCAAGGCCGCACTGCCGGGCTGGATGGCCACCAATCCGCAGCGCCGCGCGCGCATTCTCTTCAAGTTCAAGGATCTGCTTGAGCAGAATATCGACGAGCTGGCTGAGCTTCTGTCGTCGGAACATGGCAAGGTGGTTGCCGACTCCAAGGGCGACGTTCAGCGCGGTATTGATGTGGTCGAGTTCGCCTGTGGCATCCCGCACCTTCAGAAGGGTGAGTACACAGAAGGCGCCGGCCCCGGCATCGACGTCTATTCAATGCGCCAGCCCCTCGGCGTCTGCGCCGGTATCACCCCGTTCAACTTCCCGGCAATGATCCCCTGCTGGATGTTCGCGGTCGCGATCGCCTGCGGCAACACATTCGTGCTGAAACCGTCGGAGAAGGATCCGTCCGTCCCGGTTCGCCTCGCCGAGCTCTTTCTCGAAGCCGGGGCGCCAGAAGGCGTGCTCAATGTCGTCCACGGTGACAAGATGTCGGTCGACGCCATCCTCAAACACCCCGACATCAAGGCCGTCAGCTTCGTCGGCTCATCCGATATCGCCCAATATGTCTATTCAACCGGTACCGCGCACGGCAAACGCGTGCAGGCCATGGGCGGGGCGAAGAACCACGGCATCATCATGCCTGACTGCAATATGGAGCAGGCTGTGAAAGACATTGTCGGCGCGGCCTATGGCTCGGCTGGCGAGCGCTGTATGGCGCTGCCCGTGGCTGTCACTGTGGGCAAGAAGACGGGCGACGAGTTCGTCGAACGCATGCTGGAAGCGGCGCAGAACCTGAAAGTTGGTATCTCGACCGATGCTGATGCCCATTACGGCCCGGTTGTCTCTGCCGCCCACAAGGCGAAGGTCGAGGACTATATCCGCATGGGTGTCGAAGAAGGCGCAGAGCTCAAACTCGATGGCCGCGGTCACACGCTTCAGGGCCATGAGAATGGCTTCTTTGTCGGCCCAAGCCTGTTCGACCACGTCAAGCCGGACATGCGGACCTACAAGGAAGAGATCTTCGGCCCGGTCCTTCAGGTCATGCGCGCCGAGACACTGGAAGAAGCCGCCGCCCTGCCAAGCAATCACCAGTACGGCAATGGCGTTGCGATCTTCACCTCCGATGGCCGCGCCGCGCGTGAGTTCGCGGCCCAGGTCAACGTAGGTATGGTCGGCATCAATGTGCCTATCCCGGTGCCGGTCTCCTATCACACGTTCGGTGGCTGGAAGCGCTCTGCCTTTGGCGACACCAACCAGCACGGCCCGGAAGGCGTGAAATTCTGGACCAAGATCAAGACAGTCACCCAGCGCTGGCCGGAAGGCGATGTTGGCGACCAGGCTTTCATCATCCCGACGATGCAATAAGTCTGACCCAAGTCCTAGATTTTGAGGGTTAAGTCCATGACGCTTCTAACCGAAGAACAGACGATGATTTCCGACATGGCGAAGGGGTTCGCCATGAAGGAGCTTCGCCCGAATGCGGCGAGGTGGGACAAGGAAGGCAATCTTGATCGCTCCAAGCTGGAAGCGCTTGGAGAGCTTGGCTTTGGCGGCATCTATACGACCGAAGAGCATGGCGGCTCTGGCCTGACGCGGCTCGACGCGGCGCTGATCTTCGAGCAGCTGTCTCGCGGCGACATCAGCCATGCGGCCTTCCTGTCGATCCACAACATGGCGACATGGATGATCGACAGCTTCGCCCATGACCAGCTGCGCGCGAAATATGTCCCGCGCCTCACAGCCACAGAGCTGATTGCCTCCTACTGTCTCACCGAACCGGGCGCAGGCTCCGATGCTGCCAGCCTCAAGACAACGGCAAAGCTGGAGGGCGATGAATACGTCCTCAACGGCGCCAAGGTCTTCATTTCCGGTGCTGGTTTTTCAGATGTCTATGTCGTCATGGCGCGCACCGATGATGGCGGCGCCAAGGGCGTCTCGACCTTCATTGTCGACAAGGATGCGCCGGGTCTTTCCTTCGGCAAGCATGAAGACAAGATGGGCTGGCGCGCCCAGCCCACCGCGATGGTCAATTTCGATGACTGCCGCATTCCGGCGACGAACCGCGTTGGCGATGAGGGGCATGGCTTCAAATTCGCCATGGCCGGCCTCGATGGCGGACGGCTCAACATCGCCGCGTGCGCGCTGGGCGGGGCGCAGGATGCGCTCGACCGCGCCTTTGCCTACGTGCAGGAACGTGAGCAGTTCGGCCGCGCCATCATCGAGTTTCAGGCGACCCAATTCAAGCTCGCCGACATGGAGACAGAGCTCGCCGCTGCCCGCGCGCTCCTTTATGAAGCCGCCACCAAGCTCGACAGGAAGACGCCTGACGCGACCAAGTTCTGCGCCATGGCAAAGCGCTTCGTGACGGACACCGCCTCCAAGGTCGCCAATGAAGCGCTCCAGCTTCATGGCGGCTATGGCTATCTCGGTGATTATGAAGTCGAGCGGATCGTGCGCGATCTTCGCGTTCACCAGATCCTTGAAGGCACCAATGAAATCATGCGCGTCATCGTCGCGCGTGAAATGATGAAAGGCCAGGTATGAGCGATCCAGTTGTCATCGCCCGCAAAGAGGGCCGCGCCGGCCGCATCACGCTGAACCGCCCCAAGGCTCTGCACGCCCTCGACCAGGAGATGTGCGAGCTGATGATAGATGCGCTGCTGGCCTGGCGCGAAGATGATGCGGTTGAGCTGGTTATCGTTGATCACCTGGCTGACACGCGCGGTTTCTGCGCGGGCGGCGATATCCGCATGCTGCAGGAGTCCGGCAAAGCCGGCGGCAAGGAAGCAAAGGACTTCTTTGCGACCGAATACCAGCTGAACACGCTGATCGAGGAATATCCCAAACCTTATGTTGCCATTATCGATGGCGTGACGATGGGCGGCGGCGTCGGCATTTCGGTGCATGGCAATTACCGGGTCGCCACAGCGAACACGACATTTGCAATGCCAGAAAGCGGTATCGGCCTCTTTCCCGATGTTGGCGGCGGCTGGTTCCTGCCGCGCCTCGATGGCGAGCTTGGCCAGTGGCTGGCACTCACCGGCGCTCGGTTGAAAGGCAAGGACGTGTTGGCCGCAGGCGTTGCGACGCACTTCACTGAGGATGTGAGCGGTCTCGCAGACAAGTTGGCAGGACAGGGCGTTTCCGCGCTGGATGATCTGGAGCAATCGGCAACGGGCAGCTTTGCGGAACACCGCTCTGAAATCGACACCTGCTTTGGCAAGGACACGGTCGAAGAGATCATCGCCTGCCTCGAAGCTGGCGGCGAGTGGGCCCGGAAACAGGCCGACATGCTGAAAACCAAATCACCGCTCACGCTCAAGGTTGCGCACCGACAGCTCCGCGAAGGCGGCAAGCTCAGCGACTTCCGGGACAACATGAAAATGGAATTCCGGATCGGCGCGCGCATGGTCTGCACCGAGAATTTCATCGAAGGCGTCCGCGCCGTACTCGTTGACCGTGATAATGACCCCAAATGGGTCCCGGCCGATCTGGCCTCAGTGGATGAGAAGCTGGTCGACAGCTTCTTCGCGCCGCTAGGGGCAGACGAGCTCACATTTCTCTAGGGAGGAGATCTCACCATGACGAAGATTGCATTCATTGGCCTTGGCAATATGGGCTCCGGCATGTGCGCAAACCTCGCCAAGGCGGGACATGAGGTGCACGCCTTCGATCTTAACGGAGATGCGGTGAAAGCCGCTGTCGCGGCAGGAGCAAAGGCCGCTGCCACTGTCGGCGAGGCGGTGAGCGATGTCGACGTCGTGGTGTCCATGCTGCCAGCGGGCAAGCATGTCCATCAGGTCTATTTCGGTGAGGGTGGTGTGACGGCACACGCAAAGCCGGGCACGCTTTTCCTTGACTGTTCGACTATCGCCGTCGAAGAGGCGCGCGATGCTGCCGGGAAAGCCGCAGAAGCGGGCTTTTCCTATATGGACGCACCGGTGTCGGGTGGTGTTGCCGCTGCCGAGGCAGGCACGCTGACCTTCATGGTGGGTGGCCCAAAGCACGGGTTCGAGAAGGCAAAGCCGATCCTCGACGTCATGGGCAAGAATGTCTTCCATGCGGGCGATCCGGGCAACGGACAGGTCGCGAAGATCGCGAACAACATGCTGCTCGGCATCTCCATGATCGGCACCTGCGAGGCGTTCAACCTTGCTGAAAAGCTCGGTCTCGATGCGCAGACTTTCTACGACATCTCGTCCACCGCGTCCGGGCAGTGCTGGTCCATGACCAGCTATTGCCCGGCGCCAGGGCCTGTGCCGACCGCGCCATCGAACCGCGACTACAAGCCGGGCTTCGCGGTCGCCATGATGCTGAAGGATCTGCGGCTTGCCATGGGTGCGGGCGATGATGTCGGGGCCGATACGCCGCTCGGCAATCACGCTCAGCAGATCTATGCGAAGCTGGATGAAGACGGCTTCGGCGATATCGATTTTTCCGGCGTGATGCGCCGTCTCAAAGGCGAGCTCTAGTCTTCGTCACCGCTTCCGGGATCATCGAAGTCGCGCGTCCACTGGATCGAGAGTTCCTGACCCAGGTCCTCGCCCGTATTCGTGGCGGCCTCGATCTCGATATTCTCGATCGGCTCCCACTCAATGGCGATGCCCGGCGCGCCCGTCGCGCCTGAACGCACTTCAAGATAGACATTGTCGGTAAGGTACTTGCCGCTTGTCACCTCGACGCCGCCGCTCGCGCCGCTGCCGACATCGAATGTGTCCAGGCCGAGCGCGGTCTCAATGCCGCCAAGAAGGTCAAAGCCGCCGCCGCCGGAAAGCTGGGCGAGCGCCGCTGCCAGACGCGCGGTTTCCAGCGCTGTCAGCTGCGTCGGCGAGCGGCCGAAGAGGACACGCGAGAGAACCTCATCTTCCGGCAGCACCGGTTCCGAGGTCAGCTCAATTTCTGGCCGCGACACCGTCCCGACCACGTTCAGGATTGCTGTAATGTCGTCGCGCGTCTCATGCTCGGCGCGGACGGCCAGACGGCTTTCACCGAGGTCTGGCGCAAGCCGCACGGTGCTCTCTCCGAACTCGAACCGCTTGCCGATCAGGTCAAACCGGCCGCGCACGATTTCTGCCTGACCAGTTATGACCGGGATGGCAATCGGGCCCTCAATGTCGGCATCGAGGGCAAGCTCCGCATTGACGCCGCGCCCGCTAATGTCGATCCGACCAGGCGCGTTGAGGCTGATATCGAGACGGGTCGCGGCCTCCTCGACGTCTTCCTCTTCTTCTTCCTCATCCGGCTGTCGGAAAGTCACATCCAGCGTCGGCGGGCCGCCCTGCGGCAGGTTTGCGAGGTTGATAGAGCCTTCATCGACCGTGAGGTCGCCTGTGATCTCAAACAGGTCTGGCTGCTGGTTCAGTGACAGTGTCCCGCTCACTGTCGCCGAGCCCTCACGTCGCTCTGTGACGACCAGCTGATCGGCGCGGATCCGGACATCGCTGCGTCCCGATCCATCAACGGCCATGGTGCCGCTGCCCTCAAGCGTGCCGCCGGATCGCCCGCGTGCGCTGAAGCTTTCGAGGTTCACAGTGCCGCTGCCGAGGCGTGCATCAGCGGATATCTGGTTGAGAACCATGCCGAGGTCACCATGCTCGAAGACGCCTTCAGAGAACTGCACCCTGCCCGAGAAGCTCTCATTCAGGGATGGCAGCTCGCCTGACACGTCAGCATTCACCACGCCCTGCAGCACCATTTGCGGCGGGATAAACAGCGCAGCTATCGCTTCGATCTGGCCGCTGGCATTGGCGGAGAAGGGCATGCTGGCGCCAGAAACGGGCTGTATGAATGGCGCGCTTTCATACGTGTTCACAGGCACTTCAATCGCCGCGCGGGCTTCGAGCGTTTCATTGTCGAGAGCACGGAGCACCAGATCGAGGAGTTCAGGCTGCAGCGTGCCCCTCACGAACAAATTCACTGGTGGAAGGTCTGAGCCCGGGCGCGAGACACCGCGCATCTCTGCTTCGATGGGACCGCTCAGTCCGCCTTCGGCTGCTTCATCGAAGGCCAGCGACAGGTCCAGTGCGCCATCAAGTGCGGGGCGACCAAGGAGGACCAGGAGGGGCGCGACTTCGAGCCCGCCTGCCGACGCCCGCAACTGTGTGTCGCCCCGTGTGGTCAGGCTGGCTGATAGCGAGCCGCCAAGCGCTGCAAATTCTGTCGACACTTCCATCCCGTCTTCGAACGAGGCGTAGCGAAGCGGTTCCTGCGTCACTAATGTCAGGTCGCCAAGGCTTGCGTCGAGGCCCGCGGTCAGCTCCATTGCGCCGCTGATCAGCCCGCTGACATTGCCGTCGACATTCAAGAGCGTGCGATAGGAAAGGCCGTCGACCTCGGTGCTGCCATCCATTTCGACGATGAAGTCGGCATTATCTGGCGTACCTGTCGCGCGGATGACGAGAGCGTCTGCGCGGGTCGGCCCGGCGGCGACTTCTTCCAGCGTTGCATCAATCGTCAGCGCCTCGCCTTCGATGAAAGCGCTGGCATCAACGCGTCGGGCAGGCAGCCCTTCCGGCAGGTCGCCGCGAACATTCGCTTCGCCGCGTATCGCGCCGAACTTACCACCCGAGCCGCTGACGGTCGCGTTCGCAGCTAGCGGACCCCAGCTCGCCTCAAGCCCCTCAACTCGCCAGTCAGACCCGTTGAGGGCGACACCGGTCTGAACGTCGAGCGGTCCATTCGTCGTCCCGGCCCCTAGCGAAACGGATGCGTTCAGCGCGCCGCCGCCATAGGTGCCGTCCGCGCCAAGGCCGATATCTGTGAAGGTGAGGCTTTCGCTCGCAAGCTGCGGCGCATTGAAGTTCACCACGAAATCCATCGCGTCCAGCGTACCGGAAACGTCAGCGCGCCCGCTCACGCTCTCAAGCGCATAGCCTGCCACATTCGCTTCGCCCGCCTGCAGGTGCAGCGACGCCGATATGGCCTGCTCGCTACTGAGCCGGCCCGATCCATTGAGTGATAACGTCCCGCTTTCCAGCGAAATCTGGTTGAGATCCACGGCATTGTCTGGCTGCAGCACGCCGTTTACATTGAGCAAGGCGGCGTCCGATGCCCAGTCGCTCAACGGGGCAGGCAGGGCACCAAGCTCACTCGCATTGATCTGCGTATTGAACCGGGTCGCGCCAGCGCCAGCACGGCTCGCTTCAAAATTACCTTGAAGGTTCACCGGGCGGGCGAGGCTGGCGGCGCTGCCATCAAGCTGGAAGCTGCCAGAGACATTGGCGCTCAGCGAAGGCGACAAGGCGATATCGCCCTGGGCGGCGATACGGCCCGCGCGACCTCGCACAACCGTCTCGCGAAGTTCGATGGTCCGGTCTGCGATATTGTAGTCGCCATTCAGCACGAGCACCGGCGCGCGACCTGCGATCTGTCCGCTCATACCTGGCAGGTTTGCACCCGCTGCGGTCAGCGTGGTGCGTACACTCGCACGGCCGTCGCCATAGATGGCCGTCATCGGTCCGGATACAGTGTCAGCGGCAAAGGATGGTACATCAACACCAGACGCCCGAACATCGCCGTCAAAGCGCGCCGTGCCATCCGTATAGACAAGCACGCCGTCCAGCATGGCCTCGCCGACAGATACGTTCTCGACATTGGTATAGCGGGTCGGATTGTCCGCTGTCAGCCGCAGGTCGGCGCGGTAGCCGCCCTCTTCGCTCTGCTGGGCGATCGCGCTCAGCTCCAGGCCTTCGGCGATAGCAGTGACGTCAAGCGACGGGCCCCCTTCGCCGCGCGACAGGTCACCTTCAATCGAGAGGGTTTCGCCAAGCGTATCTGCGATCCTTCGCGTCAACGGGTGCAGCGCTGGCTGAATATCTGACTGAAAGCTGATGACCTGCTCGCGCGCCTCAGCATCGAGCATGATGAGCGACGAGTCGCCAATTTCGATGTCTGCATCGGCCTGCCAGTCATTCAGCGCGCCTTGTGTGTCCAGCGTAGCAGAGATCGATTGGTCCGGGTCCAGGCGGGCAAGGCTCGCAAACAGGCCGCCGGCGGGGCCTTCGAGCTCCAGATTGCCCTGAACCCGGAAATCGTCTGACCAGGTGAGGTCTGCGAGCAGTTCATCGCCATTACCATCCAGCGGGACGACCGCCATTTCGGTGCGCCCGCCGTCGCGGCCAATCCGGCCCTGAGCTTCGATATTCAGCGATAGCGGGCGTGGAATGACGCCTTCATCAGTTCGCAGCTCTCCAATGCGCAGGCGCCCAAGCTCGCCTGCGCGCAGTGGCATGGAGCCGCCCGAAGAAGTTTCGCGGTCGGAAGGCTGCAGGATAGGGCGGCGCAGGACATGAATGAGGTCCGCTTCCAGCGCTTCGATCGTCAGCGCCCGCCGGCGCAGGTCAAACGGCTTCCAGTCGGCGAGGAGGTTTTCCGCGATCAGCCAGACACCGTCCTCATCGGCGACGGTAAGCCGCTCGATCCGGAATGTGCCAAGTAGGTCACCTGACAGGCCTTCGACCTCAATCTCCTGACCGGACGGGTCCGCCGCTTCGATCCGGGTCTCGACGAATTCGCGGCCAAAGGCGGACTGCGCGGCATATCGAGCTGCGAGTATCAGGATAATGATCAGCGCCAGCAGCACGCCGAGCCCAATCGCCGTCCATTTCAGAAGGCGGCGGGTCAGGCTCCGCTTTTGGGCGGGCTGGCTTGGAGCTGGATCAGTGGTGCTCATTAAAAGGCCTGACCGATCGAGATGTAGATCTGGACCGGGTCGTCAAAATCTGTGGGGTTCAGCGGTGTCGCCAAATCAAGGCGGATCGGGCCTGCGGGCGTGGTGTAGCGCACGCCGACGCCGGCGCCATAGCGCGCATCGCTGAAATCGGAGAACTGGCTGGTCGAGACAGCCCCTGCATCGAGGAAGGCCACCACGCCGATGTTCGGCCGCACGGCATAACGCCCCTCGATCGAGGCTTCAATGACGGATGAGCCGCCAAGCGGCGTGCCATCATCGGCGCGCGGCCCAATCGCCTGATAGGCATAGCCGCGCACGCTGCCGCCGCCACCAGAATAGAAGCGCGTATCGACGGGCAGATTCTCGACATCGGCGCCCACAACAGCCCCCGCCTTGAAACGCCCGGCAAGGACAAACTTCCTGTCCTCGTCAAAGGGCACATAGGCGCTAATCTGGCCAACCGAGCGCACGTACGGGCTGACCTCGTCGCCAAAGGCATAACTTGGTTCGACCCGTGCGTTAGCCCGCCAGCCTGAGCGCGGGTCGAGCAGGCTGTCAGTCTTGTCGAGGCGGGCGTCGGCATAGACGGAGACGATCTGAAGGTCGCGCTCGCCATACTCGTCTTCTTCTTTCGCGATTTCGCCCTGTACACCATAGGAATAGGTGAACTCGGGACTGCGGACGACTTCAAAGCCGACGCCTGCGAAAACCGCCTGACGGTCATAGGCGTCGGTCGTTTCATTCTTGACGCCCGCCGAAAGAACGAGCCCGCGGCCATAGCCGAACTCATTCGGGCGGCGCCAGATAACTTCCAAAGACTGCTCAAGCTCGGCCACAGTGAGGTCGGCGCTCAGCACATCGCCGCGGCGGGTCAGATTGCGGCGGGTGAGTTCCGCATTGAGACCAAAGCCTTCGCTGGTCGAGTACTTGCCGCCGAGCCCGATCGAGTTCTGAGGCCGCTCGGTCAGGGTCACGACCACATCGCGGATTTCCTGCCCGTCTTCTGTTTCACCGGACGGCTCGTTCGTGAGGTCGGCGCGCGCCACCTTAAACATGCGCGTTTCGGCAAGCCGTGTGTTGAACTGGGAAAGCGCGGCAGGGTCGTAAACCTCGCCCGCCTCATAGGGAATGAGCCGGTCGAGATAGCTCGCCTTTGTCTTCATCTTCTCGTTCGGAAAGCGGGTCTCGCCGAAGACGACGCGCGGGCCAGTGCGGGTCTCATAGGTGACGCTTAGCGTTTCTGCGTCGCGGTCTCCAATGACGCGGCGTTCGTCCACTTCGGCATAGGGATAGCCGGCATTGCGCAGCTCGTTCGTGATCCAGCGTTCCGCATCGATCACATCCGCCGGAATAGCAGGGCGCCCCGCGCGAACAGGTAGGCCGTTCCGGATCAGATCCTGATCGGCTTCGGTGGGGCTCGTGCCAACGAATGAGACCTTTACCCTGCCAAGCGCGAAGCGAGGGCCCGTATCGATCCGCAGCCGGGCCTCTGGTGCGTCCGTGCCCAGCACAGCGAGGTCGATCTGGGGGTCGTAATAGCCTTCGCTGTTCAGCGCGCTGCGGACCGCTTCGGCCGCGCGCCTTCCCTGCCGGCGCGCCTCCAGCGCTGTCTGCGGCGTGCTTTCATCGGCGAGGGCATTCTGAAGAACTGACCGTAATTCACCGTTCGGCCTGTCGCCTGCGAACTCGATATCAACTTTCTCTGCGGCAGCAGATGCTGCCATCGCCAGGGCGGCGACAAGAAAGAAGGTAAGTCGATTAATCATCAGTCCCTGGCTCGCTAGGCAACAACTCTACACCGCTATCGACAGCGGCTGCCCTGGGACGCCGACGACTTCACTTAAGCGATATGTTGAATGCACTGAAATTCAACGTCGTCGACGTTGTTATGTTTCCGCTTTCTTCGCGCAATTTACAGTTCCGACATGTGCAGCGTCGGTCCCGGCCCGGCAGTTGATGCAGCGCAACTGCGCGAAAGGCAGAAGTTTTCACCTGAATTTAGAAAGCGATTAGGAAAATGAATGTTAGATGGCATTAGGCATAGTTGCGACTTGAAGGGGTGTGTGGCACCAGAGCGGACCTGATTTTCTATCGCCGGGACGAAATTTTGACCAAGAAGAAATCGTCGCCGGCGCAAGGCCGCAAATCGCCATCACCCTGGATGAAGGAACCGCCTGTCGGTGAAGCCCTGCGAAAGGCTTATCGGGACGTGGCTGAAGAGCCAGTTCCTGAGCGGCTGCAGGATCTGATCCGGCGCCTGCGCGAGCAGGAAAACAAACGAGATTGAGGCACGGCAAAAGCCGGCCCGCGCGTGTTGGAGTTGGGTGGTTTGGTTGAGAAAATAGAAGCGTCCTTCGTCGCCCGCCTCGAAGCCCTGATTCCAGAGCTCAGAGCCTTTGCGAGAGGTTTGTGCCGCGACGCCGCGCTCGCAGACGATCTCGTACAGGATACCTGCCTGAAGGCGTGGAGCTCGCAGGAAATGTTTGAGCCGGACCAGCCGATGCGTCCTTGGCTATTCAGAATCCTGCGCAACGAATTCTACATGCAGAAGCGCCGATCCTGGCGCTCGGTCAATCTGGAGCCAGATGTGATCGCTGCGGCTCTCGTCGCCGAAGCTCACCAAGAAACAGCCAAGGATTTTGCACGGATGGAGCGGCTGATCAGCCAGCTACCAGACGACCAGCGCGACGCGCTGATCCTTATCCTCGCTGCAGGCATGACCTATGATGAGGCCGGAGAGGTCTGTGGCTGCTCGGCAGGCACGATCAAGAGCCGCGTCAGCCGCGCGCGTGAAACCGTGAAACGGCGTTTCGTGTCGAGCGAGCGTTCATCCTATGCCGTCAAGCGCCCTGAGGGGCAGGGGCTTCCAGCGCTGCTTCATCGGCTCGATGAATTGGCAGGACCAGCCCAGCACCCCATTTGATCATGCGCGGCGGCTCTGTAGCTGCTGGCCCGGTCTGGGCAATTTCTGACAGGCGGGATGTTCAGCATAGCTTTGAGCCTGCCGACGAGGCCGAAAAAGCACGTGCTTCTAAGCTTAGACGTAGCGACGACGCTGCCGACTTTCTGCATGCCAGATGGCTGATGCGGCAGCTTATTCAGCAGCAACGGCCACAGCCTGGAACGCCTGTTCTTCAGAGTTATGACGACGCCCGCCCGGAGCTTGTTGGCGCGCCTGAGCTCGCTATCAGCTGGTCGAAGTCGGGATCAATCGCGGCAGCGGCACTGTCTGAAGTGAGCCGCATCGGCATCGATATCGAGCGGCTGATACCGCGCGAGACGAGCGCGATCCTCTCGATGACGGCCTCCCCAGCTGAGAGCGATGCCGTCATTTCCGCGGGCACGGAACTGGCACAGCTGGCCGCTTTCTATCGTCTCTGGACCGCAAAGGAAGCAGTTCTGAAATGCCGGGGAGAGGGGCTTCGCGGCGGCGCGAAGAGCGTTGAAATACCGTCGGAATTCATTCGGGGGCGTCTGGACGAAATCGAAACTAAAGATCGCGGCTTGTCGCTAATGTTGACGGTGATCGACGCTGGCCCCGATGCGGTTTGCACGGCCGCGTTCAGCGCGCAAAAATCGATTTGAACATCCATCCGGCGAGTGATCTGCCACTGGTGTGACGCTCGTCCTGCATGTCAAAAACCATAAGCGAAACAGTGCCGAAGGGCGGCGCTTCTATGCCTTCCTTGCGGATATCGAAGCCCATCGATCCATAAAACTCACGCATCTGTGCTTCGGCCAGAATGGCGATATAGCGGTGCTTGTTGCGGGCCACATAGTCGAGGACAGCGCGCATCACCGGGCCGAGCGTCTTGGAGCCGCGCCGTTCTGGAGCGGTGACCAGTTTCGACACGACGACGCAGCTTTCTCCTTCGGCGAGGACTGATCCAAGGTCGAAAACCCAAAATCTTTCAGTTGCTTCACTCGCATGGACTGGGATGACCTGCGCGCTGGAGACAAGGTCAGCCCCATCGAAAAGCGCGAAAGTCTCGCCCAGCGGGTCAGCATCGTCACGCAGCAGTCGGCTTTCATGGTCGGCTCCCTTCATGGCGAACTGCTTCTCGGCGCAATAGACCCGGTAGCGCAGGTGCTGGACCAAGGGCCGCGTGGCGTCGGTAACGGGGATGATCTCAAAATTATCCATGGGGATCATCTCCGACAGACCAGGCGCGCGCGGCGGTATCGAAGCGCAGATCGTAACGGCTGCGGGCGTTTGGGCCGATGACGAAAGGTGGGTCCAGCGTCAACTTTTGCGGATGGATACCCCATTTGCGGGCGAAGAATTCCTTCACGGCAACGCCTTTGATGAGATCTGCGCCCGTTAGCCCATTCAGCCCCCAGGCGGCGGCGACAGTGCCGGGCAGCCAGTCGCACGCCATCACGTCGGCGGGCGCGACGAGGCTGCGCTCGCCTCCCTGCCAGCTGAGCGGCGCGACCACCTCGTCATTTGCGCCCGTCAGAAAAGCCTTTCTTGCCAGTGGGTTGAGCGCGCCGAGCTTGCCTTTCGGATACGCTTTCTCGATGAGGTCCAGCCGCGCCCAGAGCGTGCCGTCTTCAAGATAGGCCTCGATCAGGACGGGTAGCTCATCAGAGCCTTCCGGTCGTGATTGCGGACGACCCCTGACGGTGACTTTGCCGTTTTCCGGAAGGGCGCTGAGCACAATCAGGCGGTCGATCCGGACGGGGTAGATGGCAGTGTTTTCCGCGCCCTCGAACCATTCTTCAGGCGTTTCGTGCGGCGGGCCATGGACGAGGCCGTCCAGTATGACCGGGTCGAACGGGTCCCCGGGATGAATGGCGGCGGAAAGGTCCAGAATAGCTTCGAAGCCCTTTGCGTCACGGTGCATGGAGATGACGGGCTGCATGGCGGGCCCGTGGAAAAGGTCGCCGGATGCATAGGGATCAGCACGCTTTTTTCCATGTTTTTCGGGCCCGAGTTTCGGCTTTGGCCCCCGAACGGGCTGGCTAATCTTTCCGGCGGAAATTTCGTACCAGGGGGCGTCGCCACAGAGGGCATCGCGGCCGCGCAGTTTTGCGTCGCCGTCTGGTGTTACCCTGGCCTCTACGCTGAGGCCCTCAGCACTCAAACTGCCCCAGCGTTTTGGCGAAAACGCTTTCAGTTCAATCGGGTAGCCTTCGAAGCCTGCCGCTCTCGCCTGCTGCAGAGCCATTCCGGCCTGCGCCAGAAGCGGGAGCGCGGGGAGGGTATGCGTTGGACGATGCGACTGGAGCCAGCCCTCGTTTCCAGCAGAAAACATGGTGCAGTGGCGGTGCACTGACGGTGTATGGGCGGTGCATATCCGGACGCTTAGTTCGCGCATCTCATAGATTTTCAGCCCATCGACCCAGAGCACGCCGCGCCCCTTCACGATGGTCGCGTCATCGTGCTCTTCGACCGAAAGAATCTCGACCATCGGGGTCGCCTGTTTCGCCGTGGGCATGACCTGGCCGCGATAGGCCCAGTTTACCTCATTGGTTTCTGCAATCGGCTCCCAGACAGGGTGCTCGAACCGCTCTGCGAGACCTTTGAGGTCAGCGGCGCGGGCGAGAAGCTGAACCAGCATGTCGAGGCCGAGTGAGCCGGGCTGGACCGGGTCAGAGAAGAAGTGCGCCTTGAAATACCAGGCATAGGGATCGACGGCCTGCCGGGCGCGGATCTGGCCAAGACCGGCGCTACCGCCTTCTGGTTCGAACCGGTCGATGACATCAAACAGCGCAAGCCGGTTGCGGGAGGCCTGAAGGCGCGTGCCGTCCTCGCTCGGTGGGTCGGCTGGCGCGCTGACGAAGTCGCGATCTGTGTCGGTTGGCTTGAGGCCTGCCTGCGCGGCGAGTGACGCTTTGGTGAAGAAGCCAAAGATCGTCTCCAGCGAGATGATGGGTGTGCCATCAGCGAGCGTGGCTTCGAGCGCGAAGAAGACGATGGTCATCGGCCCAACGCGCGAGCATCGGGTCAGCGTTGTCGTTGTGCGGACCATGCCATCGCCGGGGCGAACCTGGCGGTGAAGCTTGCCGCTGCCATCGAGATTGCGGAAGCGCGTCTCACCGGACAGGGCAAAGCCCGAATAGGAAGCGAGCCAACCACAGGGTTGCAGAATGACTTCGGTCAGCACGCTGAAAGGCATGTTGCCGGTGCCGCCATCCTCGAAATACCAAGCGTCTGGTGGGACATCATATTCGGCAACAGCTTTCAGGCCTGCCGACTGCTGGCCAGCAGGGCCAGAAACGGACAGGACACGGCTGACCATGTGGTAGGGCGGTTGCGGTAGGCGGGGGACAGCGCCTTTGGTGTCGAAGGGCGCATACATGCTGCCAAAGGCGTTGCTTGGCGCGCCAGAGCCGCATTCCATGAGGGCCGCTTCATCACCGCGCACGTCGCAATCAGTATTCACATAGTGGGGCGGTGCGGAGGCTTTTGGCTGGTCTGGCCATTGGCGGCGAAGGCGGACGCCAAAGCGCGGACAGTAGAAGACCTTTCGGCCATCAGAGCGCGCAAGGAGGCTGGCGAAGACCATGGGTTCTTCGCCGTCGATCACTTCATCGACGAAGACTTCATAGGTGATGTCGTGGTCCTCATCGGGCGTCACCTGACCCCGGCAGTAGAAGGTCGCAGACGCGCCCGGTGCCGGTTCGAAGACATGGCTGTCGCGCTCAATGGTGAGGCCAAGTCCTGCGGCGGTGAATTCAAGCGCCTGAACAGCCGCCTCGGCCATGAGCGTGCCGGGCATGCACGGGTCTTCATGGAAATGGCCATCATAGAACCAGGCGTGTTTGGCGACGCGGTGGCGGGCCTTGAGATAGCCGCGACCCCAAGGGCCGCCGGTGGGATCGAACTCGGCCACATCATCGAACAGTGAGAGCTTGCCAGCTGGCAGGCGGGCAGGGCGCGTGTGCGGGGCCGCGCGCTCAAACCCTTCGCCGAAACAGCGATAGGTGTCGCCAGCGCGGAAGGCGGCGACTTCGGCGGCGCTGAAGCTGTGCTTGCTTGTCGGCGACGTCTTGTCGAGGCGCGGGTCTGCCGTCGGCGCGCCTTCGCTGGCGTCCCAGAGCACGCCCTTGGAGTTGGCGAGTTCCTCATCAGTGAAGAAGCCTGCCTGCCCATTGCGAACAGACAGAAGCAGGCGCTCGTCAGCATAGCAGTCATATTCGAAGAAGAACATGCGCACGCCGGATAGCTCTGCATGGCCCTTGATCGAGATCTGGAAGCGCAATGTCTCTCCAACGCGCGGCAGGCCGCCTTCGTGGAAGGTAAGTTCGCAGCCGAGCAGGCGGTAGACGCGGTCCGAGCAGTTCAGCATATCAGCGCCCATCCATGAGATGAGCGCAAGGTCTGCCTGCCCCGCTTCGATCAAGGGGCCCGGACGCAGCATGCCGTCGCTGACCGCCCATAGGTCTGCAGTGACGTCGGTTTCGGTCCAGATCGTGCCCTTTCCCTGGACAAGCGCGTCTGCGTCGATGCCGGTAATCCGGTCACAGAGCAGCATGGGCGGGCGCGGCATCCGGACCTGACGGCGGAATTTGTCCTGCGCGGCGAAGGCTTCGCCAAAGACATCCGAGATGTTGCCGACCGCGGCTTCTTCGATCTGAGCCCGGGTGAAGGAGGGGCCTGTTGGCGTCCTGCGCTCTAGCGGCGTGATAGATCTACGGGCTTCCGCCGACGCAGGCGTGATGCGCCTGGCGGGGTTCGGTTTGGGTGCGGTTGGTGGTGTCGGCACGGCTGCAGGCATCGTCGCCGTTGCCGCTCGAGTCCGCTCCAGAACGGTCGTCCCAACTGTCTTCACCACGGGCGGGACCCAGCTTGTGCCGGGCGGCAGTGGAATTGTTCGCGTGCGAGCAGGTTTTGCTGGCGGGAGCGGACCGGGACTGAAGGATGGCCGCTTGGGTGGAGAGAGACGGCGGCGGGCCGTGTGCGAAGCGCCAGATGGAAGCTGTGGCAGGCGCGGCGGCGGGACATGCGCATCGAAGGTAACTGCGCTTCTGTCTTTCACCCGCAATGGCAGTGTGTTGGCGCTAGCCTCACCTAGCTGTACCTTCAGCCAGTCGACATTGAGGGCGTGCCCTTCGGCGAAGAGGCGAGCGGTGAGGGCGGCGATACTGTCGAGAGCGGGCGTGCCGAACCGGTCTACTGGCAGGGCTGTGACAGAGGCCCCAAGCGTTTCCTGAATGGCTCCGGTGAGCGTATCGCGAGGGCCGATTTCGATGAAGGTCCTTACCCCGTCGGCATGCGCCGCGCGGAGAGTCGCCGGGAAATCGATTGGCGCGATGGCCTGACCTGTCAGCATGTTGGCGGCGCTGTCGGCGGACACATAGTACGCGCCGTTTATGGCGTTGGCGTAGAAGCGCACGCCCTTCGGCGCTTTCGTCTTGCGGAAATGAAGCTGATGCCAGATCTTCTCATAGGGCAGCATGGCAGGGGTGTGCACGGTAAGGTCATGCGGGACCCGTATCGCCGCCGCGCCGAGCCGCTTTATGACGCGCTGGCATGCGGCTGCCTCACCAGAGATGACGACATCGCTGGCGCTGTAGATGATGGTAATGTCGCAGCGCGGCTCAGGCTTGATTGCATCGCGCACAGCGGCCTCGCTGTTGCGCAGACGCCAGGTTTCCCAGTCGATCTGGGCTTTCTCGCCCCACGCCTTGCGGGCGGTTTCAAACGCGCCTGCGAGGTAGCGATCATACATGCCGCTTTCGCCAATCGTTCCCATGAGCCCGTCAGCATCGACCCATGCGCCGAAGGCGATGAGCGAATTGGTCTCGCCGGATGACAGACCCATCGCGACGGTCGGGTTGAGACCAAGCTTCTTCGTCAGGAGCAGATGCTGGGCCTGCGAGACAAGCGTGGTGGCGCGCAGCTGGCTGAAGGCGCTTTCAAGGCCTGTGGCCAACGTATCGGCAACAGATTGAGCCGCCGGGAAACGCTGGGCGACAAGCTTGCCAAGGGACGGGAAGGCAGAGAAGAGATCGCGCCCCATGCCGGGATAGGCAGCCGCCGCGCCGGTAAATACAAAGGCGAGATCGCCCTTTGGCGCGCCCTCACCGAAATGGATGCCTTCGCCGCTTTCAAGTCTGCCTGAACGAAGACGCGATGCAGCTTCGAGGCGAAGGGCCGTCATCTCTTCCGGGCGGGAGGCGAGCAGAGCGACGCGGTGGCTGCCGTCGCTGGCCTGTTCTTGGGCTTCGAGACAGGCGATGAGCGCGTCGCGGCTGTCGGCGCCGTATGTTTCGAGCAGCGGCGGCGGGCGCAGCAGGTCTGGCGAGGGTTGCGGGCGCGTCTTCAGTATGACGGCAGCACCTGCCACAGCCGGGCGAGTGGCTGAATTGTCGAGGCGCGGGATGAGGCCCGTGTTGGTAAGCTCCAGCCCGCGCGCGGCGGCTTCGGACTGCAAGCCAAGCTCGACGAGGCTGCCCGCCGCATGGGCATGGCCGTAGATGCGGGAGATGAGGGCATTGGGCGCCTGGCCCGCTTGAATGCGGAGCGCTCGGATTTTGGTTGCCGAAGGGGCGTCGACGCTGCGCTGCAGGATGACGGCGGCGGCGGCGTCACCTGTGCGCGCGCTGCTCGTGGCGGTGTGAACCACATCGCTGGACAGGTCGGCTGCAGCAACGATGGCGGCGTCAATCTCGCCCGCCTGAAGGGCGCGGATCGCGAGCTCTGTGGCGCGAAGCCCAGAAGCTTCCTCCTCCATCACCGCAAAGCCGAGCGCGCGCCAGTCGCCGCGTACATTCAGCCGGTTGGCAGACACATTCGGCATGGCGCCGAGGACGTCGCCAGCTTTCAGCGGCGCGGCGATGGAGTTGCGGGCGGCGTCAGCTTCTGGCGATGTTGGGTTGAGTCCCAGACGCTCTGAAATCCGTGCACGGAGCATCCAGCGGGTCGCTTCGGGCGAGCAGCTGAAACCGGTGTAGACGCCGACGCGCGCGCCATCCGGGAGGGACGAACGGGCAAGGGCTTCGTCAACGGCGTCCCAGAGCGCGACCTGCTGGCCCTGCGCTGAAGAAAGATCCGAGGGCGGCGCGCGTAGGGCTTTCGGGTCGGCATGGGTCTCTGTCATCGCGCCGCGCGCATCCTTTGGCGGACGCATCAGGCGTTGAACCACGCGGGCGACGCCGCGATCCGGGCCAAGGGAGAGGCCGGTGGCGGTGATGGCGATATGGGGCGGCTTCTGATCGGGCTTCGCGGCCTTTCGGCGGGCGCGGTGGCCGTCATCGGCGGCGAGGATCAGATGGGCATTGTTGCCGCCAAAGCCGAAATTGGAGAGGGCGGCGATGCGTGGGCGGCCGTCCGGCCATTGGCCGTGCCGGGCGGGGGTAAGCGGGCTGCCGCCAAAGCCCGCGATAGCATCGCCCTCAAGCCGCGTCGGGGGGATGATGCCTTCATTGACGGTGAAGATGAGCTTGATGAGGCTCGCCATGCCAGCGGCCGTGATGAGGTGGCCGAGATTGCCTTTGAGCGACCCGATGGGGAGGCCGTCTACGCCTTGGAAATGGGCGGCGGTGGCAGATAGCTCGACGGCATCGCCCGTGCGTGTGCCTGTGGCATGGGCTTCGACGAGCCCGATGTCGCGTGACGGGTCGAGGCCCGCGCCTGCCCATGCGGCGTCCATGGCTTCGCGCTGGCCTTCGCCGTCTGGCGCGAGAAGGGATTTGCGGCGCCCGTCATTGGAAAGGCCGATGCCGCGAATGACGCCGAAGACTCGGTCTGCGAGGTCGCAGTCTGACAGGCGTTTCAGAACGATGGCGGCGGCACCTTCTGCCGGGACAAGGCCATCTGCACCCTCCACGAATGGCCGTGAGCGGCCTGTCGGTGAGAGCGCGTTGAGGGCTGAAAAGCCCTGATGGAGAATGAGATTGTCCGCGCCATTTACGGCTGCCGCGACGACGATATCGAGGCTGTGATCCTGCAGGCGGTCGCAGGCGAGCTTGATGGCATAGAGGGAGGAGGCGCAGGCTGCATCTATGGCGAAGGCCGGTCCGGCCGCGCCAAGCGAGCGGGCAAGAAGCTGCGCAGGGCCGCCTGTGTTGAAACGGTTCTGTGGGTGGATGCCCGAGGTGCCGTCCAGCCAGATGTCTGCGGCAAAGTCAGAGAGGGCGCGGCTCGGATAGCCGAGATTGCCAGCGATGACGCCGATGCGGTTTTTTCGAGCCTTGGGCTGTCCGGCTTCGCGCCAGGCTTCGCGGCCCGCATGCAGCAGCCACTGAAAGACTGGGTCGAGATCTGCGGCGTCGATGTCACCGAGGTCATGGGCGGCGGCGTCGAAGACTTTGTCGAAGCCGGTGACGAAGGCGCCTTTGTAGCCGAGGGCCTGCTGCTCGGCGTCGGTGACGCCCCATTTGCCCGGCGGGGCATCGGTGATGAGGCTCCTTTCCTCAAGCACGGCCTGCCAGAGTTCGGCAGGGGTAAGCGCGCCGGGGAGGACGCAGCCGCGCCCGACAATGGCGATCGGGTCGAATTTCGGCTCAGACATGCGCGATCTCCGCACCTGCGACGAGCTCTACGGGGCAGGCGGCACCTGCGAGAACTGCATCGGCAAAAGCGTTCGCCCCGGCGGACTTGGAGATCAGCGGGACGCCAAGCTCTGCGAATTTGGCGCGGAGGCCCTCGTCCACCATGCCGCCATCCCAAGGGCCCCAGTTTATGGAGGTGATCGCGGCGGCCGGATTGGCCGATTTCAGCCACCAGGCCATGCGGTTCAGGATTTCGTTTGCCATGGCGTAGTCGGCCTGGCCTGCATTTCCGTAACGGGCGGCGACCGATGAGAAGAAAACCACGGTCTTGAGCTGGCTTGTATCGAGCTGAGAGATGAGAGCTTCGAGGCCGCCAATCTTGGGGCCGAAGACGCGCTCGATGTCCGCGTCGACCTTCAACTGGATGAGTTCGTCCGAAACCACACCGGCGGTGTGGAAGATTCCGTCGATCGCCCCGAAGCGCTCGCGAACCTGCCCTACGGCCCGCCGCATCTCCTCGAGATTGGTGACGTCCGCAGCGAGGGTCATGACCTCTGCGCCCGCTGCTTCGAGCGCACGAACCCGCTGGATACAGAGAACGTCTCGATTCGTAGCGCCCCCTCTGGCGACCACACCGTCCCAGTCCGCGCGATCCGGCAGCGGCGATCGACTGACGAGCACCAGACGGACGTTCTCCACCTCACGGGCCAACCGATCGGCGAGGGCTCTTCCCAACCCGCCCAGGCCGCCGGTGATCAGGTACGTCCCACCGTCGACGAGATACGCCTCGGCGTCCTCTGCCCGCTCGCGCAGCGGACTCGATTCGAAGCGCCGCGCGTATCGATCTCGACCCCGATGAGCCACGATATCGGATTCCGCTGGCGCGAGCAGTTCGGCCTCGAGCTGAATCGCGACTTCATCCAGACTTTCCGGCCGCCCCGCGACTTCGGCTCCGCGGCCGAAGAGCCGAGAACGCCATCCGGATCCACCGG
>DUBH01000042.1:13350-22747 GCA_012960415.1 Henriciella sp. | reverse complement strand
TAATTGATTTATGAGTTGCTGGGCTAGTATTGGCACGATTTATATCCCGTGCAACAATTTGATAGAGCGTATCATTAATTAAAGTTGATTTTCCTGAACCTGATACACCAGTGATACAGGTCATTAAGCTAACTGGTATCGTAAGATTCACTCGCTTTAGATTGTTACCGCTTGCTCCCTTTAGTTCTAAAACATTTTTTTGATTAAAAGGTGTGCGATGTTCTGGAATTGGTATTTCTTTTTTGCCGGCTAAATATTGACCAGTTAGTGATTTTTTATCCATAGCAATCTCTTTAGGAGTGCCTTGCGAAACAATTTGTCCGCCATGCGCGCCCGCGCCCGGGCCAATATCAATAACATGATCAGCTGCATTTATTGCTTCCTCATCGTGCTCAACCACGATGACAGTATTTCCTAAATCCCGTAGATGGAATAATGTCTTCAGTAAACGCTTATTATCTCTCTGATGTAACCCAATAGAAGGTTCATCAAGAATATACATAACACCGACTAGACCTGCGCCTATCTGGCTTGCCAATCGAATACGTTGTGCCTCCCCACCAGATAGCGTTTCGGCGCTGCGATCAAGCGTCAACTTGCCTGCCCGCCACACAGCTTTATTTTCCACCTCGTGATGAGCGACACCCCGTCCACCGTTTACTTCGATGCCACGCTGACCCCGCATACCGCGCTCAGCCCGCGTGCCTTTCTGGTCGTCATGGGGCTCGTTGGCTTCATGAGCTTTGTCGGCGGGATGATGTTCCTGTCCGTGGGCGCCGTGCCCGTGATTGCCTGGTTCGGTCTCGACGCGCTCGCCATCTGGCTCGCCTTTCGCGCCAGCTTTCATAGCCTGCGTCAGGAAACCCGTATTGAGGTGACAGCGGAGAAGATTTCCATGTCGCACACCGCGCCGGGCAGTGAGCCGCGCCATGTCGAACTGCCCACCGGCTTTGCCCGGCTCAGCCTCGACTTCCCCGAGCGCCGCCCAAGCGAGCTTAAACTCGCGCACGGTCAGCAAGCCTATGTGATTGGCCGCTTCCTGACGCCCGGCGAGCGCAAATCCCTCCACACCGCCCTCAAATCTGCCATCGAAAAAGCCCGCGCTGAACGCTACGCATAAAAAAATGACGCATGCGTCATGGTTTTTTCATTCTGTGTGTGTTACCTTCGGTCAGGCACAGAAAAACTCACCGGAATACCGGGAGATCAGGAGGCAAGGACATGGCTGACACAGCAACTAAGATCGCCCACAATCTCGAGCGCCCGAAGACCACGGGCCGTGAAAAGCTGATGGAATTCCATCTCGACCGTGACGCCCCGATCCCGTCGCCTGAAGATGTCAATATGAAGACCTTCGACATCCTGGACCCGGAGCTCTGGCGCCGCGACGCCCATTGGGACTTCTTCAAATGGATGCGCGACAATGATCCGGTCCACTACACGCCGGACAGCTTTGCCGGCCCATACTGGTCCGTGACGCTCTATGACGATGTTCGCGACGTCGATATCGACCACAAGCGCTTCTCATCGTCCTGGGAATATGGCGGCATCACGCTTGGTGAGCCGTTCGAAGACTTCGAGCTGCCGATGTTCATCGCCATGGATGAGCCGCGCCACTCTGAACAGCGCAAGACCGTCCAACCGGCCGTCGCGCCGAACATGCTGAAGGAATTCGAGCCGCTGATCCGTTCGCGCACGCAGGG
Organism: Henriciella sp.; assembly: GCA_012960415.1. Taxonomy (GTDB): domain Bacteria; phylum Pseudomonadota; class Alphaproteobacteria; order Caulobacterales; family Hyphomonadaceae; genus Henriciella. The sequence goes on along the minus strand of DUBH01000042.1, from coordinate 21,044 downwards.
CCTGCTCGACTCACTTCCGGTAAACGAGCCATTCGACTGGGTCGACACGGTCTCGATCGAGCTCACCACCATGATGCTCGCAACCCTGTTCGACTTCCCATTCGAAGACCGTCGCAAGCTGACCCACTGGTCGGACGTCGCGACCAACCCGCACAATCCGGACATCTGCCCGGGCGGCCTCGACCAGTGGAAGCAGGAACTCATGGAGTGCCTGACCACCTTCATGGGCATCTATCAGGACCGTCAGTCCAAGCCGGTCAAGAATGACCTGATGAGCCTTCTCGCCCATGGCGAAAAGACCAAGAACATGACGCCGATGGAGCTGCTCGGGAACGTCATCCTGCTCATCGTGGGCGGCAACGACACCACCCGTAACTCGATGACGGCATCGGTCCACGCCCTGAACAAGTGGCCAGACCAGTTCGAAAAGCTGAAAGCGGACCCATCCCTCATCCCGAACATGGTGTCAGAGGTCATCCGCTGGCAGACGCCGCTCGCCTATATGCGCCGCACGGCGCTTGAAGACGTTGAGCTTCGCGGCAAGACCATCAAGAAGGGCGAACAGGTCGCCATGTGGTATGTGTCTGCGAACCGCGATGAACGCTTCTGGGACGAAGACCCATATCGCCTCATCATCGACCGCAAGCAAGCCCGCAACCACATCTCGTTCGGCTTCGGTATTCACCGCTGCGTCGGCAACCGCCTTGCCGAGCTTCAGCTTCGCATCCTCTGGGAAGAGCTTCTGGAGCGTTTCGAGCATATCGAAGTGCTGGAAGAACCAGAACGCAACGCCCACTCCTTCGTGAAGGGCTACACCTGGATGCCGGTGATCCTGCACCCGAAGAAATAAGCCTTTACGGCACCTGAAAACCAAAAGCCCCGCAGACCATCAGGCCTGCGGGGCTTTTCTGTTGGGGCGCTGATAAGTGCGTCTAGTCTTCGAAATCGTCAATGATTCCGCTAAGGCGAGAGCGCCCGCCATCCATGACCAGCGTCTCACCCGTAATGATCGCCGATTTGGGCGAGGAAAGGTAAAGCGCCGCCTCCGCAATCTCGTCAGCAAGGCTGGCGCGGCCAAGCGGGGTGCGTTTGCGCAACCACGGATCCTCGCTCTCGGCGCGCGGTCGCAGCGCGCAAATCGCGTTCACCCGGATACCTTTAGAGGCGAGGTCCACCGCGCCCGCACGCACGACGCCCAGTATCGCATGCTGCATGACGGCGTCGGCGAAGTCGCCTTCGCTCACCTGCTGCGCTGAAAGCGAGAGAACAAAGGTCACTGAGCCAAGCTGCTTCTTCCGGCCCAGCGTCTCGCCCGCCTCATCGACGCGCTTGGCGACGTGGCGTTCGAACATTTTGAGGATGAGAATTGCGGTGCGCAGCGCCTTGGTGTGCGCCTTCTCAAACTCCGCCACATCAAGCTCGGCAAAGGCCGTCTTTGGCGGGATTGGTGGCACGGCCACAATGTGGTCAACCTGGCCATACGCTTCCAACGCGGCAGCCAGCGCATTCTTCACGCCAATCTGCGTGTCGAGGTCTTCCTGATGGACGATCGCCCGGTCGCGCAGGCTGTCAGCGAACTTCTCGACTCGTTTCTGGCTCTGGTCGCAAGCGACGACCGCATGACCATCTTCCGCGAAGCGGCGCGCCACGGCCTCGCCAGTCATCTGGCCAAGTCCGAGAATAAGGGTAACTGGCTGGTCCATCTGGGCTCCTGATCCGGCAGGAAGCGTCCCACCGGAACAGGTAACGCCAGAATGCCGGACTAGTTCGGTTTAAGGTGGTGCAGCTCTTCCTTGATCTTGAGCTTGCGGCGTTTCAGATCGTGCAACCGGATTTCGTCGGCAGCGGGTCTCTTCTGCTCCTGCTCAATCTCCTCATCAAGACGCTGGTGGCGGTTAGAGAGTTCGGCGATACGTCCTTGTAGTGACATTGTACCATGCTCCTTTCTTGCTGATGAGAGAACTGTGCTTTTGAGGTCACAGTAAATCACATCAGGAAAAGGCGGTCACGCAGAATCGGCGAAAAATCCTACGCATGAAGAGGATTTCATCCGGGCGTCTGCCGCCGCACGGTTTTTGAGCGGTACATCGCCTCGTCGGCTGCCGCGATCAGGGCATCGGCGCCCATCCGTCCGTCCCATTGTACGATACCGCACGAAGCGCCCAGCGCCACGGGCTCACCCGTCCGCCCATCAGGCGCGGTGATCACCATGTCGCCAATCAGCTTTGTCAGCTCGGCACTCTTCGCGTCGCCGTCACTGCGTAGGGCATGCGAGAGAATGACGCCGAACTCATCGCCGCCAAGGCGTCCGACGATATCAGTCTCACGAATGTTGGAATTGATGAGCTTGCAGACAGATTTCAGCGCCTTGTCGCCCGTCGCATGACCAAAGCGGTCATTGACCAGCTTGAAGCGATCAAGGTCGATATAAAGAAGGCATAGCGAGCTTCCATGCCGGCGCGAAAGTGCCATCTCACGCGACAGTTCACGCACAAAGGCGCGCCGGTTGAAGACCGGGCAGAGGGCGTCTCGGTCGGCCAGCGCCTCGGAGAGGGACAATGCCCGGTGCAGGCGTGCTTCCTGTCCGCGAAGGTAGAGCACTTCCTCGGCCAGCGCGCGCATGCCCGCATCAACCTTCGTGTCACCCGATGCGAGCGGCATCTCCAGTGCCTCCAGCAGCTTCTCTGCCGGTGTCGCTGCCCGCCTGATCCGGTCGCCCCGGCTATGATGTTCGCTCGGTCTGTCCATAAGCCGAACTATAGGCCGGATCGCCGCTTGCGACCAGCAGAACAGCATGTCTTGACGCAAAAGGGCCGGCCTCTATGTTCTGCCGCTTCCTGAAAGAAGGGGCGCCAGTAAATGAGTGCATCCCAACCCAGCGTCGGCGTGATCATGGGCAGCCAGTCGGACTGGCCCGTGATGAAGCTTACCTGTGAGATACTTGAGCAGCTTGGGGTTCCCCATGAGGCACGCATCGTCTCAGCGCATCGCACGCCTGACCGCTTGTCGGAATACGCCAAGAGCGCGCGGGACCGCGGCCTCAAAGTGATTATCGCCGGCGCAGGCGGCGCCGCACACCTGCCAGGCATGACTGCCGCGATGACGCCGCTTCCCGTGCTGGGTGTGCCGGTGAAGTCGCGCGCTCTGAAAGGTATGGATAGTCTTCTCTCCATCGTGCAGATGCCGAAGGGTGTCCCCGTCGGCACGCTGGCTATTGGCGAAGCGGGCGCGGTCAACGCCGCCCTCCTCGCCGCGTCCATCATTGCCCTCAATGATAGCGATGTCGCTGACAAGCTCGACGCCTATCGCAAGGCCCAGACCGACAGCGTCGGCGAGGCGCCAGAGGGATGAGCCCGCTTCCAGCTGGATCAGTGATCGGCATCCTTGGCGGCGGCCAGCTCGGCCGCATGCTGGCGACCGCTGCTGCCCAGCTTGGATTTGATGTGAATATTTTCTGCCCGGGCGAAAGCCCGCCTGCTGCCCGCGTCGCCGCCGGTCACTGGGACGCAGATTATGATGACGAAACTGCTCTCAGCGACTTTGCCGAGAATTGCGATGTCATCACTTATGAGTTCGAGAACATCCCCGTCGCATCGGTCGCCTACCTCGTTTCAATAGGCGCGGTCGTCCGCCCTGGCGTCAAATCGCTGGAAGTCTCGCAGGACCGCCTGTCGGAGAAGCAATTCCTCAACGCCATCGGGATTGAGACCGGTAAGTTTGAGCCCGTCGATAGCGTCGGCCAGCTGAAAGCCGCACTGGAGGCACTCGGCGGCGAGGGCCTCCTGAAGACGCGCCGCGACGGCTATGATGGCAAAGGTCAGGTTCGCGTAAAATCCGGCGATGACCTTGCCGCTGCCTACAAGGAAATCGGGCAAGCGCCTGCCATTCTCGAAGCGCTCGTCCCCTTTGAGCGTGAGATCTCTGTCGTCATTGCGCGTGCTGTCGATGGCTCGATGACGGCATTCGACCCCAGCAAGAACGACCATGAGAGCGGCATCTTGAGACGCTCGACCGTGCCCTGCGGGCTTTCTGATGAGGTCATCGCCCATGGTCGCCAGCTTGCCGAAACGCTAGCAACAGAGACCGGCCATGTCGGCGTCCTCGCCTTGGAGCTTTTCGTGCTGAAAGACGGCACGCTGCTCGCCAATGAGATGGCGCCGCGCGTCCACAATTCCGGTCACTGGACACCTGAAGCCTGCGCCACCGGCCAGTTTGAACAGCACATCCGCGCCGTCGCAGGCTGGCCCCTCGCCTCCGTCACCCGTCACTTCGATGCCGAAATGGAAAACCTGCTCGGCGACGAGGCGCTCGCGCCGCCAGCCTCCTATCCGGAAGGCACGATGCTCACCCTTTATGGCAAACGCGACGCCAAGCCCGGCCGCAAGATGGGGCATACTGTCCGGCGGACAGGGCGTGCGCAATCTTAGCCACCCGCTTTACCTCGTTCGCCATGGCGAAACTGAATGGAATGGTGTGGGGCGCTATCAAGGCCTCAGGGATTCACCCCTGACCAGGCGCGGCCGCGATCAGGCCGCTGAGATCGGCCGCGCTCTCTCTAAGCAAGTTTCTACCTCGAACGGCCCCCTCCGCGCTTATGTCAGCCCGCTCGGACGCGCCCAGGCGACAGCAGACATAATCGAAAAGTCGTTACACCTCGACCGGACCGACGACGTTCGCCTTCGCGAAATCTCCACCGGCTGCTGGGACGGCATGTCGCTCTATGAAATCGACATTGAGTATCCGGGCGCGCTCGACGGATCAGATCGCGGCGACTGGTATTTCCGGTCACCCGATGGAGAGTCGCTCGAGGCCGCACTCGCACGGGTGCGAGCGTGGCTGCAGGACGTACAGACGCCAGCGCTCGCCGTCACTCATGGCCTCACGAGCCGGCTGATCCGCGGTGTCTGGCTAGGCTTGGGTGACGCTGAAATGCTTGATCTGCCCGTCCCCCAGAATGGGTTTTTCCGCTTGTTGGAAGGACGAGCCGATTTCATTCCGTGCGGTCAAACCAAAAGCTGACTTCAGGTCGAGGAAGTTGTCCTGCCAAGAGGACCGGCCTAAAACCTGATCAGCGTTACGGGGGGAGGTCGCACATGAAAAAAGCCATCTTTGTTGCCCTGCCGGGCCTTGCCCTCTGTCTGCTCGGCCTGAGTGCGCTCGCCGTCTTTCGCATCAGCTGGGGCTCGCTGATTGTGGGTCTACCACTGCTCGCCCTCGGCGGCGCTGTCCTGCTCGACGCAAGAAAAACCATGTCAAAGCAGCGTGAGGGCGTCCGCTGGAATATATTCCAGCCTGTTGGCCGGGACGGGCAAGTCAATTTTGCCCAGATTGTTTTCACGCTCGTGGGTGTCGGCGCTCTTTGCATCGGGATGATTATTACCAATCACGGCTTGCAACAGCGCTCGGACTGGAATGCTTTTGAAGCGTCCGCAGACCGCGTCTCTGGCGTCGTGATGCGCCAGCAAAGATATACCGGTATTTCGACGCGCTACGGACAGAGCGACACCTACGCCCCGGTTATCCGCTACCGTGACTCATCGGGCCAGCTTCAAACCCATATCTCGTCAGATTATGCCAGCCCGCCAGCCTATAGCCGGGGCGAGACGGTCGAACTGCTCGTACCTACCTGCAAGTTTGGTGAAAAATGCAAGCCGCGCCTGACCGGCGGGTTCGGGGAAGCGATGCGGACTTGGGGCATCGCGCTTTTCGGACTGGTGGTCACTGTTGTTGGACTTGGTCTTGTGATCCATCCACCAAAGGAGTTCGGAGATGGCAGCGCGGGAGGCGGCGGAGCCGCCATCTGAAGCCTCCGCTCCCCTCGTCGCCGCTCGATCGGCTAGTCCGTCGGCTGTATTTCGTTCTGATACCGCGAGACGAGCGTGACAATCATGACGGTAAGGGCGTGGCTCGCCAGACCAACTGTCCACCACATGGCCGGAACGGTCATGAACAGGATGTTCTGCTCACTCAGCCCGATTGCCGCGAAGATCAGCATGCCGAGTCCCCAGCTGCCAAGGTGAATCCAGAAGGACAGCCTCAGCGCGGCGACGCCTTCGGCCCGGTGCTGCGTGGCCGCCCTGGCCGCTTGCGACTGCGCGTCCACCGTCAGCGCCATCACATCGACATTGAACGCTGCCGCCAGCGCCTTCAGCGATTCACCGGAAGCCTGCTCACCCTTCTCGATACGCTGAACGGTGCGAAGACCGATCCCGGCAAGGTCAGCAAGGTGCTCCTGCGACCAGTGACGTTCTTCGCGCCAGCGCTTTATTTTCTCTGCATCGGCCCTGAATTGCATGGCCCTCTCCCTTTCGGTTGGCTGTGTTTAAGCTGAGCCGCAAGAAAGCCCAAACATGCACCGTCAGGCCACGCCACTGGCACGTCACACACGCGCCACCGGCCTGCCAGACCCACGCCAAGCGTGTAAGATCTGCCCGGTCAGGTCTAGTATTTGTATTTCACATTGAACCGCAGGATCCTGTCGAGGCTTTCGCTCTTCAGCGGCGGATTGGACTCATAACGCACATCGTAGGAGAGCCCCGCCTGCACATGATCGGAGACGTCGGTATTCATGCGCAATGTCGGATGCACGGTAGAGGTCGGCCCTGAGACGTTGACTTTCGTGTCCAGCTCCAGCGTCCAGTCCTCATCAATGAGCCAGTCGAAGTCGGCCGCGCCATAAAGACCGATGGAGCCGACCGTGCCTTCCTTCTTCGCGATATCCAGGAAGCGATAGCCTGGACCAAACTCACTTCGCAGCGTCATCGCCTCACTTTGAATGAGATACGCTCCCGCGCCGACGCCTGCGAAAGCATCCGTCTCGAACCCGGCAAAGTCATCGCGCGCGAACGACCCGCGCACATAGCCGAAATAGGCATCGGTCCAGAGCGTATCGAGCTGGTAGGACGCGCCCCAATTGTTCTGGCTGTCCACCCCATTGGCCTCGGCCATGTTTGCATAGGTTTCCAGCCGGTGGATCTGCGAACGCCGCTTCAGGTTTAGCTTGCCATGCAGGCCCAGAAACAGCGTGTCGGTGTTACCCTTTGTCTCTGCAGCGCTCAGCGAAATCTCACCGTTGCGGTCTTCCCAATAGTTCGCGCCGCCGAACCGGGCAGGCTTCGGGGCTGGCACCACCAGGGGCTGGATACGCAGTGGCTCTACTGGCAGGCTGAGGTCTTCGACCACGGCGTCGATCTTCGCAGCATGCTGCGGATAAGCCATTTTCGCCGCCGCAATTACCGCATCCAACTGGGCCGGATCATGCGTATTCATCGCAGCCGATATCATCCGGTGAACGGCGCGGGGCAGCTCTTCGACGTCTGGGCTGATAATGGCAGGGGCTCCGCCACCAGCGATTGCGGGCGCGAGGAAAAGGTCGAACATGCCTTTGATCCGGTCTGATTGGGTCTTGAAGCCCTCTTACCCAGCGTCGCCCCGCCCGCGCAACCTGTCCAACAGCTCAAGCCCCGGCTTCGCGATCTTTGAGCCCCACTTGCCAAAGGTCATCGCATTCTCAAGGCGCTTTTTGATAAAGGCATCAAGGTCGGCCTCTTCCGGCTCATTCTGCCAATAGAGCACGATAGGCGGCAGTACGGCGGACAGAAGGCCGCGCTTGGTTTCCCGGTTATAGTCCGTGGCCGTATCGCCCGCCGCCGTCCAGATCGCATCGGCGGTCTTCCAGGTGCGCTGCGCCGCAT